>NZ_CP039253.1:2011500-2682000 GCF_004795915.1 Rhodococcus sp. PAMC28707
CGCTCCACACGGACAAGGTATTTCTCGACGACGTCGACATCACTGCTCGGCAGGCCTACGAGGAGCGGGCGCGTCACAGCTGAGAGTCCGCACGATCGGAACCACCGATAGAAAGTACCGAGCATCGTCATGAACAGTGAAAACGTAAGTGCAACAACAGCTGAACCGTTCGAGAGGCATGACCTGCGTCCACTTCGCGTCGCCATCGTCGGCGCCGGACCGGCAGGCATCTACGCCGCCGACGCACTCATGAAGTCCGACTACAACATCGCCGGCAACGGCGTCAGCGTCGATCTGTTCGAACGCATGCCCGCCCCCTTCGGACTCATCCGCTACGGCGTCGCACCAGATCACCCCCGCATCAAAGGCATCATCACCGCCCTCCACAAAGTCCTCGACAAACCACAAGTCCGCCTCCTCGGCAACATCGACTACGGCACCGACATCACCCTCGACGACATGCGCCGCTTCTACGACGCCGTCATCTTCTCCACCGGCGCCAACGCCGACCGCAACCTCAACATCCCCGGCATCGACCTCGACGGCAGCTACGGCGCCGCCGACTTCGTCTCCTGGTACGACGGCCACCCCGACGTCCCCCGCACCTGGCCCCTCACAGCCGAAAAAGTCGCCGTACTCGGCGTCGGCAACGTCGCACTCGACGTCGCACGCGTCCTCGCCAAAACCGGCGACGAACTCCTCCCCACCGAAATCCCAGCCAACGTCTACGAAGGCCTCAAAACCAACAAAGCCACCGAAGTCCACGTCTTCGGACGCCGCGGACCCGCACAAGCCAAATTCACCCCCCTCGAACTCCGCGAACTCGACCACTCCACCAACATCGAAGTCATCGTCGCCCCCGAGGACATCGACTACGACGAAGGCTCCGAAGCCGCACGCCGCGGATCCAAACAAGTCGACATGGTCGCCAACACCCTCCAAGACTGGGCCATCCGCGACGTCGGCAACCGCCCCCACAAACTGTTCCTCCACTTCTTCGAATCCCCCACCGAAATCCTCGGAGAAGACGGCAAAGTCACCGGCCTACGCACCGAACGCACCGAACTCGACGGCACCGGCAACGTCAAAGGCACCGGCAAATACAACGACTGGGACGTCCAAGCGGTCTACCGCGCCGTCGGCTACCTCTCCAAAAACATCGCCCAACTCCCCTTCGACGACCAAGCCGGCACCATCCCCAACGAAGCAGGCCGCGTAGTCGAATCGGCTTCTTCCCACACCGTCGTACCAGCCACCTACGTCACCGGCTGGATCAAACGCGGACCCGTCGGCCTCATCGGCCACACCAAAGGCGACGCCAACGAAACCGTCGCCAACCTCCTCGAAGACGCACCGAACTTCACCGCAGCCCCCGAACCCACCGAACAGGCCGTCACCGACTTCCTCGAAAACAAGAAAGTCCCCTTCACCACCTGGGACGGCTGGTACCGCCTCGACGCCCACGAACGCAGCCTCGGCGAAACCGAAGGCCGCGAACGCATCAAAGTCGTCGAACGTGACCAGATGGTGGAAGCGTCGCAAGAGTAACGACAGCGTGACGTTCAACTATCAAAAATTTTCGAATAGCATTGCCTTTCTTGGATATTCAATGAACCCAAGCTCAGCGACACCCCTCTTACCGAATCAGCCGACAGTGCCGTCATTGGAGAGTCAATAGTGCGTGAGTTCTCAGTTCCTCAGTCGTTCTCGATTCCGGCCGACGTGTCGATGGCCGACTCCGTGTTTCGCCATGCTCAGGAAGACCCCACATTCGTGCCGTTCAAGCGGCGGTCGAACGGTGGATGGATCGACGTCACCGCAGCTCAATTCGCGAAGCAAGTGTCCGCAACCGCAAAGGGTCTGATTGCGTCGGGGCTGAAGCTCGGCGACCGCGTCGCCATCCTCTCTTCGACCCGCTACGAGTGGGTCGTTTTCGACTATGCCATCTGGACTGCCGGCGGATGCACAGTCTCGATCTACGAGACATCTTCGCCCGATCAGGCGCAGTGGATCCTCGAGGATTCCGCCACAACGCTTCTCGTGGTCGAGACGACCAAGCATGCGGAGATCCACCAGGAAGTCACCGACGGCGCCGACGCCCTCCGCGAGGTTCTGGTCATCGAATCGGGTGCGATCGACGAGCTCGCCAACCGTGGCTGCACAATCACCGACGAAGAACTGCACTCTCGTCGTAATCAGGTCACTGCAGCCTCACCCGCGACCCTGATCTACACCTCCGGCACAACAGGACGCCCCAAGGGTGTCCAGCTGACGCATGCCAACTTCTATGCTCAGGCGTCCGTTTGTCAGCTGGCGCTTCCGGATTCGATGATCCCGGGCAAGAAGACCCTGATGTTTCTGCCGCTCGCCCATGCGTTCGCGCGAGCGATCTCATTCGGCGCGTTCGAGTCGAAAGTAACCGTTGCCCACACCTCGGATTTGACGACGCTCCTCGACCAGTTCGCCGATTTCAAGCCCACCTTCATCCTCTCGGTGCCCCGCGTATTCGAGAAGGTCTACAACTCGGCGCGCCAAAAGGCCGTGGACAACGGCAAGGCCGGTATTTTCGACAGAGCAACAGCAACGGCAATCGAATACAGCGAATCCCTCGAAAAGGGCGGCCCAGGAATAGCACTCAGGCTCAAGCACGCCATATTCGACAAGCTCGTCTATTCGAAACTGCGCTCAGCTCTCGGTGGCGAGTGCAAGCAAGCATTCTCCGGTGGTGCCGCGCTCGGCGCACGCCTAGGTCACTACTTCCGCGGCGTCGGCATCCCGATCTATGAGGGATACGGACTCACCGAATCGAGCGCCGCCTTCAGCATCAACACTTCCAATGCGCAGCGCATCGGCACGGTAGGCAAACCGGTCGACGGCCACACCGCGCGTATCGCCGACGATGGCGAACTTCTCCTTCGCGGTCCGGTCGTATTTGCCGGCTACTGGAAGAACGAGAAGGCAACTGCCGAATCGATCATCGACGGTTGGTTCCACACCGGTGACCTCGGCTCGATCGACCATGAGGGATTCGTGTCGATCACCGGTCGTAAGAAGGAAATCATCGTCACCGCGGGTGGCAAGAACGTCGCGCCGGCGGGCCTGGAAGATTCGATGCGCGCACACCCACTGATCAGCCAGTGCATCGTGGTCGGTGACGCGCAGCCGTTCATCGGCGCACTGATCACACTCGACCCGGAAACCCTACCCGCTTGGGTCGAGCGGAACGGCCTTCCTCCCACCACGACAACCTCCGAGCTGGTGTCCAACGCGGATTTGATCGCTGAAATCGATACGGCAGTGGCGGAGGCGAACAAGAAAGTGTCCAACCCCGAAAAGATCAAGAAGTACACGATCCTCGAACGCGACTTCACCCAGGAGAGCGGCGAACTGACTCCGACACTCAAACTCAAGCGCAACATCATCCACGAAGTTCACCGAGCCGACATCAGTGACCTGTATTCCTGACCCGTCGACTCTGCCCGCTGGGACGAGCTGACACAGCGGGCCAACCTGCGATCGTGAGGGCATCGACGAGGCGTTGCACATCGACGACCGGAGGATCGGTTAGCGGAAGACGAACTGTCGCATGGCCGATGACGCCGAGGTGCACCAGCGCAGACTTGGCCATGACTGCGCCCTGCCCGGAGCAAAGCATCGCTTCGGTCAAGCCGATCAAAGATCGCTGGATGGTCCGTGCCGAGTCGAGCTCGCCGGCACGGACCGCCGCTATGAGCCTTCCGGTGTGTGCCGCAGCGACATTGCCGATCACACTGAGCAATCCGGTAGCCCCACATGCGAGGTACGCAAGGTTGAGCTCGTCGAGTCCACAGTAGTAGGCAAGGGAAGTCGATTCCATGACGGACATTGCCTCGAACAAATCACCCTTGGCATCCTTGACGGCCAGGATCCGAGGATGCGCCGACATCTCGATCAACGTTGCTGCGTCGATGGCCATACCAGTCCGCGCCGGAACGTCGTAGACCATGACGGGCAGCTCGGTGGAATCGGCGACAGCGAGGCAATGCGCAAGCACTCCAACCTGAGTCGGGTGGGAGTAGTACGGGCACACGACGAGAAGAGCATCAGCACCCGCCCGCTCGGCGTCGCGGGCTCGACGAATCGTGGCCGCCGTGTCGTACGTCCCCACCCCGGCGATCACCCGTCCACGTCCGGATGCGCGCGCCGAAACTGCCTGCACGAGCGCAACGGACTCGCTCTCGGTGAGGGTGGGCGACTCACCGGTTGTGCCAGCAACGACGAGACCATCGCATCCGGTGGAGAGGAGGTGGTCGACCAAAGCATCAGTGCCCGACGCACTGAGCGACCCGTCGGGATTCATCGGCGTAGCCATTGCCACAAGATTGGTCCCGAAGAATCGCTCGGCCGGCTGAAAAGGAATCGTCACAGTCGATGATCCTGCACGTCATGTCCACCTAGAACCAGCAATACTTTTTTACGGGAATACCGTAGCTTGGCTTCATGATCGATGTCGGTGCACTCCGTGCACTACACGTGGTTGCACTCGTTGGAACGATAGCGAAGGCGGCCGAGGAACTCGGCTACACCGCCTCCGCGGTGTCACAACAGATCAAGCGGCTCGAACGCCAACTCGGCGTCGCGGTGATGGTGCCCGCGGGAAGAACGTTGACGCTGACGCCTGCCGGTCGAATGCTCGTCGCCACCGCTCCTGATGTGTTCCAAGCTCTCGAGCGATGCACGGAGGCAGCACTATCGGTTTCGGTGGGTTTGCCACATGGCCGACTCAGAGTCGTTGCGTTTTCGACGGCGGTGCGCGGACTGTTGGCACCGATCTTGCCAGCGCTGGGTTCACGATATCCAGACGTTCGGATCAACATCGAAGAGCAGGACCCCGGAAAGGCGCTCTCCAGCGTCGAGGCAGGCACCGCCGACCTCGCACTCGTGCACAACACCGACGGAATGCCGCGCCCTTTGCCTGCGTCGATGACCAAGCAATTGGTGCACACGGATGTCGGCGACGTGGTCATGCGAAGAACACATCCGCTAGCAGTTGCGGCCGAGCCCCTCACCAGTGCCGATCTCATCGACTATGCGTGGGTGACCAGCCCGCGCGGGACTCTCTGCCACGAGTGGTTCCGGCGCCTCTTCGCCGACCTCCCTCATGAGCCCGATGTGCGTCACCTGATCGACGACTTCTCCACTCAGCTGGCACTGGTTTCCACGCACGATGTTCTCGCATTGATCCCCCGACTGGCGCGTCCGCCGCTGGGTGAGGATCTGATCTTCAGAGAGTTGCACCGTGAGCCGAAGCGAGATGTGTACGCAGTATGGCGAATCAGCGCAGACAACAGTCCTACTATCCGGGCGTTGATGGCAGAGCTGGCTTCCTAGCTACGGCTGGTTCAGCGGCGGTTGTGCACCCGGCGTCGCAGGCGCATCACACCACTACCGAGGACTGCGATGAGAAAGCCGACGACCGCGGCTAGAAGTAGCGAAACACCCTGGGCGACATCGAGGTTCAACCCGAGAAATTCGACGTGCGCCTTTTCTGTGTTCTGTAATACGAATATCACCAACGCGATCACCAAAAATACAGCGGCAACTCCGGTGAGGATTCGCGTTGCGCTATGAGAGGAACGCGCCCCGGGTTGCGTAGAAGTTGTTGTGGTGGTGTCGGGCTGCTGAGGCCGTTCGTTCATCGTGGCTCCTTGTCGAGGTGTCGACAGGTAGCTACCCGGCGGATGTAGAGGCGAAACCGGCACCATTTCTTTGATGGCGTTGCCGTCGACCGTCTCGATTCAGGGCCACCACGACCGTCACGGACTCAACACGCTCAACGACATCGACATGTAGATGACCATGGAGACCAACAGGGCCCACCCGGCTCCCTGCCAAATCGGCCAAGTTCCACCTCTGCGCCACACCCGATACGTCTGAACGAACGCAAACAATCCCCCGATCAGCAACAGAGCGGACGGCACAACGAGAAGAATCGTTCGCTCGGGCTCGGCGCACACCGCAAACGCCGCGTCGCGACACTGACCCGAGTGCGGTCCCCAGGCCGCCCACATGATGCATCCGACCATCACCACCAGCGCACTGACGATGACCGAGACGGTGAACAGGGCTGCACGGCGTACACCACCGGACCCCCCAGGGTCATGCCATCGCTTTCCCACGTCATCGGTCATACTTCCCAACCTAATCTCCCTGCTCGGTAACAGGGCCTGGTTCGGGACTACTACCTCGGGGTCGGCTCAGCACTGGACACGCGCGCGTGAACCGATGGTTGGTGACGGGTGTGAAACACCCGTTTCGGGTACAGCGAGGTTGCGTGGTTCAGCGATGACTCTTTCGCTTCTCGACGGATATGCGGTCAGGACACGTCCGTCGCCACTGTCGCCGCCCAGCGGTAGTCCGCTTTGCCTGCTGGGGTTCGCTTGACCTCCTCGACCAGCACGATCGAACGTGGGATCTTGTAGCCGGCCAGCGTCTTGCGGCAGTGCTCCTGAACATCGTCGAGGGTGAGTTCGGGTGACTCGGGATAGGTTGCGATCACCGCGGCAACCCGTTGGCCCATGCGCTGGTCAGGTGCGGCGACGACGAGCGCATCGCTGATCGACGGGTGCGCGTGGAGGGCAGCCTCGACCTCCTCGGCGAAGACCTTTTCGCCGCCGGTGTTGATGCATTGCGAGCCGCGTCCGAGGAAGACTATCGTGCCGTCTGCTTCCACCTTGCCCATGTCGCCGAGCACCGACAGTCGCGTGCCATCACTGCGTGTCGGGAACGTCCGGGCGGTCTTCTCCTCGTCTTTGTAGTAGCCGAGAGGGACGTTGCCGATGCGGGCGATGTAGCCCACTTCCTCGGAGCCGGCAGCAATCTCGTTCAAAGACTCGTCGACGAGGGTCATGCTCGGCGAGGGTGGCATTCGCAAAGTGCCGACCTCGTCGATGGTGAAGGCGCCGTCGTTCCCAGACTCCGAGGCGCCGAAGTTGTCCCGCAACAGCAGGTCCGGTTTGACCGCCAGCATGCGGTCCCGAACGCTGGTGGACCAGATCGCGCCACCCGAAGTGATCGAGAACAGGGAGCTGAGATCGACCTCGCCCTTTCGGCGTTCCATCTCATCGACCAACGGCAGCCCCATAGCATCGCCGACGATCAGGATCACCTGCACCGAATCTTTCTCGATCGATTCCACGACCTTCCGCGGATCGAAGTCGCGCCGAAGGACCACGCGAGCGCCGAGGGTGAAAAAGGTGAACAACGAGTACAACGCCGCACCGTGCATCAGGGGCGCTGCGATGAGGAACGAGAGTTCGGGAAATTGCTTTGCAGCACTGGCGATCTCGGCGAGGTTTTCTCGCGCCCCCTCGCCGTATGGGTTTCCGCCGGAAAGGGGCTTGCGGAAAAAGTCGTCTTGCCGCCACATGACACCCTTCGGGTATCCAGTGGTCCCTCCCGTATAGAGCAGGTACAGGTCGTCGCCCGTGCGGGAATCGAACTCGGCTGTGGGCGACAATTCACGAGCGTCGGCGAGTGAAACCACGGAAACTGCGTGCTCGTTCGCGGCGGACAACAGTTCGGCGGCGATCTCGCCGACCACGATTACCGTCCGGATCATCGGGCACGCATCCAAGAGGGAAGCAAGGACGCGCTGATGCTCGGAGATTTCGACGACCACCGCGGCCGAATCGGAGTTGACGAAGATGTACTCGAGTTCGGCGGGCGTGTACCGGTAGTTGACGTTGATCGGGACCGCGCGAATCTTGAGCAATCCCAGGATGGAAGCTACGTGCTCGACGCTGTTCTTGAGGAACAGTGCGACATGGTTGCCTCGGGAGATGCCGGCTTGCGTGAGCAGCTGGGCGGTCCTGTTGGCCTCCGCGTCCAACTGGGCGTAGCTGAGGTTCTCGCCCTCGTAGGTCAGTGCAACGCGATCGGGTACGGCATCGGCGACTGTCTCGAAAACGTCGGCAAGGTTGAACTGCATCGTCATTCCTTTCAAGGGACAGCGCCGCGATCTCGAGGCGGGTGACATGAGCTTAGAACACGTTCTAGTTGCTGGAGCAATGCAATCCGATTGGTTCTGTTTCGGTCGCGACCAGCGAACCACCAGAGCGACACATCGGCGTCGCCCCCGAGGATATCGATCGAACTCATATCACCTGCGTCGATGGACCGCGAGATGGTTCCTCGCTCAACAAGGAGAAAAGGATGAGAGACCACAGGAGGGCGAGCGGGGGGTCGCCTGCACAACATCACGCCACGTGAGGTGAAACTACAGAGAATCAGATCTTCGTCAACGCGCTGCCCTTGTGCATCGCCATGTGGTCGGTCTTGTCGCTCTTGATTTCGTACTGGGGCTCGTCCGGGCTGCAGCGGCGGGTATGCCCCTTGTAGTCGGCGTCTTCGGTGTGGACTCGCGTGATCGTGCCTTGTACGTGTCCGGCTTCGGAGTTCCAACGCACGTGGTCGCCTACTGAGAATTTGGTTGCCATAACTTCTTCCCCTGCCGACTGGGGGTACGCAACGGCATGGTCGAGCGACCATGCCGTTGCGCGCACCCCTCGATTTCGCTGACTGCCTCGAAGTTACGCGGCCAGCCGAGTCATGCAACAGCCATCGGATCTCGGCTTGTCGTGCGGGGATATTCGTCGTCGTCGAATGGCTCGTCTCGATGTTGTTCGATCACATCGGTCGGCAAGATATTTTCGACGTCGATTCCCTCACCCAGTGAAACCTGACGGCGGAACGTACCGGCAAAGTGTTCGGAGGAAATCCCCTGCACTCCATTAGCTTCCGGTGCAGTTCGATGCGCGGTGAGAGTCAGTGTCACGCGGTCCACATCGACGTCGATCGAGCCCGGATCGACACCGGTCAGGTCAACACTCAGAATGTAGCGATCGTCGACCTTGTACAGGTCCATCGGCATGAACCGTGGAACACGGCCCGAGCCACTCGGCCAATTCGACGAGGGTGAAGCCCGGTTCGGCCGACATCAGGTCGGGCAGCGGCCGTGGGATACCGCTGCACGTCATCGTCACTCCCCACCCCTGCGATGACGTGCGTAAACAACGCAGGAGGCTCTCTTGCCATGCATGTCACCCTCGAATCCGCCGGATCGAATCTGTAGCAGCGAGAAGGACCTGATGAGGTGGTGTCCTACGCGCTAAGGGCGTAGGTTGGACTCATATCGCTCAAGCCGTCAGCCGTATTGACCGTGCAGATAACGCAGTCAATCAGTAGCTCGAATCCGCTGCGGCACTTCCCGATTAGCTGATGCAGCGGAGGGTCGTTGATGGAACCGATCGTGTGGCCGAGAACAGATTCGATGGACGACTGGTGGAAGGGCGTGATGGCTCACCAGGACGTCGGGCATGCTCCCACTCGCAGCTATCCCCCGGACCCGGACATCGACGACACTCGCCCTCCCCCGCGGGCGCACCCGATGGCAAGCACCCACGCTAAGCCTCGTCGAGCAAGTTGACCGCGTAAAGAATGAATCCTTCCGACCCGAGCCACCCGCACTAGTGTCGGAAGGATGACGGGCACATCGTGGGACGAGTATGTGCGCGTTCGCGGCGCCACCGAGCACAATCTGGCAGCAGTAGATGTCGATATCCCTCGCAACGCGTTCGTCGCATTCACGGGCGTGTCGGGATCAGGCAAGTCTTCGCTGGCGTTCAGCACCTTGTATGCCGAAGCTCAACGACGCTACTTCGAGTCGGTGGCCCCGTACGCCCGTCGGCTCCTGCAACAAGTAGGCGCACCGCACGTTGCTTCCATCACCGGACTCCCTCCAGCCGTGGCGCTGCAGCAACGCCGGGGCGCGCCCAGTTCACGCTCCAGTGTCGGCACCATCACAACCTTGTCCAACCTGCTGCGGATGCTCTATTCCCGCGCCGGTACCTACCCGGACGGGGCGTCACGTCTCGAGGCGGAATCGTTCTCCCCCAACACCGTCGCCGGTGCGTGCCCGCGTTGCGGCGGGCTCGGCGTCTTCCACGACGTGACAACTGAATTACTGGTTCCCGACCCGTCGCTGAGCATCCGAGAGGGAGCGATCGCGGCCTGGCCCGGCGCCTGGCAGGGTGCGAACTTACGTAGCATCGTCAGCGGCCTGGGTATCGATATCGATGCGCCGTGGCGAACGCTCCACGCGAAGGACCGCACGTGGCTCCTCTACACCGACGAGCAACCGAAGGTGTTCATCGAACCCCAGGCCGACCGCGTCGACCACAGTTACGAAGGCAAGTTCTGGAGCGCTCGCCGCCACGTCATGCATGTCCTGTCGGACTCCACGAGCGAGCGGATGCGCGAACGCGCGCTGCGATTCACCGAGAGTGTCCGCTGCCCACAGTGCTCGGGCAGCGGGCTGCGGACCGACGCATTGGCGGTCACCGTCGCCGGATACTCGATAGCCGAGATCAACGCACTCTCCCTGACCGAGGTTGCCGCAGTGTTGCGGCCCATCGCCGAACAGTCCGAGATGGCAGCCGCAACCCCGACGGCTTCCTCCGGTGAGGCCACGGAAGTGGCGGTACGCATCACTGCCGACCTGCTCGCCAGGATCGAGGTGCTGCTCGGACTGGGTCTGGGGTACCTGGCGTTGGGGCGCAGCTCGACGACGCTGTCCCCCGGCGAGGCTCAGCGCCTGCGGATCGCCACCCAGCTCCGTTCCGGGCTTTTCGGTGTGGTGTACGTCCTGGACGAACCCTCTGCCGGCCTGCATCCGGCCGATGCCGAACCGCTGCTCGACGTCCTGGATCGGCTGAAGGAATCCGGCAACTCTCTGTTCGTCGTCGAGCACGATATGGACGTGGTCCGACGGGCCGACTGGGTGGTCGATATCGGACCCGCTGCAGGCGAAGGCGGTGGCCGGGTGCTGTACAGCGGCCCGGTGGCCGGGCTCGAGCAGATCGAGGAGTCGGTTACCGGGCGCCACCTGTTCGGACGCGCGGAGTCCCTGCATCGTGTGGCGCGACCGCCCCACGGCTGGCTTACTCTGACCGGCGTAACCCGTCATAACCTGCACGGGTTGTCCGTGCAATTCCCCTTGACGGTGCTGACCGCGGTGACGGGTGTGTCGGGCTCTGGGAAGTCGACACTCGTCACCCAAGTCTTGTTCGAGGTGGCGCGTCATCGACTCGATACTGCGGCAGATGAGGACGTCGACGCGCAGATCGAGATCGACGTGGCCGACGTCGACGGATTCGAGGAGTTCAACCGGTTGGTCCGGGTGGATCAGCGCCCCATCGGCCGCACACCCCGCTCGACACTGGCCACCTACGTCGGAATGTTCGACATCGTGCGCAAACTGTTCGCCGACACCGACGAGGCCAAGGCCCGCGGCTGGGCGCCCGGCCGGTTCTCCTTCAACGTCCCCGAAGGACGCTGCCCGACGTGTCAGGGTGACGGTTTCGTCGAGGTGGAGCTCCTCTTCCTTCCCGGCACCTACGGCCCCTGCCCCACCTGCCACGGCGCCCGCTACGCCCCCGAAACTCTCGAAGTCACCTGGCGCGACAAAACCATCGCCGACGTGCTGGCGATGTCGGTGAACGAAGCGGCCGGGTTCTTCGCCGACATCACCGGCGTTTCCCGCAGCCTCGAGACGCTACTCGATATCGGGCTCGGCTACCTGCGGCTCGGCCAGCCTGCGACCGAGCTCAGCGGCGGCGAAGCACAGCGCATCAAGATCGCCAACGAATTGCAGCGCACCCGACGCGGCAACGCCCTGTACCTACTGGATGAACCCACCGCCGGGCTGCATCCCGCTGACGTCGCCCTGCTCATGCGTCAGCTCCACCGCCTGGTCGACACGGGCAATACCGTCGTGATGGTGGAACACGATCTGGACGCCATAGCCTCCGCAGACTGGGTCATCGATCTCGGACCCGGCGGTGGCGACAAGGGCGGCACCGTGGTCGCCACGGGGACACCCACCGAGGTGGCCGCGTCGGCGGACAGCATCACGGGACCTTACTTGGCTCGGCGACTGCAATCCTGATCGGAATCAGTCGCGCAGTAACAGGTTTGGACCCATCCGAAAAGGTGCTCAGTGGGTTCCGGAGCCTCCGATGACCGTGCGCCTCGGCGCCCAGAGCGACATCTGCGCCCACACCGGCCCGATGCCGGGAAATCCGACGTACGAGTGCGATCCCGATCTGACGATTCTCGCCGTCGAGGCTCGGACGGACGACAGCCTGTTCACGCGCTCAGGCCGCTGACTCGACGAGCGAGTCGAGGACGATGCCCCCATATCCGCGAGACCGACCCGTCGAACGGGATGTCTCAACCGATTGCGACACCACCTTGACATCGCACTTCAACACGAGCAAAGTTGTTGGCATAGTGCCAACAAGCTAGTTTGCCGACCAAGGGATGCCCATGACTGCACTCGCAGACAGCACCAGCCGTGAACTCGCCACCGAACTCGATGACGTGCGACAACTCGCTCGAGGATTTTTCGAGAAAGAGGTCGTACCGCACCGAGAGGAATTTGCTGCCGCCGGCCGCCCGAGCCGCGAGGTGTACAGCGAGGCGGGACGGCTGGGCTTGCTCGGCATGTCGATACCGGAGACCTACGGCGGCGGAGGCGGCGACTTCCGTCACGAGGCGGTTCTGTTCGAGGAACAGGTTCGCGCCGGCGACTCATCTATGCAACTGGGAGTTCACACCGGCATTGTCCCGCACTACATCCTCGCCTATGCATCCGAAGAGAATCGGGCGCAGTGGTTGCCGAAGCTCTGCTCCGGTGACTGGATCGGCGCGATCGCGATGACCGAACCGGGAACCGGTTCCGACCTCCAAGGAATCGCTACCCGTGCAGTGCGCGACGGCGACGACTACGTGGTAACCGGTGCCAAAACATTCATCTCCAATGGAGCTCACTGCGATCTGCTCATCATCGCTGCGAAAACAGATCCGACAGCCGGCGCACGAGGATTGTCTTTGCTCGTTGCCGAGGTATCCGACGACACCCCCGGCTTCCACCGCGGACGAATTCTGAACAAGATCGGGACGAAAGGCCAGGACACCACCGAACTGTCGTTCGACGGCCTGCGAATTCCTGCGGCAAATCTATTGGGGGACGCGGAGGGCAAAGGGTTCGCCCAGCTCATGCAGCAACTCCCCCAAGAGCGACTGATCTGCGGAATAGCCGCGGCCGCGATGATCGAGGCCGCAGTACAGCAGACAGTGGAGTACACCAAGTCACGCAATGCGTTCGGTAAAACCCTGTTCGACCTTCAGAACACCAAATTCGAGCTCGCGGAATGCGCCACCATCGGGCGGGTCGTGCGTACCTTCGTCGATGACGCCGTCACCAAACACGTTGCCGCAGAGCTCGACGTCACCACTGCTGCCATGGTCAAGTACTGGACCACGGATCGGCAGTTCGAGGTGGTCGACAGGTGCCTGCAACTCTTCGGAGGCTACGGCTACATGGAGGAGTACCCCATCGCGCGCATGTTCGTCGACGGCCGCATCGCCCGAATCTACGCCGGTGCCAACGAGGTCATGAAAGACCTCATTTCCCGTTCGCTCTGATTCCAAAAGAAAGGTACCGCCCTCATGGAGGCGTTCCTGTACGACGCAGTCCGAAGTCCGCGTGGCCGCGGCAAAAGTTCCGGTTCGATGCATACCATAAAACCGGTCGACTTAGCCGCGAACACATTGTCTGCCTTGCTCTCTCGTCATTCTCAGCTCGATCCAGCGCTGATCGACGACATCGTTCTCGGTGTCGTCACCCCGATCGGCGATCAGGGCTGCGACATCGCCCGGACCGTCGCCATGGTCGCCGGCCTCCCTGACAGCGTCGCGGGAGTCCAGTTGAACCGATTCTGCGGATCCGGACTCGAAGCTGTGAACACCGCTGCACAACGTGTCCGGTCCGGATGGGACCAACTCATCGTCGCCGGCGGAGTCGAATCGATGTCCCGTGTGCCGTTGGGTGCCGATGGCGGCGCATGGCCATGCGACCCCCTGACCAGCTACGGAAGCTATTTCGTACCCCAGGGAGTCAGCGCCGACCTCATCGCGACGATCGAGGGGTTCGATCGCGATGAGGTCGACGCCTACTCGGTCCGAAGCCAGCAGCGGGCGGCACACGCCTGGTCAATGGGCCACTTCGAGAAATCAGTGATCCCGGTGTTCGACTCGAATGGTCAGCTGATGCTCGATCACGACGAACTCATGCGGCCCGAGACCACGACGGCCAGCCTGGGTGCGTTGAAGCCGGCATTCGCGAAGATCGGTGAACTTGCGGGCTTCGACGCGGTCGCTATGCAGAAGTACACCGAAGTCGAGCGCATCGACCACGTACATCACGCCGGTAACTCCTCGGGCATTGTCGACGGTGCCGCAATGGTCCTCGTCGGTTCCGAAGAGGCAGGCCGCGCAGGAGGATTGACTCCTCGCGGTCGAGTGGTTGCCGGTGCAGTTGCTGGGTCCGATCCGACACTCATGCTCACCGGGCCGGTCCCAGCGACCCATAAGGCACTGGCGGCCGCCGGCCTCACCCTCGATGACATTGCGGTGTTCGAGGTGAACGAAGCGTTCGCTTCAGTGGTACTCAATTACGCGAAAAAGCTCGATATCGATCACGACCGCATCAACGTCAACGGCGGAGCGATCGCCATGGGACATCCGTTGGGGGCGACCGGTGCAATGCTCACCGGCATAGCACTCGACGAACTCGAACGCCGCAGTGAAAGGTACGCGCTGGTGACATTGTGCATCGGCGCCGGAATGGGCGTCGCCACCATCATCGAACGACTTTAGAGCTCGCCACCTTTCGATCAACCACCATTACAATGCCCGAAGGACTTCAATGAGCACACCTGTTGCTGTGCGGACACCCACGATCAACGGCGAGGTCGGCAGCGACCGAGTGCTCGTACTGACGATCGACGATCCGACACAGTCCACCAACACCATGAACGACGCATTCGGTCAATCGCTGGCGTCGACGATCGACTGGCTCGAGACACACCGTGACGACTTCGACGGCGTCATCATGACCTCGGGAAAAGACTCTTTCTTCTCCGGTGGCGATCTCGAGTTGCTACGTGACGCCGGTCCGAGCGATCACGCGGCGATAGCGGCAGCGCTCGATTTCACCAAGGACAAGTTCCGGCGTCTCGAGCAGCTGGGCAAGCCGGTCGTGGCCGCGCTCAACGGCACAGCACTCGGCGGAGGCTACGAAATCGCACTCGCCTGTCATTATCGAATCGCACTGAACAAGCGGAACTCTCGTTTCGGACTTCCCGAAGTGACCCTCGGACTTCTCCCCGGCGCCGGAGGCGTCACCAGGACCGTTCGAATGTTCGGCATCGTCCCAGCGCTGACTCAGGTGATCGGGCAAGGGCAACGGTATCGGCCCGCTCAGGCACTCGAACTCGGATTGGTCGACGAGGTCGCCGACACCGAGGATGCGATGATGGCCGCGGCTCGGGCTTGGATCGTCGCCAATCCTGACGCTTCACAGCCATGGGACCGGAAAGGTTTCAAGATACCTGGAGGAACGGCGGCATCGTCCGGCATGGCGGCTCAGTTGCCGGCTGTCGCCGCTACCGTTCGTAAGCAAGTCAAGGGCGCACCGATGCCGGCACCCATTTCAGTGGTCGCCGCCGCTGTGGAGGGGTCGGTACTGGATTTCGACTCGGCTTCGCGCGTGGAGACCAGGCACTGCACATCCCTCGCGTGCGGACCCGTCTCAGGAAATCTGATTCAGTCGATGTTCTTCGATCTCGGTTCGATCAACAAGGGTGTTTCGCGTCCCACCGCTGAGCCGCACCGCGTGCCGGAAAAGGTCTTGGTGATCGGCGCAGGCATGATGGGTGCAGCCATCGCATACGTCGTCGCCTCGGCAAAGGTGCCCGTCGTACTGCGCGATGTGTCCCTCGAATCGGCTGAGCGCGGAAAAGACTACGCTCGTTCGATTCTCGGCAAGTCTGTTGCCAAAGGCCGAACGACGCAGCAGGCCGCAGACGTTGTCCTTTCACTCATCACCGCGAGTGCGGATGCAGCAGATGCCGAGGGCTGCGATCTGGTCGTGGAAGCCGTGTTCGAGGATCCGGCCGTCAAGCAGGATGCGTTCGAGGCAGTCGACAAATACCTCACCGTCGATGCCCTGTTGTGCTCCAACACGTCAACTCTGCCGATCACTTCGCTATCCGAGGGTGTTGCGCGGACGGCGGATTTCATCGGCACGCACTTCTTCTCTCCGGTGGACAAGATGCCTCTGGTGGAGATCGTGGTGGGCGAGCACACCAGCGACTCTGCGCTGGCGCGCGCGTTCGACTTCGTTCGGCTGATCGGCAAGACCCCGATTGTCGTCGGAGACAGTCACGGATTCTTTACTACTCGAGTCATCGGCCGCTTCATGGACGAGGCGATCTCCCTGATCGCCGAGGGCGTGCATCCGGCAACCGTCGAGCAGGCTGCCCTCCAGGCCGGCTACCCGTCCGGGGCCCTAGCCCTCATGGACGAGATCTCCTTGACACTCTCCCGCCACATCCGCGAGGGAATGGCCGACGCTGCTCGCGTAGACGGTCGGGACTGGATCGGCTCGAAGTCCTACGCGCTGGTCGACCGCATGGTCGATGAGTTCGAGCGTCCCGGGCGCAAGTCGGGACGCGGTTTTTACGACTATGCAGAAGACGGTTCCAAAGCAGGGCTGTGGCCCGGTCTCGTCGAGCACTACCTCCGCGCCGATCATGGAATTCCGTTCGAGGACATGATGGATCGAATGCTGATCGCGCAATCGCTGGACTCGATCGCGTGTCTCGACGAGGGTGTGCTGCGTACGGTGGCGGACGCCAACATCGGCTCCATCATGGGAATCGGTTATCCCGCTTGGACCGGGGGGGTGCTCCAATTCGTCAACCAGTTCGACGGCGGTCTGGCCGGATTCGTCGATCGAGCCGACGAACTACGGGCACGCTACGGTGATCGCTTCATCGTGCCGTCCTCACTGCGCGCGCGCACCGAGCGGTACCTCTGACGTCTCACACAGTCGGCGCGATGCGATCATGAAATCTATGCCCGCTGTGAACACACCCAAATGGAGTCGACTGGAACCAGACGAAAGACGGACGCAAATCCTGGCCAGCGCCGTTCGTTTGTTCGGCGACAAGCCGTATGCCGAAGTCTCGATGGCCGATGTCGCCGAGTCCGCGGGGGTTGCCCGCGGACTCATCCACCACTACATCGGTGGCAAGCGCGATCTGTACCTCGAGAGCGTGCGCTTCCTGGTCACCGTCCCGCCGATCGAGGCCGTGAACCTGCCGACAGGATCGCTCGAGGAACGTGCCAGAGGCAGCGTGCATTGGCTGGTGGGGGTCATCGAGACCCATGGCACGGCATGGGTGTCCATGGCGAGCGGTTCGGGTGTCGACGAGCAGGTCGCCCAGATCCTCGACGAAGCGGACGATCTCGCCGCCGAACGCGTGCTCGACGCCACGGCCTTCCAGGGAGGGCGTGGCGATCGCATCCTCACCACGTCGGCGGTGCGTGTGTTCGGTGGAATGGTCAAGGCCGCCGGCCGTGAATGGCTGATCCGTGGAACCCTGACCAGGGGGCAGGTCGAGAGATTGCTGACGGACGTCCTCGTCACCGTTCTCGCAACGGCGCAATCCATGGCCACTGAGGACAACCGAGAGCTATAGCAGCACAGTTATTTTCGGCAAATTGCGATTGCTGTGCGGCATCCCCACAACATCCCTATTGACACGGTGCCAATAAGGTGGGAATGTGACCGTATTCACTCCGGGCATTTGCCCCCTCTCGCCACAAGGGACTCCGCCATGTATCTCACTCAAGGCCTCCACCGAGCCTCAGTAACAACCCCGCACCGAGCCGCCACTGTTATCGGTGACCGGGTACGCACCTTTGCCGAGCAGATCGACCGCGTAGCTCGATTCGCCGCTGGACTGCACTCGATCGGCGTCGAGAGCGGCGACCGGGTGGCCATGTTGGCGTTCAACAGCGACCGCTACTCCGAATACCTACTGGCAGTGCCCTGGGCCGATGCCGTACTCAACCCGGTCAACATCCGCTGGTCACCCGTCGAGGTCGCCTACGCCCTCAACGATTCGGATACCAAGGTTCTCCTGGTCGATGACACTTTCGCGGCCATGGCACCTGCACTGCGCGCAGCATGTGCGAACCTCGAGACCATCGTCCATTGTGGCGACGGCCCCACACCTGAAGGCATGGTCTCGTACGAGAACCTCGTCGAGTCCAACGACCCCGTTTCCGATGCGCGACGCAGCGGAGATGAACTGGCCGGACTGTTCTACACCGGCGGCACCACTGGGTTCCCCAAGGGTGTAATGCTCTCGCACACCAACCTCGTCACCTCGGGTTTGGGGACTGTCGCCACTGGGCAATTGCTCGACGACGCCTCGATTCTTCTGCACGCCGCACCGATGTTCCACCTCGCCGACCTTGCGGCATGGGTAGGGCAGGTCATGCTCGGTGGAACGCACGTGATGGTTCCGTTCTTCGAGCCCACCGCCGTACTCGAAGCTATCCAAAAGCACTCCATCACAGACGTTTTGTTGGTGCCCACGATGATCCAGCTACTCGTCGACCACCCTTCGCTGAGCACCTTCGACACATCCTCGCTCAGCCGGGTGCTCTACGGTGGCTCCCCCATCTCGGCCGGAGTCCTCGAGCGCACTCAGTCTCGACTTCCGCGGGCCCGGCTCACCCAGGCCTACGGTATGACCGAGCTTGCTCCCGTTGCCTCCCTCCTGTGGCCCGAACATCATGTGGGGGAACGTATCGGATCGGCAGGCAGGGCAGCACCACACTCCGAAATTCAAATTCTCGATCCTGCCGATAGGCCCGTGGAAACCGGGGCAGTCGGCGAAATTTGCGTCCGCGGCGGACATGTCATGCTGGGCTACTGGAACAAACCTGCGGAGACAGCGGCCGCCATTCGTGACGGCTGGATGCACACCGGCGACGTAGGGTACCTCGACGACGATGGTTTCCTGTTCGTGGTGGATCGTCTGAAGGACATGATCATCACCGGTGGTGAGAACGTCTACAGTGCCGAAGTGGAAAGTGCGCTCAGCCTGCATCCCGCGATATTGGCTTGCGCGGTAATCGGCGTGCCGGATCCGGAGTGGGGCGAACGAGTCCATGCGTGCGTGGTTCTCACAGAGGGTCTTTCACCGTCCGTGGAGGAACTCCGCGAGCACACCCGAAGCTACGTCGCCGGTTACAAGACACCGCGCACCATCGAGTTCGTCACCGCGCTACCGATGAGCGGCGCAGGCAAGATCATGAAGCGTGAACTCCGTACTGCACACGAATCCAAGACCGGGCTCGAGGTCTCCCCGTGACTCGGCAGACTTCGACTGTCCAGGGGTCGACTGTCCCTACATCGAAGTCGACCAGTTTCGATTCGGTCTCGCCGATCGATGACCGCCATATCGGCACCTTCGACAAGGCGTCGGCGGAGAGCGTAGCAGCAGTGGTCGCAGAGGCACGTCGCGTCGAGCTCGAGTGGTCTTCGCTCCCACCGAGGTCACGGATTCGTCATCTCAGGGCCTGGCGTCACGAAATATGGAGTCGAAGAACCGAATTCATCGATTTGATCCATCGGGAGAACGGGAAGCCTGCCGAGGACGCATTGCTCGAGATCGTGCTGACCCTCGAGCACATCGCATGGGCAGAGGGCCATGCACCGCGACTGCTACGGACTCGCCGCGTCAATCCCGGTCTGCTGTTGGCCAACTACTCTGCCCGGGTCGACAAGGTCGCGCTCGGAGTCGTCGGCGTCATCGGGCCGTGGAACTACCCACTGTATGCGCCGAACAGCGCCATCTCCTCGGCGCTGGCAGCAGGCAACTGCGTCGTGTTCAAACCGAGCGAGTACACCCCGGCTGTCGGGGCCAGATACGTTCAGGCATTTCACGACGCAAATCCGACGTTGCCCACCGGGGTACTCTCGCTGGTCACGGGATTCGGAGACACCGGTGCCGCGCTGTGCCGCAGCGGAGTCGACAAGATCGCGTTCACCGGTTCGACCAGCACCGGCTCGAAGATCATGACCACGTGCGCCGAGACGCTCACTCCGGTCGTCATGGAATGTGGCGGTAAGGATCCGGTGATCGTCGCCGCCGACGCCGATGTCGCGGCCGCCGCTGAGGCGGTCGCCTGGGGCGCATTCACCAATGGTGGCCAGACGTGTATCGGGGTCGAGCGCGTATACGTCGAGCGCAGCGTCTCCGACGAGTTCATCGCCGGACTCGTCGAGCATGCGCGCCGAATTCGACCGGGTGGCGACGCGTCCGCTACCTACGGGCCGATGACGATGCCCGCTCAAATCGAGATCGTGCGAGGACATCTCGAGGATGCCGCGGCAGCGGGGGGCCGGGCGTTGATCGGCGGGCTCGATTCGATCGGGCCGCGGTTCATCGGGCCGACCGTGTTGGTCGACACTCCCGAGGACTGCTCGGCAGTTCGTGAGGAGACATTCGGTCCCACCGTCACAGTCTGCGAAGTCGACGATCTCGACGAGGCGATCCGCCGCGCCAACGACCATCGATACGCGCTCGGAGCGTCGGTCTTCTCGCGCCGCCGCGGACAGGAGATTGCGGTCCGACTGGTATGCGGTCAGGTGACCGTGAACTCGGTGATCGCGTTTGCCGGAATGGGCTCGGTCCCGATGGGCGGCGTCGGTGCCAGCGGATTCGGCAGGGTGCACGGCGACGAAGGATTTGCAGAGTTCTGTCGAACCCGAAGTCGCGTGAGCAAGATGTTCGACATCCCCGGCTTCGAGTTGGTCACCCTGCGTCGCAAACGCTGGGTGGCGCAGTTGATCGACCGCCTGCTCTGGATCCGCCACCGCGCATGATCTGCAGTGATTTCTACGACTTCGATGCGGTGCGCTCTGCGACGAGCAACGGGACGATGTTGCGGTGCGCAAACGTGAGCAGGTCCTCGTATGTCTCGAGCGGAGCGCCTGCCGAAGGCGTCAATAAGATCGAATGCACGACGCGTGCAACGATTTCCGGCGCATCAGGCACTGCGAATGTCTTCGTGCCGGATTCGTCTAGCGCAATCTGAGTTGCGGCCCTGATAGCAGGCTCGAGCAGGGCCGACGCATTGATAGTCAGCTGTTCCAACACCACGGGGCTCTCGGAATCGAACATTTTCAACAACACCGGATTGGTACGGACCGAGTCGATCGTCGTCGCGAAACCATGTGCGACACGGTCTTCTCGCGAAGATTGCTCCGCGGCCGACTTCGCCAGCGACGCAAAAAGCCGTGATGACTCGCGTGCCATGACAGCTTGCACCAACTCGTCCTTGGACCCGATCCGGCGGTAGACGGTCACCCGGTTGATCCGGGCTCGCTTTGCGACGTCTCCGATCGTTGTACGAGCGATGCCGACCTGCCCGAACAGCTCGAACGCGGCATCGAGAATGGGGCCATCGTCTCCGTCGGGATGCATTGTTCGATCTTAGCGGCCACCTGTTCGTCGACCATCCGCCTTTTGCATCATTGCAACACAGATTGTTGCAATGTAACATCGACGAGAACATTACCCGCAGAAATGGAGTTCGGATGTCTCGAAACAACGCGGTCGACACGACAAGCAAGGCGCACACCGACGAGTCCTACGCGATCGTCGCGCGCGCGGTGAAATTCGATTGGTCGAACGTCCCGCTTCAATACATCCCTGGGGAGTGGTACGCCACGCACTTCTGGAACGTGATGCACCTGGTGTTGCCCGAGGGTGAACGCGCCATGGCCGATGTCTTCGCGCGCGCCCTGCCCTTCATCGACGACCCCCGGTTGCGCGAAGAAGTGGTCGGTTTCGTGGGGCAGGAAGCAACTCACGCGTCTTCGCACGAAAGCTTTCGCGACTACCTGATCGCTCACGGAGTGGACATCGAACCCATCCTTCGGCGCATCCGATTCGCAGTAGGGGTGGTTTTCGGTGACCATGGCCTGACTGGCCGAGCAGGGAAGATGTGGCTGAACGAACGCCTGGGCATTTATGCGGCTGCAGAGCATTTCACCGCCGTCGTAGGTGAATGGTTGCTCGACAACACCGAATTCGACCGACTCGGAGTAGATCCGACGATGCTGGATCTGCTGCGCTGGCACGGTGCGGAAGAACTCGAGCACCGCAACGTCGCATTCGATGCATTCCAGTACGTAGACGGAGGTGGATTTCGACGCGCCCGGACTGCTGTCGCGGCGAGCGCCGGGCTGGCCCTTCTGTGGTTCAGCACAGCGGCATATCTGTACAAGAACCCGGTTGCCACTCCGCGCTCAGGCAAAGGCCGCCTACGTCGGCGCCTTCACACACCTTGGCCTCTCGCGTTCGCGAAAGCCTCACGTAAACAATTGATTCCAGGACTATCGTTTCTCTTCGTGCAGCTCGCGCTGTATATCCGTCCAGGTTTCCACCCCTCGGGCATGGGCGACATCAATAAAGCTGTGCAATATCTGGCCAAGTCTCCCGCAGCATTGGCAACGCAACAGTGAGCAGAGACAACATGACTCAACAGCCGACATCGGTCGAAACCCGGAGCCACTTGGGCGATACCACCGTCACCGATCCTGGTGTCGGACTCAGAGCTATCGGGGCCGTATCTCGGATCTACGCCAAACTTGTGACGGACTCCTCGATCGTCACCGCCCTCTCCCCGGCTCGCCCACGAAGAAGCACTGGGTACGAGTTCGAGATGATCATCGACGACATCGTCGAGGAGACAGAGGACGTCCGATCACTTTTGCTCCGCCGACGCGACGGCGCACCACTCCCCACGTGGCATCCCGGCGCGCACGTCGACATCACCACACCGTCGGGAGAATTGCGTCAGTACTCGCTCGCCGGCCTCCCCACTGGGGGCGAGCATTATCGAATCAGTGTTCGCAGAATTCCTGGTGGCCGAGTGTCCAGCGAGATCCACAACCTCGAGTGCGGCGATCTCGTTCGAGTTCGCGGTCCTCGCAATGCCTTTCCGATGGCACGGGCCGACAATTACCTCTTCGTCGCAGCAGGAATCGGCATCACGCCTATTCGTTCTATGATCGAGCGCGCCGTAGTGGACAAAGTTCCATGGACTCTTTACTACCACGGACGATCTCGCGCAACCCTTCCTTTCGTCGCCGAGCTGAGTCGGTTGGCTCTGACATCGGGCGGCCGCCTGATTCTCGCGGCCGACGATATCGACGGTCTACCTAATCCTGAAACGATCATCGAACTCGCGGCGGTCGACTCCGCAATGTACGTGTGCGGACCGGCGGCGCTCTCAAGAAAGCTTCGCGACGAGTCCATACGAAACAGCAGAATTCAGGAGTTTCATGCCGAACTTTTCGCTCCGCCCGCAGTAACCGACGGTAAACCCTTCACGCTCCACTTGAACCGTTCTGGTGAAACGATTGCCGTTGGCGCACAGGAGACTGCACTCGACGCACTTCGCCGGTCGAGGCCCGATCAACCGTACTCGTGTCGTCAGGGCTTCTGCGGGGTCTGCGTCGTCGGACTCGTCGAAGGCCGGGTCGATCATCGCGACCGCGTACTCGATGCCACCGAGCGGAAGACCGCGCTCACACCGTGTGTTTCGCGAGCTGCTGCCGGCGGCGAAGTCGTCGTCCTCGATCTGTAAGAAATGGAGTTGAAAATCTCATGACCTCTGCCGTTTCGGATACGTCTGCCGCCGAGCATGATGTGGCGTCCAACCACCCGGCAGTCATCCTCATCGATGTCGCCATCATCGGGGCCGGATTCGGTGGCCTCGGTGCAGCGATCCGCCTTCAGCAGGAAGGGCGCAAAGATTTTCTGATCTTCGAACGCGATGACGCAGTCGGTGGAACGTGGCACGTCAATACCTACCCCGGTGCCCAGTGCGATATACCTTCTGCGCTGTACTCGTTCTCTTTCGCGCCCAATCCGGACTGGACACGCCTCTATCCCCTCCAGCCCGAAATCGAAGCCTACCTGAACGACTGCGCGGACCGGTTCGACATCAGAGACCGGATCCGCTTCGGTCACGAGGTGCTTGACGCCACCTGGAACGACGAAGAGGCCAGGTGGCTCTTGACGACGTCGGCGGGAACCTGGTCGGCGCGAATACTCGTCGGCGCACTCGGGCCCTTCAGCGAGCCCGCCAAACCCAATATTGCTGGACTGGAATCGTTTTCGGGATCAGTATTCCACTCCGCGGAATGGAATCACGAACACTCCGCGAGGGGTCGTCGACTAGCAGTGATCGGCACCGGAGCCTCCGCCGTGCAATTCGTCCCGCGCATCGCACCCGAAGCCGCACATCTGACCGTGTTTCAGCGGACCCCGACGTGGATACTGCCGCACCCGGACCGGTCGATCTCGAAGTCAGGTAGATCGATGCTCCGAAAGTTCCCACTGCTGCAACGCACGATGCGGCGCACGTTCGACTTGTTCCAAGAAGCCCTGGTACCCGGTCTCATTCACCATCGATCGCTACTCACACCCCTCACAGTGCTCGGACGAGCGCATTTGCGTCGCCAGGTGAAGGATCCCGTGTTGCGAAGGAAGCTCACTCCGGACTATGCGTTCGGATGCAAGCGACCGACGTTCTCGAACAAGTTCTATCCGGCACTGTCTCGGGACAATGTCGCCGTCGAAACAGCCGGTATCGCCCGGGTTGTTTCCGCTGGGATCGTGACCACCGACGGGCGAACTCACGAGGTGGACACCATCGTGCTGGGAACTGGATTCACCGTCGCCGGCCACTCGGGTTTTCGCCGCATACGGGGCCGCGATGGACAGTCGTTGGCAGATGTGTGGCCGTCGGGAGAGATGTCTTCCTATCGAGGTACGACCGTGCACGGATTCCCGAACTTCTTCATGCTGCTCGGGCCCAATTCGGTCGTCTACACATCGCAGGTGGTCACGATCGAAGCCCAGGTGAACTACATCCTCGATGCCCTACGGGCTATGGACACCAACAAGATTCGATCGCTGGAGGTAAGCAAGCAGGCGCAGACCGAGTTCGCCGACTACACCGATGCCACACTCGCGGGTTCGGTATGGAACTCCGGCGGGTGCAGTAGTTACTACCTGAGTCCATCGGGGCGGAATGTCACCTACTGGCCAGGCTCCGTACGTAACTTCACCCGCCGCATGTCCACGATCGAACTCGGCCACTACGAGTACCGCATCGGAAGTGCTTCCGATGCGAAAAAACCGACCGCGGCCACCAATCCAACACGGTTGGAGGGCCGCTCATGAGAGGAGACATATCTCTTCCCGAAAAAGTTGCGCTGGTGACGGGCGGAGCGCGGGGAATCGGCGCTGCGACCGTCGAGAAGTTGCTAGCGGCAGGCGCGTATGTCGTCGTTGTCGATCGAGACATACCTCCACATGCGCATCCATCCGAACGAGTCCTCTTCCTCGCGGCGGACGTGACCGACTCCGAGGCGATGGTGGAGTGCGTCCGACGGACGGTGAAGACCTTCGGAACACTCGACATCGTAGTTGCCAACGCGGGAATCACCCCGCCACCGGCGACGATTCGGACTGTCGACCGCAATGTCTTCGACTCCGTGATGGCCGTCAATTTCGGCGGCGTGCTGAACATCGTGCGGGCTGCGGCAGATGAGATCGTCGCCAGCGGCGGGCACATGCTTTTGGTGTCCTCGTGCGCCGCGTTCACCCCTGGCATGGGTGGGGCCCCGTACATGGTGAGCAAGGCCGCTGTCGAACAACTCGGCCGCGGACTGCGCATCGAACTGGCGGCATTCGGAGCCTCCGCCGGGCTCGCGTACTTCGGAGTGGTGGACACCGGCCTGGCGCGAAACACGCTCGACAACGACCCGATGGGAAAGCGAATCGGTCAGCTTCTCCCCTGGCCACTGAACAGAAGACTGCCCGCTGACCGAGCGGCAGATCTACTCCTCGAGGCCGTCCGAACTCGCGGCGCACGGATGGTCGCGCCTGCTGTTTGGCTGCCGTACTTCTGGCTCCGCGGAATTCTCAACCCCGTCCTCGAATGGAAGCTGGCACGCGACCGGAAGGTCACTGCTCTGATGCGCGAACTCGAACGGGTACAAGCGCAGTCGGGTTCGCCTGAATGACCAGCGCCAGACGGTGGCCACCGTTCGGTGGAGGTCGGTAGTGGTAAAGCAACCGGGAGGTATTCTGTGATATCTCGGCAGGTCAGGCTGCAGCTCATTGCACTGCTCGTCGTTACTTCAGTGGGGACGACCTTTGTCGGTGCGAAGTACGTTCGGATAGACAACCTGCTCGGTTTCGGACAGTACCGAGTCAACGCAGAATTCGAAGACTCCGGCGGCATTTTCACGAACGCGGAAGTCACCTACCGTGGGGTGCCAGTGGGCACCGTCGGGAAATTATCCTTGACACACAACGGAATCGACGCGGAGCTTCTCCTCGACAGCAACGGACCGAATATCCCGAATTCGGCGAAAGCGGTCGTCGCCAACCGGTCGATGGTCGGAGAGCAATATGTCGATCTGCAGCCGACAAGCGAGGACGGGCCTTATCTCGACGACGGTTCCACGATCGGGCTCGAGAACACCGAAACACCTGTACCTGTCGAAAAAGTTCTAGCCGGCGTCGATCAGCTCGTGAAAACGGTTCCTTTGAAAAACCTGACGACAGTCGTACGTGAGCTCGGTAATGCCTTGAACGGCAGGGGTGACGACCTGCAGATGTTGGCCGATACTCTCGGATCGCTGTCCGAGAACGCCAACGAAGCTCTGCCAGAGACACTCTCACTCATCAGGGACAGCAGGACTGTGCTCGACACCCAGTCCGCACAGGCCTCTGCTATCGGTCAGTTCAGTACCGGTCTCGACTCGGTTGCTGCCCAGCTGCGCAGCAACGACCCCGACATCAGGCAGCTCATCGAGACCGGTACTGCAGCAGGCGATCAGGTTGGCGCGTTGATCGCCGAAGGTGGTCCCGCTCTGACGGCAGACCTGGCGAACATCAACTCGGTCACCGAACTCACAGGTCTCAAAGCCGTCGCGCTCAGACCGCTGCTGATCTTTCTACCCTCCCTTGCTGCAGGAGCCGGAACTATCGTGCCCAATGACGGCACAGCTCACCTGGGACTTGTGTTGGAGACGAACAATCCGCCACCGTGCACCATCGGCTACGAGGGTTCGCAGGCAGTCCTCGACGAGGAGAAAGCTAAAGATCCCAACTTCGACATCACCCAAGGAAGCTACCCGCTGAACCTCCAGGCCAACTGTGCAACACCCCAGGGCAGTGTGACGGGCGTCCGCAGCGCTAACCGGATCGTCTTCGCGGATCCTCGAACTCCGCAGCCCTGGGATCGCAAGCCGAAGGTGGATCCGGACAAACTCAATCTCAACCCGATCGCATCACAACTCTCACCGCTTGTCGGAGCCACGGCGAAGTGATCGACACGATCCTCGAAGACGTCACCACCGATCACTTACACCAACGGGTCAGCGGACTGGAGCGTTGCGGTTGTAGCCGGTGCCTCGCTTCAGCAGCGGTGAATGCCCGCACTCACGCCCGCGATTGCCGCGTGGTGCTCGGTCGGGTCAGTTGCGCGTACCTGCTCGAGGAATACGTCGAGGTCGATCGGCTTGCCACCCACCCAGGTCCCCTCGACCGCCACGTCGGTAGTCAGCCGGGAGGCCTCCACTTCGTAGGGGTCGCGCGAAAGCACTGTGAAGTCCGCGAGTTTTCCGACCTCGATCGAGCCGATCTCGTGGTCTCGATGCAGGACGTGCGCGGCGTTGATCGTCTGGGCTTTGATGGCGTCATCCAGACTGATGATCTGCTCTGCGCCATGTAGCTGTCCGGATGGAGTCCTCCGCGTGATCACGGTCTGAATGTTCAGCAGCACATCGGGCGGGCTGACCATGCCGTCATTGTGAAATGCCACGACAGCGCCTGCACGGAACGCGTCCCCGATCCGCTGCCACTGCGCCCCGATCTTGCTGTCGAAGATCTCGCCGTCCAGCAAGTCTCCCCAATAGATCAACTGGTAAGGCCCCATCGACAGCACGACGCCAAGATTTGCGGCGCGCTCGAACTGGTCTCCCCGGCAGGCACCGAGGTGTTCCACCCGCCATCGGTGATCTGTTCCGGTCAGGCCGTTGACATCCAGCGCGCGCTCGTAAGCGTCGAGAACGATGTCGAGAGCGACGTCGCCGTTGACATGGAACGCGAACTGAAATCCTTTGTCGGCGTTGGAAGCAAGAGTCGCATCCAGTTGGGCTCGCGAGTAGTTCATCTTGGTCTCGTAGGTGGCGCCGGGAACGATCTGCGCATTACGAGTGGTCGCGGTATCGAGGTACGGAAACGAGATCGCGATCGTTCCGACCCAGGGCGCGCCGTCCGCCCACAGCTTGATGCCCTGTTTGCGCAGCATGTTGTCCGGGACCGGCGAGCTGAACGGCTCGCCACAGGTCGATTCGGTCGACACGTGATACAGCGAAATCCGAATCGGGCAATCCGACGTCGAGGCCAGCGCCTCGAAGATGGGCTTACTTTCATCGGAATATGAGTGATCCGAGGTCGCGGTCACTCCGTGGCGAGCCATGAGCGCATACCACTGGGCGCACGAGTGCAGCGGATGACTGACAATCTTCGGCAACATAGGCATCAGGACCTGTGCGATCGCCGTGCTTTCGTAAGCGAGTCCGTTCGAGGAGCCGTCCTCGTTGCGACCGAACGACGCGCCGGCAGGATCCGCTGGGGGTGTGCCGTTCGGCCAGCCCAGCGCGGCGATCACGCCCGAGTTGAAGTACACCTCGTGGCCCGAGTTGTCGAAGACGATCACCGCTCGATCAGGGAAATAGGCGTCGAGCTGCACCCGATCGAGCTCCGGAGCTCCTTGAAGCATTCGATCGAGACCGTTGAACAACAGTGGCTGACCAGCGGGCTCCTCTGCGTTGGCCTTATGGAAGAGCGTCTCGACGTCGGCGAATGATGGGTAACCGACGTAGGGAGCAATCCAATAGGCCGGTGCCTGCGTGACAAGCCCGGAGAGTCCTGGGTGATTGTGCGAGTCGATGAAACCAGGCAGCAGAACGCTGGACCCCAGGTCGGTGACCGTCGCATCGGGAGAGGCACCTTGGCAGTCAGCCAAGGTGCCTACCGCAATGATCACACCGGTCTCGGTGTCCACCGCAACTGCTTCCGCGCGCGGACGTTCGGCGTCGACGGTGATCACTGTCGATGCCTTGACGATGACGTGAGACATCTACGACTCCTCGATTCCGGCGAAAGTACAAGGCCGGAGTCGACCAGCGAACCGGCATTCTCCGCCGTCGAGACGGCCGTGAGGTGAGTCGAATTCAGGTCGAACACTCCGCCTATCACTGCTACAAGATCACCCTATATCCGAGACGACCGGGCAGTTGGGGACTCATCACTCTTGTTGCAGCTTTGGTTTGCCCATTGCAAAGATCGTCAATTCTTGTTTTTCGCCTCGACGCGGCCGACGAAATGATCCATGGTGTTGTTGACGCCGAGCTGATTCATGAGTTTGTCGAACCAGCGAACCGGGAGCACGCGAGCCGGTGACAACAGGTTCACGAATCGGGGCATGATCAACTCCTGCCGGCCCTTCTCGATCGCTGTCAAAGTCTTCTCCGCCACGAACTCGGGCGTGAGGATCGGCAGGAGGAGTGGGTATTTCGTCTGCACACCCTTGAACATCCCGGTGCTGACGAAGTACGGACACACAACCAACGAGTTGACACCTGCGTTGGCTTTCGAGAGTTCCACACGGAGTGATTCAGCGAAACCGAAGGCGGCGAACTTGCTCGCGGAGTAGTCGGTTTGCTTGGCGACCCCCACAAGCCCCGCAGCACTGGAAACGGTGACGACGGTACCGCGACGGTTCTCGATCATGTTGCCGAGGAAGGCCCGGGTGACCCAGAAGAGGGAAAGCGTGTTCACGCGGATCGTTCGCTCGATGGCTTCGTCGGAGGCGTCGAGGAGGTTCTTGCCGGTGACGATCCCCGCGTTGTTGATCAGAACGTCGACAGGCCCCGTTAGCTTCGCGGCTGCCTGGACGGAATCGCGATCGGACACGTCGACGGTGTAGGCCTCGGCGGAGTGACCCGCGGCAACGATCTCCCGGCTGACTTTCCTGCCGGCCTCGTCGGAAAGATCCCACACGATGACCCGGGCCCCACGCTCAGCAGCACCCAGGGCAAGAAGTCGGCCGATACCACTGCCGCCGCCGGTGACCAAGACGGTTTGGTTCCTCAGGGAATGGGACACAATTCTTCTCCTAGCGGTAGACGGCGATGAAGCAACACCAATACCTCCAGTATTGACCAACCGGTCAATGAGCGCAATGTGACTCTCGGCCACCTCATACCTGCTGGCCATACACTTGCGCAGGTCTAGGCTCTCGAGAGTGGTCGGAGCAAAGAAGTCAGAACTCGAGCGGCGCAGTGACATCCTCGCCGCCGCAAAATTGGTGGCGCTCGATGGCGGACTGGAGACAGTCACGGCCCGGACTGTCGCTGCGGAAGCTGATCTCTCCAGCGGCCTCGTCTACTTCTACTACCAAACCAAGAACGGATTGCTGCACGCTCTGCTTGCTCGATTACTCGAAACAACCTTGGACGGGCCGGAAGACGGGTTCGGCGAGGACCTTCCCGCAGACGTCGCCCTCCACGAGATGATCACCACAGAACTGGAAGGCCTCCACACTCAGCGTGATGAAGTCGACCTACTTTTCCAGTTCTATTTCTTCCGAAGAAGCATCGATTTTCGTGACCAGATCGACACGGGTCTCCGTTTGTATACCGACGCGATTCACCCCGTCACCGACCGATTCGCCCGGGAACACGATCTCGATCCCGACGCTTTCCGGTCCACACTCGTCGCGCTCATCCAAGGAGCTGCGATAGACGTCGTACGTAGGCCCGAAAGCTTCAGTGCCGCGAATCTTCTTCAAGTCGTTGCTGCCCTCGCAACATCGACACCTCGCCACTCCGAGGATGCAATCTGAGCTCGTCCGCATTCTCGATGAGCGAATCAGCCCAGCGTCAGGTGCGAGTGTTTCGCTTCAGCCAACCCCACGCCGCGGTCGCTGCGAACAACACGATCCCGAGGACGGCCAACCAGAGCAAGCCTTTGACAACGAACCCGAGAATGACGAACACCAGCCACACAACGAGTAACAATCCAATGAGTCCAAGCATCCCCCGATCATGACAGACGCTTACGTCCGCTCGGTCGGAACCCATCGAAACGGACACCCTGGGTCCTCGGAATCAAAGACAGAAAAATAACCTCGCACTGTGCGTTTCCGCAAGTACGAGGCTATTTCTTGTGCGCCCGAAGGGATTCGAACCCCTAACCTCCTGATCCGTAGTCAGGTGCTCTATCCGTTGAGCTACGGGCGCATGTTCAATTGTGTTGATCCTTACGAATCAACGGTCCTGCGTCAAACTGGCTGGTCCTTGCGGATCAGCTTGGCGGAGGCGAGAGGATTTGAACCTCCGGACCCGGTGAAGGGTCAAGTCATTAGCAGTGACTCCCATTCGGCCGCTCTGGCACGCCTCCTAGGCTGCCGGCCCTCTCGGACCGCCGAGGAACGAGATTACACACGGTTGAGAGGAGAACGCAAAACGCCAGGTCAAATCACGTTCACCTGAGGAACGAGTCGAACCAATCGAAAATTCTGGCCTGAGCTTCGATCAGGGCCGCCGCCGCCGGATCACCGTCTTCGGTACTGCCGGGTGACGGCTGCGGTTCGTCGGCGCGGTGGCGTAGTCCGCTGTAGCTGACGACGTTGGTGGCTACGGACGACCGTGTGGCTGCGTCACGGAGGCCCTCGATGTGCTCCGGTGGGGTCCTGGGGTCGTTCTCGCCGTACAGACCCAACCAGGGCGCCTGGAGCGAGGGCGCGGCTTCGATCAATGCGATGGCGTCGGCGTTCAGTGGTTCTACGATGCCCGCCGCCGCAACGCTGACGGCGGCACCGATCGGTCGATTCGTTGCGACGATCAGCGCCGCAGTTCCGGCGTCGTCGAATCCGATGACCCCGACGCAGTCCGGGTAGACACCTCGGGAAGTGAGCCAGTCGAAGGTTGCGTCGAAATCGGAGAACAGGTTTTCGCCGAAAACTTCATCACCCTCGGTGCCTCGATGGAACAAGTTCGGGGCGACGGCCAGCCATCCTTCGAGTGCGAGCGCGCGCAGCAAGTCCAGTAGCGATTCCGGTAGTTCGCGAGATTCGTGCAGCACTACGATCCCGCCTCGGACGTACCCTTCGGGGGAGATGGCCGTCAGCGGCACCTTGAGCTGCCCAGGCGGTTGCTCATCGTCTTCCGCGTCGATTCGGAGCACTGCCACATCCGTGAAGATTCCCGACATGACACCAAAATAGTGTGGCGGGGCACGCCCCGCTGGATTACCGGCGGACGCACAGGAAATGATCAGCTCCACCTGGCGCATAATGTGAGCCGTGACCGCTCGCATCCGCACCGACCTCGACGCAATCCCCGCCTACGTACCCGGACGCAACTTCCCGGGCGCGATCAAGCTGGCCAGCAACGAGACGACGCAGGGTCCGCTCCCTGGGGTCCGCGAGAAGATCGCCGAGTCGGTCGACACCGTCAACCGCTACCCCGACATCCGGGCCACTGCCCTCGTGGACGCCGTCGCCGCGCATGTGAAGGTCGACCCGGCCAATATCGCAGTAGGCAACGGATCGGTGTCACTGTGCCAGGAAGTCGTCCAGATCATGTGCGGCCCCGGCGACGAGGTGATGTATGCGTGGCGGTCCTTCGAGGCGTACCCGATCATCGCGCGCGTCGCCGGTGCGACGCCGGTAGAGGTCCCGCTGAACGCGGCGCACGTGCATGATCTCGACGCCATGCTCGCCGCGATCACCGAGCGCACCCGCGTGATATTCGTCTGCAACCCGAACAATCCTTCCGGCACCGTCGTGGCCAGATCTGCACTCGAGCGATTCCTCGACGCGGTGCCCGCGCATGTCCTCGTGGTACTGGACGAGGCCTACTTCGAGTACGCCCGCGACAACCCGGAGGGTGAGTACACCGACGGTGTCGAATTGGCCCGCGACCGTCGCAACGTTCTCGTTCTCCGCACGTTTTCCAAGGCGTACGGGCTGGCCGGACTACGCGTGGGATATGCCGTCGGTGATTCGGCGGTGATCACCGCGATGAGCAAAGTTCGCATCGCATTCGCGGTGAGCTCCGTTGCACAGCAGGCAGCGCTGGCATCGCTCGAGGCAAAGGACGAGCTCCTCACCCGTACCGATACCCTTGTCGCAGAACGCAAACGGGTTCGCACTGCACTGATCGAGCTGGGTTACGACGTCGCGCCTTCGGAGGCGAACTTCGTGTTCCTACCACTCGGGGCCCTCTCCGGCCCCTACACCGAAGCCGCGGCAGAAGCTGGAATACTGTTGCGCGCCTACGGAAACGACGGGGTTCGCATCACCATCGGCGACCCACACGAGAACGACGCCTACCTGAAATACGCAGCTACCGCGGCTCATTGATGACCCGCGCCTGCCGAGGACTCATCCCGAACTCCTCACGGAACACCGCGTTGAAGGTACTGACCGAGCCGAAACCCGACTGATGGGCGATCTCGGCGACCGTCCGGTGACACTGGGCGGGATCGTCGAGCCGAGCACGCGCGCGGACGAGTCGACTGGTCCGGATCATCTCCGAAGGGTTGGTGCCCACCGACTGCGTCACGGCCTGCACATGCCGCAGCGACCAGCCGAGGCGTCGAGCAAGGGTTTTCGGGGTAAGAGTCGGGTCGTCGGACTGCGTTTTCACGAGCGCCGACGCGGCCTGCGCGACATCCGGCCACCGGGACACATCGGATGCGACACCGACCAGCATCCTGGTGAGCGCATCGGATACCTCGCGAAAACTGTTCGCCGAGAGAGTATCTCGTTGTACCGATAGCTGCTCGGTCATTGCAGCTGCCACGGCCCCCATACCCGAGGCAAGGTCGAGAACCCGCGGCTTCACGGGAACGACCGAACGCGGCCAGGCCGATTCCGGCACGCTCACCACCCATGCTCGCGCACCCGGACCGTGCTCGATGGAGAACGGTGCCGCCATCGACATCGCGACCGCGGCGCCCGGGCCCACGATGGCGCGATCGTCACCGTGCGCACATCGAAACGTGCCCGCCCGAGGGACCACGACGCGCAGGCTCCGATCGTCGTCGGAGCGAGCGGCTACGGCGCTCCTCGAGTAGACGATGGCATCGGAACTGAACTCCACCAGTTGAAATTCTTCGGACCGCTGCACGACGGTCTTTCCACTGAAACCCATCGTTTCGTCGAAGGCGAAATCGAGACCACCATGGTTGAAGCGAACGTGTTCACGCCAGAAGCCCGGCCGATCCCTGGCAGGCAACAATGTGGTGTCGATGGTCGACACGACGTAATCCGCTGCGGTAGTCATAAGTTGTACCTTTCGCGCCTGAATCCGTGCGTCCGGCCGTCGATTCCGTGCGCGTCACCGGCAGACCCGTCGCATACATGCGCCTTACCGTGCAGAGAGTACACGTGTCCTCCATCACATCGGGGGTCACAACGGCGGCAAGAATCGGTCAGGAGTCCGACATGAACACGATCCAGGTCAACGGCGCGACGCTGTCTTACGAGGTATCAGGACCGGAGGACGGCACCCCCGTCGTCCTCAGCCATTCACTGTTCTTCGATCATCGAATGTTCGACGCGTTGGCCGAACTCTTGACGTCCGCAGGGCACCGCGTCTTCGCGTACGACCACCGCAACCACGGCGAGAGTTCGACGCATCCGCGCGCCGAGGTGTCCGTGGACATCCTGACCGAGGACGCTGCTGCCTTCATCGAAGAACTGCGACTGGGTCGCGTGCATTTTCTGGGAAACTCGCTAGGCGGATTCGTCGCGCTTCGGTTGGCGGCAAGGCGGCCCGAGTTGCTGCTGTCCGCCGTCGCAATGGGCTCGTCGGCTGAGGAGGAGCATCAGTTGGAGGCGTTCGCTCCCCTCGTGGAGCAACTGGCCGACATCGGGGGGCGCGAGAACATCGACATCGTTTTGTACATCATGTTCGGAGACACCAGCTTGTCCGCAGGCACACCCGCCGTCGAGGAGTGGCGTGGCCGGATCGCCGAGCTGAAGCCCAGCATCGGCGACTCTGCCTACCAGGTGATTCACCGGTCGCGAATCGTCGAGGAATTGAACGGTTGCACGGTGCCGGTGCTCGCGATCTCCGGCACGGAAGATCACGCATACCCGCCGCCCATCTCGGACGTCAACATCGCCGAGGCATCCGGTGGCAACTACCGGAGCGTCGAAGCTGCGGGCCACTCGGTATCGCTCGAGCAACCCGCAGCCGTTGCCGAGCACGTGCTCGCGCACTTCTCGGCGATCTGACCCGGTCGCGCGAGTCCTAGATGTTCAGAGCGTCGCGGAGCGTCGGCCAGGACTCGCGCAGATCGTCTTGCCAATACGGCCACTGGTGGATGCCGTAAGGCCGATAGACGAACTTGGCCGGTATGCGGATGGATCGAAGTTTGGTGTCGAACAACGTTGTGCAGTAAAGCGCGGCAGCTTCGAGCGGGCCGCCCATGGCGGCCGACTCGATGCCCGTGCCACCCGGTCCGAGTTCGTATGGGCCGGGCAAACCGGTGCCGACAGAAACATAGACATCCTTGCCGCGCAAGGCTTCTGCGTTACGCGACGGATCATGCTCGACCCACTTCGGATCGTCGTTCTCACCCCACATGTTGGTCGCGTTACCGCCATTGGTCGCGACAGTGGCACGAACAGCATCCTTCAGGTTCGGCTGCGAGTTGTCATAGCAGCCACTCAGGCCTGCCACACCGGTATAGAGATCGGGGTGACGGGTGATCAGATCCATTGCACCTTGAGCACCCATGGAAACGCCGGCAATCGCGTTGGTACCGTTGCCGGAGAACCGGGCATCGATCAGCGGTGGTAGCTCCGAGGTCAGGAACGTCTCCCACATATTGACGCCGAGGATGGGGTCCGGGGCATTCCAGTTGGTGTAGTAACTACTCGAACCACCGATGGGGAGGACGACGTTGACGTCCTTGTCCGCGAAGAAGTCCACGATATCGGTCTTCTGCGTCCACGTGCTCTCGGCATAGTCGGATTCTTTGCCGGCACTGACGCCGTCGAGCATGTAGAGGGTAGGGCGCGGGCCGCCCCTTGCAGGCAACAACACCTGAACCTGAACGATCTTGTTCATCGATGGAGACTGCACGAAAACTGCAGCACGACGGGGTGTGATCATCTCGATATGGTCGATACGAACAGAAGACGACTGTGAGGACTCACCGAAGGTCGTCACGGGACCATCGGAGCTTCCGGTCCCGGGCATCGGTTGAGCAGACACCACACCGGTCCCCAGTATCGACAGCGCAATGCTGGTTCCCAGCGCTGCCAGAACACGACGGTGCATTCGACTGATCAATCCTCCTCCGCCGCACCCCTTCGGGCGCAACACGAGCAACTTCGAATTCGACCTGACCCACCAGTAGGTGGACCTGCTGTAGTTGCGGTGCCGCCCACAGTAGCCGTGATAGAGGTCGTACAAAAGTTCTGTCGATTCTTTGGGACATCTCCAAACAACCCGCATGAGCAGCGTCGCAACAGTTCGATCGTGAGATCACTCACCCCTACGCTTCGCCTGCTCGTTCCGCATACGCGGGTATGCGGGTTCTCGCACGCGTCATTCGGTCGAATGACTTCGTTGACTGTTCAAGCGCCGAACCTAGAAGATCGACACCCGACAACCCCCTCTGCCAGGAGCTATGAATGACCAGCAAAACCCTCTTCGCACGAATTGGACTAGGTAGCGTCGTACTCGCCGCAGCGATGATGACTGCCCCGGCCGTTGCCGCAGCCGATCCAATCACCGATTTCTTATGCGGCACCGGTTCGGCACAGTTCTGCCCGCCGCCGCTCGCACCGCTCCTCCCACCGCCCCCGCCGGTTCCGGCCCCGGCCCCGTCCCCGGCCCCGCAGAATGCACCGCCCGCTCCCGCTCCCAGCACGTTCCAGTACAAGAACTGCACCGAGGCACGTGACGCCGGTGCTGCGCCCGTCTATCGCGACGAGTACGGATACGGTCCGCATTTGGACCGCGACAATGACGGTGTCGGCTGCGAGTAGGGGGATTGCCGACGACACCGAGGGCCTCCCACCGAACGCCGGTCGAATGCCCTCGGTGTCGTTCCGGAGTGCCTGATTCCGTTCGCGTATCAATCTGGATGGCGATCACGCTCGGACTTCACCAGTTCCTTGGTTCGTACGAGACGCAAGGCGGTGACCAGCCCGACGCCGCCGATGATGTTGAAGCCGACTGTGTAGCCGAACCAGTCGAGCCATGCTCGGTAGCCGATGTCTGCGCCCGCGTGGATGGCACCGAAGATCAGCAGGGAGTCCAGGATCGAGTGAAAGAGCTGCAATCCGGCCAGCAGGAAGGCAGCCGACATCGCCGCGATGATCTTCGCGACGTCGGATTTGGTTCCCTGCTGCATGCGGGTCAGCAGGGTCATCGTGCTGCCGCCGAGGATCGCCAGGCAGATCGACTGCAGGTTCAGCGGGGCGTCGACGAAGTGGTGCGCGGATTCCGACAGCACCGACAGCCATTGTGGGAAAGCATGCGCGACCAGCCACATCACACACCACCCACCCGCCAAGTTCGACAACAATGTTCCGATCCACAGCCTCGCCAATTGCGCAGGTGTGCCGTTGCGGGAGACCAACGCCGCGATCGGCATGAGGAAGTCCTCAGTGAACAACTCACCGTGGGCCAGGAAGATCGCCACCAGGCCGATTCCGAACGCAAGCCCTGCCAGTAGATGATTCTCGGTCTCGTACAGCACCGCTAGGTAGGCCATGACACCCAGTGCAACTTCCAGACCGCCGAAGAATCCTGTGATCAGCACCGTGCGCACGGTTCGGTGCAGACGCTCACCACCTTCGGAGACGACGGCATCGAAGCTCTCCTCGAGTTCCTCTTCGAGCGGACCGTCGTTGTCGCCGTCGTTACGTCGCGCTTCTTCGCTCATCCGCAGGTAGTACCCGCTCGTCTCGATTCGATACCCGCTAATCGACGCGGCGCCACAGGGGGCCGGATTCGGTTCATCGAAAAGCTATTTTCTCCAGCACTCGATACCGAAAATCGTTAGCAAACAGGGCGACAGTCGCTTAAATCCAGACATTAAAGACTGCAAACCTGATAAATCGACATCATTCTGTTACGGTTCAAATCGATTTCCTACGACTGAGATTGGTCGGGGAAGTTAGTCAATGTCCAACAGGGGATAACAGACTTCAATGGCAGACGCGAAGAGGCATTTGACCGCATGAAACACGATGCACAGACAACCTCGTGGTGGTCGATCGGCGAATGGCGCCTCGGCTGGAAGGTTATCGCAGTTTTCGCGGTTCCGATGCTCGTCGCCGTCCTGTTCGGTGGCCTCCGGATCCAGAGCGAACTGACCGACGCCGCGGACCTCAATACATCGGCCGAACGCACATTCGCCGTTCCTGCGGCACTTCGGCTGGAACAAGCTCTCAAGGCAGTGACAGTCGCGGCCTCCTCCGGTGCCGACACCGGCACAGCCACCGCTCGAGCCACAACCGCACTGCAGGAATTCGGTGTTGCGGCAAACGTGTTCCGAACCGACGCATCGCTCAGCAACCTGGTCGACAAGGCCATGCAGGACAGCCGCGCGCTCATCGACGAGGTTCCAACCAGCCCCGAGCGGCCCATCCAACTGGTCGCGCGCTACAGCCAGGTGTCGACCGAGCTCTGGATTCCGTTCGCCGATCTGTTGAGCAAATCCGAGCTACCACTTCTGCGTGAGCGTGGTGCCGAGTTGACGCCTCTGTGGGGTGCCCGTCGAACGCTCGCCAATCAGCACATTCTGTACGGCACCGGTGACCTGGATCCGCAGATGCGAACCATTTTCGCTTCCACTGCCGGCGCAGAACTTGCCAGCCTCGGTGGACTCATTCCACTGGCCGTGCCTGGTGGAGTGCTGCCGCCAACCGGAACGGCCGGTGGAGAAGATCCTATGGCCGGGCTGAACTCTCTGAAAGCGTCCACACAGGGCCGTCTCGGCGCGATCGGTGCCACGCCCTCGACGTCCCCTTTGAGCAGGGAGATCGGCCTCGGGCTCCAAGCCAGTAGCGATCAGTACGACGCCATCACAGATGCCGCAATCGCCCGATTCGTCCCCACCGTGATCGCCGAAACCAGCGCCGCCCAATCCGCAGCGCTTCGAGATGCCGCGCTGGTCGTCGGCACCGTCCTCGCAGCCCTCGTCCTCGCACTCGTCATCAGTCGCTCGCTGGTCGAACCTATCCAGCGCCTACGTTTCGCCGCGCTCACAGCAGCACGCCATGGACTCCCCGAGGCGATCGAAAGAATCCGCGCCGGCGAGCGAATAGTCGACCTCGAGATACCTCGTGTACCTGTAGAGACACACGAGGAGATCGGGCAACTCGCACGCGCAGTCGACGACATGCATGGGCAGGCGATTACGTTGGCCGGCGAGCAGGCAACTCTCCGCCGCCAGGTCAACGACATGTTCGAGACGCTTTCCCGTCGAAACAAGTCCCTCGTCGAGCAACAGCTCGTGCTCATCGAGCAACTCGAAAAGGACGAAGACGACCCGAATCGCCTCGAGAATCTCTTCCGCCTCGATCACATCGCCGCCCGAATGCGACGAAACAGCGATAATCTCCTCATCCTTTCCGGCAACGAGGGACGACGCGCACGAACCGCACCGATCGCTCTTGCCGACGCTCTACGCGCCTCAGCTTCCGGAGTCGAGGACTACCTGCGTGTCGAACTCGGACAAATTCTGTCTGCAGTCGTCAGTGGCCAGGCAAGTGCAGACGTAGTGCACCTCGTCACCGAACTCCTCGACAACGCCCTGCGCTACTCACCGCCCGAAACAACGGTGACGATCGACGCCGCACGCACCAACGACGGTTCCGTGCTCGTAGAAATTACCGACCTCGGTATCGGAATGTCTCCGGACGACTTACTCGACGCCAACAGACGCCTCTCTTCCGGCGGCGAGATGAGCCCCGACACCGCCCGCCACATGGGACTGTTCGTCGTCAGTCGCATCAGTAGTCGATACGGTATTTCGGTACGTCTACGTCCGTCGGCAGGCATATCCGATCGCAGTGGCATCACTGCGATGGTTCATCTGCCGATTGCACTTCTCGAGGCGTCACGCGACACGGCGATCAGAACGTCGACGGCCGCACTTGCCTCTCAGGCTCGCGCAGCATCGCCGGTCCAGTCTGTTGCGGCGGGTGCACCTACATCGAGTCAGGGTGCACTCCCCTACCAGGCAGCAAGCGTCCACAACGCCGAAGCTGCGGTGGCATCGGGGAACTGGCTACCCCATCGTCAGTCTCCACAGCCTGTTGCTACCACCATGCCGCCAGCTTTTTCAGCTGCGCCCGCCGCGTTTGCTTCGCAGGCCAGCCCCGTCGCGCTTCCCATGGTGAACGGACTCCCACGCCGTACCCCCGGAAGCAGTGGGGTACCCGGTACCGCCAATGCCTTTACGACCCAACCGATAGCTCCGCCGCCACCCACGCCGGAAATTGCTGTCGCTCAACCGGATACAGGCGAGTTCCCCGCCGCTAGGCCTATGCCGAGAGCCCCGTTCGGCGCTCCGAACCCGAACGTCACAGCGGCGTTCTTCTCGTCCCGGCCGCGCGACTCGACACCGCGTCGCATCCCGACTCCACCGCGCGAAACGACACCACCACGCGACTGGACTCCGCCCCGGGACCCGACCCCACCGCGCGAAACGACACCACCACGCGACTGGACTCCGCCCCGGGACCCGACCCCACCGCGCGAAACGACACCACCACGCGACTGGACTCCACCCCGGGACCCGACCCCACCGCGCGAAACGACACCACCACGCGACTGGACTCCGCCCCGGGACCCGACTCCACCACCCGCGGGCGTCTTCAGCGCGAACGCTCCCGAGGCTGGGTCCGACGTTCGACCGCCTGCATCGCCGATCTTTGCCGGGATGGTGTCGGAGTGGCTGATCGACCCGACGGACGACAAGACCGGTGCCACAAACGGAAGCATCTGGACAACCGAAGCGGACGAGGGATGGGTTGCCGCTCACGCGTCGACGGACAGACCCTCCAGCAAGATGGCCGATTCGGGGCTCCCGATCCGGGACCGCGGTGCGCGGCTGGTTCCCGGGGCTGTCAAGCCCACTAATGGCTCTACCCGTTCCGGATCCCACCGGCAGCGAGTCGACCCGGAAACGATCAGACGCGGGTGGAGTGACTACCAATCCGGCCTCAGCCGGGGACGCCGGCACATCAGCAGTGAGAACAACACAGCCTTGCACTCGATAACGCATGTGCAGAATGACGAAGGAGAACAGTGAATTCTGTCGGAGCCCCAGAAACTCCTCGCGCACTCGACTGGTTGGTGTCGGGTTTTGCACGCGACGTTCCGGGAGTAAGCCACGCCATCATCGTCTCTGCCGACGGACTGTTGAGCGCGGCGAGCTCACACCTTCCTCTCGATCGCGCGGACCAGTTGGCGGCCGTGACCTCTGGACTCGCCAGTCTCTCCGCGGGTGCGTCTCGGCTGTTCGACGGCGGAGCAGTTCTGCAATCGGTGGTCGAGATGGAAAACGGCTACCTCCTCCTCATGGGCGTCGGAAGTGGCGCCTATCTTGCAGCGCTTGCCGTAGCGGGATGCGACATCGGTCAGATCGGATTCGAAATGGTCACGCTGGTCGATCGAGTCGGAACGACCATGGACATCGCTCCTAGATCAGGTCGGGATACCTGACTTCGATGCCACAAAACTACTCCGAGCACGCTGATCCTGAACCGAGTCTCGTTCGCTCGTACGCCATCACCGAAGGTAGGACGAAGCCGTCCATCGACCTTCCGCTCGAAGCGATCGTCGCAACTGTAGAGGATGTCATCGCCAGCGGCCTGGCGCCCGAAGACATTCGTTCGTCGATTGTTGCGCTCTGCGGGCAGCGCATCTCGATTGCGGAAATCGGAGCATATCTCGGTGTACCGATCGGGGTGGCTCGGGTTCTGGTGGCGGATCTTGTAGTCAGCGGGGCATTGAAAGTGCAAGCCACTCTGCGAAGCGATGCGACTGCGGTCGAGCGCCGCGAATTGATCGAAAGGACCCTCCGTGGACTTCGGCAACTCTGACGCGCCGTCTCGCGTCACGTCGACAAAGATCGTGATCGCCGGAGGATTCGGCGTAGGTAAGACCACCCTTGTCGGGACGGTCTCCGAAATCGTCCCCTTGCGCACCGAAGCGATGGTGACCGACGCCAGCGACGGCATCGATCACCTCAGCTCGACACCGAACAAAGAGACAACGACAGTCGCGATGGATTTCGGCCGTATCTCACTCGCCGATGACCTGGTTCTCTACCTGTTCGGCACACCCGGCCAGCGGCGATTCTGGTTCATGTGGGACGACCTCATCACGGGTGCGATCGGCGCGGTCATCCTTGTCGACACGCGCCGCCTAGAAGACAGTTTCGCTGCTGTCGACTTCTTCGAAGCCCGTGGTTTGCCGTTCATCGTGGCAGTCAACCGATTCGACGATGCGCCCGTACATGCAACGAATGACCTCCGTCAGGCTCTCGCGCTGTCCGACCACGTACCGATGATCGACATCGACGCGCGTAACCGAGAATCGTCGAAGCAGGCCTTGATCACGATCACCGAATACGCACTCGAACGTATCGCGGCGACAGCATCCCTCTGACACCGAATACAACGAACCTAAGGAACTGGCATGTCGGATGAAATGAACCATTTCTCCATGGGGCTCTGGCTGCTCGGGTTGGCGTTCGCGGTTGCAGTCTCGGGATCGGTCATCGGTTTGGCGTGTGCCCGACACGGCATGGCGACTACTCGTCCTGCGGTGCGAATGCGCTGGTTTTTCATGGGGGCATTGTCCATCGGTGGTGTAGGTATCTGGTTGATGCACTTCGTCGCGATGCTCGGGTTTGCGGTACCCGGCAGTCCCCTTCGCTACAGTCTGACGTGGACGATCATCTCGGCTGTCATTGCCGTGATCGTGGTCTTTGCCGGCTTGTACGTGCTCGGAACCGAGTTCAATTGGTCGAGACTCCTAGCCTCCGGCTTCCTCATCGGCATGGCGATCAGCGTCATGCACTACACGGGCATGCAAGCCTTGCAGTTTCAGGGCCAGATCAACTACAACTCGCTCTTCGTCGTGCTCTCATTCGTGATCGGTGTTGTCGGCGCCACGGCTGCATTGTGGTTCACGATGGTGATGGGATCCACCACCCTGCGATTGATCGCCGGTCCGGTCATGGGCCTCGCCGTAGTCGGCATGCACTACACCGGAATGGCCGCAGTGGAACTCGTCAGCGACACGTCCGCATCCGCACCCGTCGGACTTGCGTTGTTCCCGTTCATCTTTCCAGTCTTCGTCCTCGGACTTCTCGCATTGGCAGTGCCGATCGTCGCTGTCCTGACAGTTCGCGACCGCGAGATCGCCCGCATGGACGCCACTTCAGACGACCTCGCTGACGAAGCACGAGAGTTCGCTGACCAGTAGGTCTCGACCATTGATCGCGGAGCTCGCCGTGCCGGTGAAAGCATGGGCCGAAACGTTCTCGATCGCGAACAGCGCATCGTGAACTTTTAATGCGCCAGGCGATACTGCGCAGCCTCTGCAGTAATCTGCGGAAACTGAGCACCCATCGCCGCGGACAAGGCCATCGCCGCGGACAGCGGGCGGACCATAACCACGAAGTCGTCGATCAAGCCGTTCTCGTCGAGGTGGAGGAAATCGCATCCGTTGATCGTCTTGCCGTCGATCATCGCTTCGAAAATAAGCGCATGGTCGCGTTCATCGCCGCTCTCGATCGTCTCCGTGTAGTGAAAATTCTCGAATACGCGGAGGACGCCATGCAGGATGGCCGACGTAATCGCCTTACCGTCATAGGGTTCGAACGCAACCGGGCTGGTGAATCGCACGTTCTCGGCGAGGAGTGCCTCCACTGCGCTGTGATCGCCGGCTTCGACGGCATCTGTGAACTTCCGCATGATAAATAGCCGACGTCAGTTGACGGTCAGCTTTCCGACGTTCGTCGTGCAGTAGATCGGAACGGCGATGTTGATCAACGTGCGGGACTGGGCGTCGTCGAGTCCGGTCGTTTCCGCAATCTTGACTCTGGTGGCGTCGAGGCTGGTGTCGCCGGACAGCTCGTCGCAGGCGGTGCGAGCCGCCGCGACTCGATCTTCGGTGCTCCCGAAGCTGATGTCCTGGCTTTCGAGCGCCTGAAGGTACGCGGTGTCCTGGACGTTGCCCACCGCAGCCGACGCGGTGGCCTTGACACTGCTGGCCGCTGCCGAGGCGCTACCCTGCACCTCGCTCGCGACACTGGACGCGATTTCGCGAGTGCTGCTCGCCGATGCGTCGGTAGAGTTCGCGTTCTCGGTGTCGTTGTCGCTGCATGCCCCTACGAACAATACGAGTCCACAGAATGCGGACATGGCCACAGTGCGCTTCATCGCCGCGGTGCGTTTCATGCAGACGAGCATCCCGCTGACTGCGGCCCGCCACATCATCCGTCGCGGATGAAACAGCGACGGTACTGGCCGTTCTCTTCTCGGCAGACAAAAGGCCCTGACCTACACCGACTGGTGAGATCAGGGCCTTGGTGGCGGAAGCGGAGGGATTTGAACCCCCGGACGCTTTTACACGTCTCTCGCTTTCAAGGCGAGTGCATTGGGCCGCTCTGCCACGCTTCCGTAGAAGATACTAAACGCCCCGTGCGCCGCGGGGCGAATCGCGTCGGTCAGCGCGCCTGTACCTCCGACTCCGCCATCGCTGCGTCTACCTCCTCGAAGATGTCGCCGAGCACCGTCAGCTGCCGCCGTGTCAGCAGATCGACCAGATGCTTCCGGACGCTCGACACATGTGTCGGAGCCGCTTCGGCGAGCCTGCGGGCGCCTTCGTCGGTGATGACGGCAAGCACGCCTCTGCCGTCGTCGGCGCAGGTGTTCCGCGAGACCATCCCGTCGCCTTCCATGCGGCGAATCTGGTGGGTCAGCCGGCTACGCGAGGAGAGGACGCCGTCGGCGAGATCGCTCATACGTACTGATCCGTCCGGTGATTCGGACAGCATCACCAAAATCCGGTATTCCGCCATTGTCAGGCCATGTGCGTCCTGCAAATCGTTGTTGAGTACCCCCATCAATCGTTGGCCGCCGTCTACATAGGCGCGCCACGCTCTCATTTCCGCAGCATCGAGCCACTGCGGGTCCCCCCCTGGACCAAAGGATCTTTCGGCCGTCACCCGACCATATTAGGCAAGGACTGCTACTGGTTAGTAGATCCCTGCCATTGATGTCCGATTTGTCCTGACAATGTTTGCCTAAACCGTGCCGGGAATTGCACACCGCTGGGACGTTGAATGCGACTACAGCGCCGCGCCTACGCTGGAAGGCATGCACGCAATCACACTGACCGAGTTCGGGTCCCCCGACGTCATGGCGTGGACCGAGGTCCCTGATCCGCGCCCGGGCCGTGGCCAAGTCGTCGTCGACGTCGCTGCCACCGCGATCAACCGTGCCGATCTCATGCAGCGGCAAGGCAACTATCCACCGCCTCCGGGCGCGAGCGAAATTATGGGGCTCGAATGTTCGGGCGTGATTTCCGAGCTCGGTGAAGGCGTGCACGACTGGAAGGTCGGCGACCGTGTGTGCGCATTACTCGCGGGGGGCGGGTATGCCGAGCAGGTTCTCGTGCCGTCGACCCAGTTGTTTCCCATTCCCGGTGAACTCGATCTGCATGCGGCAGCGGCACTTCCCGAGGTGGCGTCGACTGTCTGGTCGAATCTCGTCATGTACGGCGGCATGCGATCCGGACAGGTCCTGTTGATCCACGGCGGAGGTAGCGGCATCGGCACGCATGCCATCCAGGTAGCAAAGGCATTCGGCGTCACCGTCGCAGTCACGGCCGGCTCGACGTACAAACTCGACTTCTGTAGAACGCTCGGTGCGGACATCACCATCGACTACAAGAACCGGGATTTCGTCGAGGTGTTACGGTCCGAAACCGACGGCCACGGTGCCGATCTGATACTCGACAACATGGGTGCAAAGTATCTGCAGCCCAACGTGAATGCGCTCGCAATGGATGGCACTCTCATCACGATCGGCATGCAGGGCGGAGTCAAGGGTGAGTTGAACTTCGGCGCACTCCTCGGCAAACGCGGAACCATCCACGCCGCCGGATTACGCGGCAGACCCGAAACCGGACCTTCGAGTAAAGCGAACATCGTCTCGGACATGACCGCTCGCCTGTGGCCGATGATCAGCGAGGGACAAATCAGTCCCATCATCCACGCCGAAATTCCGATTACCGATGCGGCCCTGGGACATCGAATGCTCGACGCCGAAGACACCATCGGCAAGGTGATCCTGCGAGTGCAGTAATCGTGCAGTGGAGGCCCGGCGGCACCTACCTCGTGCGGTCGGGCGTCTACGCCAGCTTGGACAACGCTTCGACGAGTTGATCGATCTCGTATCGCGTCGTATACGGAGCGAGCCCGATGGTGACGGCACCACCCTCGTCGTTGACACCCAACGCGTCGAGCAACCGGCTTCCGCTGTGGATTCCGCTGACCGTTCCGATTCGGGCCTGAGCGAGGTGCTCGGCAACCTTTTCGGCAGAAGTTCCCGAGACTGTGAAGCTGAGCGTGGGAATGCGGCTGGGAGAGTCGCCGAGAACCATCACATGATCGAGCGTTGCCAGTCGCCGGATCAAGTAGTCGAACAATTTGTCGTGGTAGTCCTGCAGCGAACCGATGGACATCTGAAGGCGTTCGCGTCGCGTTCCGGTGGCCTCCTCGTCGAGGTTGGCGAGATAGTCGATGGAGGAGACGACACCGGCGAGCAATGCGTACTGATGCCCACTGACCTCCAACCTCTCGGCGCCCTTCGCAAAAGGGTTGAGCGACATCGACGGAATGCGGTCGATCAAGCTGGGATCACGAAACACGAGCGCACCGACCTGAGGCCCACCCCACGCGGAAGCGTTGATGGCAAGGACGTCGGCTCCGAGTTCTTCGATGTCGACGTGGGCGTACGGCGCCGCACCTGCAGCATCGACGACGATGAGGCCGCCGACGGCGTGAACACGATCGGCCGCGACCCGGACGTTGGGAGCCGAGCCGACGATCGGTGACGCAGCGGTGACGGCTACGAGACGGGTACTGGCGGTGATGAGCTCCTCGAACTGCCAGCTGGGTAGCTCACAGGTGTCGATCTCGACCTCGGCCCAGCTCACGCGTGCGCCGTAGCGATTGGCGATACGCAGCCAGGGCGCAACATTCGCTTCCTCGTCGAGCCGAGAGAGAACCAGACCGGTCCCTAGCCCGAGACGGGTCGACAGCGACTCTGCCAGCCACGCCAGCATCGTTCCGCGATCGGGCCCGAGCACTACCCCTGCCGGGTCACCGCCGACGAGGTCGGCAATCGCTTGCCTGGCTGCTTCGAGGAGCCCGGCGCTCCGACGCGAGGACATGTGTCCGGAGTTGTGATTCGGCGCACTTCCACGAAACGCCGTCGACACCGCGGTCGACACACGATCGGGGATCTGCATCCCGTTTTGTGGATCGAGGTGAATCCAGCCGTCGCCCAGTGAGGGAATCGACCCTCTGACACGTGCGACGTCGTACCCCATGCCGGACACTCTAAGCGTCGATTTCGTGAGCGTGTTTTCCACATCCCTTATTCGCATCCGCCGCCCTGTCGACTCGCACGGTTGTTTCCCCCGATCCCGCCCCACAAACAGGATAATTGGACCCGCTCGTCGCGCAATACCTGGCAACGCGCAAGGATAGCGTTATGACGCAATCGGACTCGAACTCGAATCCCGAAGCCGGTGACCATGTCGTCGTGATCGGCCCCAATGGAGAGCCTCTCGCACTGAGCCGCGCGGAGGCAACCGCTGCAGCCGCACGAGCAGCAGGAAACGGGCCGCATCGGAACGTCGATCCGGCCGACGCCGAGCCACCCCTGTCGGACATGGTCGAGCAACCCGCCAAGGTCATGCGCATCGGCACGATGATCAAACAGTTACTCGAGGAAGTGCGCCTCGCGCCCCTCGACGACGCCAGCCGAACCCGACTCAAAGACATCCATCAGTCGTCGATTCGCGAGCTCGAGCAGGGCTTGGCGCCTGAACTACGCGACGAGCTCGAACGCCTGGCGCTGCCCTTCGGAGAGGACGCCATTCCCTCCGACGCCGAACTGCGGATCGCACAGGCCCAGCTCGTCGGGTGGCTGGAAGGTCTCTTCCATGGAATTCAGACGGCACTGTTCGCTCAGCAGATGGCCGCACGCGCCCAGCTCGAGCAGATGCGTCAGGGCGCACTACCGGCAGGGGGAATGCTGAACCCCGGCATGGGCGGCCCTGGTGGCGGAGGCGGTACCGGTCAGTACCTGTAAACGGGTAGGGTCGACCGTCGTGTCGGCCCCACCGAAGAATTCCGAGAGCGAAGCAGGAGAGCGCGTGTCCGTTCCCGTTCCTGTTTCGGACTCACAGACGTTCAAGCGCGCTTTCGGCGACCTGACGACAGGACTCAGCCAGCGCGAGCTGTGGCTGCATCTCGGCTGGCAGGACATCAAGCAGCGCTACCGCCGATCGGTGATCGGACCCTTCTGGATCACCATCGCAACCGGCGTCCAAGCCGTCGCGATGGGCTTGTTGTATTCGGTACTTCTCGACGTCGACCTGAAGACTTTCCTGCCGCACGTCACTGTCGGCCTCATCATCTGGGGTCTGATCAGTGCGTCGATCCTCGAAGGTGCCGACGTGTTCGTCGCGAACGAGGGGCTGATCAAGCAGCTACCCAGCGCGCTGAGTGTGCACATCTATCGGCTGGTGTGGCGTCAACTGCTGCTGCTGGGCCACAACCTGCTGATCTACGTGATCATCATCGCCGTGTTCTTCCCGCCGAACGGTTTCCATTGGTCGGATCTGGCTGCAATTCCGGCACTCGCCTTGATCTCGCTGAACGCGCTGTGGGTGTCCATTCTGTTCGGCATCGTCTCCACCCGCTACCGCGACATCGCACCGATTCTCGGCAGCATGGTAACGCTGTTGTTCTTCATGACTCCGATCGTGTGGACCACGGCAGGCCTCGAATCGATGGGCGGCGACGCAGCCAAGCGGGCCAAGCTCGTCGAGCTCAACCCGCTCTTTCACTATCTCGACATCATCCGGGCACCTATGCTCGGCGAAACTCAGGAGCTGTACCACTGGTACATCGTGATCGCGTTCACGATTGTCGGCTGGCTGCTCGCCATCTTCGCGCTCAAGAAGTACCGGGCCCGCGTGCCCTACTGGGTTTAGGGGTCTGAAACTTTGTCTGTCAGCATCAGCACGCACGACGCTTGCGTCGACTTCCCCATCTTCGACGCCAAGACACGTTCGTTGAAGAAGGCATTCCTCGGCAAGGCCGGTGGGGCCATCGACCGAAACTCCTCCGACGTCGTCGTGGTCGAGGCGCTCAAGAACATCACGATGAACTTGAAGGACGGCGACCGGATCGGGCTCGTCGGACACAACGGCGCAGGCAAGTCGACGCTTTTGCGGCTGCTGTCGGGCATTTACGAGCCCACCCGGGGCAGTGCCTCGATCCGTGGCCGCGTCGCGCCGGTGTTCGATCTGGGCGTCGGAATGGACCCCGAGATCTCCGGCTACGAGAACATCATCATCCGCGGACTCTTCCTCGGCCAAACACGCAAGCAGATGCTCGCGAAGATGGACGAGATCGCTGATTTCACCGAGCTCGGCGATTACCTCGATATGCCGCTACGGACATACTCGACGGGTATGCGGGTGCGCGTCGCGATGGGCGTCGTCACCAGCATCGACCCAGAGATTCTGCTGCTCGACGAGGGTATCGGGGCCGTCGATGCCGAGTTCATGAAGAAGGCCCGTATCCGCCTTCAGGAGCTGGTGAAGCGCTCCGGGATTCTGGTGTTCGCCAGCCACTCCAACGAATTCCTGGCCCAACTGTGCGATCGCGCGATGTGGATCGATCACGGGGAGATCCGTCAGGAAGGCGGAATCGAGGAGGTCGTCCGGGCCTACGAGGGTGACGACGCAGGCGATCACGTCGCGACGATTCTGAAGGAACTCGAGCGCGACAGTGCCTGAGAAAATTGTCGGGGTGATCGTCACCCACAAGCGTCGTGAGCTCCTAGCCCTGTCGCTGGACGTCGTGGCGCACCAGAGCCGACCGCTCGATCATCTGATCGTTGTCGACAATGCGCACGAGGACGCGGTCCGCACACTCGTCGAGTCGTCAGACATCCCGACCACCTATCTTGGGTCACATCACAATCTCGGTGGAGCCGGCGGTTTCGCACTCGGCATTCTCTACGCGCTGTCCCTCGGGGCCGATTGGGTATTTCTCGCCGACGACGACGGCAGACCCGAAGGGCCCGACGTCCTGGCGACGCTCTACGCCTGTGCCCAGAAGCACGGCCTCGACGAGGTCTCCCCCGTCGTCTGCGACATCGACGATCCCGATCGGCTTGCGTTCCCGTTGCGCCGCGGAACGTCGTGGCGACGTCTTCGTTCGGAATTGATCGACCCGCAGAACCCCGAAGACGATCTACTCGAAGGCATAGCTTCGCTGTTCAACGGAGCGCTGTTCAAGGCGTCGACCATCGATGCGGTGGGGGTACCGGATCTGCGACTGTTCGTCCGCGGCGACGAGGTCGAGGTGCATCGACGGTTGCAGCGCTCGGGCCTGAAGTTCGGCACCTGCTTGACGACGGCGTATGTGCATCCCAACGGTTCCGCGGAATTCAAGCCGATCCTCGGCGGACGTATGCACACGCAGTATCCGGACGATGCGACGAAGCGGTACTTCACGTACCGAAATCGCGGATACCTGATGTCGCAACCCGGAATGCGAAAGCTGCTGCCGCAGGAATGGATTCGGTTCGGCTGGTACTTCCTTGTGACGACTCACAACCCGAAGGGTCTCGCCGAGTGGTTGCGGCTTCGGCGCCTCGGCCGTCGGGAGCATTTCCGACGGTAAATCGGTGGACCTGGGCATGTGACACTTGCCATCCTCGGCTACCGTGTGCGCATGACGGAACCTCGGAAGCTGACGGATCGACTTCGGCATTCGGCACGCGAGAAAATTCAGCGGACAATCGGCGAAGTTCTCGACAAGCAGACGGCCCAATTGGCCGAGCAGACGGGCACTCAGCAAGCCAAGCTTCTCGAGATCCTCGACCGTCAACGCCGAGAGATCGACGACCTCCACGCATTCATTCGCGGCCTGGAAATGCGTATGCGACGTGACATCCCGTACGCATCCGACGTCGAGGCAGCGGCGCAGAGCGCCGAGTTCGCCGAGGAGGTCATGCCCAAGGCGCCGACCTTCCTCCGTCCGCACGCAACGCTCCGCTTCGCGCTCGGTGAAGTGTCCGTCCCCGGCATGGCGCTCGAATTCGGGGTAGCCAGCGGCACCACCCTGGAAATCATTGCCGAGGAGTCCGCGTCGAAGAAGGACGTGACGATCGTCGCCGGCTTCGATGTCTTCTCGGGGCTACCCGAAACCTGGCGCAGCGGATTCCCGAAAGGCCTGTTCGAGCAGGAGAACCTGCCCCAGGTCCCCGGCGCCGAAATCGTGCCCGGTTTGTTCGAGGAATCGCTGCCCGAGTTCTTGAAGCACCACGACGACAACCTGGCGTTTCTACACCTCGATGCAGACTTGTACTCGTCGACGATCACGGTGCTCGACCTGGTCGCCGACCGACTCGTAGTCGGGACCGTCATTGCCTTCGACGAGTACTTCAATTTCCCGGGCTGGCGTAATCACGAGTACCGCGCCTGGACGGAGTTCGTCGCACGCACGGGGACCGAATTCGACTACCTCGGTTACACCGCGGACAACGAGCAGGTGGTCGTGCGGATCCGGCGAGCTCCGACGCTGCAGGCGAGCAGGGCCGATCAGGCCTGAGAAATTCGGACGAGGTTTCCTGCCGGGTCACGGAACGCGGCGTCACGGACACCCCACGGCTGACTCGCGGGTTCCTGCAGGATTTCGGCGTTACCCGCTGCCCGCACCTTTTCCAACGTCGCATCGAGGTTGTCGGTACGGAGCAGCACCCCGGGAAGCTCGCCCTTCGCCAGTAGAGCCGCCAACTCGTCGCCGAGTTCCGCCGACCGACCAGCATGAGGTTGCGACAGGACGATCTCGATTTCGGGCTGCTCGGCAGGGGTCAAGGTGATCCAACGGAAGCCGTCGTTGGCAACCTCGTCAGCTGTAGAGCCGGGCCCAATTCTCACGACTCGTCAGTTCGGGCATTGCGATTCGGTAAGCGTCGGACACGTCCGCGGTTTCGGTCCGCAGACGACGCAGTGCCTGCACTCCGCGCCTGAACAGCGTCTTGGCAGCATCCTTGTCGCGCTTGCGAACTCGGACACCTTCCTGCGAGCGATCTGTGACAACTGCATGTGCGAACAGGGACACATGCCACCAATGTGCGTCGTCCGCCGAGATCGCAACCGGTCCGGGGTGTACTCGCCCACGCCACTGATTGAGGACCCGCTTGGCCAGCACAGCCCATTCCAGATTCTTGTTCGGAGTAGGACCTGCAGGGGTGATGAACATGTCTGCTGGACGAACGTCGGGCACCGAATTAGCGTTGTGCCGCTTGGTCTCCCCATATGCTGCCCGCTCACGGCGAATCGCCCCGGCGGCTTCCATGCCGCCATCGACAAGATTGCTCGGACCGGCAAGGAAATCCTCGATGGCCTTGATCAAGGTGAACGCCATCCCGTACTGCATCGAGACCAGGTAGCGGAACAGATCGGTACTCAGCTGGCGCGCAAGCTTTCTACCGTCGAGGCCTCCGTGCAACGCGGCGGTGATCATACCGTTGCGGAGATTGAAGTACCGGTGCCACTCGTCCCAGTCCTTCCACGCGAAGTCCGCATGCCACACAGCAGCACCGGGAAGGGTGACGGTGGCAAAACCGTTTGCGCGAGCGCGGTAGCCGTACTCGATGTCGTCCCACTGGAAGAACAAAGGTAGCGGGTAGCCGATCTGCGAGACGATCTCCGACGGGATCAGGCACGACCACCAACCGTTGTAACCGGCGTCGACGCGAATGTCCTGCTTCTTCTTCAGCGCGCTCTTGTCCGAGATCGCGTCCTTGACGTGAAGACCGGCTTCGATCTTCTGCAAATTGGCAACCTCGGCGCCTACGTGCACACGATCGGGATGCAGTAGATACAGCATCTGCGCGCCGATGATCGCGGGCTCGACGGTCTTGTTCGCGAATGCATTCATCCGGACGAGCGCCTCGGGCTCACACAGCACGTCATCGTCCATGAAGATGACGTTCGCGGGATCCCCACCCTTACCTTGCACCTCGTACAGGCCGCGGGTGAATCCGCCGGCACCACCGAGGTTGGGTTGGGTGATGTAGACCAGTTGGTCGCCGAGCTCGGCCGAAACTCGCTGGAACTTCGCGCGTGTCTGCACCTGATCCGTGCCCTGATCGACCACATATACGTTGTCGACTCCGTTCAGCGCGATCGGATCGTCCGCCATCGCGGCCAAGGTGTTCGCGCAGTCGTCGGCGCGGTTGAAAGTACAGATGACAACCGAGGTGGGACGCAGCTTCTCCGGTGCGTCGACCGACCAATCGGCATCTTCCACGGTCAGCTCACCCGAGCTGGTGGAGAACCGGACGAACAAGGCGCCGCCGTCGAGAAACTGCTGAACCTTCACTGCCATGCTGAGACGACTCGACTGCCCTTCGGTGTCGACCGTGGTGCTCGACACTGTCCGCTTACGGCCCTTCGAGTCGGTCGCAACGAGGTCGATGCGCCCTGCCCCGGTAACCGCAGCGTCGAATCTGACCTCGGTGACATCGGTCCAACGCTGCCAGTAACTGGCCGGAAACCGTCCGAAGTAGCTGTTGGTGTCGACGGTGGTGCGCTTGGAGAGTACGGCGACGTAGCGCGAACGCTCGGCATTTCCCTTCGCAACATTCGCATACATATCGGCGCTGACCAGTGGGGACGGTCCGTCGAAGAGCAGGCGCTGCGCGGTCAGGGATCCCGGCGTTGTCGATCGGAGGTCGGAATCGATCCCGACCTCCAGTCGTCCGACAAGCGACACGTCAGGCTTCTCCATACAGTCGACTACCTTTCAAAGCTGTGCTGGGCTGCACGATTGGCGCAGCCCGACCGGTGCCCAGGCTATCAACGGACACGCGTCCTACCTTCATCGCGCCGCGGGACTCATAAACCAGCGGTAGCCGCAGCCTTCAGTTCGTCCTTGCGCCCACGAAGGGACAGCAGCCCCCGCGCCATTGCGAGGACATCGCCGCCGGCCACTCGACTCGGCTGGTCGCGGTGCGCATTGGAGAGCCGCACGGGCACCTCCACGGGCTGAACACCGGCCAACTCCAAGGCGTAATCGAGTTCGGTAGTGAAAAGAAAACCGGGTTCGGCGAGAGAACCGACGAGCGATCTCAGGAGGTCTCCGTCGATCAGGAACGTCCCCTGCGGGTCTTTGGCGCGGGTGCCGAGAATCAGGCGGCGAAGAATCGAGAAGCCTCGCGTCATCGTCGATCGCATCGGTCCGCGGTCGATCACAGACTCGGGATGTCCCTTGGACCCGATCATGAGCAGCGGCGCGTGCCCCATGCTCTCGGTGAGTACTCGTGCCGCGTCGAGATCGTCGAAGCCGAACGGAAGATCGTCCGCGGTGAGCAGTACCTGAGCACCGCGACTGTTCGACGAGCCGACCCGAAGCGCATTGCCCATTCCTTTGTCGCTGGTGAACAGTCGCAGAGCGACCGTTGGATGGTTCCACTCCTGCTCCAGTCGGCGGCAGATCAGTGCGGTGTCGTCGGTGGATCCGTTCTCCACCACAATGATCTCGGCCGGTATCCCGGTGAGGTAATCGCCGAAGCGCCCGACCGTGGCTTCCAGGACCCGTCCAGAATTGTGGGCGGGGATGACGATCGACAAATCGAGCTGAGACTTCCCCTGGGGAAGGGGTGCAGACGTACCCACCGAACAACTCCTTCAACCCACCACGGTTGGATGGTCAGCGGAAATACTACGCTGCATCGAAGCGCACCAGTTCCAGGCAACAACCATCGACGAAGGCGTCTCGTGAACACTGCACTTCCCCTGACCAAACGGGTTGCTCCACCGATGCTTCTCGCGCTCGCCGTGGCTCTCACCGCCGCCATTCCGTTGCTGTCCAATCGCTGGTTCTACTACTGGGACGACAGTGCGGCAGCGTTCGCGCCGGCGTGGCACACCATCGGCGAACGTCTTCTTGCCGGTTCGTGGCCGACCTTGATCCCGGAGATGTGGGCCGGCGGGAACATCACCGCCGAAGCCCTGTACGGCACGTACAACCCAGTACTGCTGGCAGATTCCGTCGTCATCGCACTCATACCGAACCTTGCCATCGGAATCACTCTGGTCAAGATGCAGTTCATGGCAATTCTCGCCGTCGGCGTCTATGTACTGGCGCGGCAGTTCGGCGCACGACAATCCATGGCATTCGTTGCAGGCTTCGCAATGCCGTTCGCCGGTTACACGTTGTACTTCGACGCATCGAGCTGGGCATCGGGATTGATCGCCTTTGCGTGGCTGCCCCATGTTTGGTGGTCGACGCGCGCAGCGGCCCGTGGAACGGTAAACCCCTTCGTATCCGTCGTTTTCGGTCTGCTGGCGATGACGACAGGAAACCCTTACGGCGCTGTCGGTGTTGCTGTTGTGTACCTGGCGGTGGCAACGGAGTGCATCTTCACGGGAAGAGCCCGCCGAATTTTGTCTATGGTGTGGAGCGGTGCGGCCGTACTGGCCATGGCGCTGATCGTCTATCTACCACTCGCATTCACCACCGGCGTGTCCGTCCGAACGCAATCCGGCGTCTCCAACGACGGCGCCCTGCGTCCAGATCTCGGTGATTTGCTCAACCTGAGCGCGCCCAGCAATTTGCCGCTCGTATCGGTGTTCGGTTCGTCCTACACCACTATCCCTCTCGGCTTTCTTGCGTGGTTCATCATCCCGTTGGCCCCCTGGCTGAAGTGGTCCGAACTGAAGTTCTTGACACGCCAGGGACCTTCGCTTCTGGTTTTCTTCGGCATCTATCTCGTACTGCTACTCGGCCCCTCCAACTTATGGCTCTTCCGTTGGCCGGCAAGATTGATCGGATACGGGCAACTTCCGATCGTCATCGCATTCGCGGTCGCTGCGAGTGCTGGGCTTTATCGCGATCGCGCCAAAGTCCGAGCGCTGATCAGCGCAGTCCTGCTGTTGGCACAGTTCTACCTGTCTTGGTCGAACGTGCCAGAAGACCTCGGGATTCACGCGCTGTCACTTCTGGTATGTGCAGTCTTGACCGCAATCGTTATTTTGTCGGCCTGTCGATACCCGAAAGGCGTTGTCGGAGGGCTAGTCCTTGGAACGCTGACCATATTGTCGCTGCAAACGGTTGCATGGTTTCCGGGCAACGACAACGTGACGCCCTGGCGCTTCCCTCGCCAGATCGGATTCATGCAGGATCGATTCGAGAATCGCTACACCGGTAACACATTCGTCGTTGCCGATACGAAATACATCTCTCCAGACGACCCCACTGGCCAGTGGGGCGATCTGCTTTTCGGCAATGCCTGGCAACCCGCAGGAGTACGCGCGATAAACAGCTACGCCGGAATCAGCTACGGCGACTTCGTGAAGGCCCTCTGCCTGAACTACTACGGCGGAGTGACCTGTCCGGATGCCGTCCTGCGACTAGACGCCACGGCGCCCGGAACCGACGTGAGTTGGCTCGATGCGTTGAAGCTCGAAACTGTCGTCGTCCAGAACAGTGGGCCATATGGCGGCTACCATGCATTCGATTCGTTCTCACCTGACGAGTGGACGATCGACAAGAGTCGAGGTGTCACCGTAGCTCGGCGGAATGCCCCATTGCCCTGGCCCGATGGACGACTGTCGGCCGTCGGACCCGATGTAACCATCGAGGACGATTCCGCTGCCACCGACACAAGCGAAACCGTGCAGTACAGCGGATCAGGCACCGCAACGTTCGCTCTGCTGGCCTGGCCGGGATGGACGGCAACCGTGGACGGCACCGAAGTACCGATCACCGCAACACCTGGGGGGCTTATCCAAGTAGATCTTCCGTCCACTTCCAAGGGTGGGAGTTCCCTGGACTTGACGTACGCTCCACCGGGACGCGCCCTCGGAATCGGTTTGGCTGCTTTAGGATTGGCGGCCGCCCTGGGACAGGCAATCCTTTACTCGGTAATGCGCCGACGCCAGAATCAAGCGGTTCGGACCGAAGCCGATGAAGTCACCTCGTCGACAACGCCGTGAGCCGGTAGAACGGACGCCCGCTCACGGTCGGCATCGCCGGTGCCGTCCACTAACGCGAGGAAGCTGCGTAGCTGCGCGGCGAGTGGTTCCTCGCTGTACCGAATCGCCGGAATCTCGATAATGGTCTGTTGCTGGTACCCATCTCGATCTGCCGGTAGTTCCTCGTCGACATGGCGATAGATTGTTATGTCGCGTCGCAGTAGGTCGATCTCGATCAGACGATCGGCTTCGAGAAGCGAGATCTGGCGGATTTTACGCTGACTCACACGGCTCGCCGAGATGGTTGCGATCGCTCCTGAGTCGAAACGAAGGATCGTGTCGGCGCAGTCCTCGGACCGGTTGGCCTTGGACGTTTCATGGAAGAACCCGAAGTCGCCTCGAACGACGCTCGGTTGCGACCCAACGAAGTGAATGGCCAAATCGACGTCATGAATCAACAGGTCGGTCGCAACCCCGGTGGTTATCCGCGGGACAAATGGCGAATGCCTGATGCCGTTGACCTGCCATACCTCCCCCACGAACTCCTTTGCAGTTCGGACTGCGGGATTGAAACGTTCGAGCAGGCCACACATCAATGGAATTCCCTGCGCCGAGGAACGCTCGATGAGATCGCGACTCTGCTCATACGTTGCAGCCAAAGGCTTTTCGACCAGAACTGGCTTACCGAGGTCGAGCACTCGTCCCGCGATGTCGTAGTGTGTCGGAGTGGCCGCGGCGACGACGACAGCGTCGATATCGGCCAAATCTTCGAAGTCTTCGGCCCAGCGGCATCCGAAACGATCGGCGATTTCCCTGCCCTGCTGTTCCCGCGGTTCTACGAGCAGACTCAGTTCACAATCATTGGACTGAGCGAGCACCCTGGCGTGCAGCGAACCCATACGGCCTGAGCCGATCAATGCAATCTTCGGAACGGCGTTCATATTCAGACCTCCAAGGCGTTGCGGACGGAGGCGATGATCTGATCGATATCTGCGGGTTCGAGAGCGGCATGCACCGGGATGCTCAGGCACCGCGCTGCGATCGAGGACGCGACCGGCGTCTCTTCGATCACAACACGGGGATGCGACCGATAGCACTCGTAGTCGTATACCGTCCTCGGATAGTAGATTCCACTGCCGACACCCTTGTCGGCCAAGCGAACAGCCAGTTCGTTGCGATCTACAGGACTGTCTTCGTCGATGAGCAGAGTGAACTGGTGCCACACATGGCCGCGTCCCGGAAGCTCGCTCGGAACTCGCAGACCGGCAACATCCTTCAACCCCATCGCCAGCATGTCCGCGTTACGCCTGCGCTGTTCCACTTGATCGAGATACCCACGCAGTTGTGGGAGCCCAAGGCTGGCCTGCAAATCCGTCATCCGATAGTTCTGACCGACCATTTCGTACTCGTAGCGCGCACGCATTCCCTGATTGCGCAGTACACGCAAACGATCGGCTAGGTGGTCATTATCGGTGGTGACCATCCCGCCCTCGGCCGTAGTGAGATTTTTGGTGGCGTAAAAGGAGAAGCAGCCCATCCCGAAGCTGCCCGCACCCTTACCGTCGAAAGTTGCCCCGTGGGCTTGGGCCGCATCCTCGATGATGCTCAATCCGCTCGCATCGGCGACGGACCCCAATCGAGCCATGTCCGCAGCCTGCCCGAAGAGATGCACGGGCATCAGCACTGCGGTTCGATCTGTCACAGCAGCACTCGCCGCGGCAGGATCCATGTTGAAGTCCGATTCCGAGATATCGGCGAATCGAACGGTCGCGCCGGCCTCGAGAATCGCGTTGACCGTGGCCACGAATGTGAACGGGCTGGTCAGCACTTCATCACCGGGTTTGAGATCGTGCACCGCAAGCGCCGCTATGAGCGCAGTCGTGCCGTTGTTGACGGCGACGGCGTGGCGTGTGCCGACCAATTCGGCGAACCCATCCTCGAAGCGCTTGACCTTGGGTCCCTGCGCCACCATTCCGGATCGGAGCGTATCGAGAACTTCGCGCTCCACATCCTCGCCGAATTCGATACTGGAAATAGAGATCACTACATTTCCCCTCGGTACGTAAGATGTGCGGACGCTAGCGTGGAATATCGGGCCAAGTCGACTCCGACCCTAGCGTGGAGCACGAAGTGAGCGTCGCAGCACCTGCCCCGCGTAAGGTCGTTTCATCACGCGGATCGAACTATTGCTCGGGTCGGACTTTGGAGGGTATTTGCAGTGTCGAGGATGAATATCGGGTCGAATTGCCATATTCACCCCACGGCAGTCGTTGGCGACGACGTGGTTGTAGGAAGTCGAGTCACCGTAGGCCCCTATGCCGTTCTGAGCGGCCCGATCGACATCGGTGACGACTGCTGGATCGGCGCCCACTGCGTTCTCGGCACTCCTCCCGAGATCTACGGATTTCCACACTTCTCCTCGTACGATGCCGTCGGGGAGGGCTTCGGTATCGAGATCGGGCCGCGCACTGTCATTCGCGAGCTGTCCACCGTCCATAAAGGAAGTGAACGCCGCACCATCGTCGGTCCCGATTCTTTCATCATGAATCGCGTATCCATAGAACATGACTGCCAGCTGGGCGCAGGAACGGTTGCAGCGCCCGGCACCACGTTCGCAGGGCATGTCACTGTAGGTCCGGGCGCCAATATGGGTATGAACAGCGCGGTGCACCAGCGACGAGTCATCGGGGAGGGCGCGATGGTGGGCATGGGAGGCATCGTCACCAAAGACATTCCCCCTTTCGCAACGGTGGTTGGGAATCCGGCCGCAATGCACGGCGCAAACGTTGTGGGAATGACACGGAAGAACTACCCGCAGCCTGATATCACCGCGATATCCGAAGCGTATTCTTCGCAGCGAATTCCCGATTTGTCCATTTTGTCGGACAGTACCGCAGAGGCGTATCGCCGGTGGCTGCCGATCTCGGCCAAGCCACTGCTCACCTAGACCGATGCCGATCGAGCACGCGATGGTCGACTGCGGGAATGAACTATTCCGTGGGTTGGTAGCCTCATTACCCATGTCGGCATTGCACGCGAGATCAACGTGAGTATTCCGTCCGACTCGTCGCCGCCTCAGTCGACCAAGAAAGCTCTACTGGGCAAAGGTCTGCAGCTTCTGGTCACAGTGGCAATTTTTGTTGCAATCTTCTTCGCTGTGAAGTCCCAGTGGTCTCAGGTCAAGGGCACTATCGCTGATCTCGATTGGTGGTCCCTGATCGCGTCAGGAATCTTCGTATTCCTCGGCATGGGTGCCGCAGTCCGGGCGTGGCAACATGCGCTCGGGGCGCTGGAGCATCCCATTCCGGCCTTCGACGCCGCGCGATGCTACTTGGTGGGCCAGTTGGGAAAATACCTCCCGGGCAGCGTCTGGGCATTTGTACTACAAACCGAACTGGCCCGGCGCGCCGGAGTGTCTCGTGCCGCCGCCTTCACAGCTGTACTGGTCACTGTTGGACTGAGTACGACGTCGGCGTTGGTTGTGGGCCTGCTTGGCCTGCCCGCTTTGTTCCAAGTCAGCACCCTGGCCGCGATTCTGGTCATTGTGGCTGTACCGATCGCTTTGATCTGCGCTTATCCACCGATTCTTACGAAACTGGTCAACTTCGCGTTGAAGCTGCTCCGCAAAGCTCCTCTGGCCAAACAACTCACCATGCGCAAAATCGGGCTTGCACTCGGATGGTGCGGACTCAGTTGGGTGCTCTATGGCGTCCATCTGTGGATACTGGCGTCCAGTTCAGCAGGATTCCATCTCGGCGGGTTAGTGCAATGTATCGGCGCACTTGCCCTCGGCATGTGTGCAGGCGTGCTCGTAATCGTCGCCCCATCGGGGATCGGCGTCCGTGAGGCGGTCGTAGTCGCGGCGCTGTCGCCTTTCATGGACGCAGGCGTTGCGCTGGGCCTCGCACTGGTTTCGCGTCTTGTCTTCACACTCTGCGAGGTTTCGGCCGGAGTAATTGCCGCCGCTGCAGGATCCCGAGTGCTGCGCAATGCACTGGTACATGAACACTCCAGGGTCGACGCCACTACGGCGTGATCAGGCTCCGGGCGCGGTACGTCCGTCGAGTACAGCCTCGGTTCGTGCGTAGCCGCTTTCAGTCGCATCCTTCTGCGGACGCCACCACTCCTCGTTCTCGCGGTACCAGTCGACCGTCGCCTTCAGTCCGCTGCGGAAGTCCACGTACTCAGGTGTCCAACCCAATTCGGTGCGAAGCTTGGTCCAGTCGATCGCGTAGCGCAGATCGTGGCCCGGTCGATCGGTGACGAAATCGAATGCGTCGGCGGCCTGCCCGGTTTCCTCGAGGATCGTCTCGAGGACCTCACGGTTGTTCTTCTCCCCGTCGGCGCCGATCAGATACGTTTCGCCCATCGCGCCCTTTTCGATGATCGTCCACACCGCGTGGTTGTGATCGTCGACGTGGATCCAGTCCCGCACGTTGTGACCGGCGCCGTACAGCTTCGGCCTGGCACCGGACAAGATGTTGGTGATCTGCCGGGGAATGAACTTCTCCACATGCTGGTACGGGCCGTAGTTGTTGGAGCAGTTCGAGATGGTCGCGCGAACCCCAAACGACCGCACCCACGCCCGCACCAGAAGGTCACTCGACGCCTTCGTCGAGGAATACGGGCTCGACGGGTTGTACGGAGTCGACTCGGTGAAACGCGCTGGGTCGTCGAGCTCGAGGTCCCCGTAGACCTCGTCGGTGGAGATGTGGTGGTACCGAACGTCGTGCTCGCGGACAGCCTGCAGCAGCGTCGTCGTACCGATGACGTTGGTGTGGACGAACGGCCACGGGTTGCTCAAGCTGTTGTCGTTGTGCGACTCCGCGGCGAAATGAACCACGAGATCGGTATCCGCGACAAGCCGGTTCACCAGTTCTGCATCTGCGACGTCACCCTCGACGAAGTCGATCTTGTCTCCAACCGAGTCCAGTGAGGAGCGGTTACCGGCATAGGTGAGGGCATCGAGCACCGTCACCTGCGCATCGGGTCGCTCGGCCACGGTCTGATGCACGAAATTGGCACCGATGAACCCGGCGCCACCGGTAACGAGCAGTTTCATAAGGGTGACCATACCGGCCCGACTGATTTCGGGCCGACCTTGTCGTTGCGTCGTGTTAGCGTTTCGGCGACTTCGGGGGGAGTGCCATGGGGCTACGCAAAAAACTTTCAGGACTGGCAGTGAGCCTGGTCGCCTTCAACGCGTTGCTGTGGGGACTGCCGAAAATCGCGCCGGAGGCACCGGAGCGATACGAGGGTGTGATGGCTGCGACGCCTCCACCGGGGACAGCTGCGAAGACCACCGCGCCACCCCTGCCGCCGGGTTTCCCGTCTATGGAACGGCCGCCCCCGAAGATCGTGGTGCCCGACGGGCAGCCTCAGCCCATCGCAACCAAGTTCGGATTGACCTACGAGGTTCCTACCGGCTGGGACGTCTGGCAGACGGGCGTTGCGGGGTGGACCGGCGATGACGGGACATCAGCTAGGTACGGCGCCCTCGGCTTCTACGGCAGGACAGAGTGTTCGGACGGCGAGCACTCGGAACGCGGGATGACCGGCATCACTGGCCGGCGCACTCTAGATCTGAATGCGACCGCTTTGGCCGAGGTCGAGAAGGCAGAAATGATCTTTTCGGGTGCCAATGAGTCGCAGAAGCCGACCGTGTCGATCAGCGGCCCCGAGAAATTCGTGATCGACAACCAACCCGCTGTCCGATACCGGGCCACGGTGAAAGATATCCCCGAAGCCGAGGAGCATTGCGCCTCGAGAGAAGCAACATTCGACGTCGTCGCCACTCCCGGATATGCGACCGCCGAGGTCGTGGTCTTCATAGTCCGAGCGGAACGCGAAGTCGACAATGCGCTGAGCGATTCCGAGATCGACGACCTCATTTCAACAATTCGAAAGAGCTAACGTGACAGAAGGATTCGAGGTCGATACAGCTGAGATCGCGGGTCTCGGAAGACTGGCGGACCGTATCGGTCAAGGCACCATGGCCAGCCACCCCTATATCCTCGAGCACGCCGGACTCAGCGACACGCTGCCCGGTCAGATTTTGCAACGGCTCACGCCGTTCGTTGCCGAATACCAGGAGTACACCCGAAGCCGGCACGTCCATCTGGCCGCCACATGTGTCTACATCGGCAACGAACTGCAAGAAGCAGCCTGGCTCTACGACGATCAAGAAAACGAAAACTACGACGCACTCAATGCACACACGAATCTGCTCCCCCCACCGCTCAGGCGACCAGGGACATCCGAGACTCCCGCGGTTGGCGTGATCGACGAATACTTCGACGTCGCGAACTACGGAAACCCGGACGGGATCGACTATCCCGCTCCGAACCCAGCCGTCGACGACATCCGCCAAACAATCGACGACGCCGCCTCGTGGCTCGGTGAGATCGACCGCACGATCTTCGAACTATCCGGTTGGAGTCCGCTCAACGAGGCAACGATCCCCGTCACCGGAAACTGGAACGAAATACGACGCCTCGGCCAGGCATACGAGATCGCCGGCAATGCGATGGAAGCCGCAGCAATGTCGCTTGAAAGAGGCGCCAGACGAGTCGATGACAGCTGGGATGGGGCTGCCGCACAATCGTTCTCGCTCTACGCAGGAAGACAAGTAGCAGCGATGCACTGGGAAGGACCGGCCGGCCGCACAATCCACGCGCTTACCGGGGTCATCGCCGATCAAATTCGGTCAGCAGTCCAGTCGATAGTTGGAAAGATCGTGGAGATGCTCGAAGCCGAGGTCGATATCGGATCCGGTCGAAGCGCGATGAAAGTTGCGCTCAAAAAGATCCCTGCCCTCGGAACGGCGTGGCAAATCGAGAGAATCATCGAAATCTGCTGGCAAGCAATGAATCTGACTATGAATTTAGTAGCCAAGATCGAAACTGTGGTCGACGATTTAGGCCGGTTTCTCGCGGCAATCACCGATCCCGAAGGCCAGATTAACCAGACAATCGACAAGCACCTGACCCCACTTACCGACTTTCTCGAGCATGGCAAGGTTGCAGTCGAAGCAGGCAAGACTGCCGACATCAGCCCCTTGATCAACACGCCGAATGAAAGATTCTCGGTGGGAGAAGGCACACAACCATGGGCGGACGCATGATCGACGATCCTTCGTATGCCAGGGTCATGGAATCGATTGCACGACTCGAAGAAGCCCGTCGACACGTAGACAGCGTCACCATCGGGGCGTCAACCGCGCGTCACACCGTCACGGCAAAGTTTCTTGCGCGCCTCGCCGAATCGCCACATGCGTCACCTGAGTTGCGTGAGTTCGCTCGGCGAGTTTCAGTGAAAGACACCACTTGGGACCGCATAGAACTCGACGCAAAACCCATACCCGCCGAGGTACACGAACTCCGCGCAGACCCTCTGGTCGATTGGCCGGGAAATTGGCCACTACAGATCGAGGAACAGCCATTTCGCATCGAATGGCAGTGACCGCGGACGCGCGAAGAGCTTTCTGATCTGCGAGACTTCCGAATATGCGGGGAATAATTCTGGCGGGCGGTACCGGGTCGCGTCTTCATCCGATCACGATGGGCATCAGTAAGCAGTTGGTGCCGGTGTACGACAAGCCGATGATCTATTACCCACTCTCGACGCTGATCTTGGCCAATATCCGCGACATTCTGATCATCACCACCGAACAGGATTCGCAACAATTCCAACGTCTGCTCGGTGACGGCTCCCAGTTCGGCATCAACCTGACCTACAAGGTCCAGCACGAGCCGAACGGCCTCGCTCAAGCATTCGTCCTCGGAGCGGAACATATCGGCTCCGACAGTGCCGCTTTGGTGCTCGGCGACAACATCTTCTACGGCCCCGGACTGGGCTCGCAGCTAGGCCGATTCGGTGACATCGACGGCGGAGCGGTCTTCGCCTACGAGGTGAAAGATCCCAGCGCCTACGGCGTCATCGAGTTCGACGCCGCCGGCAAGGCGATCTCGCTGGAAGAGAAGCCGAAGGTCCCGAAGTCGAACTTTTCCGTCCCCGGCCTGTACTTCTACGACAACGACGTACTCGCCATCGCCCGCGATCTCGAGCCTTCGGCGCGGGGCGAATACGAGATCACCGACGTCAACCGGCACTACCTCGACGCTGGGCGTCTTGCCGTGGAAGTCTTGCCCCGCGGGACGGCATGGCTCGATACCGGCACCTTCGATTCGCTACTGGACGCCTCCAATTATGTGCGCACCATCGAGCAACGGCAGGGCCTGAAAATTGGTTCACCGGAAGAAGTGTCGTGGCGTCGCGGATTCATCACCGACGATCAACTGCGGGAACGAGCAACCAAGCTCGTCAAGTCCGGGTACGGGCAATACCTGCTCGACCTCGTCGATCGCAGCAAGTAAAGGATCTGTGTAGATGAGCTTTCGTGAATTGAAAATCTCCGGCGCGTTCGAATTCACCCCGCGCCAGTTCGGTGACGATCGCGGCGTGTTCTTCGAATGGTTCAAATCCTCGGACTTCGAAAATGCAGTCGGGCGGCCGTTGGAGTTGGCGCAGGCGAACTGCTCTGTCTCGGCAGCGGGGGTGCTGCGCGGTATCCATTTCACCGACACCCCACCCGGTCAAGCGAAGTACGTCACCTGCACCAAGGGCGCGTTTCTGGATGTGATCGTCGATCTGCGGATCGGGTCGCCGACATTCGGGATCTGGGACAGCGTGCTGATCGACGACGTCGACCGTCGTGCGGTGTATCTCCCGGAAGGCCTCGGGCATGCGATCTTGTCACTCGAAGACGGCTCGACGGTGATGTACCTGTGCTCGATCGAGTACACCCCGGCTTTGGATCGCGACATGAATCCGCTCGATACCGATCTGGCGATCGACTGGCCCACCCTCGCCCGCGACGGCTCACCGCTCGAGTACCAACTCTCCGACAAAGACAAAGCTGCACCCTCACTCGCGCAGGCCATCGACGCCGGATACCTGCCGACCTACACAGCCTGAGCGCAGACGATCAGCGGATCTTGAAGATCACGGTTCGCTGGACGATGAAGTTGATGACCGTCGCGGTCCCCTGAGCGATGACGAACGCTGCGGCGCTGTACAGGATTGTCTCGGGCCAAACATGCCCGAAGACGGTGTACAGAGCGTTCTGCACCCCGAAGGTCGCGGCGTAGAGCGCAACCACCGCAATGAATCGAGCGCGCGAAGGTTCCGCGCGGAACGTCCAACGCCGATTGATCAGGTAGGCCACCGTCGTACCCACGATGAATCCGACGGCTTTGGCGATCGACAGTTGGAAGTCGAGGCCGTACTGCAAGGCGATGGTGATAGAGAAGTCGAAGATTGCCGACAGCACCCCCGTCGCCAAGAAGCGGATCACCTGGGTCTTGAAGTCCAGGGCGTCGTCGGCGATGTTCTCGGTCAGCGGCAGCTCGACGGGGAGGGGAACGTGGTGCTGGAGTTCCTCGTCTTCGGCTGACCAGTCGTCGGGTTGCGGCACGATCACCCACACTAGCTGTCTCATCGACGAGAGCGCAGCCTCGAAGCGACCCCGATGACCGAGTAGCCTCTATACCGATGTCCACGACAGCCGACGACGCACTCTTCCCCCTGGAACCACAGGCCGGGAACACTGCGCCGCTACCCACGCAGACCCGCACGCTTTCCGGATGGGGCCGTACCTCGCCGTCCACCGGTGAGGTGCTCTCGACTTCCGACCTGGAGCTCATCGCGAGCGCAGTCAAACAAGTCGCCGAGCAAAACGACAGCAAGCCCTCTCACCTGCGCCGCGGTGTCATTGCGCGTGGTTTGGGCCGCTCGTACGGCGACAATGCGCAGAACTCGGGCGGCCTCGTCATCGACATGACGGCGCTCACCGGCATCCACAGCATCGACGCTGGAACTCGGATCGTCGACGTGGACGGCGGCGTCAGTCTCGACCAGCTGATGCGCGCAGCACTGCCCTTCGGCCTGTGGGTTCCGGTGTTGCCCGGGACGCGCCAGGTCACCATCGGTGGTGCGATCGGCACGGATATCCACGGTAAGAACCATCACAGTGCCGGCAGCTTCGGCAATCACGTGCGCTCGATGGAACTACTCACTGCCGATGGCGAGATCCGGCACCTCACCCCGTCCGGTGAGAACGCCAACCTCTTCTGGGCCACAGTCGGCGGCAACGGCCTCACCGGAATCATCCTGCGCGCGACCATCGAGATGACGCCGACCGAGACGGCCTACTTCATCGCCGACGGTGACGTCACCCGGAACCTCGACGAAACCATCGCTCTGCACAGTGACGGCAGCGAGAACAACTACGACTACTCGAGCGCATGGTTCGATGCCATCGCGGCACCGCCGAAGCTCGGTCGTGCCGCCGTGTCGCGTGGGTCCTTGGCGAGGCTCGATCAGCTGCCCGAGAAACTGCAGAAGGATCCGCTGCGATTCAACGCGAAGCCGCTGTTGACGTTCCCGGACGTGTTCCCCAACGGGCTGGCCAACAAGTTCACGCTCGGCGCGGTCGGCCAGGCGTGGTATCTCAAGGCAGGCAACTACCGGAACAAGGTTCAGAACCTCACCGCGTTCTATCACCCACTCGACATGTTCGGTGAGTGGAATCGTGCGTACGGTTCGAACGGGTTCCTGCAGTACCAGTTCGTGGTGCCGCCGGAGGCTGTCGACGAGTTCAAGAAGATCATCGTCGACATTCAGAAGTCGGGGCACTACTCCTTCCTCAATGTCTTCAAACTGTTCGGACCGGGAAACGAAGCGCCACTGAGCTTCCCGATCCCGGGCTGGAACATCTGCGTCGACTTCCCGATCAAGGCAGGCTTGGGCGAGTTCGTTCGAGAACTCGACAAGCGCGTCCTCGAATTCGGCGGACGCCTCTACACGGCGAAGGACTCACGCACTAGCGCCGAGACCTTCCATGCGATGTACCCCCGGATCGACGAGTGGATCAAGGTCCGCCGATCCGTCGACCCCACAGGCGTTTTCGCCTCCGATATGGCCAGAAGGTTGGAATTGTTGTGACGATCGACGCTGTGGGTAACCCACAGACCATTCTTGTACTCGGCGGAACAAGCGAGATCGGCCTCGCGATCACCGAGGAGTACCTGTCGAAGTCACCGGCGCGCGTCATTCTCGCCGCACTGCCGAACGACCCCCTTCGTGACAGTGCCGTAGCGCAGCTGACCGCCAAGGGCGCAAAGTCCGTGGACGTCATCGATTTCGATGCGCTCGACACTGCGTCACACCCGAAGGTCATCGACGAAGCCTGGTCCAAGGGCGATGTCGACGTCGCAATCGTCGCTTTTGCGGTGGATTTCGACGCCGAGGAACTATGGCAGGACCAGCGCAAGGCAGTACTCGCCGCGAACATCAACTACACCGCATCGGTTTCGGTCGGTGTACTGCTGGGCGAAAAGATGAAAGCACAGGCCTACGGCCGCATCATCGTCATGTCCTCGGTGGCAGGTGAGCGGGTCCGCCGGTCCAACTTCGTCTACGGCTCCACCAAGGCCGGACTCGACGGCTTCTACCTCGGCCTCGGAGAGGCATTGCGCGAGTTCGGGCCTCGCGTCACGGTCGTTCGGCCGGGAATGGTGCGCACCAAGTTCAGCGCGCACGTCAAGGAAGCGCCGATGACCGTCGACAAAGAGGTCATCGCGAAGCTCGCGGTGAACGCTTCGCAGAAGGGCAAAGAGCTCATCTGGACGCCGGCGCCGTGGCGTCTGGTGATGATGGTTCTGCGGCACGTCCCGCGGCCGATCTTCCGCAAGCTCCCCATCTAGATGAGACGAGCGCTCGGCACGGCCTTCGAAGGCGTACTGGCCGCTCTCGTCGCAGCAATTGTTGCGACGGTCGGGTTGTATGCCTTCTCACTCGTCGAGTGGCCGGCATTCAACTCGTCCAACGTCACTCGCGCCGTGACGACGCTCGGCCAAGTCGCCTGTGCCATCGCGCTCGCAGTGGCCATCGCGCTCTACCGTCGAGGAAAGCTCGAATGGTTGGCGAAGTCACTGACGTGGGTCGGACTGTCCGGATTCGTGACGATCACCCTCGGAATGCCGCTGGCCGCAACCAAGCTGTACTTGTTCGGCGTCTCCGTCGACCAGGAGTTCCGCACCGAATACCTGACGCGGCTCACCGATTCGGCTGCACTCCGCGATATGACGTACGCGGACATCCCGCCCTTCTATCCCGCGGGATGGTTCTGGCTAGGCGGGCGCGTGGGAAACCTGCTCGGTATGGATGGCTGGGAAGTGTTCAAGCCGTTCGCAATCGGATTCCTCGCCGTCACCGCGGTGCTGGCATTCACCTTGTGGAAAGCGCTCGTAAGCGTCGACTGGGCCGTCGCCGTCAGTGCAGTGACCACTGCATTGGTCGTCGCCTATGCATCTCCCGAGGCGTACAGCGCCGTCATCGCCCTACTCATCGCGCCGGCACTCTTGTTGGCCTGGGGTGCGCTGAACAGACCGGTGGCTTCCGGTGTCGGCGGGCGCTTGAATGGCGCGCTCAAGCCATCTGATCGTATGAATGGACCATTGAAGCGGTCGGGGGGTGCGAGCGAACCCCAGCGATCGCTGGGCTCCTGGGGATGGGGAGCGGTCGTGGGCACCGGCCTGTTCCTCGGCCTGGCCGCCACTTTCTACACTCTTTACCTGGGCCTGGCTGCGTTCGCAGTCACGTTGATGGCCGTCGTATCGGCAATCGTGGGTATCAGGGACCAGAAGAGTTGGCGCGCGGCGATTCCTGTTGCCGTTCGACTCGTCGTCATCGCAGCTATCTCCGGTCTCGTTGCGCTGACCGTGTGGCTCCCCTATCTGGCGGACGCTCTGACCGGGACGCCGTCGACGTCGGGAACCGCTCTGCACTACCTTCCGGAGGCCGGTGCGACACTGCCGTTTCCGATGTTGGAGTTCTCGTTGGTCGGTGCACTGTGCCTCGCGGGAACGTTGTGGCTCGCGGTGCGGGCGGCGTCTTCGCGTCGCGCCCAGGCGTTGGGCATCGGCGTCGTCGCGGTCTATCTGTGGACGCTTCTGTCGATGGCCGCCGCGGTAGCAGGCACGACGCTGCTGTCGTTCCGGCTCGAAGCTGTTCTGATCGTATTACTGGGCGCAGCAGGTGTTTTCGGCTTCATCGAAGGTTCCAAAGCGATCTACCAGGCGATCAACGAACCGTCACGGTTCAAGATTGCGGCTGTCGTGATCGCGGCCGTCGGCGCAATGGCGTTCGCACAGAGCATTCCGCAGATCTTGCAGACCGAGATCACCGTCGCGTACTCCGATACCGACGGTGACGGCGTTCGCGCCGACAAGCGTCCACCGAGCGCGGTGTCGTACTACAGCGACGTCGACACTGCCATCCGCGAGCAGATCGGCAGGCCCCGGGACGAGACGATCGTGTTGACCGCCGACACGTCGTTCCTGAGCTACTACTCGTACTTCGGGTTCCAAGGCCTGACCTCGCATTATGCAAATCCGCTTGCCCAGTTCGACGAGCGCGCTGCAGCTATCGCAGACTGGGCGAAGCTCGAGACTCCGGACGAACTGATCGCGGCCATGGACGGCAGCGCTTGGGCGGCGCCGGATGCGTTCCTGTTCCGGCGCGGGGCCGAGGGTTACACCCTTCGGTTGGCCGAGGACGTATACCCGAACGATCCGAACGTGCGCCGCTACACCGTCACTTTCGACGCATCGTTGTTCGAGGATCAGCGGTTCACCGTCACCGATATCGGTCCGTTTGCCCTGGTCACCCGCAACACCTAGAAGAATCACATAACGTTCACGTAGCGTGCAGCGCGATGACAAACACTGATCGGACCGTGCTCGAGCAGCCGCAGACTGCCCCGGCGTCGAAACGCGGGTCGATCTCCACGCGTGTACGCACTGTGCTGATCTCGCGCGTGGACCGCGCCGACGTGGCGGCTGCCTCGTTGTTCGCGGTCCTCGCACTGTTCGTCATGCAGGGGCAATGGCGCAACCTCGGCAACGGATACCTCTACAACAGTGGCCAGGACCAGGCCATGTGGGAGTGGTTCCTCTCCGTCGCGGCGCACTCGGTCGCGCATCTCGACAACCCACTGTGGAGTGATCTGCAGAATTACCCCGCAGGCGTCAACATGATGGCGAACACTGCGATGTTCGGTCTGTCGATCCCATTGGCGCCGATCACGCTACTGTTCGGCCCCACGGTGACCTGGACGATCGGGCTCACCGTCGGTCTCGCCGGTACCGCCTACGCCTGGTATTGGCTGTTTGCGCGCAGGTTGGGAGCATCGCGCGGTGCTTCCGCCATAGGCGGTGCACTCTGCGGATTCGCCCCCGCCATGGTTTCGCACGCCAACGGTCATCCGAACTTCGTCGTCCTGTTTCTGCTGCCGGTGATCGCTTCGATGGTCATCCGCATCGCGCACGACGGCCCGACGGCAAAGCGGACGATCGCCCTCGGACTCGTCGTTGCGCTGCAGATCTTGCTCGGCGAAGAGCCATTGCTGATCTTCGCGATCTCGTTCGGCATCTTCGTCGGCGTCTTCTACCTCGGCAACCCTCGCAGCATCGTGTCCGCGGTCGCCAACGCGGCCAAGAGCCTGCCGATCGCAGCCGTGATCGCCGTCGCACTCGTTGCCGTTCCGTTGTGGTGGCAGTTCTTCGGTCCGCAGAGTTACTCGTTCATCGAGCACGGCAACATGGGCAACGACGCCAAAGCCCTCTTCCAGTTCCCGACGCAGTCCATCGGCGGAAAGGTGACGCCGGGCCAGGACGTGCGCATCAATGCCACCGAGGAGAACGCCTATCTCGGTTGGCCACTGCTCGTGCTGTGCCTCGGTGCGACGCTATGGATGTGGCGCGACGCCCGAGTTCGGGCAGCTGCCACGACCGCGGTCGTCATGGGCGTCCTCTCACTCGGGACCGTGCTGTACATCGGCAAGAACGACACCGGAATCGAACTTCCGTGGAAGTGGTTCGCGGAGACCCCGCTCGTCGAATCCGTGTTGGAAACTCGATTCGTCCTCGGCGCGGTGCCCGCACTCGCGCTGATCCTGGTGTTGGCCACCGACAAGGCATTCGGACGCGGACTTCGGCCCCTACCGGGCCTGTGGTCGATCGCGTTGGCGCTCGCTCTCGTTCCGTTGTTTCCGATGCCGTTGCAGGCGGTGGAGAGAACCCCGACGCCGGCATTCTTCGCCGACGGCGAATGGCGGGACTACGTCGACGGCGGTTCGATCGTCACCGTCCCGCTACCTCGACCAGAGGACGCCCGTCCGCTGCTGTGGCAGATCGACGCCGGGATGGGCTTCCCGCTGGCAGCCGGTTACTTCGTCGGACCGAGCGAGCACGTGGACAAGAAGGCGAAATACGGTGCCGTCGACCGAAGGACCGCACTTCTGCTGGGCTCGGTACAGAACTCCGGGACGGTCCCGGACATCACCGCTGAGCAGAAGAAACAGGCCATCGAAGATCTGGACTACTGGAACGCCGACGTAGTCGTGCTCCCACCGGGAAAGAACAACAGGGCATTGCGTGCGACCGTCGACACTCTCCTGGGCACCCAAGCCCAGTTCCACGGTGGGGTGTGGGTCTGGGACGTGCGTGCGCTCACACCCTGACACACTGACCTGCACGAAACGACCGACGGCGTGACCGTGCAATAGCATGGGCAACCGTGTCCACCGCCGCAGCCACCGCACCGAACCCGACTTCTCGGAAATCGTCGCCACGCATCTCCGCCGGAGTCGTTGCCGTCGTCGCCGGCGTCATCGCCGTGCTCGCTGCGGTCCTGACACCGCTGTTGCCGGTCACTCAGGATTCGGCGTCGATCAGCTGGCCGCAGAACGGGACGCTGACGTCCGTCGAAGCGCCGTTGATTTCCTACACACCGCTGTCTTTGGATGCGTCCATTCCATGTGCCGTGATCGAGAACGCACCGCCCGGCACACTCGTTCTCTCCACCACCGCGCCCAACGCCCCCGACGCACAAGGCGTCGGACTCGTCGTCACCCGCACCGAAAGCGGCATGCAGGCCGTGCTGCGCGAGCGCGTCCTGCTCACTCTCACCAATGCTCAGCTGGCGTCCTGCTCGTCGGTCGACATCAGCTCGACGAACACCGGATCCACCGCGTCGGCTCCGGGCACCGATGCAACAGGCGCGATCGACGGCGACGCACGACCGCAGACCGTCGGCGTCTTCACCGAATTGCAGGGGACTGCGCCTGTCGACTTCAGTGTCGATATCCAGATCGACTCGCGATTCTCCTCCACCCCAACGCTTCTCAAGAAACTCGCGATGGCTGCCGCAGTCATCTTCACCATCATCTCGCTGATCGCTCTGCACCGGCTGGACCTGCGGGACGGACGGCGCGGACGCCGTTTCTTCCCCTCGCATTGGCTACGCATCACGGTCGTCGACGGAGTGGTCGCCGGCGTTCTACTTCTCTGGCATTTCATCGGTGCCAATACCTCGGACGACGGCTACCTGCTCACGATGGCACGAGTGTCCGAACACGCCGGCTACATGGCCAACTACTACCGCTGGTTCGGTGTCCCAGAGGCTCCGTTCGGCATGCCATACTACGACATGCTCGCCGCATTCGCGAAGGTGTCCACGGCCAGCCCATGGATGCGACTGCCTGCGCTGATCGCAGGGTTGCTGTGTTGGGCCGTCATCAGCCGCGAGGTGATTCCGCGACTCGGCCGCGCAGTGCGGTCCGACAAAGTTGCGATCTGGACCGCCGGGCTCGTCTTTCTGGCGTTCTGGCTCCCATACGACAACGGTCTTCGCCCCGAGCCTGTCATTGCCCTCGGCGCCCTGTTGACCTGGTGCTCGATCGAACGTGCCATCGCGACCGGCAGGCTGCTTCCCGCAGCCGTCGCCGTACTCATCGCGGCGTTCTCGCTCGCCGCCGGACCCACTGGCCTCATCTGCGTCGCGGCGCTGCTGGCCGGAGGTAGACCGCTCGTCCGCGTTCTCATCTCGCGTGCTCGTCACGTCGGCTGGTTCCCTGTGCTGCTACCGATCCTCGCGTCGGGTGCAGTAATCGTCGCCGCGATCTTCGCGGACCAAACCCTCTCGACGGTCCTCGAAGCAACGCGGGCACGCGCCGCCGTCGGACCGAACGTTCCGTGGTTCGAAGAGCGCACCCGCTGGGACTCGCTCATGGAGATCACACCCGACGGTTCACTCGCCCGAAGATTCGCTGTGTTCGCGATGATCTTGTGCGTCATCACCACGATCGTGGTGATGCTGCGTCGAAACGGCCGCATTCCCGGTGTGGCACTGGGGCCCTCGCGTCGGATCGTGGGCATCGTGATCGGCGCGCTGGCTCTCATGATGTTCACCCCCACCAAGTGGACCCACCACTTCGGTGTGTACGCCGGTCTGGCCGCGTCACTCGCCGCCGTTGCTGCGATCGCCGTCGCATCGGCCACACGCGACAACCCACGAAACCGAACCCTGTTCACCGCAGCCGTACTGTTTCTCACCGCTCTCGCGTTCACCGGTTCCAACGGCTGGTGGTACGTCTCGAGTTACGGAATCCCGTGGTTCGACAAGCCTCCGATGATCCTCGGAAAAGGCTTCTCGACCGTTTTCCTCGGACTCACTGTTCTCGCACTGTTGTACGCCGGATGGCAGCATCTGCGCACGCCCTACCGGGCCACTACCAGGTCCGCGCGCTTCGGAGTCTCGGCTCTGACGGTCATGTCTGCCTTCATCGTGCTGTTCGAACTCGCGTCGTTCGTCAAAGGTGCGGTCGCACAGTATCCGGCCTACTCCGTGGCGCGCTCGAACCTGAACGCACTGGCCGGAAACTCCTGCAGCCTGGCCAACGACGTACTGGTGGAACAGGACCCCAATGAGGCGATGCTGACGCCGATCGGTTCCACCCTCGCAGATTCCCTCGCAGGTGAAGGCACCGCAGGCTTCGCACCCGACGGTGTCCCCACCGACCTCACCGCCGACGAAGCAGACGTATCACAAGAGAGCACACGCGGGTTCAGCGACGACACGACAACCGATCAGCCGACGTCGACATCCTCCGGATCTTCAGGCACCGAAGGCGGCACAACCGAGGGCACCGGCATCAACGGAAGCTCCGTCGCATTGCCCTTCGGTCTGGACCCCTCGCGCACCCCCGTCCTCGGCAGCTACGGCGCGGACACATCGGAGCCCGCGACCCTCACCACCGAGTGGTTCTCACTCCCCGCAGTGCCCGACGGGGATTTCCTTGCCATCAGTGCGGCCGGTCGAATCAGATCCGTCGACGCCGACGGCATCGTCGCATCCGGCCAGCCGCTCGAAGTGGAGTACGCCGCCGGCGATCAGATTCTCGGTCGAGTCACCCCGATCGACATCGGACCGCAGCCGTCCTGGCGCAATCTTCGTGTGCCCTTGTCCGAAATTCCCGATAATGCCGATCGCGTCCGACTGGTCGCAACCGACTCCGATATCTCCGCCGACCAATGGCTCGCCGTGACGCCCCCGCGCATACCGCGCACAGTCCCGCTCGTCGACGTCATCGGGTCCGATACACCGGTGATGCTCGACTGGACCGTTGCACTCGGATTCCCGTGCCAACGCCCGTTCGACCACAAAGACGGCGTCGCGGAACTCCCCGAGTATCGGATACTGCCGGATCGCAGCGGTGCAGCCGCGCACAGTCCCGTCATGGACGCTTTCGGTGGAGGCCCGCTCGGCTGGCAACAGCTCGTACTCTCCGCCGAAGTAGTCCCGACCTATCTGCGCGACGACCTCGACCGCGACTGGGGTTCCCTCGAACGGTTCAGCCCACTCGATACATCCGCAACGCCCGCAGAGCTGACGGTCGGGACCGTGACACGCAGCGGATGGGAGTCGGAGGGCCCGATCAGGGTCGAATGAAACGGGCATCTTCCCGGTTCTTTCACCATGCGAATGCGGTGAACCGATAGCGCTCGCATACCATCGTCAACCGTGCCCGACGCCGTGACAGATTCTTCCGCCGTGCCCTCCGCCTCACCGAGGAAGGGCTCTGCGGTCGATCTTCGATCCCAGGTGCGCACCACGCGCCTGGTTGCCATCATCACCGGTCTGCTCGGCGCGTTTCTCGCGCTCCTGACCCCGTTTCTTCCGGTCGTGCAAACCACGTCGACGATCAACTGGCCCGAGGCCGGTTCGCTGCAGGACATCGAAGCGCCGCTCGTGTCACAGGCTCCCATCGCCTTCACCGCTAGCATCCCGTGCAGCGCCGTCGCACAGCTACCGCCGTCGGGTGGCCTCCTGCTGGCAACCGCACCGCCCCAGGGTGAAGGGGCAGCGCTCAACAGCCTCTTCGTGCGCGTCAGCGAGGCGTCCGTGGACGTATTGGACCGCAACGTAGTAGTCGCCACAGCACCGCGTGCCGACGTCCAGGGCGCCGCATGTAGCTCCATCGAGATCACCTCGAACATCGACTCGACGTCGGCCGAGTTCGCCGGCCTGTCCGACAAGCAGGGCAACCCGCGCTCCGGACGTCTCGACGGCGACCTACGTCCCCAGGTCGTCGGACTCTTCACCGACCTCTCCGGTGCTGCCCCTGCAGGAATGTCGGCGACTATCGACGTCGATTCGCGGTTCTCCTCGAGCCCGACGATTCTAAAACTGCTCGCGATGATCCTGGCGGTCGTCTGCACCATCCTCGCCGTGGGCGCGCTCGGCCGACTCGACGGCATCGACGGCCGCGGTCACCGACGCTTCTTCCCGTCGAACTGGTGGAAGTTCACCGGCATCGACGTCACGGTCGTCGGCGTCTTGATCGGCTGGCATTTCGTCGGAGCAAATACTTCCGACGACGGCTACCTGCTGACCATGGCCCGTGCGGCCGAGAAGTCCGGCTACATGGCCAACTACTTCCGGTGGTTCGGCGTCCCCGAAGCACCGTTCGGCTGGTACTACGACGTCCTCGCACTGTTCGCCAAGGTGTCCACGGCCAGCCCATGGATCCGCCTACCCGCATTGATCGCCGGAATCCTGTGTTGGATGGTCATCAGCCGCGAGGTCGTTCCCCGCCTGGGTCGCGCAGTACGCAAATCGAACGTCGCACTGTGGACCGGTGGTCTGGTGTTCCTCGCGTTCTGGTTGCCGTACAACAACGGACTACGCCCGGAGCCGATCGTCGCCGTCGGTGCGCTGCTCACCTGGTGCTCGATCGAACGCTCCATCGCAACCGGACGACTGTTACCCGCGGCCGCCGCTTTCTTGATCGGCGCATTCACACTCGCTGCCGCGCCTACCGGATTGATGTGTGTCGCAGCACTGTTGGCAGGCGCACGGCCCATGGCTCGAATCGTCATTCGACGTCATCGCCAAGTCGGTACGTTGGCACTCGTCGCGCCGCTGGCCGCGGCAGGATTCCTCGTTCTCGTCGTCGTCTTCGCCGACCAAACCTTCGCCACCGTCATCGAATCCACCCGAGTCCGCACGGCCATCGGCCCTAGCGAGGCGTGGTACCAGGACTTCCTGCGCTACTACTACCTGTTCGTCCAGACCGTGGACGGTTCCGTCGCACGCCGATTCGCATTCCTGGTGATGCTGCTGTGCCTGTTCTCGACACTGTTCATCCTGTTGCGACGTCGACGCGTCCCCGGCATTGCGAACGGACCCGCATGGCGTCTCATCGGCGTCGTCTTCGGAACCATCTTCTTCATGATGTTCAACCCGACCAAGTGGACACACCACTTCGGTTCCTACGCAGGCATCGCCGGTAGCCTCGCGGCACTGACGGCCGTCGCCATCTCGGCCAGTGCACTCCGATCGCGCAGAAACCGTACGATCTTCCTTGCCGGCCTGATGTTCGTTCTGGCACTGGCATTTTCGGGCATCAACGGCTACTGGTACGTCTCGAGCTACGGCGTCCCGTGGTTCGACAAGACCGTGTCCCTCGGCGGCCACGAATCCGGAACACTGTTCCTCGCACTGTTCGCACTCGCCTTGGCGCTCGCTGCCTGGCAGTACCTCCGGGAGGGGTACGCGCCACCGCAACCACGAGCCACCAGCGAACGCGGCAGGCGCATCAAGAAATTCGCTGCAGCACCGCTCACCGTCGTCGCCGGGCTCATGGTTCTCTTCGAGATCCTCTCCCTCGTCAAGGGAGCCGTCTCGCAGTACCCCGCATACTCACTGGCCCGGTCCAATATCGAATCACTGACCGGCAAGAGCTGCGGTTTGGCCACCGACGTTCTCGTCGAATCGGATCCCAACGCCGGCGTCCTCGATCCGATCCCCGCCGGTTTCGACCCCGAAACCGGCCCCCTCGGCGGCGAAGACCCCTCGAAATTCACTCCCAACGGCGTTCCCACCGACCTCAGCGCCGACGCCGTGGAAGTCAAACCAGGACAGGGCAATACCGACCAGCAGAGCGTCGGGCCGGCCTTCGAAGAAGGCCAGAGCTCCGGCACCGGAGGCGGAATCGGCGACCGTGGCGTCAACGGATCCACCGCCGCACTCCCCTTCGGACTCGACCCCGCCACCACCCCCGTCCTCGGCTCCTACCAACCCGGAATCCAGGAACCCGCGTCGGCGACCTCCAGCTGGTACGCACTCCCCGAAAGATCCGACACCGCACCGTTGATCGTCATCTCGGCCGCCGGACGCATCCTGTCCGTCGACGACACCGGCGCACTGACCTACGGGCAGTCCCTCCTCATGGAGTACGGCGCGCGCCAACCCGACGGAACGATCGACGTCCAAGGCACCTACCTGCCCCGCGACATCGGACCCGCCCCATCGTGGCGCAACCTCCGCATCCCCATCGCGGACCTACCCGAAAGCGCCGATGCCGTACGCATCGTGGCCAACGACCCCAACCTCACCGGCGACCAATGGTTCGCGTTCACCCCGCCGCGAGTACCGCAGCTCGAAACGCTCAACAGCCTCATCGGCAGCGAACAACCAGTCCTGCTCGACTGGGCCGTCGGACTCCAATTCCCGTGCCAGCGACCCTTCGACCACCAATACGGCGTCGCCGAAGTACCGAACTACCGCATCCTCCCCGACCGTCCACTGGCCGTCAGCTCCACCGACACCTGGCAGTCCGGGGACAACGGCGGCCCCCTCGGCTGGGCCGAACTCCTCGCCAAGCCCGTCACCGTTCCCACCTACCTCGACCGAGACTGGGCCCGCGACTGGGGCTCCCTAGAACGCTACGACCAGTACTACCCACAGGCAGTCCCACCGACCATCGACACCTCCGAGGTCACCAGGTCGGGCCTCTGGACCCCCGGGAATCTGCGGGTGTTCGACAAGTAGGTTCACCGATGGGTGGGCCGTTGGGGCGGGCCTCACCACCCGCTTCAATGGTCCACTCATACGATCAGATAGCTTCGGGGCGCCATTCAAGCAGCGTGCGACGGGTGGTGGGCCGTTGGGGCGGGCCTCACCACCCGCTTCAATGGTCCACTCATACGATCAGATAGCTTCGGGGCGCCATTCAAGCAGCGTGCGACGGGTGGTGGGCCGTTGGAGCGGGCCTCACCACCCGCTTCAATGGTCCACTCATACGATCAGATAGCTTCGGGGCGCCATTCAAGCAGCGTGCGACGGGTGGTGGGCCGGTCATCAGGGCGGTATCGCGCCGGCCCACATAGCGCACGGCACTGACATTCAGGAGCCTTGTCTCGGCAATTACGCCGAGTTGTCCACAGTCAAAGCCTGCGTCAACACCCTTCCGGCCTGCCCTGGTCGCAGGGCGTTCGACCGTCGCCGAACTCTGCAAACTGCCCTTTATGAAACGCGGTAGCTGGGCAACGAACCGATACATCCTGGACGGCGCATCATTCAATGGCGTCATCACCCGTCGGGCACTTCGACAATGCGGAGTGTCGGACGGATCTATTACCCTGCGAACTGCTGACGGCGGCAAATGGCGTCGAATACTGCCGGGAATCATCCTGTTGCACAACGGCAGTCCCACGCTTCTACAACAGCAATCTGCCGCTTTGCTCTACGGCGGCGAACAGAGCATGCTCACCGGTGGCACCGCCGTAATGCAGCACGGCTTCGACCGTGTCGGGGGCGACGTCCACATCCTCGTTCCGGCGACCATGCGTCGAGCGTCGTCGTCGTTCGTACGTGTCGAGCGGACGCACCGCCTACCGGAACCATTACATCGTGGCCGCTTGGCCGTCGCCCCACTGCCACGCGCGCTCGTCGACGCCGCACGGGCATTGCGGCATACCGGGGCCTGCACTCGCTTGTTCGCGGAAGCTGTTCAACGCGGTGCGGCCGATCTCGACGAGATAGTCCGCGAACTCAGGGATGGCCCCCGACGTCACGGTGCCGTCGGTTGGGCAGCCGCGAGCGAACTTGCCGACGATGCGCATTCCGTTGCCGAGGTTCAAGCACAGAAGCTCTACATCACCTCGGGGCTTCCGAAAATGGTCCACAACCGCGACATCCTCGACACCGACGGCAGATTTCTCGGACGACCCGACGGCTGGATAGATACTGTCGGATTCGGTTGGCAGATAGACTCGTTCGCCCATCACCTGAGCCCTGCCGACCACGCCAAGACCCTGAAACGTCGAGCGGACATGGAACGTATCGGAGTCATCATCGTGGCGCACCTGCCGAAGCAGATCAGAGACGACCCATCAGGGGTACTGGACGACCTTCGAGCCGGCTATGCCCGTGCACTCGCCCGCCCGCGCCCACCCGTCCACATCACCCAAGCATGAACGGCGCACCCAAGCTAACCAATCGTATGAATGGACCATTCAAGCGAAAGTGCGGAGCGACCGAATGTGCGCGACCAAGCGAAAGGTCAGATCGGAAGCAGGTGATGCTTCCGCGGATTCTTGAACACCTCTTTGTTCTCGAGCAACTTGAGTGCTTTGCGGAGTTCGAGGCGCGTCTGGGACGGTTCGATAACGGCATCGATGTAACCGCGTTCGGCTGCGACCCATGGTGTTGCGACGTGCTCGTTGTAGAAGTTGATGAGCTGAGCTCGCACTGCCGGGGCGTTGTCTCCTGCCGCGGCGAGTTGCTTGCGGCCGATGATGTTGACGGCACCCTCTGCGCCCATGACGGCGATACGGCCGGTCGGCCAAGCGAAGTTGATGTCCGCACCCAGTTGCTTGCAGCCCATGACCGCGTAGCCGCCACCGTAGGCTTTGCGAACCACGACGGTGACCTTGGGAACCGATGCTTCGATGTAGGAGAAGAGGAATCGTCCGCCGCGCTTGATGACGCCGACCTTCTCCTGATCGACACCGGGCAGGAAGCCTGGAGTGTCGACAATGAAGACGAGCGGGATGTTGTAGGCGTCGCAGATCCGGATGAAGCGTGCTGCTTTGTCCGAGCCATCGGCGTCGAGTGCTCCGGACAGGAACATCGGCTGATTGGCGACGACGCCGACCGATTTGCCGTCGACGCGGGTGAGTCCGGTGATGACGTTCGGTGCGATTCCCGTGGACATCTCGTGGAATTCGCCGTCGTCGAACATGCGAAGGATGATGTCGTGCATGTCGTAGCCGGCGTTGTCGGCGTCGGGCATGACCTTGTCCAGCAACAGGTCCGACTCGGTGATCTCGGGCTCGATACCCGGATTGACCACGGGCGGGTCTTCCTGGCAGCTCGACGGCATGTAGCTCAGGTAGTTCCGTACCCAGGCGAATGCGGCTTCTTCGTCCACGGCAACGTGGTGGACGTTGCCGTATTCGGCCTGCTTGCGTGCACTTCCGAGTTCGTCGAGGCTGACGTCCTCTCCGGTGACGGACTTGATGACGTCCGGCCCGGTGACGAACATGTACGCCTCTTCGGTGGCGACGACGACATCGGTGTTGATGGGTGCGTAGACCGCGCCGCCTGCACACTTGCCGAGGATGATCGATACCTGCGGGCACATGCCGGACAACGGCTCGTGCCGACGGCCTAGCTCGGCATACCACGCGAGTGAGGTGACGGCGTCCTGCACGCGCGCGCCGCCGGAGTCGTTGATTCCGATGACCGGGCAACCGACCTTGATCGCGAAGTCCATGATGCCCGCGACCTTTCGCCCGAACATCTCGCCGACGGTGCCGCCGAAGACGGTCTGATCGTGGGAGAACACGGCAACCGGTCGCCCGTCGATGGTGCCGTGCCCGGTGACAACTCCGTCGCTGTACAGCGCGGTGGGATCGTTCGGAGCCTTGACCAGTGCACCGATCTCGATGAAGCTGCCCGGGTCCAGTAGCGAGTCCACGCGTTGTCGAGCGCTCGCGATGCCCTTCTTCGCCCGCTTGGCGATGCCTATCTCACCCGCCGGCTCTTTGGCGAGTTCGAGGTTGGCACGCAGATCGGCCAACTTTTCGGCGGTGGTACCACTCAAGGCTTAGCTCCTGACTCGATTTCTTCGAGCTTCTTCGTCATGTGTGCCGCGATTCTGCCAATGTACGGCTCGTCGACGATCGCAAGGTGATCGCCTCCGATCTCGACGATCTCGAGGTTCTTCACAACCGGCCCCCACCCACCGTGGGCTTCACGGGTGGCGTAAGCGGGCTCCAACGCGATGGCATCGTCGTGGTACTTGTCGGCCATGTACAGCGTCACGGGCCCGCTGTACGGCTTCAGTTCTGCTGTCTGAATGGCACGGTTGTCCAGCCACGAAGTGCGTTGATGCTCGATGATGCCACCGGGGATCTTCGCACCGCTGAGCTTGACGAGATCGGTGATGATGCGGATCTGGCCTTCGTCGTCGGCTTCTACCAGCTTGTCGTACGGGATCGGGTAGTCGACGTCGTAGGTCTTCTTGGCGAACGCCGCGTACCGTTCCCAGCGCTTGCGCACCTCGTCGCGAGTGTCCGGGATTTCGGTTCCTGGCATCACCGTATCGAGCAGCCCGATGTAGGCCACCTCGATGCCTTGTTCCTCCATTTGCCTGGCAACTTCGTACGCAAGGATGCCGCCGAGCGACCATCCGACGAATACGTAGGGACCTTCCGGCTGGATTGCACGGATCAGCGGCACATATTCTGCGGCCCGCACGGAGATCGGGCCTTCGACTCGTTCGAGACCGTACATCGGGGTACCTGCGGGAAGCTTCCGGAGCAGCGGCTCGTAGGCGACCGTGGAACTGCCCGCCGAGTGGAATGCGAACACCGGTGTGGCCGTGGAACCTTCGGGGCGGGCGCGCAAATTGCGTACTACTCCGTCGATTTCGCCGCCCTCTAGGTGCGGGCGCACCTTCTCGGCCAGCTGCTCGATGGTCTCCGAGTCGAGGACGTCGTCGAAGGTGACTTCGCCGCCGGCCCGCTCGGTCAATCGGGCCGCCAACTTTTCGGCCACCTCGTCGTCGAGGATCGGCAACGTGTTGAAGATGCCCTTGGCGGACTCCTTCGTCACGACTGCCCACGTCGCGAACGTCATCCGCTCGGCGTTGTCGCGGGGCGGAACGTCGGAGCCTGCGGCCTCGGCGAACCCTTCTTTGCCGCCCAGGTCCGACATCGAATCGGTTTGCGCAACAGCCGGGGTCGTGTCGGGAGCAGCTTCGACGGGCGCGGCCGGGGAGACCGAGTCACGAGCGTCGGCCTCCTTCTCCGCGGCCTGTTGCTCGGCGAGGGCCGCAACCTCTTCACGGTTCTCCAGCGCGTATCGCAGGTACTTCTCGACCTCGAGCAGGTTGGCATCGCGCACAGCCTGCAATTGCACGGTGGGTATGTCGAATTCGTATTCGACGCGATTCTTGATGCGCACAGCACTCAGCGAGTCGAGCCCGAGTTCGATCAGCGGCACCTCCGGTGGGAGGTCCTCGGGGGCATAACCCATCGACTCGGCGACGATGATCGCCAACCGGTCTTCGAGCTTCTGGCTACCGTTCGCATCCCAGCGGTCACCGAACGTCTCGACGACCTCCGGCAGCTCTTCTATCGGCGAGGTAGACGACTGCGCCACAGCGACAACGGGTTCCGGTAGCGGATCGCCGGAGGTGACGACGGCCTCGTGCAGCAGAGTGAACGCAGATCCCTGATGGGCGTGCACCTGAACGGACGCGCCACCGAGGTGTGAAGTCACCGTCGTGACGACGGTCCCGGTCTTGGGGACTGCCGCGTGTGACACCGAGTATCCGAGTTCGACGCTCGAAAGAACCTGCGAGGCAGCTGCCTTCACCAGCTCGTCGAAACTTCCGAGAGCCGATGCCTGCACCTCCCACACGTGCCGACCGTCCGGCAGCGCAACCCGGGAACCGGGAACGTGGGAGTTGCCGCTCGAGTTGACTCGCGAGTCGAGCCAGAACTCTTTACGCAGGTAGGACGTACGCGGAATGGCCGCGTAGTCGCCATCGTCGAACAGCGTCGTCAGATCGAGGACGTGACCATGGACGTACAGTTGAGCGAGCGCGGCGAGGAACGTCTCGGACTCGTCTTCCTTACGCTTGAGTGTCGGTATCAACGTCGAATCGGCAACTCCTGCAGCCCATGCCGTACCCGCAATCGACATCAGCGCGACGGGGTTGGGAGCCAACTCGACGAACGTGGTGTGACCGTCGCCGACAGCGACGTCGACTGCCTGCGTGAAGTAGACCGGGTTTCGCATGCCCTTGGTCCAGTACTCCACCCCGTGGATCGGCTCGTGGCCGGCGCGGTAGTGCGCCTGCTCGTCGACCGAGGAGTAGACACCGGCACGAAGCTTTCCGGGCTCGATGCCTGCCAACTCCGCCGCCAGCTCACCGAGGAGTGGGTCGACTGCAGCGGTGTGGCCTGCACCCTTCACATCGAGTATGCGGGCCATCTTGCCAGCGGCCTCGGCCATCTCGACGAGCGCCTCGACCTGTCCGCGTGGTCCGCCGACCGTCGTATGTGTCGGAGCCGCATAGACGCATGGCTCGACGTCGGGGAACTGATCGGTGAGCGCAGTGACCTCGTCCGGGGTGTATTCCACGAGCGCCATTGCGCCCTGCGACGCCGCACCGAGACCTTCCTGGCCTTCCGCGAGCAGTCGTGAGCGCGCGTAGATGATGCGAACCGCATCTTCGAGGTTCAACCCGCCCACGACGTATGCCGCAGCGACCTCACCCATCGAATGTCCGATGACGGCAGAAGGCTCGGCGCCATGGGCGCGCAGCGTGGCCGCCAGTGCAACCTGAATGACGAAGATGGCGACCTGCGAGTTCTCGAACTCGTAGTTCTGCGAATCGTCGAGAATGATCTCCTTGATGGAGTAACCGGCCTCGTCGAGCAGCAGTTCGTCGACCTCGTCCACCGCAGCGGCGAACGTCGTGTTGTTGCGGTACAGCGCATTTGCCATCTTGCGATGCTGCGAGCCGAACCCGGAGAATACCCAGACTGCCCCATTGGAAGCAGGCGAGTCCGCGGAGAACACGCCCTGCCCTGGCTTCCCGGACGCGATGGCACGCAATCCGGTGATGGCTTCTGCGTGCGTCGACGCGAGAACGACTGCACGAGAACGACCGTGGTTCCGTTTGGCCAGCGCCCGTCCGATATCGGCGAGTGGAGTGATGCTTCCCGCTTCGGTCTCGAGCCAGTCGGCCAGTTCCGAAGCCGTGCGCTTACGCCTGGAGGGCAGTGCGGCCGAGACTGCCAGCACGACGGTCTGCGGAACGGATTCCTCGAGAATCTGCTCGGCTTCGGCAACGGGGTCGGTGGTCTCGACATTCGATACCAGGAGGCGCGTATCAACTTCCGCCAGTGCATCTTCCGTGCCGAGAGCTTCTGGAACGGCCTTGACGTATTCGGTGACCACGACGTGCGCGTTGGTGCCGCCGAAACCGAAACCGGAGATACCGGCGATGGCCTTGCCGGTGTATCGCGGCCACTCGACTCCCTCGGACACGACCTTCAGATGCGCCTTGTCGAAGTCGATGTACGGGTTGGGGCCCGCGTAGTTCAACGAGGCCGGCAACCGGTTGTGCTGTAGCGCTAGGACGACCTTGATCAAACCTGCTGCACCCGCAGCGGATTCGAGGTGACCGAAGTTGGTCTTCGCCGAACCGAGCAAAGCAGGCTTGTCCTCGCTACGACCCCGGCCGACGACGCGTCCGAGCGCGTCCGCCTCGATGGGATCGCCGAGAATGGTGCCGGTGCCGTGAGCCTCGATGTAGTCGACACCGGACGGGTTGATCCCGGCATCACGGTAGGCGAAGCGAAGAGCGTCCGCCTGAGCGTCGGGACTCGGAGCGAGAAGCCCGTTGGAGCGACCGTCCGAATTGATCGCCGAACCGGCGATGACCGCAAGAATGTCGTCTCCGTCGCGCTCGGCGTCTTCGACCCGCTTGAGCACGACGAGACCGCCACCCTCGGATCGAATCATGCCGTTGGCGTCGGAGGAGAACGCTTTGATCTTGCCGTCCGGCGCCAGAACACCCGTCTGGCCGAAGCCGACGGTGATCGGCGGTGCTAGCAACATGTTGACGCCACCGGCGACAGCAAGATCGGATTCGCCGTCGCGCAGGCTTCGAACGGCCTGGTGCACAGCCACGAGTGCGGACGAGCATGCGGTGTCAACCGCGATGGACGGTCCGCGGAAGTCGTAGAAGTACGACACTCGATTCGCGACGATGGCCGTCGAGGTACCGGTCAGTGCGTACGGGTGAACTGCGGGGTCGCTGACGGCGAGCAACTGGTAGTCGTTGGACGAGCTACCGATGAAGACACCGACCTGCGAACCCTTGACGGAACTGGCCGGGATACGTGCATGCTCGAGAGCTTCCCAGGTGAGCTCCAGCGCCAGCCGCTGCTGAGGATCGACATTGACGACCTCGTTGGGTGACATCGCGAAGAACTCCGCGTCGAACGTCTTGACGTCGTCGAGGTAGCCGCCCTTCGTGACGGTCGCGTCGACAGCAGCCTTGATGACCGGATCGGAGGTGAACTCCTGCCACCGCCCCTCGGGGAGGTCGGTGATGCCGTCGCGGCCCTCACTGAGCATCGTCCACATCTCTTCGGGGGTGTGCCCTGCGCCCGGGAAACGCGTCGAGACGCCGACGATGGCGATGTCGTGCGAGGAACCGGACCCGTTGCCCTGGAGGTAGTACGCGTCGTCGGCGGCCTCGTCGGGAACATCGGGTTCGCCCTCGATGATGCGGGTGGCCAGCGATGCGATCGTCGGATGCTGGTACGCCACCGTAGCGGTCAACGTGACACCCATGAGTTCCTCGATATCACCGCTGAGTGCGACGGCATCGCGAGAGGCGAGACCGAACTCTTCCATCGGCCGATCGTCGGAAATCTGAGCGACCGGCTGCCCAGTTGCGTCGGCGACCCAGTTGCGCAGCCACTCACGCAGCTGCGACACGGTCATATCCGCCCCAGAGCTGTCTGTCACTCGTTCGGCATCGATCTCATGGTTTGCCATCAACTCACCAAGCTACCTGTCCATTGGAAAAGGTGGTCTCCGAAGAACGTCCGCAAGACACTCAGTCCGGTTGTTCCACGTCGGGGAAAGCATTCTGCTGGTAGCCGCCGCGCAAGGTGCCCTCGATGTAAGCGGCTTTGCATGCGCGTCGAGCAATTTTGCCGCTCGAGGTACGGGGAATGGAACCGGCAGGTACAAGGAGTACGTCACGAACCGTCACACCGTGGCGGGTGGAAATCGCGGTACGAACCACGTCTGCGATCGGCGCCGGGTCGGCCTTACCGGAACCGGGCGCGCGCTCGGCAACGATCACCAGCTGCTCCGAGCTGTCGCCGGGGTCCTTGGTCAGGGCTGAGCCGCTGAACTCGAACACGACGTCGGGCAGCTGGTTCAGCGGGACCGAGAATGCCGCCACGAATCCTGGACGCAAGGCCTTGCTGGCCTCCTGCGCGGAGAACTCGATGTCCTGTGGGTAGTGATTTCTTCCGTCGACGATCACGAGGTCTTTGACGCGACCGGTGATGTAGAGCTCGCCGCCGTGGTAGACGCCGTAGTCGCCGGTTCGCATCCACTTGGCGCCGTCGGCTGCACCCTCGGCATGCGATCCCTCTGAGATGCGATTGACGAGCTTGTTGTGGAAAGTCTCGATGGTCTCCTGCTCACGGCCCCAATAACCCACACCGATGTTCTCTCCGTGCAGCCAGATCTCACCGACGTGATCGTCGGCGACCTCGGTCGCGGTATCGGAGTTCACGATGGCTGCCCATTGGCTTCGGGCAACCTCACCGGTGGAAACCTGTGGAATGGCACCGACCGAATCCTGATCGACGACGACGAAGTTGCCCGCGTTGAGCTCGACCCGGTCGACGTACACGACCTTGGCCTCGTCGAGGTTATTGGTGGTGGAGACGAACAGCGTCGCCTCAGCCATGCCGTACGACGGCTTGATTGCCGTCTTCGGGAGGCCGTACGGACCGAATGCTTCGTTGAACTTCTTCATCGACGAGGTGGTGACCGGCTCGCTGCCGTTGATCAGGCCGATGACATTGGAGAGATCGAGCGGCTCGCCGTTCTTCGGCAACCCACGCTGCGCGGCATGCTCGAAAGCGAAGTTGGGAGCGGCCGCAAACGTGCCTGCACCGTCGGAGACCGCAGCGAGTTCCTTGATCCAGCGCCATGGCCGCTGCACGAACGCACGCGGGCTCATGATGGTGATGTACCGGCCGCCGAGTGCGGGCAAGATGACCGTCAGCAATCCCATGTCGTGGAACATCGGCAGCCAGGTGACACCGCGTGAATCCACGGTGATCCCCATGCTGTCCACCATCTGAAGGGCGTTGACGCCGACCGCGCGGTGGGTGATCTCGACGCCTGCCGGGGTACGGGTCGAACCCGAGGTGTACTGCAGATACGCGATATCGTCGAGCTTGGCGTTCGGTTCCACCCAGGTCTCGCCGACGCTGTCTGGAATGGCGTCGACGGCGATGATGCGCGGACGCTGCGCAGCGGGCAGTCCTCGGAAGAATGCTCGAACCCCTGCTGCGGACTGGGTTGCCGTGAGAATGGCCGTCGGCTCACAGTCGCCGAGCACGGCATGCAGCCGGTCGGAGTGACCCGGCTCGTCCGGGTCGAAGAGCGGAACCGCGATGGTCCCCGCGTAGATGGCTGCGAAGAATGCGATGACGTAGTCGAGCCCCTGCGGCGCCAGAATTGCGACACGGTCACCGGGAGAGGTGACCTGCTGCAGACGAGCGGCCACGGCGCGTAGACGACGTCCGAACTGCGCCCAGGTGAGCTCGTGAGCTTCACCGTCGCGTTCGGTCGAATAATCCATGAATCGATATGCCAGTGTGTCGGCATTCTTTGCAACGTTCACCTCGACATGGCGGACGAGAGTCTTACCCTCGCCGATGACGATGTGGCCGTTCTCATCGATATATTCATCGAATGTATGGCTCATGTGTTCGCTTCTCCTCCGCGGAATCCGCTGCTGCTGCACGATCGGGCAACGGCCCGCGCCCCGACTTTTCTTCTCGACTCACGTAAACGCAGTACAGCGTGAAACATTACTAGCTGGTAGTTCTCAGGAAGGCCGGACCTGCCGGCCCCGCCATTCGAGCACCGAACGTCCGGTCATTCACCCTTCAGCAACTCGATGACCGGTGCGAACGCTTCCATCTGTGTGGGGAAAACCCCGACATAGGACATCGTTGTTTTCGCGCGAACGTTACGGATTTGGTCGGCAATTTCCTCGTACGTTCCGAACGCGAGGTACGGCGAGGTCAAAATATCCTCGATACTCAACTTCACATCCACGTCGACGTTCGGCGGATAGCCGTTGTCGAGAGCAGCCAGCGCCATCTCAGCCATCTGCTCACGATCGTCCGTGACCACGATGGTCGTGATTGCCCAGTTCAGTTCGATCTCCTCGAAGCGCTCTCCGGCTGCCTCACGGATGAGCTCGACGCGTTCGATCGTCTTCTCCAACGTCATACCGGACAGACGAAGCTTGCCGTCCTTCGTCGAACTCGGCACGACCGAGATGATGTCGGCATACTTTGCAGCCAGTGCCAACATCCGAGGGCCACCACCGCCGACGCAGATCGGCGGTCTCGGTCCCTGACGTGGCCGTGGACTGCCCTTCAAGCCGGTGATCTTGAAATGTTTGCCCTCGAAATTGCACTCTTTGCCGCGAAGCAAAGTATCGAGAATCTGGAGACTCTCCTCGAGCTTCTCGATACGTACACCCGGCCGGTCGTACGTGATGCCGGCCTTGTCGTACTCGTCACGCATCCAGCCTGCGCCCAGCCCGAGCTCGAGGCGGCCCCCCGAGAGAACGTCGATGGTCGCGGCGTCCTTGGCCAGAATCGCCGGATGCCGAAACCCGTTCGCGAGAACTGCGGTACCAAGACGGATCTTCTCCGTCGCCACCGCGAGCGCGCCGAGCGCCGCAATCGGGCCGACCTGATTGCCGAGGTGATCCGGGATCATGAAGCTGTCGTAGCCGAGCTCCTCGGCCAGCTGCGCCAGCTTGATGAACTTGCGCGCCCCACCCTCCTCTGCGTTGCCCTCACCGCCTGCTGCGAAGCGGAACGGACGAAGCGCCCTGATCTGCCCATCAGCGGGTAGATCCGGGGCCTGGGCGGAACACATGTATAGGTCTCCTCGATGCGGGTGCGCGTAGATTCCAGCGCCGATTGCGCCTACTCCAAGCGGCCACTCTATCTGCTCACTACCCGGGAATACACCTGCCGGGGTACACGAGGACCAGCTTTGTGCCTATTCCCCAGAGGGCGGTGTGGACCTTGTGACACCTCCAGTGGGCCCGGTCCCCTCTACTCAGGAGTGCGGAATCGCCGGCGCCTGCTCGATCAGACCGGCCGCCCACTGCGCAGTCCATTGCGTAGACGTAGTGCCGCTGTCATCGACGACGAAGGTGTTGTACGACGCATGCACCGGGTTACCTGCAGCCCCCACGAGAATTCCGAGGCTCTGCGGAATGTTGCGCAGCGACAAGCCTTCCGACGGAGCAGTACAGATGAGATCGCCTGGCGCACATATCTGGTTGACCACCGAATCGAGTGAACCGAATCCGCCGGCGCGGGCCCCGGTCATCGTGACGCCGGGAAAGTCGAGACCACCGAGTGCAACCTCGGCGCCGACGCCGTCGACCGGCGGTCCGATGTCCTGACCGGAGGTGCCGTCACGGCGCCCGTCCGCTATCAATGTCACGCCCAGAACCTTGTCCGCTGAGACCGGTCCGTTGCCTGCACCGATCTCGGCTGCAATGTCGCCTGCTATGACCGCACCTTGCGAGAAGCCAGCCAGGATGTAACTCGTCAGCGGGCAATGCTCGCTGACGCGGGTCAGTTCGGCCTTCGCTGCCGCAGTACCCGCGGTGCGAGAGTTGTTGTACGACTGCTGGCCGTCGGGCGGGAACGCGATCGGGTTGGAGAACTGCGCAACATACGGGACCGTGTACACACTTGCCCGTCCCGGCTCGAACTGCTCCTGCAGCGGACGAGTCACGTTCAGCATCAACGACAACGGATTGGCCGACGGGTTGTACGGATCATCGGTCGCCGAAGATTCCCAGGTACCGGGGATGGCGATGACCGAGACATCGGCACAGTCCGCCGGTTGCGACGTCTGTTCACCAGGGCCGGGCTCTGGCACCGGAGAAGGCACAGTGTCCGGCAGCCTTCCGGCAAGCAGATACCACGCGGCCACGATGATCAGGCCGAGAACAACTGCTACCGCAAGGAGCTTCGGTAGCAGATGCCTCTTTTTCTTCGTCCCGTTCGCCATCGAGACCGTCAGGCCTTACAAATCGTGTTCTGCGCGGCGGTGATGTAGAGCTGAGCGGTCTCGCCTGCCTGTTCGGCCGTGATCTGCGTGCCCGACGCGCTGGCCTCGACCCCCACGTTGGCTGTCACGAACGTCGAGATCTCGTCCGGTGCGACACCCTGCGACTGCGCCGAACAAATGTAGGTGGCCGTCGAGATGGCGATCTCACCGTTGCCCGCCGGGGTGACCCCACTCTTCTTCAACTCTTCGAGAAACGCCTGGCCTCGATCGTCCATCGGCACCTGGGTTGCACCCGGGAAGTCCTCGGGTACCGGCTGCGGCTGCTCCGGTGGTGCCGTCGCTGCCTCACCGGGACTCGTCACTGCGGCCGACGTCGTCGACTCGCTCGCCGAGGTCGTCGCCGAGGTGGTCGAGGATTCGGCCGTAGTGGTGGTGGCGGTGGTGGTCGGTACCCCGGTGGCGGTGGAGTCGTCGCTTCCGCAGGCGACCAACATTCCACCTGCAGCTACGGCGAGAACACCCATCGACAGGGTTCGGGCCAGAGACGTTCGCATGTTCAATCCAGTCCTCACAAGCGCATGATTCACGAGCGGCATCGTTCAACGCGTGAGGGTACAGAGTTCCACTGAGAGGAACCTGAAGCGGGACCCCGAACCTCTCGAGCTGCGGTCACGGCGCGATTGTGACCTTGCCATCCTTCACAGTGATGATGCCGAACTGGAAGTTCTGTTGCACGCCGCCACCGTCGATATCGAACTGATCACTGGTGAGATATCCCAATCGGCCACCTTCGTAGCCGACGCTCTTCCATGCGTCGAAGATCTCACCGTTGCGAATTGCCCAAGCCCCGGTCAGCGGACTCCAGTAGACGTTGCCACCCTCGAACTCGTTGAACCGGCCGCCATCCTTGATCGGACCGAGCTCACTGGTCTTCGGGAAGCCGAGTGGGCCGTTCTCCCATCCGAGTTGGCCGTACTTGCCGAGGATCATGCCCTGCACCGAGTGGGTACCGAGTTCGGGACTGAAGTACATCGCGCCGATCTCGAAGCCCTGGACCGCGCCCGGCTTCGACGGCGTCGCCACCTCGTCGAGCACCGGGTATCCCAACGGGCCACCCTCGTAGCCCTGGCGTGCCCACTCGTCGAGGATCGCGCCACGCACGGCGTGCGCGCCGGTCTGCGGCGTGAAGTAGACCATTCCGTTCTGGAATGCGTTTCCGCGTCCGCGTCCGTCGGGAGTTCCGAACTCACCGGTCTTCGGGAAGCCCAGTGGGCCCGAAGGACCGCCGGAGCCCTGGTAATTGCCGCCGATCGCACCTGCGACTACCTGAGCGCCCGAGTCGGGCGAGAAGAAGACGCGTCCGAACCTGAAGTCCTGTGCACGACCGCCTGCGACGTTGTATTCCGGGGTCAGGCAGTCGCCCAGCCAGGAATTCGCGCCCGACGCGTTGCCGATGGCTCCGGCGACGTTGCATGCGGGCTTGTCGACGTCGACGTCGAGTGCGCCGGCGAGCTGCGGCCAGAGCTGATGCAGCTCGAACTGCCAGTACTCCCACGTATGTGTTCCCGACGGCCGGTAATTGACCTGGGCGGGGATTCCGAGCTTGTTCAGTTTGGTCGCAAATGTCTGTGAGGTCAGGCGCGAGAGGATTTCCAGTCCCATACCGGCGTAGTTGGAGCTGACTCCCGGGATGCCCGACGGCGGATCGTACGGTCCGGCTGCGCCGTTTCCGCTCGATACGTAGAGACTGACGCCTTCGAGCTGATCGGCCAACAGGTATGGGTCGTGCTGAGCCCAGAGATCATTGGTGGGCGCACCCCACATCGCTTTGGAGTTGTACCCGCCCGCGTCGGTCATCGCGTACTGAATCGCCTGTGGCATGCCGAGAGACGTCGTCGTAAGAATGCCGGACAGCGACGCTGCGAACGTGAAGAAGCCCTGGTTGCGTGCAGCGAGGAACATCGCGGCCGTGCCACCCATCGACAGGCCGACGACACCACGAGTCTGGTTGGTGCGCCAGTCGTTCTCGAGGATCGGTGGGAGTTCCTTGGTCAGGAACGTCTCCCACTGATAGTTCTTCCCCTGATCCTGGTCGATCCAGTCGGAATAGAAGCTCGACTGTCCACCGACCGGAAGTACGACGTTGACGTTCTTGTCGGCGAAGTAGGACTCGATGTCCGTCTCCAGCGTCCATCCGTTCTCGGTGTCCGTTGCTCGGAGACCATCGAGCATGTACACCGAGGGGAACACGGCCTGTGGGTTGATGTTCCAGTCGCGCGCGAGCAGGAGCTGGACCTGAATCGGAGTGCCCATCGAAGGAGACGTGATCCAGAGCGCCACGCGACGGTCCGACAGCCAATCGACTTGGGTGACGGTAGCTCCGGAGGGTGCCTGCGTCTGCGCAGGCAAGGACGCGGGTACCGGAGTCGCTTGCGCAATGCCGGCCGCGCCGAACGGCGATGCCAGGGCGACGGCCAATGCCGCTGCTACTCCGAACCGAGCAAGCCCACTGCGCATGATGATGACTCTCCTTCGTTCTTGCTGACGATGTCTTTCTACACGCGAACTACGCGGAAGCACACGAGGCTCGCTGTGACTGGTGGTGCAATTGTTGATGGTTCCATCTGGAACTTGCTCCGGCAGACGCGTAAATGCCGTCCTGCACCTGGTGCAGGACGGCATTTACGCGAATTCAGAACTCGATCTCGTGTTCGAGATCAGGCGTTCAGTGCCTCGAGGATCTGACCACGGGCCTTGAACAGCTCGGCGGACCAGTACGGCCACGCGTGGATACCGCTCGACGGGAAGTCGAACGTCGCCGGGATACCGAGCGTGGCCAGGCGGACCTGGAATGCGCGGCTGTTGGCGAGCGCCAGGGCTTCGAGAGCCATGCCGTTTGCCGTGTTGTAGAAGTCGATCGGAGCACGCGGCTTGTCGAACTCGCCGGGCAGACCACTGGCAGCCGAGACGTACAGCGACAAGCCCTTCAGCTTCGGAGCGAAGACGAACGGGTCGTTGCGAAGCCACGCCGGGCTCCAGGGCGGTCCCCACATCGAGTCGACGTTGAACCACGACTGCGAGAGCATCGCCACGCGGATGGCTTCACGCATACCGGGAGCAGAGATGTTCAGGTATCCGGAGAACGAACCGGCGAACTTGAACTGGTCGCGGTGGTACGCAGCGAGCGTCAGTGCAGCCGAGCCACCCATCGAGATTCCGACGACAGCGTTGTTGTTACGCGAAACGCCGTAGTTCTCGAGGTAGGCCGGAAGATCCTCCGTCAGGAAGGTTTCCCACTTGTAGGTGACTTCCTGGCCGTTCAGGTTGGAAGCTGCGTACCAGTCACTGTAGAAGCTGGCCTGCCCACCGACGGGCATGACGAGCGTGACGTTGTCCCCGGCGAATTGGTCTTGCGCATTGGTCTCGAAGGACCACGCGTTGCGGTCGTCGCGGGCGCGGAGTCCGTCGAGCAGGTAGAGAGCGGCATCGCCGCCGCGCGCTGCCCACTGGACCTGGACCTTGATCGGACCCATCTCGGACGGGACGAACAGGTCTTCGCGTCCACCGGCCGGGGCCTTGTGAACAACTGCGCTCGGTGCCGCGAGAGCAGTTGCGCCGCCCACTACACCGACGGCGAGTGGGAGGACGAGGGCTGCCGCGCCGACGCCGATGAGGCGTTTACCCCACCTGGCTTTACTGCTGAGGCCAGCAAATCGCATGAATCGTGCTCTCTCTCATCTACTGCAGGTCTCCGCGATAATGCGGCGCCCGGCGTGCCAACAGGGCATCTTCGGCCCTGTCGGGCCGTAAGTAAAGGGGTGTTCGGTCGTGAACTAAGACTGGAGGGTATTCCACTCATCAGCCCCAGGGCAAAACTGCGGCTTCGCGTCGCAGATCTGCCCTGGGGCCGATATCAAGAACTGAGAGTAGCCTGTGCAAGCCCCGCCGACCAGCCTGTAAACGTCGTGAACTTTCACAACAGGACCAAAAGCGGGGACTTCGCCGGGCACTTTATCCGATATTCGCACTCAGATCAGGTGCCATGATGTGAGCCTGTTCCTGCCAGTAGCCCCACTGATGGGTACCCACTGCCGGGAATGCGTACGTCACGTTGTTGGCACCGAGGCTCGCCATCCGGATCTGGAACGCGCGGCTGTTGGCCAGAGCAATGGCCTCGAGTCCCATGGCGTTACCGGTGTTGAAGTAGTCGATCGGAGAACGCGGCTGATCGAGTCCGCCCGGCAGACCGCTTCCTGCGAAGACCCACACGCGGGTGCCGTTGTCGCGAAGTCGCGGTGCGAACACGAACGGATCGTTACGCAACCACGCCGGATCCCACGGCGGTCCCCACATGGCGTCGATGTTGAAGCGACCCGAATCGAGAAGTGCAAGACGCATTGCCTCGCGCATTCCGGGAGCCGAGATGTTCAGGTAGCCGGACAACGAACCCGCGTAGCTGAACTGGTCGGGATGATAGGCAGCAAGCGTCAGCGCAGCGCTGCCGCCCATCGAGATGCCGACGACGCCGTTACGATTCGGATTGAAGCCGAGGCGGCTGGAGAGGTTGTTGCGCAGATTCTCCGTCAGGAACGTCTCCCACTTGTACGTGGTCTGCTGTCCGTTGAAGTTGGACGGTGCGTACCAGTCGCTGTAGAAGCTCGACTGCCCACCGACAGGCTCGACGACGTTGATGTTCCACGACGCCAAGAACGCGCCGACGTCGGTCTCGTGCTCCCAGCCGGAAATGTCGTTGGTGGCGCGCAGGCCGTCGAGCAGGTAGACCACACGATTGGTGTTGCCGTCAGCAGCGCGCCAGATGCGGCTCTTGATCGGCCCCATGCTGGAGTCGGTGACGAAGTCGAACGCTCGCGAGTCGAACGCCGCGTTGGCGGTTGCGCCTGTCCCGGCTACGGCCAGACCGGCGGGCACGATCACGGCGAGCATCAGCGCTGTGAGCACTCGACGCGCGCGTCCCGCGCCGCTCTTCTTGGTTCTTCCCAGCATGCAGTCTTACCTCTCAGCGGTGTGGTGAGCCGTACCAGTGGGCTATTCGCCCGTTTCAGCGGTATGAAATTTGGTCCTTGCGGGACCAGCATTCACACACATCTTTCGCATACATCGGCCGAAGCGCGATACCCGTTACTAAAATGAGATATCCCATCTTGGCCTCGAATGGATATCGAAGCAACTGACGGCCGCCTAATTATCACCCGGCAGGATTGGTGGCTCTAAACCACATCTCTGTATTTCGTACTCCGGAACTCGATCGAATCGGTAGCCGGCATAGAACAGTGAGCGTTTGATGTTTCTGACGAACAACTCTTTCGTCAGCGGGGCGCGATACGAATCGATGAGTTCACGGGTGTCCTCGCACGAGAGAGCTACACGCGCCTGAGCGACCCAGTCCTCGTCCATGTACCAGGGCAGGAACGGATGTTTGTCGACGAGACCCAGATCGGCGACGACCCAGTCCGGGTACAAGTTCTTGTCGTGCCCGATGCGGCCGTTCTCCAACCGCTCGGTGTGCGAAGCCAGCGGGTAGGCAAGACCCATTTGGTCGATCACCCGCACATCGAGGCCGACGTTCATGCTCGTCATGCCCAGGTTCAAGAAGTAGACCGTGTGACCAGCGCCACCAGGCGGGATCGGCAGGGGCGGCGGCACGACATCCCAGTAGGTGAACTGTGCCGAGGGCAACAGGAGCCCGCCGTCCGGGGTGTTCGCGATCGTTTCGACCATCGGTCGCATGCGCGGGTAGTCGAGGTAGTCCGTGGCGAGAATGGGGTGCGCATGCCCGGTGTTGAGGGAGTAGAAGGCACGCTCGTCCACGATTCCACTGCGACCGACAATGGACCCTTCCGGCATTCCGGTCGTGTTGGCGGCAAAGAATGCCCACACGATCGTGGCCAGCCACAGGACGCCGCCGCCTGCCGTTATCAGCACCTGCCGTGTATCGGAATTTTTGTTCGGAATTGTCACGGGTAAGACCGAAATAGGAAGAAGGAGAGTGAACAATGCCGGCAGGAGTGTGCGGCCGTGCATGAAATCGCCACCGACTCGAACTGCATAAACAGCTGAGAGAAGTCCACCGATCAGGACGAATGCGACGACCGCGGTTCGGCTGCGTAAAAGGCTCTGCGCATCTCGGCGCGATCTCGGAATTCGCAGGCCTCCGAGGCCTGACATCGCAGCCGTCACCACGCCTGCGACGAACATCAGCAGCAGCGGCAACCACAGCATGTACGGTCCGAGCAAATTCCACAGATAGTCGAAACCCTGTGCCCATTTCGCGCCGCCCGCATCCTTGGACACCGCAGTGTTCGGGTAGGGCAACCCGTAGTAACCCATCCGCCAAATCTGATATCCGACCGGCACGATGCCTGCGACGACGAAGACTGCGAGACGACTCTTCCAGGATTGACGCGCAAGAAACAGCATGATGAGCGCGAGCCCCGACAGAATGAGGAGTTCCGGGCGCACCAGCGGACCGAGGCCGGCCCAGAAGGCAAGGAACAGCCACGCGGGGCCGCTGATGGTTCTGGTGCACCAGCGGACCATCAGCAACCACAGCGCTGCAATCCAGAAAATGACCAGACATGTCTCGAGACCCGAAGTGGCGAAATCTCGGGCAGGAGGAATCGCGATGTAAACGAGCACCCCAGCGGGAAGGTAGGCCACCACGCCGGCCGACCGCGTCCGAAGCGCGTAGGTACCGAACATCGCCAACACGACCGCAGCGGTCGACAAGACCAACGCGATGGTCAGGACCACGTACTCGAGACGTATCTCGCTGAGCCAGCTGACCGCATAGACCAGGTAGGTCCAGATGGTGCTGGTATTGGTCTCCACACGCTCGCCGGCATTGAAGACCGGGCCGTTGCCGGCCAGAAGATTGCGGACCGTACGGAGAACGATCAGACCGTCGTCGGCGATCCACCGCCGTTCCCAGGCACCGGCAAGGAACAACAGTGCGGACACGGCAACACCGATGCCGAAGATCGTCCTCGACGTGCGTGTAGGGGCGGGCAGCACCTCACGCGAGGTAGACGGCGACAACCACTACTCCGATCCACGCCAGCGCGAGTACCTGCAACACCCGATCGCCCAACGCGATCTCCTCGGGTTCACCTGCCTCGCCTCCATCGACATCGACTGCGTAACGCAGGATAGCGATAGTGAACGGAATCATCGAGATGGCGAACCAGTTGGTGGTGGTTGCGGCGTCCTGTTCGAACGCCCACAGGCCGTAGCAGAGCACGACAGCGGTAGCCGAGAGCGTCCACACGAATCGCAGATAGGTGGTCGTGTAGTTCTCCAGCGACTTGCGGATCTTCGCGCCCGTACGCTCGGCGAACTGCAACTCCGCGTACCGCTTACCGGCAGCCATGAACAGCGACCCGAACGCCATGATCAGCAGGAACCACTGCGAGAGCTCAATGGACGCGGCCACACCACCAGCGATGGCCCGGAGCAGGAATCCCGAGGACACGATGCAGATGTCCAGCACGGCCTGATGCTTGAGTCCGAAGCAGTACGCCAACTGGACGACGATGTACACCCCGATGACCAGGGCAAGCTTCCAGTTCGCGAAGAAAGACAGTCCGACGGCAAGGCTCAGGGACACCGCGGCCATCGCGTAGGCGAGGTTGACCGGCAGCACACCTGCAGCGATCGGACGGAACCGCTTGGTCGGGTGCGCGCGGTCGGCCTCGACATCGAGGGCGTCGTTGACCAGGTAGATGCCCGATGCCGCTAAACAGAACACGACGAAGGCCAGTGCGACGGGAAGAAGCACATCACCTTGGGTGACGGATCCCGCAGCCAGCGGCGCGGCGAGTACCAGGACGTTCTTGACCCACTGCCGGGGTCGAAGCGCCTTGATCACGCCTTCGGCAAGATTCTTCGGTGGTGCTCCGACGGCGGAGGCTTCCTCGCTCATTTGTCTCCTTCGAACTTCAGGATGGCGGCTGCCGATATCGCGCCGAGCGCAGATCCTGCAAGTACATCTGTCGGGTAATGGACACCGAGAACGAGCCGCGAGAGCAGCATCGGTGGTACTAAGACGGCGGGCACCAGGATTGCTGGTAAAGGTAGCCCCGTCAGCTTGCCGAGCAACACGGCGGCTGCCGTAGTCGAGGTGGCGTGCGAGGACGGAAAGCTCAGTTTGCTCGGCGTGGAGACATTGACCTGTACCGATGGGTCATTGGGGCGTCGACGCCGCACCACTCGCTTGATCACGATAGATGCTGCATGCGAACCCACCGCCCCGGCCGCGACACCTGCCCACTGACGCCGGCGGGGCGCGTCGAGAGCAGCGCCGATACCAGCGATGGCAACCCAGCCGAGCGCGTGCTCACCGAAGTGCGACATCCCCCGAGCCACCGCGACGGCCCCGGGTTGCGCGCCCACCGTCGACTGAATTTTCGCCAACACGCGAACTTCGGCAGCAGCCTCGTTCTGTTTGTTAACCCTCGTAGCGGAAGACACGTTCCCAGGTTTCCTTACTGGTGAGGTGAGGGACGGCGTCGCGGTAGCGACCCTTGAGTTCGGGGAACCGACGCGAGAGTTCGGTTCGTAGCGCCATTGCTTCTTTCAGCAACGCCGCCGCTTTCTCGCGGTCACGCTGGCGGTAGACGACGCCGCGCCCGTCAGCAGTGGTGACGGTGACGCCATCGACCTGCGAGAGCAGGAACCACCGGGCGTCGAGCGTCGGCACGTTGAGCTGTGGACGCTCGTGGTGTTGATTGTGCGCAGGCTTGACGTTGTGGATCAGTCCCTTGGCAAGGCGGGAAATCTTCGACAGCGGGTTCGTCGGCTGCCCGACGGCTCCCACCTCCTCGCCGGATGCGAGAGGAAGTTCCGTCGAGGAATCCACGACGACGGCGTCCGGGAAAGTTTTGCGCAGCGCGTGCACTTCGCCCAACGACGTCGGGAGGATCTCGAGGATATGCTCGGGCCCTGCGAGGAAGTCGCGGATCGCCTTGTTCTGAATGGCAACAGTGGAGTACTCGAGGCACAGCAGGTGCTTGACAGTTGCCTTGACGGTGTCGAGGACCAGGCCACGTCCGTTGCCGGGCATGTGCAGCGCAGCGACGACGAGACGGTTACGCAGGTGGAAATACGCCTGCCAATCGATAGCGTCGTCCTTGTCGCTCCACGCCATGTGCCAGATAGCCGCCCCGGGGAGGGTGACCGTCGGGTAGCCGGCTTCGCGTGCGCGCAGACCGTATTCGGCGTCGTCCCATTTGATGAACAGTGGGAGTGGCTGACCGAGCTCTTCCGCGACGACGCGCGGAATCATGCACATCCACCAGCCGTTGTAGTCGACGTCGATGCGGCGGTGCAGCAACTTGCTCGAGCGCAGCGGATATTCGCTGAAGTCGTGGTCGTACTCGACGTTTTGGGCGCCGGTCCACATGAAGTTGCCGCGGTTGATGACCTCGCCCATGACGTGCAGATGACTGCGCGCCTGGAGGTTGAGCATCTGGCCGCCCACGAGCGTGGGGACCTTCGCGAATCGCGACATGGCGAGGGCGCGGAGAATCGAGTCGGGTTCGATCTCGATGTCGTCGTCCATGAACAGAATGTGTTGGCAGTCGGTGTTCTCCAGCGCCTCGTACATGATCCGGCTGTAGCCACCGGAACCACCGAGGTTGGCCTGGTCATGGATGGCAAGGCGGCCACCCAACCCTGCTTCGGCCTCGTCGAACCCGGGCTCGTCCTTAGCTTTTCTCGTGCCCTGATCGGGCATGATGACGGCCTTGATCACGTCGAGCACCAGTGGGTCCGAGCCGAGCGCCACGAGAGCTTTCACTGCGTCGGTCGGGCGGTTGAACGTCGGAATCCCGACGGCTACCGTCGCCTCGCCCGGTGCCTCGATCGGCGCGAACCACCCGGCACTCTCCAGGACGACCTCGGAGTCGGAGGTGATGTCGAACCAGATCCAACCGCCATCCTCGAACGGACCGAGATCGATCACGAACTCTTGTGCCGCATCACCGTCGACGGCTTCACGGCCCTCGACGTGGATGCGTGAACTGTCCGCTTTGGAGCGGTAGACATCGATCCGGCAATGCCCGGAGACCTCCACGCGCAGCACAACGGACTTCAGGATGCTGTAGCGGCGCCAGTAGCTCGCCGGGAACGCATTGAAGTAAGTGCAGAACGACACCTCGGATTCGGCGCCGACCGTCAACGAGGTCCGCGACAGCGAATGTGCCCGTCGGGCATTCGTTGTCGCCTCCTCGAGGTACAGGGTGCGCACGTCGAGCGGCTCACCTGGACGCGGCAACAGCACCCGCTGCAGAAGCGACTTACCGAAGTAGGGGGCGAAGTCGAGGGCGCCGTCCTCGAGCAGATGCTTGGCCGTCATTTGTCTCCTGCCAGGGCCGCGCCCGACTCGAAATGTGGTGCGAGCGTGTTGTCGTACAAGTTCAGCGCACTGGCAATGGCCATGTGCATGTCGAGGTACTGATAGGTGCCGAGCCGCCCGCCGAAGAGAACCCCGTTGTCGGCGGCTTCCTTCTTCGCGCGGTCGCGGTACGCCTCCAGTTTCTGGCGGTCCGCGGGAGTGTTGATCGGGTAGTACGGCTCGTCGCCGCTCTCGGCGAATCGCGAGAACTCTCGCATGATGACGGTCTTGTCGGCCGGGTACGCCCGCTCGGGATGGAAGTGGCGGAACTCGTGAATACGAATGAACGGGACGTCGGCGTCGTTGTAGTTCATCACCGGCGTGCCCTGGAAATCACCGGTCGCTAGCACCTCGGTCTCGAAATCGATTGTGCGCCAGCCCAATTCGCCTTCCGAGTAGTCGAAGTAACGGTCCAGTGGGCCAGTGTAGACAATCGGGGCATCCGGGCTCTCGGCGATCAACTTCTCACGCACGTCGAACCAATCGGTGTTCAGCCGGACCTCGATCAGGTCGCCGGCAGTCATGTTCTCCAACCACGCGGTGTAACCGTCGACCGGCAGACCCTCGTACGTGTCGTTGAAGTAGCGATTGTCGAACGTGTAACGCACAGGCAGCCGCGTGATGTTTCCCGCCGGCAGATTCTTCGGGTCCGTCTGCCACTGCTTGGCGGTGTAGTCGCGGATGAACGCCTCGTACAGCGGGCGCCCGATCAACGAAATCGCCTTCTCCTCGAAGTTCTGCGCAACCTTCGAATCGAACTCACTGGACTGCTCCTCGATGAGCGCACGCGCCTCGGCAGGAGAGTAATACTTACCGAAGAACTGCGAGATCAAACCGAGGCCCATCGGGAACTGGTACGACTGGCCCTTGTGCAGCGCGAACACGCGATGCTGGTAACTCGTGAAATCCGTGAACTGATTCACGTAATCCCACACCCGCTTGTTCGAGGTATGAAAAAGGTGAGCACCGTACTTATGGATCTCGATACCCGTCTCGGGCTCGGCCTCCGAGTACGCATTACCTCCAAGGTGGTGGCGGCGGTCCAGAACAAGGACACGCTTGCCCAGCTGAGACGCCGAGCGCTCCGCCACAGTCAGTCCGAAGAACCCGGATCCGACGACGATCAGGTCGTATCGGCCGGTCACGGAAGCGTCGGAATCAACAGGCACAGGGTTTACGGCAGTCACGGGCAATCAGGGTATCCGACAACCCCCGCACCCTCCGCTCCTGACTACCAAAGTCACTCCGCAGGCTCCGCTCCTGACCCCTTGAAGTCACTCCGCAGGCTCCGCTCCTGACCCCTTGAAGTCACTCCGCAGGCTCCGCTCCTGACCTACCAAAGTCACTCCGCAGGCTCCGCTCCTGCCCGCAACAGGTAGGTATCCATCACCCAGCCGTGCCTGCTCTTGAGCTCGGCGCGCACCCGGTCGATCTCGTCGATGCAGTCGTCCAACCTGCCGGACACCAACTTTTCATCCACTGTTCCCAGATTGGCGCCCCAGTGAATGCCCCAACGGTTCTCCCCGACCAACGCGCGGCAGGCCAGGTGTCCGTCGAGCATGACCACGATGTTGTCCGCTCCGGCCGCTACGTCGCCCTCGAGTGCCCTGCCGGTGGTGATGGTGATCGGACCACCGATTCGGTTGAGCACCAGGCGGTGGGCGGCGGCGAGCATCGACACACTGCTGATACCTGGCGTGACGTCGTAGTCGATATCGAGGGTTCCGAAGTCACGGACCCGCTCGATCACTCTGATGGTGCTGTCATAGAGAGCAGGGTCACCCCAGACGAGGAACCCCACGGTCGCCGACGGGTCCAGACCGAGCAGCACCTCCTCGTAGGCGCGGGCGCGGGCGTCGTGCCAGTCCAGTACTGCGGTCCCGTAGTCGCTGGGCTTCCGGTCACGCTCCGGGTCGGGGACAGCGACCACGCGGTACTCCCCCGGCACATGACGTCGCAAAATCTCCGCGCGCGCGTCACCTAGATCACCGACCGATGCGCCCTTGTCCGCAACGAGGAACACATCGACCTCGCGAAGCTTCCCGACAGCCTGGACGGTGATCTGGTCAGGGTGCCCGCCGCCGATTCCGACGAGATGGATCTTCATCGGAACCCCTCTGGTCGTTCCGCAGGCTCCACTCCTGCTCGATCTCGGCAAGCGTCGTAGAGGTGCGATTCCACGCCGGGGGTGCGGCCCACCGCAGGTCCGACGAGAATGACCGCAGCCTGGCGGAGCCCTGCGGCCTCGACCTGGTCGGCGATGTCGGCGAGGGTTCCGTTCAGGACGAGCTGATCGGGCTTGCTTGCATGAAAGACGACAGCGGCCGGGCAGCCGGCGCCGTACTCACCGACGATCTCCTCGACCAACGCCCGGATCCGGGTGATGGCCAAATGCAGCACCAGCGTCGACCGCGTTTCGGCGAACCGCGACAGCGCCTCGGTATCCGGCATCGCCGTAGATCGGGCCTGCGTCCGTGTCAGCACGACGGACTGTGTGACCTCGGGGACCGTCAGCTCGATGCGAAGCGTGGCAGCAGCCGCGGCGTAAGCGGGAACACCGGGAGTGACATCCCAGGGCACTCCTGCGGCGTCGAGGCGTGCCGACTGCTCCGCGAGCGCGGAGTAGAGCGACGGATCTCCCGAGCACAGCCGTGCGACATCGTCACCACGTCGATGAGCGTCGACGAGTTCTTTCGTGATCGTGTCCAGGTCGAGGCGAGCGGTGTCGACGAGTCGAGTGCCCGGTGGACAGTGCGCAAGAATCGCGTCGTCGATGTATGTACCAGCGTAAACACACACTGGACTGGCGTTGAGTAGCTCGACTGCGCGCAGTGTCAGCAGGTCGGGCGCACCGGGACCGGCACCGATGAAATGGACTGTCACAAGACAAAAGCGTAGGCGGTGAGTTTCGACGCGCCGCACGTACTGGCAATCCTCGCGGTGACTAACTCTCAAGCTAAGGTTTAGCCTTGTGTCGGATGGGGTGGATGTGACCCATGTGGCTATAGCCAGTACCGCCACATCGGAACGCACCACCTCATTAACAGTTCGCCTACAACCAGGAGTACCGCCTTGCACCGTCGAACGAAGCCGTCGATCGTTCTCGGCGCCGTCGCCCTACTGGCCGTCGCGAGCCCTCTCGCGGCGTACAGCATCTCCGGCGATTCTGCGTCCACCGATGTTCGATCGGCCAACGAGACCACCCCTGTGACAGTGCCGACCACGATCGTCGAAACGGCTCTGGCGGCAGCACCGGACATCGTCATCCCCCTCCGGGAACTGACGGGTCTTCCGCTACCAGACCTCCGCCTGTCCGATCTGAAGTACCTGCCGCTTCCGGACAACATCGCCATCCCGCCGTTCCAGATACCGGAGATCCCCGGCCTGACGGTCCCCGACTCCTCGGCACCTTCCGCTCAGGTGCCGGCTCCGCTGGCACCGAGCGACGTGTCGGCTCCGGCAACTCCTCCTGCCGGTGACGATCCCGGTGCGCCACTCGGCGCTGTCGTCAAGGAACTGAAGCAGGACACCCCGTTCAGCATGGTTGCCCTGACGTCGACGGGACTCGACAACGCGTCGGCGCAAATTCGTCGCCAACTCGACGACGGATCCTGGGGCCCCTGGCTCGCAACCGAACCCGTAGACACAGGCGTCGACGCCGCGGCCGCCGCACCCGAGAAGCAGGGCACCGAGCCGATTTTCGTGGGAGCAACCAAGGCAGTTCAACTGCTGATGACTCCGCGACCACAAGCGCCCGTCCCAGCACCGGTAGCGCCCGCTCCGGAGGTGGCGCCCGCCCCAGAGGTGGCGCCCGCTCCCGAGCCGTCACTCGGTTACACGCCCGCGTCCGTCTCGAAGCCGTTGCGTCAGCAGGACACTCCGCTCGCGTCGGCGATCGACGGCGTCAGTGCCGTCCTGATTCAGCCCGGTACGTCCCCCGCGGACGCCACACTCAGTGATCTCGCGACACCCGTCGCGGGGAGTACGGGCCCGAAGGTGATCTCGCGATCGCAGTGGGGCGCAGACGAATCCATCCGTTGTGCCACCCCGGACTACGACGACTTCCTCAGCGGCGCGACAGTGCATCACACCGCGGGCAGCAACGAGTATTCGAAGTCCGAATCGGTCGAGATCGTTCGGGCCATCTACGCCTACCACGCCCAGACACTCGGCTGGTGCGACGTCGGTTACAACGTGTTGGTCGACAAGTACGGCCAGATATTCGAAGGCCGAGCAGGCGGTTTGGACAAGCCGGTGCAGGGTGCGCATGCCGGAGGGTTCAACGAAAACACCATGGGCATTGCAATGATGGGCGACTTCTCCACCGAAGCACCACCACAGGCAACCATCGATTCGGTCGGCTCGTTCCTCGGCTGGCGTCTAGGACTCGCCGGACTCGACCCCAAGGGCAGCACGACGATGACGTCCGAGGGCACGGAGTTCACGTTCGTCGGCCAAGGCCAAAACGTCGACCTGCCGGTCATCTTTGCGCACCGTGACGTCGGGAACACCGCATGCCCCGGTGACGGTGCCTACGCAAAGCTGGACGAGATTCGCGATATCGCCGAAGCGTCGCTGGGCGGTGCCGAGGTGAGTTCTGCTCCTGTAGAGGCCGATCCAGCGGAACCGGCCCCGGCGGCACCAGTGGCGCAGACCCCTAACTCCGCGGGGACGGATGTCAGCGGCGCGCTCGGTGCCGGAGTTCCGGCTCTCGTCGACGAACTGCTCCGCCTTGCCGATCAGAATCCGATCGCACAGAAGTGGTTGGCCTCGGGCGGCGAAACCGGAATTCTCGGAACCCCGGTCAGCGGCCTCGTACAGGTCAAGGGTGGACAGTCCGCCGGGTTCGCCAACGGATCGATTTTCACGACCATCGCCGGCCAAGCAGTCGCGGTGATCGGCAAAATTTTCGATCAGTTCCTCGCCCTGGGTGCGGAGAACGGTGATCTCGGACTTCCGAGTACGGATGAGTACCGCGTCCCCGAGGGCCTGCGGACCGATTTCGAGAACGGTTCACTGATCTTCAACGAAGCCACCGGAATCGTCACCACGGTCATCAAGACCTACAACGACACCTACCAGCAGAAGATGGACGAAGGTGCCGTGTCGGCTCCGATCGAACCGGCTCCGATAGCACCCGAGGTAGCACCGGCGCCGTAGGTTTCGTGCCTCGCTGCGGCCGATGCCGCAGCGGGGTTTGATCTGTTGAACGGACTACGGGGCGACATGCGCAGTACGTCACCACGTATGAACCTCCGGATCGGTCGACATCACCTCGAACAGGAGGGGTGATGTACAGGTGTTCAACGATGTGGAGCGAGATATCGGATCGATCAGGTTGCCACGATATGGCCGCGTCGATCAGGCGGAGGGCCTGGTGCTCTGGCTTGTGCTCGATGAGAGCGGGCTCCCGGTGGAGCCGATTCGGCGATAACCACACCGACTCTGTCGCACTAGACAAGTCAATCCCATCACTCGCAAGCGATACCCCGATGATCGCTACGCGGCGCGGACCAGCCGACACTCGAATGCGGTCGAGCCGTGCTGCATTCGAACCACGATCGGGCTCCGCTGTCCCTGGTCATCGGCAACGGGGCCCGAGCACCAGCGGAAAATCCCGCTCCTCCACGTACTCGTAGATTTACCAGTACATAGTCATGAGTCAAAACTGTCCCGCGAAAACGTCTTTGTGCACTTGGGCCGAGGTACGTGCGCCTCAGCCGCACCACTGGAAGTCACGTCCACACATATCCGAACCGCCCGGGCTCCTTCTTGCACAGACGCTCGAGACCGCCCGCCTCCATGATGTCGAGGTTGATCCACTCCATCAGCGTCGGCGCACCCTGCCACAACCGCGGCCGACCGTCACGATCGAAGACGGACATCAACCGCGCACACACGCCGTTCATCCCTCGAATGCGGAACGTCAGAATCGACGTCGTGGTAGGGAACCAGCCGTCGATCTCGATGCCGAGCAAACCTGCGGCTCTGTTCTCCGCCAGCAATCGGATGCGTTGGTGCTCGGTCCACTCGTCCGGCTCGCCGAGTTCAAGCGGCGCATTCACGGGAATCTGAGGGAGAGAATCGAATTCGACTTCTTCCATCGACACCGGGCCCGACCCGGTAGCGCCGACGAACGTGCCGGTCATCGTCGAGATCCACAATTCGCCGAGCTCCGGTACCACCGCCAGGCCGATCGGAAACCCAGGAGCACCAGCCCACCGCTCGGGACGCGTCAGGCCGCGGTCGAGGCAGAAGTAGGTGAAATGCGGCCGCGCTATGTCGGACTGCGTCGCAAACCCCGAATCACCCAGTCTATGAACCAGTCTGGACGATCGCATCACCATCCAGACACCTGAGGCCGTCGCCCAGGGCGGAAACTCCGACGTCAGCGGCAGCGAAAATGCCGGCGTCAGTTCCGTGTCGAGCACCTGCCCGAACGAGGCACCCTTGCCGACGGCGATCTGCGTTCCCACGTCGACCACGGTGTCCAACCCTCGCCAGGGACGAATCTCCCAAGCCGTGCCGAGCGCAAGGGTTCCGTCGAGTCCGACGTGTGCGCACCAGGATCCGCGTTGAACTCCCGGCTCGTAGCGTCCGGTGCGCATCAGTATCACGAACCCGTGGCCTGACGGGTAGATCGTCCGCACCTCGGCCGGAAGTCCGACAGTCGCAAACACACCGCCCATCGTGCGCAGGGTGAGCTCGTCGACACCGGTTACCGACGTCGCCAATACGCCGTTCATCAGAGCTGATCCTGATATCCGGGTGGACTGGACCGTGGTGACAATGCCCGCGTGGTCGCAGTGGACGATGCCGTCGACGCCGACGATCCAGCAGCCCAAACCGTCGGCATGCAACCACCGCGGGGTGTGGCCGACGATGCCGGAACCATAGGAGCCACCGGGGATGACGTACGTCGCGGTGGCTCCGTCTCGGGTGCGGTGCAGTAGGACGGGCTTTCCGACGTCGAGAAGCCAGAGATCAGAGCCGTGGCCGGCTAAAGGACCGGGCCGGAATACGCGCGAGCTGGTCATGCGCCTTTCGGCGAGTCGGATGCCATGGCTCATTCTTACCAGACCTGAACCAGCGAAGCCCCCGTAGCACTTCGCAGTCCGGTGGGTATTCGATTGCGAGCAGCACGGCATCGACCTCGGTTACCGACCACTCGCTCGACCGCATTACTGCGGGATCGTCGAGCGCATCCTCGGCACCGTCATGACCCAGGTTCACGAACTCCACGGCACTGCGTTCTCGAACCCAACGGAACGGGGCAGCTACGACTCAAGGGGCATGGCTGGACTGACGTTACAAGAATTGGAACGCTGGCTGACCCTGGCGATCGCGGCCTATCACGCGGACGTGCACACCGGAATCCGCCGGAGCACCGCTGCGCAGTGGACCAGCAGCAACGACGCCGACGATGCTCTGTCAACGTCGACAGTGGTGGACGAGACCGCATTCCTGGTGGATTTCCTTCCCGTCGTACGGCGCCGCCTGACTCGGGCGGGGTTCGCCATCGACCACATCCAGTACTTCTCGAACGCTCTGAAACCGTGGACCACTCGACGAGAAAAGTTGGGCCAGTTCGTTATCCGACGCGATCCACGAGATCTGAGCAAAGTGTGGGTCCTGGACCCTGACAGCGGCAGCGGGTATGTCGAGGTGCCGTACCGTTCTGTGTAGATCTCTCCGGTAGCTAGCGTGATCGACCCGTGCGAGCGTGACGTTGTTGTACAGAGCCGATCACTTCAATCCCGTTTTTTGCATAGGATTTCAATCTTGAACTGCCACGTCTCATATATGGAACGAGACTCTCTGGCGATCGCGAGAGGTGAGTGAAGTCATCAACTTCCGACGGGATGTGGATGTCTTCTAAACTCACATTACTGGTCCAGGAGATGGACGTGGCATCGTTGACTGTATGGAGCTGAAGACCGACCGGTTGACTCTCAGGTCATACCGTTCGACCGATGCGGGTGCTTTGCTGCGGTACTACAGCGACCCGGAGGTCTGCAAGTACTTGTGTCATGGTCCGTGGGATGAGGTGCAGGCTCGAAACAAGGTCGAACAACGTTGCAGAAGAACGAGTCTCGATGATGGCGGTGTGAATCTCGTCGTCGAGGCCGACAGGGTTGTAATCGGCAACGTCGCAGTCTGGTTTGCTGCTGGCAAAGAGCAGACGTTGGAGTTGGGGTGGGTGTTTGCTCCTGATGCGCGCGGCCGCGGGTACGCCACCGAGGCGGTGCAGACACTGCTCGACGACGTCGTGTTTGCCGTGCCGGAGGTGCATCGGGTGATCGCCGAAATGGATGGGCGAAATACCGCCTCCGCTGCGCTTGCCGAACGGCTCGGCATGCGCCGGGAGGCTCACTTCGTTGCAGACTGGCGCTGCGAGGATCAGTGGACGAACACAGTGGTGTACGCCATGTTGAGGCAGACCGTTCGATTGTGACTTGCTTCAGCAATGCGAACGCGACGCGCAGTGACACCGGTAACAAATGGTGGAGTAATGCAGTCCACTTCTGACATCGTGCAGTCGCCTTCTGAAACTGACACCGGGGGATGTGCAGTATCCGAAGCGTGCAGTATTCCCTGACAGCCCCGCCCTCGGATGGGTTTCGGCGTCGGCGGTTGCATGGGCTCTAGTCGATGTACCAGGGTTGCGGACGGCTGGGATCGTCTTCGGTGACATCAATGATGGTGTTGTCGAGAAGTTCTCCGATTGCATTGGAGCTCGCGCCAATGGTGGCGAAGTGGGAATCGACGTCGTTGGCGATACACCAAGCCTGGTCGGCGGGCCAGAGGAATGCTGGAATCGGCAAGTTGTCGGGGCTGGTGTGATCGCGCGAGTCGACCCATGTCGAGAGATCGTCGGCGGTACCGTTGAACAAGACTGCTTCACGGTTGATGAACGGGACTTGCACCGGTCCGACGAGTTCGAGTCCGCCCCATCCTTCCCAGATGGCGAAGTAGCAGTTGTCGGGTGTGGTGGTGTGGTTGGCGAGGTGCGAAACTCCGATGGAGAGTTGTGTGATCTCTGCCAGGAAGTGCCTGCTCGTGTCAGATTCCTGTGCGCGTTGGCTTGAGTGGGTCGGGTCGGGGATGAAGCGCAGGCGCGCGTACGCCTCAAATCCGAGCGGTCCGCGCACGGCTAGGTCCGACCAGTCGCGGTCCGCGGTGAGTAGCCACTGAGCCGGCGAAGCATCGGTGCACGGTCGAACTGTCATCCGGCCATGGTTTCACAACGCGGGAGCAGTGTTGAAAAGTGAACCTGCGTGCCCATCTGCACTCAATTCGACCCAATGTTGCATCTACTGCAGATCAATCCCGATTTGACCGGCGGATCTGCAGTAGTCGAAACGTAAGCCATCGAACGCACATCGGCCGCCCATCTACGCATCGGCGAGGACACGTGAACAGCGGCTACCGATTGCGGCTATCGCAGAGGAGCCAAAGATTTCGTCGAGCCTGCGACCGATTATGGCTGTGCCTAATTCGTCCGGAGAAGTCACCACCAGCGTTCGAGAACCACCGCCACCCCGTCGTCCACGTTGCTCACCGTCACTTCGTCGGCTGCAGCGAGGACGGCGGGGTGCGCGTTTGCCATGGCTACGCCTCGGCCTACCATCTTCAGCATCGGGATGTCGTTGGGCATATCGCCGAACGCAGCAATGTCTTTCGCCGCCACCGACAGTCGCTCGGCGATCATGGCGACACCGGATGCCTTGGTCACACCGGGTGCCGACAGTTCGATCAGCCCGTTGTCGGTGGAGAACGTGATATCCGCCCGGCCGTCGATCAGCGGTTCGAGAGCGGCAACCATGTCCCCGCTCGACGCGCTGGACAATCTGATGAGCAATTTCACGGCCGGCACTTCCAACACCTCGGTGTCGGAAGTTTCCGTGTTGTCGGGATTGAGCCACGCGTGCTCGTAACCGGGTGAACTGACGAACTGCGGCGTCGCAGCGTCGTGTGCCGATTTACCGGTCCGCTCGGCCGCCAACCCGCAACCGGGCAACACCGAGTACGCGACGTCGGCAAGCCACTGCAGCGTCTCGGCCGACAGCGTCTGGGTGTCGAGAATCCGATCGGTGCCACTGTCGTAGATCACCGCGCCGTTGGCGCATACACACATCGGTGCATAACCGAGTTGCTCGACGACGGGTGAGATCCATCGCGGCGGTCGCCCGGTCGAGAGGATGAACGGGGTCCCCTCCCCGACCATGGTCAGAACCGCTCGTCGAGTGCGCTCGCTGACCCGCTCGTGGGCGTCGAGAAGGGTGCCGTCTACGTCGCTGGCGACGAGACGGGGCTGGGTCCGAGAGGTATCAGGCATCGTCGCCATTGTGCCCTAGTAGCCGCGGACGGCGGCTGGTGCGCTCACCAGGGAGTCCGTCGGGAGGCAGGCCACCCGGCCGAGGTGAGGATTCGGTCACACCACCCGCCTTGACGCCTCGGCACCGAACAGGTTTTCCGTACACTAGGTGAGATGCTCATGACCCAGGCCGACGCGAAGACCTCTCGCCGACGTGGATTCAACGCGTACCTCGATGTTGCCGTCGTTGTTCTGGTGCTGGTCGGTACCAACCTGATCGCCCACTTCACCACCGTGTGGGCCAGCATCGCGACGGTCCCCATCGCGGCCGTCATCCTCGTTGCACTCACCCGACGCCGCGGACTCGGCTGGGCCGAACTGGGCCTGTCACCGAAGCAATGGAAGACCGGTTCGATCTACGCGCTCGGTGCCGTCGGACTCGTCGTCACCGTCGTTGCGATCGGAGCTCTGCTGCCGATGACCAGGCCGTTCTTCATGGCGGATCGGTACGCCACCATCTCGGCCGCGCTCGTCGCGTCGATGATCGTCATCCCGTTGCAAACGGTCATCCCCGAGGAGCTGGCCTTCCGCGGCGTCCTGCACGGCACGCTCGGACGCATTTATGGTGCCCGTGGCGTCTTCGCCGCCGGCTCACTGCTCTTCGGCCTGTGGCATATCGCGTCGTCACTCGGATTGACCGCGGGCAATGCGGGGCTGAGCAATTTTCTCGGCGGCGGGGTGTTCGGTCAGATCGCAGGCATCGTGGCGGCGGTCATCGCGACAGCCGCAGCCGGCTTCGTCTTCACCTGGCTGCGACGTCGCAGTGGCAGCCTGATCGCCCCGATCGCGTTGCACTGGTCACTCAACGGCGTCGGCGCGCTCGCCGCTGCGTTGGTGTGGCACGCATCGATGTCCTGAAAGCAGCGATGTCCTGAAAGCAGCGAACTACAGCCCCTCTAGGCGCACGTATCCCATCCAGCGGAAATCCAACTCGACCGCACCCCAGAGCCTGGCAACGTGGACCGGTATGACGATCAACGCGAGCGACGCACTCGACCGACTTCTGGCGATCGAGGAGATCCAGCAGCTCTTCGCAGCCCGCCTGCGGTGCATGGACAACAAGGAATGGGACCGCTACGCGGGCTTCCACACCGACGACGTAGTCAGCGACTCATGGGCCAGTCCCGACGCTGCCCCGCAGACCGGCACCTCCGAAACCGGCAAACAGGTCACCGGCTCGCAGGCGCTGGCGAACGCAATTCGGAGCACTCTCGACGGCACGGTGACGGTCACCAGCGTGCACCACGGCCACACCCCGGAGATCACGTTGACTTCGCCGACGACCGCCACGGGAATCTGGGCGATGGAGGACAAACTCTGGTGGACCAACACTGCCACCGGCATGACCGAGCACCTTCATGGATACGGCCACTACCACGAGGAATACCGTCTGGAGGACGGTCGGTGGCTGATCAGCTACCGGAATCTGACTCGCCTGCGCGTCGACTCGACCCCAGGTTTCCACGACCGCTAGGGCCGAAAGACGGCGCCTGACGTCACCTGTGCGCGTGTGCGCGTGTGCGCGTGTGCGCGATGAGCGCACACGCCGCAGGAGGCGTGCTCAGGCTCTACTTGGACTTCTTCGCTTCCCGCGCAGCATTTCTCGCTGCAAGATCCTCGGCATCGAGCTTGTCTGCCTGCTCCAATGTGGGCGCACTACCGCCGAGGCGAGCGGGAACCCAATACGCGCCAGGCTCGTGGTCGTAATCTTCTTGCAGAGCCAGCAGCATTTCCTGCATCACCGAATGGAGCTTCGCGGTGAGCTCACTCGGTGGACCGACCGGCTCGATCGGCTTGCCGACCGCAATGGAGATGGGCGTATTGGTGCGTCCCAGTCGCTTCGGGAAGCCCTTGGTCCAGACGCGCTGCGCACCCCAAATGACCGTCGGAATGATCGGCACGCCGGCCTCGATCGCCATCCTCGCCGCCCCGGACTTGAATTCTTTGATCTCGAAGCTGCGACTGATGGTGGCCTCCGGGTAGACCCCGACGAGCTCGCCCTTGCGGAGATCCGCGACGGCAGCCTGGTACGAATCCGCACCGGCCCCGCGGTCCACTGCAATGTGCTTCAGCGATCGCATGATCGGACCAGAGATCTTGTTGTCGAACACTTCCTTCTTGGCCATGAAGCGGATGTAACGCTTCACTGTGCGCGGCGGCAGGCCGGCATAGGTGAAGTCAAGGTATCCGGTGTGGTTGACGGCGATGACCGCGCCACCGGTGGCAGGGATGTTCTCCTCACCCACAACCTTGAATTTCAGGCCTTCCAGCGCGAAGACCACACGAGCGATGCCGATGACAGATCGATAGACGGGTTCCACAGTCGGCTAGCGTAGTCGCTGGAAGACCCAGGGGAGAAGAAGCAGTCGGAAGGTCAGCTGTAGATGAGTTCGCGTAGAGGCATAGTTTTCGCAAGTGTGGGACTGTTCGGGGCAGTTCTCACGCTCACCGCATGTGGGGGTGACGGCCAGCAGGGCATTCCCACCGAAACCCGCTCGGCAACGGCTACGGCCACGCCGCCCGCCACCACCACCACCACACCGCCGACTGCGATCACGCCGCCACCGGTGGGTCCGGCCGTCGGCGAAATTCCGACGAACCCCGAGGCAGCCGGAGCCTTACGGGCATTCCTCACCGACCTCGACGCCGGCGGCGTCCCCGCGGTAACGGCGAAGTGCTGGACAGTTCCGCCGACCGAAATCCCCACTCGATACAGCGACGTCGCGGCAATCCTCGACACGGCCGAAGCCCCGGGCGTCGACGGGCAGTATGCGGTCACCTGGAGCAGCCCCACCATCACGCTCAGCGTCGAGCGCAGCGAAATAGCGTCGGGATACGCGTGTCCAGCGGTATCTCCGACAGGATCACCAGGGCCGTACAGCGATACCGAAGCCGAATACACCGTCGAGCGATACCTCGGCCGCTTCACTGGCACCCCGGTGAACCCCGCGGACCTCGAGGGCAACTACCCGCTCGTATGTGACAACCAGGTCGTCTGGGACCCCCAGGGCACCGGAGCGCCGACAGTGCCGCCGCTGGCGAACAATCCCGGCCGGCTCACCGGATCGGCGTCCTACAACCCCGAGAGCGTCTATGTGGCAGCACGCGACGGCGTCTACACCACGGTCTACGCCGACGTCACCGACGTGTCCGGTATCGAACAGAACCGGATCTTCACCCTGACGATCGGGTCCGACGGTTACTGCATCGGTGACGTCGTGTGAGGGTGCTGCCGTCCACCCGTCAGCCCGCCAGCCCACCCACCCACCAGCCCGTCCACCCACCAGCCCGCCCACCAGCCCGCTTGAATGGTCCATTCATACGATCAGTTAGCTTCAGAGCGCCGTTCATGCGGTCGGGTGCACGCATATCTGCGCGACGGGGAGGAAATCTGTGACAACTCTGGGCATCGACACCAAGGTTCTGCTGCTGCTCTCGGGTCTGATTCTGCTCTGGGCGTTGGCGCTGGGGGTCTGGAAATTCAGACAGATGGCGACATCGCCGACGGCCCTGGCGCACCCGTACGTCGACATCGCGCATCGTGCGGCACTGATGTACTCGTTCGCGACGCTCGTCCTCGCCGCACTCACCGAATTCAGCTCGTTCCCGACGGCAGTGAACCTCACGGCCGGCCTCGTCGCCGTCTTCTTCTTCGTCGCGGCCATCGGAAGCTACATGGTGCACGGATTTTTGAAGGACACCGACAATCAGTTCGAACATCCGGTCCGCGGGACGCACGCATTCATGTGGGCGCTGATCGGTGGCGAAATCGGCGGCACGGCCGTTCTGCTTACCGGTTTCGTTGTGGGACAGTTCTTCTGACCGCTTCAATGGTCCATTCATACGATCAGATAACTTCAAAGCTCCATTCGAGCGATCACCCCACATGCACGTTCGGACGACGCTCGATATCCGGCTCGGCCCGCCGGAGAACCTCGCGCGTCACAGGTGCCACTTCCCCGACGCCGAGGAAAAGGAAGCTCACCAAGTTTGCCAGCGGATTCCCCTCGGACCACTCGAAGTACGCATCCGGCTTCACACCCGTAGTGTCGCGAATCTTCAACAGCACCGCGGCAATCGAGTTCGGCACCGCCACCGCGTCGACCCACAGCACACGAAATTGCCCACGCTGGCGGCCGTGGACCAGCAGATCCGTCGAGAATTCGGACGCATCTTCGACGTTCGCCTCCAGAAACATAATCGGATCTGCCGACGGGATGCTGCTCTCCTTACGCTGGCGAGCTTCCTTGGCTTCGTACTCATCGAGATCGAGGTGACGAGAGTCGTGGCAAACCACCTGAATGCTTCCCCGCGCGGCCGCCTCTTCGATGAACCGGAGCGCTACTTCGTCGAACACGACTGAAGTGGTGCGCAATTCAAATGATCTCGACACCCGGGACCAGAAGGACACGACGAGAATCGTCACGATGAAGAAGGACGCCACTTTCACACCATCGGGACGTTCGAAGATGTTCGCGACCGTGGTGTAGACAAAAATTGTTGCGACGATCGCGAACAGCCACACCCGTCCTCGCTGACCGTGCCGGGCGGCAGAAAGCGTCACGGCTACCGATGCAGAGGTAATGAGCACCAGGACGCCCGTCGCGTACGCTGCGCTCTGCGCATCTACGTTCGCCTTGAAGTAGATCGTGACGACAAAAGCGATCACCGAAAACACCAGTACCAGTGGCCGAATCGCGCGTGCCCACTCGGGCGCCATGCCGTACTTCGGGAGATAGCGGGGCACGAGATTGAGTAGTCCCGCCAATGCCGATGCGCCCGCGAACCACAGGATTGCAATGGTACTGACGTCGTAGATCGTACCGAATGCACTACCGAGATATTCGTGCGCCAGGAACGCCAGCGCGCGACCGTTGGCCTGACCACCGCTGTCGAATTCATTCTCCGGAATGAGAACGGTGGTGACGATACTCGACGTCAGCAGAAATCCGCTCATGATCAGTGCGGCGCTGGTCAGTAGTCGTTTGGCACCGCGAATGCGGCCGGCCAGTTCATCCTTGTCACCTCCGTCGATCTGCGGCATCACCGCGACACCGGTCTCGAAACCGGACAGGCCGAGCGCCAGTTTCGGGAACACGATGAGTGCGACGGCGATCATCATCAGGGGATTGCCGTGCTCGGCCGTCATCGCGTGCTGCCAGTCGGTGATGAGCGAGGGCGCCTTTGCGATCTCGTAGAATCCCATTCCGATCACTACGATGTTCAAGGCCAGATACGTTCCGACCAGAACGACCGCAATTCCCATTGCCTCGGTAAATCCCTTGAGGAACACTGCTGCGAGAAGCGCGAGAAGCGCCAACGTGATGAGCACGTGAGCGCTACCCAAATTTGTTGGAGCAAAGGGATTTTCGATGACATGTGCCGATGCGTCAGCCGCAGAAAGCGTCATTGTGATCAAAAAGTCGGTGGCCGCGAATCCCAGCAGCACCAGGACGAACAGCTTTCCGCTCCACTTCGGCATCAGCCTTTCCAGCATGGCGATCGATCCCTCACCGTTCGGGCTCTCACGAGCGACACGGCGGTAGACCGGAAGGGCGCCGAACAACGTCAGAAGAATGAGGACGACAGTGGCCAGGGGTGCCAACGTGCCGGCAGCCAATGCCGCGATACCCGGTTGGTAACCCAGCGTCGAGAAGTAATCCACACCCGTCAGACACATCACCTTCCACCACGGATGTGTGTGAGCCACCGTGGTGGGCTTCCGGTAGGGACCTAGGTGCCCTGACGGTTGTTCGGTGATGTCACTCAGAAGCCATGCCCGCAAGCGCACCATGCGCAGAGCGTAAACCCGCCCGATACCCGCCGACGCAACTACTGTGGAACCCATGACACACGTGGTGGTCGCTGGTGCCGGCCTGGGTGGAATTGCCTGCGCACACGAACTGGCGCACAAAGGTGTTTCCGTCACCATCGTCGACCGCAACGATTACCACCAATTCCAACCGTTGCTCTATCAGGTTGCGACGGCGCAGTTGCCTGCCGCCGACGTCGCACGACCGCTCGCAACGATCTTCGAAGGCTTCGAGAACGTCCGAGTGGTTCAGGCAGAGATCAGCACCCTGGATTTTGCCTCACTGTCACTCACCGCCGCAGGCGAAAAGATCTCGGGCGACTATCTCGTCGTCGCAGCTGGAGCGCGCGCCAACTTCTTCGGAACGCCCGGCGCAGAGGAATTTTCGTTCCCGCTGTACTCCGTCGCCGACGCCGAGAAGCTTCGTCACCACGTCAGCGAGGTGCTGCGCGGTGAACACGATCCACTCGACGTCGTCATCGTCGGAGGCGGACCGACCGGCGTCGAGACCGCGGGCGCCTTCGCCGAACTGTTCACGGCTCTGCGCAAGATGAATCATCCAGGCGGTCGCGGGGAGGCCTGGCTCGTCAACCACGGGCCTGCGTTGCTGGCACCGTTCAGTGAACGCTCGCATGTCTACGCACACGACAAGCTGGTCGAACACGGCGCGAAAGTTCGACTCGGGGTCGGCGTCACCGCAGTCGATGCCGATGGCGTCGTGCTCAGTGACTCCACCCGCATCGACTCACGGACCGTCATCTGGGCCGGCGGCGAATCCGCGGCACCAGTGGCCGCGACCGGCGACGCGAAGCCCGGTCCCGGCGGACGACTCGACGTGCTGGCCGATCTCACCGTCCCGAGGTTCGACAATGTCTACGCCGTCGGCGACGTGGCGAACATTCCGAATGTAGACGGAAGGACATTGCCCCAGTTGGGTTCGGTCGCTCAGCAAGCAGGGACTTGGGCGGCCCACAACATCGAGCTGACTATCGCGGGAAAGCATCGGAAGGTCTTCCAGTACAAGGACAAGGGCATCATGGCGATGATCGGCCGCGGGGCCGCTGTCGCAGAGGTCGGCGCGCACCGACATCAGGTGGAGGGGCCACTCGCATTCGCGGCGTGGCTCGGCGTCCATGCCGCACTACTGAGCGGCGCGCACAGCAAAGTCGACGCTTTCCTGTCCTGGGCGTGGGACTACTTCGACAGCGATCACGCCGCGATCGTCGAGTGCCACGGCAATCCGAAGCGGATCGCCTGGGCCGACGACGTGAAGCCGACCATCTGACACGTCTCTAGCGCAGAACATCCGTTCCGACGAACGGCACCAAAGCTTCCGGCACCCGAACGGTCCCGTCGGCCTGCTGGTGATTCTCGAGGATCGCCACGATCCACCGCGTCGTGGCCAATGTTCCGTTCAGCGTCGCAGCAATCTGCGGCTTGCCGTTGTCGTCGCGGTACCGAACACCCAGGCGTCGGGCCTGGAAGGTCGTGCAGTTCGACGTCGAGGTCAGCTCGCGGTAGGCATTCTGCGTCGGCACCCAAGCCTCGCAGTCGAACTTGCGCGCCGCCGAGGACCCGAGATCGCCACCGGCGACGTCGATGATTCGGTACGGAAGCTCCACTGCTGCAAGCATTTCGCGCTCGAACTCGAGAAGCTTGCGATGCTCGGCCGCTGCATCCTCGGGCTTGATGTAGGAAAACATCTCGATCTTGTCGAACTGGTGGACGCGGATGATCCCGCGAGTGTCCTTGCCGTACGAACCCGCTTCGCGACGAAAGCACGTCGACCAGCCCGCATAGCGCTTCGGGCCTTCGGACAGGTCGAGGATCTCGCCTGCGTGATAGCCGGCCAGCGCGACTTCCGACGTGCCGACGAGATACAGATCGTCGGCTTCGAGTCGGTAGATTTCATCGGCGTGCGCTCCCAGGAATCCGGTTCCCGCCATGATCTCCGGCCGCACCACCACCGGCGGGATCATCATGGTGAACCCGTTCTTGACGGCCTTCTGCGCCGCCAGTTGCAACATCCCCTGCTGCAGCAGCGCACCGTACCCGGTCATGAAGTAGAACCGCGAACCCGACACCTTCGCGCCGCGTTCCATGTCGATCAGCTTCAGCGACTCACCAAGCTCGAGGTGGTCCTTCGGCTCGAAGTCGAACGTCGGGATCTCACCGACGGTTTCCATCAACACGAAGTCGTCTTCGCCGCCGGCCGGAGCTCCCTCTTCGACGACGTTCGACAACGCGCGTTGCGCGCTGTCCACCGCAGCATCTGCCTCGTTCTGGCGCGCCTCAGCAGCCTTGACCTTCGCCGCCAGTTCGGACGACCCTGCCAACAACGCAGGACGCTCCTCCGCTGACGCCTTCCCGACGCGTTTGCCGAGGGCCTTCTGCTCGGCGCGGAGCTGATCGCCGGCAAGCACTGCGGCCCGTCGGGACGCATCGGCGCCGAGGAGCACGTCGACTAGCGCGGGATCTTCCCCACGGGTGTGCTGTGAGGCACGGACGACATCGGGATTCTCACGAAGAAACTTCAGGTCGATCACGAGGAAAACCTTACTTGCCGAGCAAGACCAGGTAGTCCTCGCGTCCGAACATGCGCGCCGCGTCGATCGCCGACGGATGACCACCGTGCGGATCCGCTCCGCCCTCGACCAGCTCCCGCACCACCTCGTCCTCCCCCTTGAAGACCGCGCCTGCGAGCGGCGTCTGGCCCTTCTCGTTCGGCCGATTCACATCTGCACCCTGGCCGACCAGCATGCGAACAGTGCGCGGGTGACCGTGATAGGCCGCCAGCATGACCAGGGTGTCCCCCGCCTCGTTGTTGAGGTCGACCGGCACTCCGGCGTCCAGATATATCTTCAACGACTCGGCATCACCGTCGCGGGCCATCGTGAACAGTCGGCCCGCAAGCTCGGCGATGTCAGCACTGGTCTCCTCGGGGTCTGTCATAGGAACCGAAGATACTCGGGCATGATGGAGTTGATGTCCACCAGCGATCCGGTTCGGCCGGGGAAACCCACAACGACACGCAACCCGCGCACAGTATCGGCGCACGGTGCGCGTCGAGGACTCGCCTTCGTCGCTGTGGGGGCCGTCGCGGCTGCTGCGATCACGCTCTCCGTGTCCGGTGGCTTCTCGCAACCGGAGAAGATCGCCACCCACTCGGCCGCCGGGCCTGCGACGTCGGGTGCCGTCACGGCCAAGACGTTCGGTTCGGCCGATCCAGGCACGTGCCTGCAGTGGACGCCTACCGACGACCCCGAAACCGACCGACAGGACCTCACCGAAGTCTCCTGCGCCGACCCACATCGATTCGAAGTAGCAGCCGACGTCGATCTGAGTGCCTACCCCGGGCTCGAGTTCGCTCCGAACTCGGTCTACCCGGGAGCGCAACGGTTCGGACAGCTACGCGACGAGCATTGCGTCGATGCCGTCGACGACTATTTGGGTGCCAAGTTCGATCCGAGCGGCAAGTTCAGTGTCGGCCTGATGTTCCCCAGCCAAGCAGGATGGGCATCGGGCGAACGAACATTGCGGTGTGGAATCCAGAAGTCCACGAACACGGGAATTCCGCAGGAGATGACCGGCTCGGTGCTCGACCTGGATCAGTCGAACGTGTGGGAGCCCGGCACCTGCATCGGCATCCTGCAGAACGTGCCCGCCGATCCGGTCGACTGCAGCGCGCCCCACGCCTTCGAGGTGGTCTCCGTCGCAGACCTGAGCCAACAGTTTCCGAACGGAATTCCCAACGAGGCCGACCAGGACGCCTACCTCACGACTGTCTGCACCGACGCCGTGAACGCATACCTCGGCTCCCCAACCTCCCTGCGGGACAAGACGCTGACGCTGTTCTGGGACAACATCGACGTGACCAGTTGGCTGGCTGGTAGCCGTCAGGTCAGCTGTTCGATAGGAAGTGAGCTCGACACGGGCGGGTTCGCGACGATCGTCGGATCGGCACAGGGCGACATCCTCATCAACGGTCAACCGCCGGTACCGCCGCCGTCGGCCCCGGACGGTCGGGCACTTCCGACGCCGCTGCCCGGTGCCGCCCCGATCACGTCGGGAGGATGACATTCCTACCGACATGAGCCGCGCCGACTTCGAAAACGCTGTCGGCGACGCCCTCGACACGCTTCCGCCGGACATCACCGACCGCATGGACAACGTCGTCATTCTCGTCGAGGAAGAGCACCCCACCGAGAACATCCTCGGCCTGTACGAGGGGGTCGCGCTCACCGACCGCTACGAGTACAGCGGGCATCTACCGGACGTGATCACCATCTACCGTCGTCCGATTCTGGATATGGTCGACGACCCCGAGACCGCTCGACGAGAGATCGCGATCACCGTCGCCCACGAGGTAGGGCACCATTTCGGCATCGACGACGAGCGCTTGCACGAACTGGGTTTCGGGTAGTTCCCCGCCGCTTGAATGGTCGATTTCAAGACATCTGATCGTATGAATGGACCATTCAAGCGGGCTGGGGTGGGCCCGAACCAACTGGGCGCTGAAGCGGGCTGGGGTGCGCTGAACTCGAGAGCTACGCCGTAATCGACTCGCGCGCCTTGCCGACAGCCCGATCGGTGAAGAATGCGAATGCCAACCCGAGCGCGATCCACAGCGTCGCCTGCGTCGCCAGCGAAGACAGTCGGAACTCCCACAGCAGTGTGGCCGGGAAGTCCGCGCCGACCTCGTTGATCGTGGGCAGCAGTACATATCCCAGGCCTACCACGACGAGGAACGCCGCCAGCGGAGCCGCGATCCGAACGGCAAGCGAACTGTGCGACGCCACCGTTTTCGCGACGTAGATTCCGATTGCTACCGCCAACAACCCGAGAACAACAGAAGCGAGCCACAGCCAGGTGCGCTGATTGATGGTGTCCGGGTCGCCCACAGCAGGTGGATTGGCCGGATATTTGAAGAACGGGACAGCTTCGATTGCCACCCAGCCGAGCGCGCCGACAGCGAGGGCAAGTGTGGACCCGGACAGCGAGGTGAACCGCCGAGCGTAGTGCAGCACCGTCGCGAAGATGGCACCGAGCGCGAGCCCTGCCAGCCCGGTTGCGAGGAACAGCCCCGCACGTTGGCCGTCACGGCTTACGAGTGCATCTTCTTCGTCGTGCGAGTGTGCGCCCGGAGTTACTTCGGCGTGCTCGGCTGCACCTGCCGCCTCTTCGATGGCGATGGCCGAATTTACGTGAGGCTCACCGATGACGAACGCGATGGTGCCCGCGAGCAGACCTGCGATGAGACCCGCCAGGAGTCCGCGGACGAGCAACTGAAGATAGGTCCCCTGCAAGGTGGTCACACGCGGGGACGTCGCGGTCAGTGACACGGGAGACCCAGCAGGTGGCGTCCGTCGTGCATCAGTTCGTGCATGTACATTCCACTACGTGAAATGGCGCCCTGGTCGAAACCGACCAGGTAGAGCACGACGAATGCGAGGAGCACCACCGCCGCGACGACGACTGCGAGGGCAGCCGACTCCGTGGCGTTGCTGGGATTGTGAACGATGGCCATGATGGAATGCCTCCTGGGATTATGCGTCCCTTTCGAACCGAAGCGATGTGTCAGTTTTCTGGCTCTCGGAACCGCTGAGGTCCGATCACAGTGGCGCAACCGCTCCGGATTCACACCGGAATTGCCTGTACACATCGCGCTTACCCGCGAACTCTGGCACCGATATCAGCCCGGTGTCAATCGGAACCAGGGTGCGATGAGCCCATGGGTGGAGAGGAGTGCTCGATGCCGTCGACAGTGACGCGGCTCTCGCTGGTCAGCCATGGCACGACCGAGGCAATGCGCCGTGCCAGGTTTCATTCGGACGAACCGGTCGATTCGGGCGGGCTGAAGCGGCTGGAGGAACTCACGTTCGACTCGGACGCCGAGATGACGATGATCGCCCCGGAGCGGCGAACTCGACAGACTGCGGCGGTCCTCGGCGTAAAGGGAGCCATCGTCGCCGACCTCGCCGACCTCGATTTCGGCGAATGGACCGGCCGAACGATGGATGACCTCGACGAGTCCGAGCTGCTGGGGTGGCTCACCGACACTTCCACCGTCCCACCATGTGGTGAATCGATCGACGCACTGTTCGACCGCGTCGGGCAATGGATGAACAGGGTGGCGACCGAGCGTCGTCGGCTGCTGGCGGTCACGCATCCTGCTGTCGTCCGCGCCGTCGTCGTCACAGCACTCGACGCGCCGTCGTCCTCGTTCTGGCGGGTGGACATCCCACCCGCGACGGTGACGAATCTGAACTTCCGAGGTGGGCGATGGACCCTTCGGTCTGCGGCAGAAAAAATCACCTGAGCTTTTTTACGCGGAGTGGAACCGATTGCCCAGTGCCGTCGTCAAAGTTCTACGAGAGCGAAATTTTCGCTGCGTGACGAAGGAGTGGGGTTATGCCCGGAAATGTGCGCGTCGACCCGGTTGCCCTCGAGGCCGCCGCCGCCGAGTTGGATGCCCTCGCAGCTCGGCTCCAGGCGAGTCTGACTGCCGCATCGCTACCCATTCAAGTCACACCCTCCGGCAGCGAGGAAGTCTCACTCCTCGCCAATCGCTACTTCGTTCGCGCTGCGGGTTCGTTCACTCCCGCTGCCACCGACGCCATCGGCGAACTGATCGAGGCTGCTGCCGCACTGCGGGCACAGGCGTCCGCGTACCGAGATGTCGACTTCGAACACGGTCGGGCACTGACAATCTGAAGAGCTGACTATCCACAAGCACTGACGGGGCTGAGTAAATGACGGGGGAGATGTTGTGACACTGGGCGTAACGGGGGTCGTGTGGCTACCACGCACTGCAACAGTAAATTCAGGGGCGTTGCTGCTGGGAACCGGTCCGGCCCCGCTGATCGGTGCCGCGAGCGCGTGGGGGTCGGTTGCGGCCGCCTATACCGACGCATCGATCACAGTTGGTCGGGTCATGGCTGTCCTCGCGGCCGGCTGGGAAGGTGAGGCGGCCAATGCGGCCCAAGCTCGCTTCGGCGGATTTTTGGCGTGGACGCAGGGTGCGGCAACGCGTGCCACCGAGATCAGCGGACACGCTCTCGCCGAGGCTGCGGCCTATACGACTGCGGTCGCTGCGATGCCGAATCCGGTCGCGATAGCTGCTGTGAAATCCGCCAAAGTTGCCGCGTACAGCTCTGGTGGCGCACTGAACGGCAGCGCCGAAGCACTCGAAGTTGCAGACCAGTCACTAGACGTTCAGGCTGCGATCGTCATGGACGCCTATGAAGCTGCGACGACGCCGCTGGCCATGACGGTCTCGTTCGATCGGCCGCCCGAGATCGTCAACGACACGTCCGGTGGCACCTCCGGGCCCGACGGCAGTATCGCCAAGGGCACCTCCTACGAGGAAACGAAAGCCTTCGGGTTCAGCGCTCACACCTCACCCGCTCAGGCGGTCATCGCCGCAGCTACAGCAGCAGTTCAGAATCCTGCGTTGGTGGCTGCCGCGGGGCAGGTGGCCGGCTCTGCGGGTTCGATCGCCGGCTCCAGCGTCACCACCGTTGCTTCCGCGGCCACCAACGTCGGCGGATCCGCGGTGTCGACGTTCATGAACTCACAGAACCCTTCGCAGGGCTCGGCGGGATCACCGCTCGCGGGTGCAGGCAGAGCCGATGCTGGAGCACCGGGTTCGGCGGCAACGCGAGCAATGTCCTTCGGGTCCATCGGTTCCACCGGGTCAGCGGGCACCGGCGGGGTCGGCTTCGGCCGGGTGTCGGGCGGTCTCGGTAGCACCGCGTTCGGGGCTCCCAACGGACCGGGGGGCGCGTCCTCGGTGGCAGGCAGTGAGCGCGTTCTTGCAGGCGCCAACGGCTCGGGTGTGTTCGGAGCGGGCGCGAACGATGCTGCAGCCACGGCCCGTGGTGCCGGTGGGCCGGCATCGACGGCCGGGGCTCAGGGTGACGAAGACGAAGAGCACCGGACGCCTGGTTATCTGAAGCAATTCGAGCACTTCGGTGACGGCCGCACCGTCGCACCGTCGGTCATCGGCGCGGAACCGACATGGAACGACCGTTGATCGACTTGGGGACTCGACCTCTCGGCCACACCGTTCCCTCCGCCGAACTCGACGCCGATCAGATGGACTACCTCGTCGAGGCCCTCGGAATCGTCGAGCTACCGGTAGTGCTGGACGTGTTCCCGCGGTTCGATGGGGCTGCCGAGCGAGCGGCGGCACTTCGACGTGGGTACGACGGTCTCGATCACGACGGATTGTTGCCCAACGGGCGCGTTCATCCCGACCTCGAGATGTGGTTGCGTATTCTGGATCGACCGCGGTGGTTCATCGCTGCGCGACTGATCAACAGACCCTTCACCAACGATTCTTCGATGACCCGGATCGCTTTGGCGTCCAACGAGAGCGGTTCGGTTCTCGCAGTAGCTTCGGGTGGATGGCTCCGCATACGCGCTTCGGTCGGGGCTCCGGCGCAGGAACTGCTCGATGCACTCGGCGTGAAAAGACCGTTCGAGTTTCACGGAATCGCCGCGGAGACAGATCTTCTGGCGGAGGCGCTCGACGGCGCACCGACCGATCGCGTCGCCACTGCTGCGAGACTCTCCTACATCGGAATCGAGGACTCGGCAGCTGCCGACGTCGCCGCAGCCATGAGCACATGCTCAGCCCACGCCGAGATCACCTCGGTCACAGTCGGTTCCGGAATTCGGACCGTCGGACAGAATCCGGTGGCGTTCTTCGACACTCGGCGTGGCCGGATCGTGGCGACGTCGAGCATGGCAGCGGACGGCCGACAGTGGACGTCGTTGTCGCCTGGTTCGGATGGACGCGTGCGATCTGCGATCGAGGAGCTCATCACGGGCGCGGCCGGTTGATCAGCGCGGTCAACTGATCGGATCGTCGAGTGTGCGGCTGCCTTTGCCTTGAAATGGCAGAACGAAGCTCCCCCAGCGGACGCATGCCCAGCCGCCGCCGGCAAGTGGTGCAAGCTCGACGGTCCCGGTGTTGTCGAGGTGGTTGTCTGCGGCGAATGCGCCGTCCACACCGCCCAATACGCCACCGACCAGTCTGATGGCAGCACCGTGCCCGACCACCACCACATCTCGTGGATCATCCTCGAACAGGTATTGCTCGCGTAGTTGCTCGAGGACCGGCACGTACCGGTCGAGAACGCTGCGACCGGTCTCGCCTCCCGGCACCTGGGCGTCGAGATCACCGCGGTGCCAAGCGCCGTAAACGGCGGTGAATCCGTCGTGCGCTTCCTTGTCGGTGCGGTCTTCCCAATCGCCTGCGGAGGCTTCTTGCAGGCCATCACGCTCGACCATCATCGAGGACGTCGCCAGCGCTATGTGTTCGGCGGTTTGCCGTGCGCGCAGCGCAACGGAGGACACGAGCACCGAGGGCGGTCTACCGGCTATGGATTGCCCGTATTTCCGCGCCTGCTCATGACCGAAATCAGTGAGGGCGGCCCCGGGCGGCCGCGTGTCCAACCTTTTGGCTACGTTGCCGAACGTCTGGCCATGTCGGACGAGGATCAGCTTGCCCGTCATCTGTCCCCTTTTCCGGCGCGCAATCCCGCCAACCACTCGATCTCCTTGTCCAACGACGGGGGCGTCCGTCCGGTTCCCGTGGCGACAGGCCAAGATCCAAGGTATCGAAGTTCCATCTTGCGATGCAACGCTCCGAGAGCTTCGGACACGGCTGGATCATCGATGTGTCCGACGCAATCGACGTAGAACCGGTAGGTCCCGAATTCGGTTCGGGTGGGCCGTGATTCGATTCTGGTGAGGTCGATGTCGCGGATCCCGAACTCGGACAGTGCACCGAGCAGAGCGCCGGGCTGATTGTCCGGCATCAACACCACCGCGGTGCGATCCGCCCCGGTGGGGGCGAGCGCAGGCCGCGGGGCTCCGACGAGGACGAACCGCGTGCGCGCATTGGCAACGTCGGCGACACCGTGGGCCAATGCCGGAAGTCCGAGGCGTTCACCCGCGAGAGTCGTCGACACTGCGGCATCTGCAAACCCTGCAGCGACGTCCTCGGCGGCGCCTGCGTTGGAGGAGGCGAACTGCACCTCCACGCCCGGCAGGTTCACCTCGAGCCATTGCCGAATCTGGTTTGCAGCAATGGGATAGGCGCGGATCGTTCGAACCTCGGCCAGCGTCATGCCGGGGGCACCGAGGATCGAGAAGGCTACCTCGATCTCGGTCTCGGCGAGAATCTGCAGTCGCGTTCCGACGGCGAGGGCGTCCAGAGTCGGCGGAACCGACCCCTCGACCGAGCTCTCGATCGGCACGACGGCTGCCACCACGTCGCCGTCGCGAACTGCCTGCAACGTCGCCGGAGGGCTCGACAGCGGGACTCTCTCGACGTCCCCGGTGAGGCCGAGTTCGTCGAGAACGCCGAGTGAAATGAATTGACCGAGGGCCATCTCGGTGAATGTTCCCGATGGACCGAAATACGCGATTGCAGGCACGATCCGAGGTTACTGGGTCCACAGAAACGCGTCAGACCAATCAGTCTGCAAGAAGGCCGGCTGCGAGAAGGACTGCGTGCGCGTCGACCGCGTCGTCCACTTCGATGCCGAGCAATACCGTTCTCACTGCTTCAGCCGCCTCCGGGCGTAGCGCGATCAGAGCACCGATGTCCGGTTCGGCCAGCGCTCGCAGGATGTCGTCGCCCCGAAGTGCAGCGACGGTGGCCGCGAGAATAGCGAGTATTTCTTCGCCCGATCGCGCGCGAGCGGAGAATCCGACTTCGGCGTGCGCGACCACCGCGAGGACATCGGCGATCCGACGCGGAGATTCCCATGCTCCGAACCCAGGAGTGCGATGCGCTTCGACGATCGCCGTCACCGTTTCCATGACGTCGCCCTCGGTCAGATCAGGAAATATCACCAGCGGCGACGGTAGCCGCAGTGACGTGGCTTCCGCGAGCGTGTCCTCGCGCACGTTCACGTGGTACCTGACCACCTCGTACGAGGCTTGTCGATTATTCCGAAGATCGTCCGGATCGATGTCGAGTTCGACGACGATCCGACCGAAGTTCTGCTCGGTTCGCACCGAAGCCAGGACCGACGCGTCGATGACCGGGGGGCCGGTGGTGACGGCGTCGGGACAGCTCGCGGCTTCAGCGGCGGTGCGGCATCGCTGAAGAAGTAGCCCGGCGACGAGCGCCTGCGGATCGGGCCGGTGGGGCGCACCCAAGGTGAGTGGAATGGACACCGTTACACGGTAGACCGGGGAAATTCGCGCCGAATACTTGCGATCAAGGCAAGCGTCAACTAACTTAGGTTTGCCTCACCTACCAGATACCGCATCGGGGGAACTCATGATCGGCGCCACCACCACCGGACCGTCTACCGCTGAACGAGTCCGCAGCGCCTGCGCGCGTGCGGAAGGTGCAAGGCTGGCGATCGAGGGAAGCGAATCTGTCGTCACCCTGCTTCATCACTTGCGCTCGAACGGCGAAGTCATAGTTGCGGTGCCGGAGGATTCGGAAGTAGCGACCCTCGCTCGACAACCCTCGCGCGACGGGGTACTCGCGGTCCTCGAACTGACCGATCATGCACCGCTGGAGCTGCGCGAATCTGTCCGATCACTGGTGTGGCTACGCGGGGAGCTTCGACCCGTGCCCGCCTCGCTCATGCGGGCGATGGCAGGCGCCGTAGCTGCCGAGCATCCCCACCCGGCGTTGCTCGACATCGGCCACGGAACAATCCTTCTCCGCCTCATCCTCTCGTCATCGGTGGTCGCCGACAGCACCGGCGCCGAACCCGTCGACGTCGACGACCTCCTCGCCGCCGAGCCCGACCCCTTCTGGGAGATGGAGACGAGCTGGCTGCAACACCTCGAGATCGACCATCCCGAGCTCATCGATCAGCTGGCCAGAAAACTGCCGCCATCGCTCCGTCGGGGCCGCCTCCGGCCGCTGGGGATCGATCGATACGGGATCAGCTTGCGCATCGAGAGCGACCACGGCGACAACGACGTTCGGTTGCCTTTCGCCCAGCCCGTCGATGACAGCATGGCGTTGAGCCGTGCCCTCCGTGTACTCGCCGGATGCCCGTTTCTGAACGGACTGCGAGCTCGCAGCTGAGAACACCGACCGACAGGGCACACTCATTACGTGATCGCCCTCAAAGGCTGGCTGTCGCCACCCACGCCTGACACCGGCCCACCACCGGACCCGACCGAGCGACGAGCAATCAAGATCGAGATTGCAATCGTTCTGCTGGTCACGTTCGGGCTCAGCGGGCTGAGCAGCATCCTCTCGCTCGTCGAGAGCGCGATGGTCGCGGGCAGCTTGTCGGAACAGACCGTCGCGTTGAACACCTCGAGTTCGAGCCTCGGGATAATCGATCTGCTCTACCAGCTTCTACGTATCCTCCGGCTCTGCGCCTGGGGCGCCCTCGGGATGTATCTCCTGTGGCGCGCGGGTCTGGGGCCTCGTCTTATCGGCCTTGCGAAACCGAGGTGGAAAAGGGATGCCTTACCCGGGCTGGGTCTGGCCGCGCTGATCGGCATCCCCGGACTGCTGCTCTATCTCGTCGCCAACGCCCTCGGGCTCAATCTCACTGTCGTGCCGAGCACGATCGACGATCACTGGTGGCGAATCCCAGCTCTCGTCGCATACGCATTCGCCAACTCTGCCGCCGAAGAAATCATCGTGGTCGCGTATCTGATCTCCCGGCTCCGACGCCTCGGATTCAGCGAGAATTCCTCACTGCTCGCATCGGCGCTGCTACGCGGGTCCTATCACCTCTACCAGGGCCTCGGCGGCGGCATCGGCAACCTGGCCATGGGCCTCGTCTTCGGAAGGTACTGGCAGAAGACCAGCCGACTATGGCCACTACTGATCGCACATGCGCTCATCGACATCGTTGCTTTCGTCGGTTACACCGCCTTGCGTGGCCATCTCTCATGGCTGCCGTAGGTAGAGTCGATCCGTGAACGACGACCAGCGGAACAGAGGGAACCCTCGACAGGGTCCCCCTCCCGGCCACCGGCCGCCTCCCGGTTATCGGCCACCACCCCCGAACCGGCGCTCCCCACCCCCACCACCTCCCGAGGGAACTCAAGTCATCCGTCGGGACGGTCGTCCACAGCAGCAGGCATGGTCCCAGGCGCCCGAGCCCGGCTCGGTGGCACGCCCACCGAATTCGACACAGCATCACCCGCGCCAACCCGACTGGGCCCCTCGCCAGACCCCACAGCCCTACAGCGAACAGGGGTACGGCGGGGAACCACCACGACGCAGGACCCCACCTCCCCCGCAACGCTCACCCAGGCGGCCGGAGCCGGCAAAACCCCCGCGTGTGCGCAGGAAGCGTCACTGGGGTCGCCGGTTCGGCCTTGTCTTTCTCGTATTGGCGCTGCTGGTCGGCGGACTTGTCTACTTCGTGGACAGCTCACTGACACGCGTGGATGCGCTGAGCAGCTACGATGGCCGCGTCGCCGACACCCCTGGCACCAATTGGCTGCTCGTCGGGTCCGACAGCCGCGCCGGCATGACGCCCGAGCAGGAAGCTGCGTTGGCGACGGGCGGTGAAGTAGGACCGAGTCGTACCGACACGATCATTCTGATTCACATACCCGAAGGCAGCGGTGCGACCACGATGGTCAGCCTGCCCCGTGACTCCTACGTCTCGGTACCGGGCAATGGGCAGGACAAGCTCAACGCATCGTTCGCTCTGGGAGGTCCTCCACTGCTGGTACAGACCGTCGAGGGTGCCACCGGGGTACGCATCGACCACTACGCGGAGATCGGATTCGGCGGCTTCGCCGGGATCGTCGACGCGCTCGGCGGTGTCGACGTCTGCCTCCAGTCCGCCATCGACGATCCGCTGGCCGGCATCAGCCTGCCTGCAGGCTGCCAGGAGTTGGCCGGATCCGACGCGCTCGGCTTCGTGCGTTCGCGTGCAACGGCCCTCGCCGACCTCGATCGAATGAACAATCAGCGTCAGTTCATGTCGGCGCTGCTCGCAAAGGCGACCAGTCCGGCTACCTATCTCAATCCACTGCGCATCTGGCCGTTGATGAAGGACACCGCCTCCTCGCTCAGCGTGGACGAGGGCGACCACTTCTGGAACCTGGCTTCGCTGGCATGGGCCATGCGCGGCGATCTCGTCACGACGACAGTGCCCGTCGCCGGCTTCGAAGACTCCGACGTAGGCAACGTCTTGCTGTGGGACAACGATCGCGCATCCCAATTCTTCGACGCACTGGCGCAGGACCGCCAGATCCCGCAGGATTTGCTGACAAGCGGTCCATGACCACCGAAATCTGCTGAGGACCCGGGTCCGAACGAGCGGAAATACGTCGATTCTTACGCAAGGAAAAGTAAAGAGTTAGGTAGATCTAATGTAGGCAACCGTGGCCTCAATAAGGCTGAGCTTGCATGACAATGCCCTCTGACCAGCCTATTCTCTACGACATGAGCGCTGACATCAAAGACACCACACATTCGAAATTTCACGCACTTCTGCGTGACCAGATCCGCAACGAATTCAACGCCTCGCACCAATACATTGCCACGGCAGTGTATTTCGACAATGCCGATCTCCCGCAGTTGGCCAAGCACTTTTACGCACAGGCCGTAGAAGAGCGCAACCACGCGATGATGATCGTCCAGTACTTCCTCGACCGCGACATCACCGTCGAGCTCACCGGCGTCGATCCGTCGAAGTCCGTCTTCACCGACGCACGCGAGCCCATCGCGCTGGCCCTCGCACAGGAGGAGACCGTCACCGAGCAGATCATCCAGCTCGCGAGCACGGCTCGCGAAGAGGGTGACTACGTGGGCGAGCAATTCATGCAGTGGTTCCTCAAGGAGCAGGTCGAGGAGGTTGCGAGCATGACGACGCTGCTCAACATCGCTGACCGCGCAGGCCACAACCTGTTCGATCTGGAGGAGTTCGTCGCCCGCGAGATGAGCACTCCCGCAGCACCGGACACCAGCGCACCGCGACCTGCAGGCGGCTCCCTGTAGAAACCTCAGACGCGCTCTACCGAATGTGGAAGCTATGCCAGCGGCATAGCTTCCACATTCGGTTTCAGCGCAATGTCAGCGCAGAGTCACCTGACGGCCACGAAGCCCATCTCGCGAGCGCAGCTGCTCGGACGTCAGAGGGCCCTCCACCGTGAGTGCCTCGTTCAACTTCTCACCGAATGTCACGGCCGGCAAAGACCACTCGGTCGGATGCATTTCGGGATCGAGATCGAACACCGGAACCAACAGGCCGTGCGCACGGAACGAACCGGCGTACCGCGAGCCTTCACCCAACGTCAGATCCCCTGCCGCATGCAGGCGAGCGAGCGCCAGCATCAGATCGTCCTCGCTCTCCGGGCGAACCCACCGCAGATGTGCCTTGGCTCCCGCATCGACCCACCACGCAGCGACGAGACCGTCGCCTTCCAGACGCGCAGACGGCATGATCGCCTGGTTGGCGCGTTCCACCGTCGCAGCCACATCGGGCGCGGGCTCGAGGCCCTCCGGCAGCCACCAGTTGAAATCCTGGTACACGGTGATGTCCAGTTGCGCCGACGGGTCGAGGACCTCTGCCAGTGCAGGCGTGTTGCCGTCCGGAGTCGACGCATCCAACGACTCACCCGGTGCGGCCTGCCGCGCCCACTCCAGAGCGCTCGCCAAGTCGGCCGCGATATTGGGCGAATGCGCCTGTACCTGCAGACCGACGAAACCACTCACCCCCGAATCCGATTCCCGGACCAACGCGGCAACCGCACCGGGGAGCACCGTCGCAATGGTGATCGTCCGACCGGACGCATCCACCGGCGCCACCGCCGTCGCCGACGGAACGAACTCGCGCATCGCGACGAGATCGCACTCGGCCGCCACACCCTGGAACGGCCGAACCGGCGCCGCCTCCAGACTTGCGCGCTCGGCTTCGCGTGCAGCTATCAGCGCTGCACGATTACTGCCCTGTTTCGGGCCACTGTTTCTTTTGCTCTTACCCACGCCCGAAACCTACACGTCGGACCGCTCTCAGGGTCACTCCGCAGGCTCCGCTCCTAGTAGGCGTCGAGCCAAGCCCTCGTACGGCCAGGATTGTTCGTCGCGATCCAGCTGACACCCAGATCGCGGCACAGTTGGACGTCCTCCCTCTCTTCGACAGTCCAGCAGTACGTCGCACGACCCGATGCTGCAGCTCGATCGACGATCCACGGGCGCTCGCGCAAGCTCCTGATCGACGGCCCGATAGCCGTGGCGCCGACCGTCGTCGCTGCGCCGCCGCCGAGATAGTACGAGGACTCACCCAGCAGGACCGTGGGCAACAGCGGCGCGAACCTGCGCACTCGCCATACCGCGGTAGGGGCGAACGACATGATTACCGCCCGCGAGAAGTCCGCGGACGCTGGTTGTGCCAATCCGTAGCGATGCAACTCGGCGAGGACCTTGTTCTCGATGAGGCTGCCGTACCGGACTGGATGCTTCGTCTCGATGAACAGCTTGGTCGGCTTGCTCGTCCAGTCGAGGACCAGTTCGATCAGGTCGCTGAGAGTGAGCAGTTCTGCCGGCTCCAAATCGTCGCCGTAGTCGAACGCTTTGAGCGCCTCGAGGTGTAGTTCGCTGACGCGGCCGGATCCGGTGGATGTCCGGTCGACTCGGCGATCGTGGACGCAGACGATGTGGCCGTCACGAGTGAGTCTGACGTCGCATTCGAGGCCGTCGGCGCCTTCACGCAGGGCGAGGTCGTAGGCGGCGAGCGTGTGCTCCTTCTTCTCCGCGGACGCACCGCGATGCGCGACGACGAACGGGTCTCGACGGCTCGGGCTCACCTGGCCGTGACTTTCTCATCACTTACCGCAGATTCGGATCCGGAGGGGATTGGCGCAGGTTCCGAGCTGCCGACGGAGATGACCCAGCGGGTCGGGGCTGCGCGGTCGGTCCCACGGAGGCCCTGGCTGTCGATCCCGCGAATGAGGAGGAGGGTCGAGAACGCTACGGCTGCGGCGACGACTGCCCCCACCGCGGACAGCAGCACTCCGTCGGCCTCGGCTTGCAGGGAATCCCGAAACCGCCACAGCGTCACAGTGAGTACGAGGGCCCAATCGAGGACCCAGACTGCCCACCAGATTCGAACGAGCGTCAGAAGTTTCGTCCGTTCGATGCCGCCTCGAATGTCGACCAGTTCGGTCAGGTAGACGCCCGGCATCGCCAGGGACAGAACGGGGACGAGCGATCCCAGATACATCGTCGTCGCTCTTCGAGGGTCGCGGCTGCCTGCGCGGGCGAAGTATTCGCCACGGTGCACCACCAGCCAGGACACAGTAGCCACGGCGGCCGAGGCTCCGATGATGATCGAGGCAACTTCGGCGAACACCACCAGCGCGTCCGAGGCTATGAGGACTCTGGGGTTCACCAACCGTGTTCGGTTGTAGAGCAGAATTCCGTATCGAAACAGTTCGGCGACGCATGCCAGCGCCAACAAGGCCAACGTCAGCGTCAGCAATCCGGGCGCCGATTCGGCCCAACGCTCGCGCCGAGAGGGAATGTCCGACTTCTTCGGCATCGGATTGTCGATCAGCCCCCATCGGGGAATCTGCTCGTACCGGGGGGTGGCGGCAGCCTGAGACGCGACAGGATTCTGCACACGGGGAGATCTACTTTTGGGCCGGCGCGCTACCCAGCGGAAGTTTCGAACACCCTGGGCAGGGGCGTGCGTCGATACCGGGGAAAGCAAGACTCCATGGCACCGAGGACACCACACCGCAGGTAGCGTCCCGACGGGCCATCGAGTGGCACAGCGCGCGCAGACCTGAAATGCGGACACTAGAGGATTCTCGCCTCGGCGCCGTCGTCACGTACGACTGGGCGACCCGCTGCGTGCCACGCGTCCATTCCGCCATCGACGTTGATCGCCTCGTAGCCGATCCGCGCTAGGTATTGGACCACCTGCATGGAACGTCCACCTACTTTGCAGACGACATACAGGTCGGCATTCTGATCGATCTCATCGAGCCGTGACGGGACTTGGTTCATGGGAATGTGAAGCGCTCCCGGTGCGTGACCGTGTTGCCATTCATCGTCTTCGCGGACATCGAGTAGCACAACCGATCCGGTGGTTTCCACTGGAAGTTCGGCGGCGGGCACAGAGGACAGATCCGAGGCTGACACTCCCCGATCTTGTCACGGGTCCCGCGAACACTGCCACCCCCGTGGATTCTTTGGGCCCGCGGCGCAGGTTATCCACAGTTTCCACAGGCTCATCCACAGGAAAAAGGCTCGGTGTCGGTTTCTATCCACAAGCGCCAGCCTTCGGTCTGTATCGCTCACTTGGCGCCCGCAGCTTCTAGCATTGGGGCATGGTCACACCGACAGTCGAACTCCGCGTCTTCACCGAGCCACAGCAAGGTGCGTCGTACGACGACCTTCTCCGTGTGGCGCAAGCTGCAGAGCGCGCAGGTTTCGGCGCCTTCTTCCGCTCGGACCACTACATGGCAATGAACTCCGACGGCCTCCCCGGACCTACCGATGCGTGGATTACGTTGGCGGGCATAGCCCGAGAAACGTCGACGATCAGACTCGGAACATTGGTGACGTCGGCGACATTTCGCTACCCAGGTCCATTGGCGATCAGCGTCGCTCAGGTGGATGCCATGAGCGGTGGGCGCGTCGACTTCGGCTTGGGTGCGGGGTGGTTCGAGGAGGAGCACAAGGCGTACGGCATTCCGTTTCCCTCACTCGGTGAGCGCTTCGACAAGCTCGAAGAGTCTCTGGCCGTCATCACCGGGTTGTGGGAAACGCCGTCGGGAGAGACGTTCTCCCGCGACGGAAAGTACTATCCAATAGTCGATTCGCCTGCTCTACCGAAGCCGGTGCAGTCCCCCCGTCCACCCATTCTCATCGGCGGCGGCGGCAAGAAGCGGACCCCGGCACTTGCCGCGAAGTATGCCGACGAGTTCAACATTCCGTTCGCTTCCCTCGCGGACACCGACGCGCAGTTCGGTCGGGTGCGCGATGCTGCGTCGACCGCGGGTCGGGACCCGAGTTCTCTGATCTATTCCACCGCTCTCGTCCTGTGCTGCGGACGGACCGAAGAGGAGATCGCACGACGTGCGGGGGTCATCGGGCGCGAGGTACCGGAGCTGCGGGAGAACGGCCTGGCGGGCAGCCCCGCCGAACTCGTCGACAAGATCGGTCGGTACAGCGAACTCGGCGCCGGACGGGTGTATCTCCAGATGCTCGATCTGAGCGATATCGATCATCTGGAGCTGGTGGCGTCGGAGGTCATTCCGCAGCTTTGACCAGAGCTCCGCTGCCACTACGGAAACGCATATTCAGCCATCGCGCCGCCGGAACCTCGACCCACCGGTAGACCACTTCCGAAACGACGGCCGTGACGCCCAAGAACACAATGACCGCGCCGGTGGGGCCGGTGAGCGTGACCACGTTCTCGTATACCCGGTACAGGATCAGTGTGTGCACCAGATAGATGGCGTAACTACGCGTGCTCGTCCACCGCACCAGCTCCCAATGTGCGATTCGGCCGTCGTAACGTCCGAGTAGAAGGACCGTACCCGCCACCACGATGATGGTCCAGAGGTATTGATCCCCTGCCCAGTAGGCGTGAATGTCGGTCGCCAATCGCACCACCTCGGCCTGGGCGAGAACGGCCACTACGACCCATCGCCACCCGATGATCTTCGCCCAACCCAGATAGATGATCTGTCCGAGAAACAGCGTCGGCAGCGTGGCCGCGATCTTGGACAACATCGGTACCGACCATGGCTGCGGGATGTAGAGGTTGTAGATCAGTACCACCGCGCACAGCGCTGCGCCTGCAATCGGAACGAGGACCGGCCGCGCCCGCAGGACATCTCTGGCCAGGATGCAATAGAGGTAGAACAGCAACTGAACCGTCAGCGTCCAGGTGACGCCCAGCACCGCGACCTCGGGTTTGAGGAAAAATCCACCGAGAACGAAGCTGAGCGCGGCTTCACCGTCGGTGATGCCGTCCTGGCCACTGAACATTCCGTTGATTCCGAGCCGGACCAGAACGATTGCTGCCGCGACGGCCAACCACAACGCCGGGACCAGTCGTGCGAGCCGACTGACCATGAAGTCCCGACGGGATTGGCGCATCGCCGATCGGGTGACCAGCAGACCTGTCAACATCATGAAGACGGCGACGCCGACGAAGGACAGGTGCTGGTTGAGCCCGGCCTCATCGATTGCCACGCGAGTGACGACGTCGATGACCCACCAGCCCTCGCCGCGGTCGTCGATCAGGTAGAACGAGATGTGGGAGTACAACACCGCCACAACGGCGAGGAACCGAAGCAGGTTCGCGCCGGTGAGTTCGACGCGCGGCGCGCATACCTGTTCGGCGCCAGTGAGGGTGTCGGCATGCTTGCTCGACCTGCGCAAGGAGACCACGCGGGCAATCTTAGGTTCCCGTTCATCTGATGGACGAATCGTGGCGCAAACCCGTGACCTCGCCGTGACCTGGAGCTGTTGGTGCACACACCGGAATTTATTCCGAAAAGGGGTCCGCGATTACAACGGTTGCGCTAGGGGTACTAATGAGATTGGGTTGAAGCCTACGAATGATCCGAAGTAGGACGAGCGCGCCTGAACCACGGAAGGCGCGGCGTCGATAGAGAAGGGAAACACGTGTCCGAGTACACACTGCCCGACCTTGATTTCGATTACTCCGCCCTCGAGCCCCACATCTCGGGCGAGATCAACGAATTGCATCACTCCAAGCACCACGCCGCATACGTCGCAGGCGCCAACACCGCGATCGAGAAGTTGGCTGCGGCTCGTGAAGCCGAAGACCATGGCTCCATCTTCTTGTTCGAGAAGAACCTCGCGTTCCACCTCGGTGGACACGTCAACCACTCCATCTGGTGGAAGAACCTGTCCCCTAACGGTGGCGACAAGCCCGAGGGCGAACTGGCGGCAGCACTGGACGACAAGTTCGGTTCGTTCGACAAGTTCCGCGCACAGTTCACCGCGGCAGCCAACGGCCTGCAGGGCTCCGGCTGGGCCGTCCTGGGGTACGACTCCCTCGGGAAGAACCTGCTCACTTTCCAGCTGTACGACCAGCAGGCCAACGTCCCGCTGGGCATCATCCCGCTGCTGCAGGTCGACATGTGGGAGCACGCCTTCTACTTGCAGTACAAGAACGTCAAGGCCGACTACGTCAAGGCCTTCTGGAACGTCGTGAACTGGGCCGACGTCCAGGCACGCTTCGAAGCAGCGACGTCGAAGACTCCGGGGCTCATTTTCCCGTAATTTTCCTCTGCACAGAGTGCTGAACGAATTTCCGCATAACTGGGCCATTCTCACCGCGGTAGCGGAGAGGGTGGCCCAGTCTTGTTTTCCGGTATCGACAAAAAATTGTTAGCACTCACACCGTCTTGTGTGCCAGTACATTGCTGATCCATGCTTCTCCTACCCAACGTGGTGTACCTGGGACCGCTCTGCCGAGCAGAGCGGCTGGAACGACCTTAGGGAGCTACGTGATGGACGATCGAGTACTCATCGGTGTAGCTCCCTTTCATGCCGGCGGCGAGCTCCGCGGGTTCGTCGTCTCGGGCCGGTGGCCGGACACCACGAAGGAATGGGCTCAATTTCTCGTACTAGCCGTTCGTGTCGCCTCCATGCCCGGCCTGCTCGGAACGTCCACGGTGTTCGGCGTCCGTGAGGAGCTTCCCGACGACCCGGAGCCGGGAAGCATAGGTCTCGTCGTATCCGAGGGACCGGTCATCGGCGAGATGGCCGTCACACCAGGCAGGTTCGCACTACACCAACCGGCGGCGCTGTTCATGCTGCATCCGCCGTCGGAAACCACTCCGACGCTTCCCGAATGCGCTGGAGCCGCGTCGGGTTGCGTGCTTCTTCCCGGCCTCCCACATCTCGGCCTGGAACATCGCGCGGCCTGGGTCGAGGCAGAGTCCGACGGGACTGTCACCTCGTTGGTGAGCAGGATCGGCCTCGACCCGATCAGCGATCCCGACACTGCAGTTTTGGCAATGCTTCTCGCCTCCTGACGGCTCCCGTACAGAAGTCTTCGGGCATCCAAACTTAGTGCAGCAATGGACATTTCGCGCTTGCTCTCCTAGTCTTGCCCCAGCGAAGGGGAGTAGCCCCCAATCACTGTGTCGACATACTGGTTTCACGCTCCGGCGGCGTGGCCCGGCATAGTGAACCGCCTCGGACAATCCGGCGGTGGGCGAGACCTTCGGTCATCCAACCGACCGAGGAGTCCTCCTACGTGCTGTCCGCCCTGCTTCTGAGTTTCGTGGTCATATTCATCGCCGAGCTCGGTGACAAGTCTCAACTCATGGCCATGACTTTCGCGCTGCGTTACCGCTGGTACGTCGTCATCGGTGGAATCACGGTCGCCACGACCGTCGTCCACCTCGTCTCCGTTGCCGTCGGCCACTTCCTCGGCCTGTCCATCCCGACGAATCTCATCGCGGTGCTCGGCGGTATCGCATTCGTGATCTTCGGACTCTGGACGCTGCGCGGTGACTCGTTGTCCGACGACGAAGGCCAGAAAGCCGGTCGCGTCACGCGGTCCGCATTCATGGCCATTGCGTCGGCATTCCTGCTCGCCGAATTAGGCGACAAGACCATGCTCGCGACGGTCACACTTGCCACGGACAACAACTGGATCGGTGTCTGGATCGGCTCGACCATCGGGATGGTTGCCGCCGATGCGCTCGCAATCGTGCTCGGCGCCGTACTCGGCAAATACCTGCCCGAGAAGGTCATTCGGATCGCCGCATCGGTGCTGTTCTTCGTCTTCGGGGTGTCACTGCTGCTCGACGGGCTGTTCCCCGGTACCGCTGCCGCATCGATCGGTGCGGCAACTGCCATCGCGATATCCGCAACGGTCATTACTGCTGTGACTCTGATACGTCGCCGTCGAGCGCGGGCGTCGCTGATATCAGAACGAGTAACTGGTGTGCACGAGAGGTGAATTGCCCCATACACTCCCGAATGGAGGGTGTATGGAAAGCACAAATGGGTCTTCAGGAGTGGAGCCCGCGGAACGACCCAGTGGATCAGGAGTGGAGCCCGCGGAACGACCCAGTGGATCAGGAGTGGAGCCCGCGGAACGACCCAGTGGATCAGGAGTGGAGCATCGGTCGCTGGATCGATTGCTGCGCATGTTCGGACGGTTCGTCGGTACCGGATATGTAATCTATTTCGCGCTGCTGTTCTCCGAGCTGATGCGGACGGCGAGTCTGACGGCGTGGTGGTGGTCCCCGTTTGCCGGGGTCGCGGTGTTCGGTTCCGGTGTCCTACTGGGTCTGGCGACGTTTCTGACCGATATCCGTTGGACTCGGCTCGCGGCGGGCGTGGCTGCGATCTCGTACCTGGTCGCTATCTGCACATGGATCGTGGCGTGGGACTGGATCTCGTTCGATGTCGCTGGGCTCTATTTGTCGGCGTTTCCTGGTCTTGCGGCTCTCGCTGCTTCGCTTGTGTGGCGTCCGGGTGTGGTGGCTGTCTATCTGGTTACCGTGGTGTTGGTCATTCACTGGTCCAATGCGCGTGTTCGGCAACCGTTCGTCGAGTCGACTTTGTTCGCTGACATCGCTTTCGCCATCATGTTCTGCACCATTTTCGTTGCCGCTTTGCTCGGTGCTTTGCGCACGGCACGGATTCTCGATGCCACCATCACTGCGGCTCAGGCGAATGCTGCGAGTGCCGCTGCTGGGGCGGCCCGGGCCGTCGAACGGGAGCGGTTCGACGCGCTCATTCACGACGGAGTGATGTCTTCGCTGTTGTCGGTGGCACGCCAGGGCCGTACCGAGTCCGTGGCGAGGCAGGCCCGGGCGACACTCGACCAGTTGGATGCGTTGCGTAGCTACTCCGTCGACAGTTGGTTCGACAGGGTGAACGCGGTCGCGTATCTGCGCGCGGCAGCTACGGACGCCGACGAGTCCGTGTCGATCGAGGTCGGCGGCACGTCCGAACCGGGCACGACGTATCCGGCCGAGGCTGTTCGCGCCACTGGGGCGGCGCTGGCCGAGGCGGTGCGCAACAGTGTCAAGCATGCAGGCAAGGGGGCTATTCGGATGGTGTCGGTGACTGCAGAGTCCGGTCGGCTTGCAGTGTCGGTGTCCGATGACGGCGTCGGATTCGACCCTGAGTCCATCCCACCGCATCGGCTGGGGGTCGCGGTGAGCATTCATGGTCGGATGCGGCAGCTCGACGGTGGGTCTGCGGTTGTCCTCAGCGCGGCCGGTTCTGGGACGACGGTGCATCTCCAATGGGAAGGGCTCGCGTGAAATATTTTCGATGGCCTTCTCACGGTCCGGAACGTCAGGACGTTCGCGACCTGCTTGGGATGCGTACGCGCACTGCGTATTTCATTGTCCTACTGTTCTCCTCGGCCTGCCTGATCAGTGCCGTGGCAACGGTACCACCGGGGGCGAATTTCATTCCGTTGGCGTTGGCGGTCCTGATCAATGTGGTCAGTTCACTGGTCTTGCTTACCGCACCGGGAGATCCACTCCCCCTGCGCTATTCGTACCCATTGATGCTTTCCGGACCTGCCGCACTGTGGTTGGTCTTCGCGGCGATATCCGCCCCGCCGACCAATCCGTTGCAAACGTGGCCGCTCGGCGCATCGGTGGCTATCTACACGTTCATGTGCGTTCGAGGCAGGACGTTGCTGGCCTGGATCGGTCTCATCTCGCTCATCGGGTCATCGGTACTCTGGGCCGTGATGCGTGGACAGGGCGCGGCGTACGGGTTGTCGTTCAGCCTGATCAACGCGGCACCGCTGCTGATGTCGACGTTCTTCGCGTTCACCATTCGTCCGCTTGCACGGTCGATTTTCGAACTACGACGCCAATCCACGATGAGGATCGCGGCCGAGGCCGCTGCGTCGGCGGTCATCGAGGAACGTGACGCGCAGCTGGAACGTCTGGACGAGCTTGCTCGGCCTCTGCTCGAACGGACGGCGGCCGGTCCAGACCTCGAGCCCGATGAAGAATTGGCCTGTATTTTGCTCGAGGCCGATCTGCGAGATTCTCTTCGCGCTCGCGGGCTCCTCGACTCTAGGCTTCGGGAATCTGTTCGAGCGGCGCGTATCCGTGGCGTCACGGTGGTACTTCTCGACGATCGGTCCGACGCTTTCCTCGCGTCGGAGATTCGTACGGCCATGACGACGTCGGCAGTGGAGCATATCGATCGAATCGAGAGTGGCACTGCAACAGTACGATTGCTTCCTGCCGGCCGTGAGGTCTTGGCGACCATTCTCGTCGACGCCGAGCAGACGTACCGAGTCGAGTATGCGCCTGACGGCTCGTCGACGACACTCGACGAGGATGCGCTTCGCTGACTCGGCCCCTCCTATCGCCGCGTCGCGAACGCCCGCCGGTTATGGTGCTCACGAGGCACGGGCCACATCGGGCCGCCAACAGCGAAGGGATTCGTCAGTGGAGATTTCGGGAACAGCAGCGCTGGTCACAGGAGGCGCGTCGGGCCTGGGGGCTGCGACGGCCAAGCGTCTCGCCGATGCGGGCGCCACGGTATTCGGCCTCGATCTGGCACAGTCCATCGAGCGCGCAGGCGACAGCGTCCCGGCCGGGGTGACGTTGATCCCTGCCGACGTCACGAGCGAGGCCGAGGTCGAGGCGGCTCTGGACAAGATCGCTGAAGCGGGCGTGCCGCTCCGCATCGTGGTGAACTGCGCCGGCGTCGGCTGGGCAGGACGCATTCTGTCCAAGAAGGGCCCGCACGACCTGGAGCTCTTCCGCACGGTCATCACCATCAACCTGCTCGGCACGTTCAACGTCATGCGCCTGGCCGCCAATCGGATCCAGTCGCTGTCCACGGTCGACGATTCAGGTCAGCGTGGTGTGATCGTCAACACCGCGTCGGTGGCAGCATTCGAAGGCCAGATCGGACAGATCGCGTACACCGCTTCCAAGGGTGGCGTGCACGCGATGACGATCACCGCAGCACGCGACCTGGCTCAGTTCGGTATTCGCGTCAACACGATTGCACCAGGCATCGTCGACACTCCGATGCTCGCAGGCGTCACCGAGGAGTACCGCAAGGGCCTCGAGGCGAGCGTTCCGTTCCCGTCCCGCCTCGCTCAGCCATCCGAATACGCACAGTTGGTGCAGATGATCGCCGAGCACGATTACCTCAACGGCGAGACAATCCGCATGGATGGCGCGATTCGTATGGCTCCGCGCTAATTCGATCGCTTCAATGGTCCACTCATACGATTAGATGGCTACAGGGTGACATTCAAGCGGTGGGCGGAATTTCCCCCCATCGCTTGAATGGTCCACTCATACGATCAGATAGCTACAGGGCGACATTCAAGCGTCCGAGCCCGCGGTCAAACCGCCGCGCGCAACGATTCGAGTGTCGGGATCTCGATTTCCGCTCGATCGCTCATCCATTCGCGGAGCACCTTCGTTGCCCGGACGTCGTCCTCGTTGTAGACCAACAGGCGTTCGCGCTGGGTCGCATCAGGTTCGGCGTCGTAGCCGACGGCCTCGCGGTACCACCCCATCGATGCCTCGCCACCGGCCTCGGCGTCACGCCATTCGAAGCCTGCCACCGGTGCAATCTTCTTCAGTCCCTTGCCATTCGGGCAGATGAACTGATCGCTGACGGCCTGATAAATGTCGACCCACTGCTCGCTGTCGATGAACTCCCGAATCTCCGCCTCGGTCGGTACTCCGCTGATGTCGCCGAAGCGTCGAGCAGAATCCAGTAGCCACTTGTCCTCGGCCGCCCGCGAATAGCAGTACGCCGCGAACGTCTTCCCGCGCGCGGCAGCGTCGGCCCGCTTACCCATGAGCCAGGCCCAGAATTCGGCGAAGGAACGACCCTCGTCCACGGTCGGAAGGGGATCCCAGGTCACGAAGCCGCGGTACTCCGCCGGCGGCCCGCCCTTTTCGGTCAGCAGCGTGCCCCACATGTAGGCGCCGTGTTCTTGGTAGCTCTCCATATCGACGTCGACCTCGACGTCGGCGCGGTGAACCGTGACCTCGTCCGTGCGACGCAACAGGGGTACTCCGGCTCGCCAGGCGGTCGCAGCTGCCACGGCGTCGGTGAAACTGCCGAACGGCCAGTTGTCGGGCTCGGGGCCGGAGAAGTCGGCCAGTTCGTCGATGGTGAACACACCCTGTTCACGCAAGGCGTCGGCGCGCATGCCCGACGCCACCAGGCTGACATCTCGATTTGCGACCAGTTGCGGACGGCAATCCGTCCACCACGGGCAGGATCGGCACTCGCTCACTTGCGAAGGCACGGTGAAGCTCTCTCCCTGAGCGACGGAGAGCCGGTCGAGAAATCGGGCGTCGTACTGGTCGAACACGGTGGTCAGATCATGCACGAGGACGCATTCTGCGCGGTAGCCGATTGCACCACCGTGGGCGTTCGGGCTGGCGATGCCCTCGAAGTCGAGCATGCGGTAGAGGTGCGCGAGACGCAGTTGATCGCGGAGTTGGCTGCGGACCTTCCGCGTCTCGTCCACCGCGGGTGACCATTTGTTCAACGGTGACGTGCGCGCCCCGCGACCAGGGTCGGTGACCTTGTGATTGACCACGATGATCGGGATGTATTCGCCGTCGACGGGATCGAGCATCAAAATCTCGCTACGGCCGCGTCGTCCGGTCGTTCGTTCGATCGGCAGGACGGCATTCCAGATCCATGGCACGCGGCGGCGGCACGCGGCCATTGTCAGTTCCGATGCGGTGCGGGCATCGGGTGCCTCGATCTCGACCCACCCGTCCAAGGTCTCCGACAATGTGGATCTGATGTCTTCGCGCTGCGCGCGGGCTGCTTCACGGCGTTGTCGAACCCCTGGGTTCTCCGGTTCCTGCCGGAGCAGCGCCGAGTAGGCCGTGTCCAGATACAACCGGTGTCTGCATCGCGTCAGCGACCCGGCATCGATGAGTACCGATGTCCCTCGTTCCACTGCGCGTCGGCTCGTCACGCCCCGAGCCTATGTCCCCGTACCGACAGCATTGACACCGAGCGATGACGAGACGGTGCGAAGTGCAGGGCGCAGATGTTCTCGCAGCCATCCGTACCGATAGGCTGTGTCAAGCAATTGTGCGCGCGCCGCGCCGAACCGCCGAAGTTGACGTAAGGGGCCTTGTCGATGGGTTTGTTCCGTAAGCGCAAGGGTCGTGCCACTCGTAGGGCCGAAGCCAAGGCGCTCAAGCACAAAGCGACGTTGGAAGCGAAGTTCGGCGCCAAGAACGAACGCAAGCAGCTGAAGTCGATCGCGAAGGCACAGGGCAAGCTGAGCGCGGTGGAGGCCAAGTCCTCGAAGAACGTCGAGAAGGCTCAGGTTGCGGCCCTGAAGGCGCAGCAGAAAGCTGCGATGCAGGGCAAGTTCTCGGCGGCTCAGGTCCGCAAGTACATCGGTATTGCGCGGGTGCTGATTCCGGTACTGACACCCATCGTCTACCGAGGTGCAGCGCTTGTGCGCGGCAAGCTCGACGAACGCAAAGCCTCACAGCTCGGCATCAATCCTGCCGAGCTCGGCCAGTACACCGGTTACGGTGCCAAGCTCAGCGCCCGTATCGCCGGTGCCGAGAAGTCGCTGGAGAGGGTCACCTCCGGCTCCAGTGATGCCGAGACGACCAAGTTCGCCGACGCCATCTCGCAGCGACTCACCGACCTCGGCACCGCTGTGCGCACGTCCGAGCAGATGCCGGCACCGCGTCGCAAAGCTGCCCACAACGCGATCTCGGCCGAACTCGACGGCATCGAAGCAGACCTGCTCGCCCGCCTCGGCGTCCGCTAGCACCCGAATTCACCGATCCTGATGACCGCACCGGCAGCCTCACTCCGGGGCGGAGCTGTCGGTGCCCTGACGGTCACACTCGCCGTCGCGGCCCACGGCAGCGCGGGCGGTGGTTATCCGAGCGGGTCGGCATTGATGTTCCTGTTGGTCGTCGGTGTGGGTGTGGGTGCGCTCGCGACGATGCCCGCGCCGGGAATGGTCCGTCTTCTCGGTGGGCTGATGATCGGGCAGTTCGCCGCTCACTTGGCGCTCGCGGCCGGAAGCCCGCAGGAGATGACGCACAGCCACTCGGTGCTCCCGAGTGCGTCGATGCTTGCCTTCCACCTCGCGGCCTCGACCGTTGCGGCAGTTCTCGTTTGCACTGCCGAGCGGTTGTACGGACCGATCACCTCGATCGTGCGCGCAGTTCTCGACCCACCGCTCCCCCTTCCCGACGCGTCAGTCGGTGGGCACGTTGGTGCGGTCGGCTTCACGCTGTCTCCGCAACACCGATTCACGACGTCGATCTCGAGGCGTGGGCCACCCGATTCGCAGCGGTAAGCGAGTCGAAGAGATAGGCCCACACACCCTTTCGAAAAGGAATCCTTCATGAACAGCTTCATTCGTCGTGCCTCGATCATTGCAGGCGCCGCTTCGTTGGCACTGGTAGTAGGGACAGGCGCGGCTTCGGCGCACGTATCGGTTGTTGCGCCGGGCGCCGAGCAGGGCGGGTACACGGTTCTGACGTTCCGCGTACCGACCGAATCCGACACTGCCGCAACGACGTCGGTGAAGGTGGAATTGCCGGGTCTGAACTCGGCACGCACACAGCCCATTCCGGGATGGACGTCGACGGTCGACAAGAACCCTGAGGGTCTCGCCACTTCCGTGACCTGGACGGCAAGCCCCGGATCCGAGGTCGGTCCGGGACAATTCCAGCAGTTCCTGCTCTCTGCAGGCCCATTGCCGGAGAAGGAGACGGTCAGTTTTCCGGCAACGCAGACCTACACAGACGGCAAGGTCGTTGCCTGGAACGAGGAGCCTGCTGCCGACGGCAGTGAGCCGGAGTACCCGGCGCCGTCGGTGACTCTCGCGGCCGCTGATGCTTCCGGCGACGGGCACGGGCAGGCAAGTGCGGCGGCGACCAGCGCGGACACCGCGGAGGCGAGCACCGAATCGGAGTCGGACAACACGGCCCGTTGGCTGGCAGGTGTCGCACTCGTTCTCGGTGCACTCGGCGCGGCGCTCGGAATCGGTGCAGCAGTGCGGGGACGCCGGTCATGAGGAAGCTCGTCGTTGCCTTACTCGCAGTGTCGGCGCTGATTCTCGGTGCTCCGATCGCGTCGGCGCATTCGATCGTCACCGGGTCGAGCCCTGAGGAAGGTGCCGATATCGCAGCAGGACCTGCTCAGGTGTCCATCACCTTCAACGAGGCGCCGCAGTCCCAGTTCGCGACGCTCAATGTGGTTGGGCCCGATGGCAACTTGTGGTCCAAGGGCGATCCACGGATCGAGGCGCAAAGCATCGTCGTCGACGTCGGCGAGCTCGGTCCGGTAGGCCGGTACACGGTGGCATACCGGGTGACCTCGGCCGATGGCCATCCCATCAGTGGGACCCGTACGTTCACTCTCACCCAGGAGGGATCGGGCACACCTGGTGCGGCCGCAGACGCCGATGCGGGTGCCGATGCATCTTCGGAGTCCGACGGGGTTCCGCTGTGGCCGTTCTTGATTGTCGGTGGGCTGGTGTTCGGCGGTGCTCTCGCCTACGCACTGCGTAAGCCGAAGGACGAGCGGAAGCCGAAGGAGAGCAGCTGAACGTAGTGCGCGAGTTCCACCGAAGGTGGATGTTCGCGGCGGCGGTGTCGGGGATCCTCGGGGTGGGTGCAGCCTGGTTGCTCGCCCATCCAGAGGGCCCGGATCCGTCGGCGGTGGTCCGGGTGCTCGCCGATTGCCTCGGAGCCACTGCGTTGGGTCTCGCGCTGCTGCGCACCGAACTGTTCCCGGTGCGCAGCAGGCCGACGGTATGGCGGCAGGTCGCTGCCGTCGGAGGTTTGTGGACCGTCGCCGAAGTCGCATTGTTGGTCGATGCCGCTGCCGAGTCTTTCGGCGGCGGCATCACTGGGCTTCCGATGGCGCAGTTCGGTACTTATCTCACCGACATCACCGTCGGTCGTCTTGGCGTCGTGACGGTGTTGTGCACTGCGATCGTGTCCGGTTACGCGCTGCTCGCCTATCGACGCGGGAGTGATGTGTCCCCGATACCCATCGTGGTGTTCACCGTGATCGCGCTCGTTGCGCGGCCGATCACCGGTCATATGTCGCAGCAATTGTTCGGCGGATTGTTCGCCGCGGTGCACACGGTTGCGGCTGCGGTGTGGCTCGGGGTCCTGGCAGCAATGGCGGCGACTCTTCGGGCGAAGGGCGCATGGGCGACGACGCTTCCGATCTACTCGCGGCTCGCCTGGTGGTCGGTGTGGATATTGACGGTGAGTGGCTCGGTGAATGCAGCGGTCAGGATCGGCGGGTTCGGCGCCCTGTTGGACACCGGTTACGGACGCATCGTGTTGGCGAAGACCGTCGTCCTGATTCTTCTCGTAGTGCTCGCGCGCCGAATTCGGTTGACCTGGCTCGTGTCTGCCACAGCGCATCGAACGAAGGCAGACGAGTCGGTCGTCCGCGCGGCAGTGCACGTATGCGTCGTTGCCGTCGTGTTCGGTCTCGCGGCGGCACTCGCCACGACAGCATGACCACGGCCGCTGGGATCGGATGTGCTCCGAGATGTCAACCCTGACACTGCCTATGTTCGACGGTCCGGAAAGTGCGAAAAGTTTTACAGCACGGGCATTCTCGTTGGTTCCATTGCTCACATAGCTGCTCGATCACGGCCCTGGAGCGCATCCGACGGGCTAGGCTCGAAGTGTCCGAAAGCCCATATATCGGGGTCGAGGAACAGCGGTGTCGGTGACACCTGGTCCAGTCGGGGGCTGGGACACGGCGCCGAGTGAAGCTATGAAGGAGCGAAAACCTTATGAGCACTGTGTTGCCTGTGGTTGCTGGAGTCGACGGGTCGCCTGCCTCGCTGGACGCGGCGGTGTGGGCAGCGAACGCCGCGAAGCGCCGTGGCTTGCCGCTACTTCTGGTGTCGGTCACGCCGGTCTCGCCCGGTGTTCTCAGTGTTCTGGTGCCGTTGCCGCAGGGGTTCTACGACGACCAGCGCCAGTTGACGACAAACGTGTTACACGAGGCTCTCACGCGGGTACGCGCCGAACTTTGTGACGACGCGCTGGTGATCGAAACGAAGGCCGTCACCGGAATGCCGGCGGCGGAGTTGCTGGCGTGCTCGAAGCAGGCCGCAATGATCGTCACGGGTACACGTGGGCTCGGGGAGCTGACCGCGGGGTTGGCCGGCTCGGTGAGCTCGGCACTGATCGGGCATGCGGGGTGCCCGGTCGTGGTCATCCACGGCGGTAAGCCACAGTCGAATGCCAGTGCAGGCCCGGTAGTGGTCGGAGTCGACGGCACCGACAACAGTGTCCCGGCAGTGGCAGCAGCGTTCGAGGAAGCATCACTGCGTTCGGTGGACTTGATTGCGGTGCATGCCTTTTCGGACGTGCTGTTGGCGTCGTGGTTCGAGGACGACTGGGTCTCGATCGAAGAGGCGGAGCGCGCGGTGCTCTCCGAGCAGCTCGCCGGCTACGCCGATCGGTATCCGGATGTGCAGGTACGTTCGGTGGTATCGAAGGACCGTCCGGTGAACTCTATGCTCGAGCACGCCGACCAAGCGTCGCTGATCGTGGTCGGCAGTCGCGGGCGGGGTGGATACATGGGCATGTTGTTGGGTTCGACCAGTCGCGCGATCGTGCATACCGCCGAAGTGCCGGTCATGATCGTCCGGCACTGACTACAAGTGTTGGTGACGAAGGTGTTCGAGAAACTCTCGACGAGAGTCGCGGCCGGCCTGTCGTTGTCGAGCAGAGGCATCGAGGTGGGCGCGTAAATCGATGTACCAGCGGCGGGTCGCAGTGTTGATGTGATCGGCCAATGTCGTCAGTTGTGTCAGGGTCGCGGTGATGGTGGCATCGACGTTGTCACCGCGGAGATGATCGCCCGAGATCGTCAGCACGAACAGCGGCCCAGCACGGAACAGATGGTGCGAGAGGACGCCGTGAACACTTGCATGAAACGGCGGTGAGTCCGCGGGGCGATAGTTCCACAGAAAGTGCGGGCCGGTGACAGCGATATCGACGACCACCCGGGGTCGGTGGTGGGATTCGCCGTCGGCAGTCTGGACGACGGCGTCGCCCGGTCGGGATTCGGAGAGCTCACTGCGACGGGGTACGCCCAGTGGTTCGAGAGCGAACTCGGTGCATACATGGTCGATGGCGGCGGCGGGGTCGGCCATGAAGCGGGCCTCGTCGATGTTCTCCAATGCCGCGTGGGCAGATGCGAGGCGTTCCCTCAGGAACTGCTCGAGATCGTTGTTCTGAAGTCCGCCCACGCACTGATCATGCCTCGAGTTCGCGCCATCACTCTTCGGGGCTCCGCGCTTCGGTCGTCCGCTTCCTGGCATCCGATGCGTACTCACAGTCGTGGGGGCAGTAGAGGGTGTCGCCACCTGCGTGTTTGGCTGCATACATCGCGGTGTCCGCGCGGGTGTAGACCATGTCGAACGTGGCGACGAGATCAGACGCGTCGGTGTGCGCAACTCCGATACTCACGGTAACTCCCGGATGCAATTCTGGGGCCAAGCGTGCCTGCAACTCGTCGGCCTGCGCGATCACGTCGGCCGGGTCGATGTGAGTGACCACGGCGAATTCTTCACCACCGGTGCGCGCAGTGACAGCCGGAGGGCCGAACGCCGCGGAAATTGCACTCGCGACGGTGCGCAGCACGGCGTCACCGTGAGCATGGCCATGTCGATCGTTGACGGCTTTGAAGTCGTCGAGATCGATGACCATCACCGTCACCACCCCCACCCGATCGCCGATCTCGGTAATCGCAGCGGCGAGCCCTCGCCTGTTGCGGAGTCCGGTCAATGGATCGAAGAGCGCTTTCGACGCCTCCCGGCGTAGCACCAGCAACAGGACGTAGGAGAACGTGGGCGCAGAGAACAACAACAAGATCAACAGAACGAGATATGCGCACGCGACGACGGCGTCCCCACCTGGTTCGGCCAGTGCCCGCGCAAACAGGACTCCTACTACTACTGCAGACCCAGCCTGGTGGGCGACGATCATCTTGGGACTGTGGAAGGCGGCGATATAGCCACCGTTCACGGCAAGTCCGGCCGCGCACGGCAACGCAACGAACGGGTCGGCGAGCATCAGTAGCGCTGCGGCAATTCCTACTTCGATGACGGCTACGAACAGACGTGAGTAGGTTTGGGTTGGCCAGGGTCCGCGCACCCACAATGTGCCGAGCACTATCCCGATGGCCGCAAGGCAGTAGGCCAAGCCCCGCCCCAACCCGTCGGGCACTCCTGCTGGAGTGAAAGTCGCCAGGACGCACAGCACGGTGTAGAGCCAGCACCAGGTTCCCAGTGCGATGCGCGCGTGCCGCAGAAGCGGATTGGACCGCCGGTATTCCACGGTCCAGGTGTGGTCCGCAGGTTGAGACCACCATCGTGCGAACGAGAACATACTCGGGAGAGCCTTTCGTACGAGAGGTTCGGTTACTACAACCCGCAGTGGGCCGACCCCCTCGTCAGCAGCAACGCACCTCATTGTGACAGAGACAGGGACGAACGGTCCGATAGCGGTGAGCCACTCGGTCGGGTGCGCAACCGGACACTTTCACGCAACTGTGACGAACACTATTGGTGAAACAGTTGTTTACCTCAAGTATTTATCTATATGGTTGCGTACAGCAAGTAATTGACATTGACCCGTTGGAGTACTCATGGCAGTAGCCACCACCACAGCAGAAGCGCTCGTCGAAGAGGTTTTCCTGTTCGCTCGCACTCTGCGACGGGCCGTGACCACCGGAGATGAAAGCTCGCCTCTGCCGCAAGCCTTGACTGGAGTACTCACCATTCTCGCGACAGAAGGCGAATGCCGCCAGACCGACCTCGCCAGCAGACTGTGTGTCAGCCAGTCGGCGCTCAGCCGACAGATCGCAGATCTCGTCGAGCTAGGTCTTATCGACAGAAAGCCCGACCCCGACGACAAACGCGCCTCACGTGTGTGTGTTTCGGCAGAAGGCCGGCAGAAGTTGACGGCGATCTGGGACGGCCGCGCCCGGCGACTACGGGAGTTGCTGTGCGATTGGAGTGAGGGTCAAGCACTCGACGCACTCCATTCGATCCGCCGACTCAACAACACCTTTACCGAAGACGCGCTCGTTCAGCATGACGCAGCGCACTTGAAATTGATTGCGAGATGACCCTATGACCACAGGTACCGACGCTCCGCCAGCAAAGGCAGTGGCAGATCCGGACGCGATGACCCACCGGCAGGTCCTCGAGGCCCTCACCGGTCTTCTCGCCGCATTGTTCACCGCACTGCTGAGTACGACCATCGTCGCGACTGCACTACCCACCATCATCGGTGACCTCGAAGGTTCGCAGACTGCGTACGCGTGGGTCATCACCACCGCACTACTTGCCAATGCCGCGTCGACCCCCATCTGGGGCAAGCTCGCCGACCTCTTCAACAAGAAGGTGCTCGTCCAATCGGCGATCGTCATCTTCGTCCTCGGCTCGATCCTGGCGGGCTTCGCGACCAATGTCCCGATCCTGTTGGCTGCCCGCGTAGTTCAAGGCATCGGCATGGGTGGCCTGACGGCACTCGTCATCGCGATCATCGGAACCATCGTCTCCCCGCGTGACCGTGGCCGCTACTCCGGTTACACCGGCGCTGTGATGGCTGTGTCCATGTCCGGTGGCCCGATCCTGGGCGGCGCCATCGTGGACAGCCCCCTCGGCTGGCGCTGGTGCTTCTTCGTCTGCGTGCCTTTGGCAGTCGTCGCCCTCGGTTTGCTGCAAAGAACACTGCACATCCAGACAGTCCGCAAGCAGAATGTCTCCATCGACTGGCTCGGCGCGCTCCTCCTCACCGCAGGCGTATCCGTTCTCCTGGTGTGGGTTTCGTTCGCAGGCAAGGCCGACTACTACGCCTGGTTCTCGCGTGAGACCGCAATGCTCGTCGGTGGTGGCCTACTACTCCTCGTGCTGACAGTTTTTGTCGAATCACGACACTCGTCACCGATCATCCCGCTCAAGATCGTTACCGAGCGCACCACCGGGCTGGCGATCATCGCGTCCATCGCAGTCGGCGTCGGCCTCTTCGGAGCGACCACGTTCCTCGGACAGTACTTCCAGACCGCACGCGGCTACTCCCCTACCGATGCCGGATTGCTCTCCATCCCCATGGTGTTCGGCATGCTCGTCGCCTCCGTCGGATCCGGGCAGTTGATCACCCGTTTCGGGAAGTGGAAGCCGTTCATCGTCACCGGTTCGGTACTGCTGGTCATCGGGTTCGCGCTTCTCGGCACCATCGACCACGAGACCAACCTATGGACCGTCGGTATCTTCACTACCATCGTCGGACTCGGCACCGGCATGCTGATGCAGAACCTCGTTCTCGCCGTTCAGAACACGGTCAGCGTGCACGATGTCGGCGCGGCATCCTCGACCGTGGCATTCTTCCGTACCTTCGGTGGAGCAATCGGCGTCTCGGTTCTCGGATCGCTCCTGGCGACCCGAGTCGCCGAGAAGTCCGCTACAGGACTTGCTCAGCTGGGCGTCGACACCTCGGGTGGCAGCGGCGGATCTTCGTTGGACCTCGACGCGCTACCGCCGCCGGTCGCTCTGGTTATCCGTACCGCTTACGGTGACGCAACAGGGCGTATCTTCCTCGTTGCAGGATTCGTCGCCATCATCACGTTGATTGCAGTCCTACTGATCCCGAATCGTCCGCTACGTCAGACCATCGACATCGCTCAGGCTCCCGAGCCCGGTGAGCAGTCAGCCGAGATCCCGTCGTTCGGCGCGGCTCGTGAATACTTGGTATCGGAGGTCGAAGAACGCGATGTCAGCGGGCGTCACGAGGCACCAGCAGGATCGGTACCGTTCGAGGGACTGAGTGTCGACGCACGTGATCGTCTGCTGGCGCTGCTGCTCCCCGAACCCCAGGACACGCTCGAAGCGCTCGACGAGGCAGAAACCATTCGCGCTCAGGTCGTCACGCTGCAGCAGCAACTCGACGCCGAAGTGCTCGATTTCGATGCGGTGTGCGAGCGACTCCGTCGCTTCGGGCTCACCGAAGATCAGATTGCACGAGTGCTCGGTGACAGTCACAATCCCGATCCTCACCAGAATTACGTGAGTTCGGCACCGAACGGCTACCGCGTCAACTAGTTCACGAAAGAGTAAGGGCCCCAAACCATCCGGTGTGGGGCCCTTACTCGTACGGCATCAGGAGTCACGCCCGGACCTCGCACCCTTTTTACCGACCTACGCGCCACATTCACGTCCGAGCGGGGGCGCGCGGTTCACAAAAAGGGTACGAGGTCAGCAAAAAGTACTACCGCCCCGGAATGTACTGCAGAGCCTTCACGAACGCAGGCATGATCTTCGCCCAGAGCTTCGGGGAAATTCCGCGCGGCCCACCGAGGTTGAGCAGCCGCGTCGTCGCGACCGTCTGCGATTCGGTGTACTTGAGCAGCCCGTCAGGCCCATGACGACGACCCATGCCGGAGACTCCCATGCCGCCCATCGGGGCACCGGTCGATCCCCACGCCGGGGCGTAACCTTCGTCGACATTGACAGTTCCCGAGTGCAGACGCACGGCGATCGCCTCACCCTGCGCTTTGGTCTTGGCCCACACACTGCCGTTCAAACCGTAATCGGTGTCGTTGGCCTTGGCGATGGCTTCCTCGACGTCGGCGACGGGGTAGATGGACACGAGTGGGCCGAAAGTTTCGTTAGCGGCGCACTCCATCTCCTCGGTGACGCCGGTGAGTACGGTGGGCTCGTAGAACAGCGGTCCGACATCGGGTCGCGCCTTGCCGCCGGCAATCACTTTGGCGCCCTTGGCTTTGGCATCGTCGACGTGTGCCGAGACGGTCTCGATCTGGTCCTTGGAAACGAGGCTCCCCATCTCGATACCGAACTCGTAGTCGGCGCCGAGTGACATGTTGCGGACGCGCTCACCGAATGTGGCGGTGAACTCGGCGGCGATCGACTTCTCGACGTAGATCCGCTCGATCGCGATACACAGCTGGCCCGAGTTGGAGAAGCAGGCGCGTACTGCCGCGTCGGACACGGTCCGAAGGTTGGCGCCCTGGGCGACGATCATGGCGTTCTTGCCGCCGAGTTCAGCGGAGAAACCGATGAGTCGACGCCCCGCCTGCTCGGCAAGCAATTTGCCCGTCGCGCTGGATCCGGTGAACATGAGGTACTCGGTGTTCTCGACGAGGGCAGTACCGACGACGGAACCGGGCCCGGGAACAACGGCGAGCAGGTCACGCGGCAGGCCGGCCTTGTAGAGCAGTTCGACGACGGCGAGGGCGCAGTAGGGCGTCTGGGAGTCGGGCTTGAGTACGACTCCGTTGCCTGCCAGCAGGGCGGCGATGGCATCGGATACCGCAAGAGTCATCGGGTAGTTCCACGGCGAGATGACGCCGACGATGCCCTTGGGCTGATAGTGGACGGTGGTCTTCGTCAGCACAGGGAGCATGCCGGTGACGCGTTTGGGCGCCAGGAGCTTGGCTGCCACACGGGCGTAGTGCCGCGAGGTCATCGCGATGTCCAGCACTTCTTCTTGAGCGGCGGCACGGGACTTACCGGTCTCGGCTTGAGCCATGTCCATCAGCTCGTCACGATGCGCCAACACCAGGTCGCGGTACCTGTGGAAGATTTCGGCTCGCTCGGACACCGGGCGTTTCGCCCACGCCTTCTGCGCGATGCGGGCCCGCGCGATGGCGTCGGTGGCGTCGGTGGCGGTACCGACCGGGATGGTCGCCAGTTCCTTACCCGTGAACACCTCGGTGATCGACTTCGTCGGGCGGTCGGCGGCATTGGGGATTGCGATGAGTTCAGCGAGTCTGGAGAAGGTCGCAGTGGACGGAGCTGGCATTTCGGTTACCCCTACTGGTGAGTAGTTCTTGGAGTTACACCTAACGTACCTGGTCGGTGCCTCGGAATACCCAGGGCAGTGGGCACGGTGTACCAGTTGTTGCCTGCGGGATGGGATCCCGTCCACAATGAGTGCGAGTGGAACACCATGCTCACCCTCCGGGGTTACGCCGCGATGTATGGCACCATGGGGATCGGTCTTTCCTAGGCGTCGGGGCGCTCGAAGACGATCAGGGTGGGGACTTCATGCGTAGGACATTCGTTCTGGCAGGCGCAGCGGCACTGATGTTCGCTTTCACACCGATGGCAACAGCAGATCCCGTCGGAGACATCATCGCTCCCCCTGCCGATCCGTCCGCATACTTGCCGACGCCGCTCGAAGATCCATGGTTCACCCCGCCCGCGGGCTTCGAAACCAGTGAGCCCGGAGCAGCCCTGAGCACCAGAAGTGTTGCAGTGCAACCAGGTACAACATCAACGCAAGTACTGTTCCGATCCACCGACTCGAAGAACAATCCCATCGCAGCGGCCACGACGGTCATCGTCCCGGACGGCCCATGGACCGGCGACGGCCCGCGTCCGGTCGTCGCATACAACGAGGCGACCGATTCGCTCGGCAATGCGTGCGCGCCCTCCTACACGCTCCCGCGAGGTACTAACAAGGAGCTCGATCGAATACAAGAGCTTCTGACCCGCAACTACGCCGTCGTGGTCACCGACTACCAGGGCCCGCGGCAGGCGTACTCCGCCGGACTCGTCGCCGGCCACACGGTGCTCGACGGCCTCCGCGCGTCGCACAATGTCGGCATCGACGCCGATGCTCCGGTCGCCATCACCGGCTACTCGGGTGGGGCAATAGCGTCGGGGTGGGCAGCTCAGTTGGCGCCGAAGTACGCGCCAGAGCTCGATATCGTCGGCGTCGCATTCGGCGGGCCGCCAACCGACTACAAGATTCTGCAGCGTTCGCTCAACGGCGGGATCGGGTCCGGCCTGTTCACCGCAGCGACGATCGGGTTGTCCAGGGAGTACCCGGAGATGCGCGCGCTGGCCAACGACAACGGCAAGCGATTGGCACTGGTGCAGAAAGACCAGTGCGTCGATGTGCTGTCCTACAGCGGCTTGCTGCTGTTCGACCAGCAGAACTTGTCCAACGTCCCCGACGTGTTCAACCACCCGATCACTCGCACAGTGATCGAGGAAAATCGCATGGGCCAGATCCGGCCCGAGGCACCCACGTACATCTACCAGGGCCTGCAGGACGATTTGATCCCCAAGGAGGGCGCGGAAGCCGTCCAGGACCAATGGTGCGCGGCAGGCGCGTCGGTACATCTCGAGGAGATCCCCGGCGATCACTCGGCAGCCGAGGGTGGCGGACGGCCAGGCGCATTCGACTGGATCTCGCAGCGTTTGGCGGGCGTTCCGACCGGTGGATGCGAAAGAGTGATTCGCTGAGGCCTTGACCCTCACGCCACGGGAGGCTGCACAGTGTCCTTTGTGAGCGATTCAGAAGGCATGATGGTGGGCGAGGTCGCCCGCCTCGTCGGGATCAGCGTCCGAACGCTCCATCACTACGACGAGATCGAACTCTTGGTGCCGTCCGGGCGCACTCCCAAGGGCTATCGCAGCTACTCGGCGGACGACGTGGAACGGCTTCATCAGGTGCTGACCTACCGCGAACTCGGGTTCGTGCTCGAGAACATAGCCGCCCTTCTGGACGATCCGACGGTCGACGCGATGGCCCATCTACGCCGTCAGCGCACGTTGTTGGACCAGCGGATCGAACGCTTGCAGCAGATGACTGCGGCCGTGGACAAAATGATGGAGGCGAAGAAAGTGGGAATTCAATTGACACCGCAGGAACAGCGCGAGGTTTTCGGCGACGACTGGCTCGGTGACGAATACGCCGCCGAAGCCGAGGAACGCTGGGGAGAAACTGGGCAGTGGAAGCAGTCCCAGTCACGAACCGCGCTGTTCACCAAGGAAGATTGGAAACTGATCAAGGACGAGACCGATGCGATGGAGCTCGATCTTGCGGCGGCCCTCGCGGCCGGTACCGCACCGGGATCGGCGGACGCCGATGTGCTGGCCGAGCGGCACCGCGCGAGCATCGCGCGCTACTACGATTGTGGTTACGAAATGCAGTGCAATCTTGCCGAAATGTACTTGACAGACAATAGATTCACCAAACATTACGAGGACATCGCACCGGGTCTGACTCGGTTTCTGCACGACGTAATAGTCGCCAACGCCGAGGGGAAATAGGCGACCAACGCCCTACCGTCGTTCCCTGGTCGCGGTGGCGTACAGGGGTGAATACTCCGGTGATGACCCTGACGGTTCGCTCGGCGATGTTGTCCGCCGCCATCGGCAAGGTGAACGGTTTCCGCAGCTCGGTAGGAATCAGCGCCGGTCTGCTGACCTTGTTCGGCGGTACCGAGTACAGACGCCTGGCCGTCGGCGGGTCCGTGTTCGTTATTGCCGGTGAGATCGTGATGGACAAGTTGCCGTCGACGCGGATTCCGCCGCTGGCCGCTGCCGTCGTCGAGGACCTGATTGCCTTGGCCATCGGGGCCGCGGTAGCCAAGGAAGTGCTGGCGTAGGGTCGAGACTTGTGAAGCCGAATTTCTGGCAGTACCTGGGTTACCAGCTTGGCCGAGTGCTTCCGCCGCCGATGCACGATTGGGTTCGCGAGGATCTCGTCGGTAGTGGCGCTCAGGCCCGCTACCTGATCCGATTTTCGCTGCCGATCATCCCACTACTGTGTCTGTTTCTGCTCTTGCCCGGCCCGTTGTGGATCGGTTTGGCGATGATGGCTTTGCTGTTCATTCCGCTGGTCTATTTCGCGATCGCGTTGATGAACGTCTACCGGCGCCACCGGTTGTTGGTGCACGGTCTGGATCCGGAGCTTCTCAACGCAAATACTCAACGCAAAATCGATCATACCCGCGAGGACTACGAAAGGCGTCACGGCCGACTGGACTAGGCTGTTCGCCATGACTTCCGTCGAATTCAAGGCAACTGCAGACCTGGCCGACGAGATCGGGCCCGGAATCCGTAGCTGCGACACGCAATTCATCCAGTTCGGCAAGCACGCCGAGTTCGCTGGTCCCATCACCACCATCAAGTGCTTCCAGGACAACCTGCTCGTCAAACAGACCCTGGGCGAACCCGGCAACGGCGGTGTACTGGTGGTCGACGGCGATGCCGGCATTCACACCGCCCTTGTCGGCGACATCATCGCTGGTCGCGGTGTCACCAACGGGTGGGCTGGGATAATCGTCAACGGGGCGATCCGCGATTCGGCGATCCTCCGCACCCTCGATATCGGCGTCAAAGCGCTGGGCACCAACCCGCGCAAGAGCACGCAAACCGGATCCGGGGAGAAGAACGTACCCGTCGAAATCGGTGGTATCACGTTCAATCCGGGTGAAATTGCGTACAGCGACTCCGACGGCGTGGTCGTAGTCTAGCGTCGCACCGATTCAGCGTGGATGTACTCCCCGATTTGGGATTCGAACCTCCTGCAGGGGGTTCGGATCCCTACAAGGAGAGTGAATTGCTCAGCGTGGATGCTCGACGCGTTCGTCGATCACGAAGAGCAGCAACGCCACCACCAACATTGCTGCCGCCACCCAGACTGCTCTGTTCTCCAGTACTTCCGACATCCCGGCGCCGAGAATCGCACCGGCAACGAAGCCCAGGATCACCGATCCGAAGTTGATGGCCCTGGTCCCGGCTGCCTTGTTGCCGTTGGCGATTCGATGAAACAGGGCCTGGGATAAGCTTCGGAGATTTCCGGTTGTCATCGTGGTGTTGTAAGCAGAATCGACGAGCGCCCGAAACGTTGTCACCTGCACCGCAGCGACAAATGAAATCGGCACTGTGACAAAGGAATTCGGTACCGTGTCAGGCAGGAAGCCGATGGTCGCGATGACCAGGATCTCGATGATGAGGACGACCGGACGGGACGCCGAACGATCCGTGCGACGACGGGCCTGGAAATGAACTCGGCGGTGAACACCCCGAGCACGAACGCCACCAGGGGCGGAAGGTATCCGAGCGCGGACCGCCACTGCCCCGACGCCATGTCGATCCCGGAGAGGATGACGTTCGCGACGCTGGACCAGGTCAGGCTACGTTGTGCTCGTTGATCGGCCCACGCGAGAGAACAGTCGTTCTCCCGTGGTCGACTACTGTGGAGAACGTTGGTTCTCAGCGCAAGGAGTTGGTCACGATGGAACCGGACAGTGGACGAATCGCCGTCCTCCAGGCAGCCGACGAGCTGTTTTATGCACGCGGCGTCAACGCCGTCGGCATGGATGAGCTGCGAGCTGCGGCCGGAATCTCTCTCAAGCGCATGTACGCACTGTTTCCGTCGAAAGCCGAGATCGTCGCTCAGGTACTCGAGGGCCGAACCCGCATGTGGAACGCGGGAATCGCCGCCGAGGCAGACACGCACGAATCTGCACGCGACAAAGTGCTTTCCATCTTCGACTTCCTCGACGCCTGGTTCCGCGAAGACAACTTTCGAGGCTGCGCGTTCATCAACTCGTTCGGCGAACTGGGAAGCGTCATGCCCGCTGTAGCCGATGCGGCGCACCGTCACAAGCGTGAATTCGTCGAGTACGTAACCGACTTGGTCGTCGAAGCCGGCGGTCCGACAACCCTCGGTCTACAGATCGCGTTGCTCGTCGAGGGCGCGCAGACGACCGCAGCCATCCTCGAGTCGCCCGAATCTGCCCTTGCCGCAAAGGCAGCCGCCGCAGTGCTCCTCGATTCGGGGACGCACCCGTAGGCGAGTGTTCAAAACAACCCGCCCATTCCCTTGCCGATCAGTACCGCTGAGATCACCAGAATCAGCACGCTCATGACGGCCGAGTTGTTAGCTTGCAGCCACTCTTTGAGTGAGGCGAGCGGCGCCTCGAGTCGTTGTGCCGCAATCTGGTAGGCGATCACCGGAACCGCAATCGTCGAGGCCGACAGAACCGAGAAAACGGCTACGGCCACCACGGTCTGTCCGGCATCGAGGGCGGCACCTCCGATGGTGACGCCCGCGGCGATGCACATCAGCAAGTTCTTCGGATTGATCGCAGCCAGTGCGAAGCCGACTCCGAGTGCTTTGACTGCGGTCATCTCGTCGATGGCGGACATCCACTTAGGAGTTGCGTGTTCCTCCCCACGAGCGCGCCATTGACGGATACCGACTCCGAGCAACAACACTCCGATGACGAGCTTGATCCACGAAGATGTGGTGGACGGCTCGTCCTCGGATCCGGTCGCCGCGCCCCCCAAGAGAACGAAGATCGTGGTTGCCAACACGATTCCGGCGATCCACCCGATCGCGAAGCTGATGCTGGTGCTGCCCGCGCGTTTACCCAGCAGCATCAGAATCGCGACGATGATGGGTACCGGGGACACTGCTACACCGACTACCAGTGGCAGTAGGTCGCCGAGAACTGTTCCCATAGTCGATTCCGTAAGAGTAGAAGTGATAGTCGTTCACCTCGACGCTATGGGTGTGCGGGACCTACCGCATCATCTGTAACGGGTGAGGCGCAATCTCCGCGCGGAGGAGCCCGTCAGAGGACGGTGACCCAGCCATGAACCTCGTCGCCCACGAGCGCGTCGTGGTGGCGTTTGCGCAACATCGCCGACAGCGGCCCGATGTCCGTCGATGCTCCCACCGCCCGGCCGTCGATCTGAAAGACGGGAGCAACCCCAGCGGAGGTGCCGCAGACGAACACTTCGTCAGCGATATAGAGCTCGGTAAGATCGACCACTCTCTCCTGCACCGGAAGCCCTTCCTCGCGAGCGAGAGTCAGAATTGTACGACGGTTTATCCCGTCGAGGATGTCCGAGGTCACGTCCGGGGTGATCAGCGTGCCACCGCGGACAAGGAAAATATTCGCGGCACTGAGCTCACACACGTGTCCGTTGATGTCGAGGAAGATGCAATCGTCGAAGCCGCTGTCGATCGCATCCTGTTTGGCCAGAACCGAATTGACATAGGCGCCGTTTACTTTTGCGCGCGAGGGAATCGCATTGTCCGGGATGCGACGCCACACACTCGTTTTCAGACGCATACCGTCCTGCGGGACGATCGGGACCGCGTCGTACAAGAAGATCGACACCGTGGTGTGCAAGCCGCGCACCCGGGTTCCCGGAATCTGCTCGTCGACGTGGATCGTTGCGCGTACATAGACTTCGCGATCAGGTGCATTCGCGACGATCAGCTCACGCGTGACGGCCAGGAATCGGTCGAAATCCCATTCATCCGCGAACCGGTCGATGCCGATGATCTTGCATGACTCGAGGAGCCTCTGAAAGTGATCGCGCAATCGAAAAGCTGTCCGGGTTTCGCCGTCGACCTGGACCGGAAAGACGGTGTAGACGCTCAAACCGTACAGAACCGCCGAGGTGGCCACTCCGAGGGTCGCGTCCTGCGCGTCGATGATGCGGTCGCCGAAATAAACCTTGGAATGTGGAGTTGCCATGGGCTGATGCTAGTGCGCGACAAGTTCATCGGTCCACGCGTTTACGGGCGGCCCTTGTAACACACCCCACTTCTCCCAGCCGTGTCGTAGGCCGGTGATATCAATAGAGGACACCGACGAAAGAGGCACCGACCATGTCCTGCAGTGACTGCACAGCGTCTGTCGATCATTGCCACGGAACGCTGGTGATCCACTCGTCGAGCCTCGCGGAGTGCACCGAGCCCGGCTGCGTCGATCTCGAGTACGTGCGTCACTACCTGGTGCTGGACTGCTCCGAGATCACCGGCGGGTGTCAGTGCGTCGCGGAGGTCACGCTGCGTCAGGCATCCTGACGCCGATGTCCCCGCAGTCGTGGGGCCGTCAGTTCGGTACCTGCCGTCCAAGGCGTATCGATCGGGATAAATCGCTTGGGTCGCGGAGTAACCTCGCGTGTAGATATATGCAGTAGGGCCGCGCCGGCGACGATGGGCCGAACCGGTGACCGCCATGAAGGTAGATGCGGCCCGAGTGCGGAGCGCTGCGCGATGATGCGAATTCTGTTGGTCTGCGTACCGGTTCTGCTTGCCGTCGCGTCGGTGGTTGCGGCATCGTTCGGCTCACTCTGGTGGATTGTTTCAGCGGTAGTTTTCGCTGTGATTGCCGCGATCGGCATCTACGATCTCGTCCAGAAACGCCACTCGGTGCTACGTAACTACCCGATCCTCGGCCACCTGCGGTACTTGCTCGAGCTGGTCCGCCCGGAACTGCAGCAATACTTCATCGAGCGCAACTTCGACGGGCGTCCTTTCGATCGTGACAAGAGGTCACTGATCTACGAGCGCGCCAAGGGAACTGCCGCCGAGCTCTCCTTCGGAACCGAGCGCGATATCGACGCTGCCGGATACGAGCACCTCGTCCACTCCACCGCTCCCGTCGAGGTTCCGGACACTCCACCCCGCGTACGCATCGGCGGTCCGGACTGCAGACACCCCTACGAAATGGCGTTGTTGAACGTCTCGGCGATGAGCTTCGGTGCGCTGTCTGCCAATGCGCTGAAGGCGCTCAATGCCGGTGCAGAACGAGGTGGGTTCGCTCATGACACCGGAGAGGGTGGCCTCACGCCCTACCATCTCGGAGGCTCCGATGTCGTCTGGGAGATCGGTTCGGGTTACTTCGGTTGCCGTACCGAGGACGGCCGCTTCGATCCCGCAGAGTTCGCCCGGAAGGCAGCCGACGATCGGGTGAAGTGCTTGTCGCTCAAGCTGAGTCAAGGTGCGAAGCCAGGAATCGGTGGCGTGCTGCCCGCGGCGAAGGTCAGCGCGGAAATTGCTGAATATCGCGGAGTCCCGCAGGGGGAGAAATGCATCAGTCCAGCCGCGCACCGAGAGTTCTCCACCCCTCGCGGTCTGATCCGGTTCATCGGGCGCATGCGTCGACTGGCCGATGGTAAGCCGGTCGGGTTCAAGCTATGTGTGGGCTCGCGAGTCGATGTTCTGGCAATCTGCAAAGCGATTCTCGAGGAGGGCATCGCCCCGGATTTCATCATTGTCGACGGGGCCGAGGGAGGTACCGCCGCAGCCCCGCTGGAGTACGAGGATCACGTCGGTCTCCCGCTGACCGATGGACTGATGACCCTGCACAATGCATTGGTGGGTTGCGGCCTGCGTCAGCAGATTCGGGTCGGGGCAAGCGGGAAGGTCGCCACCGGAGCCGACATCGTCAAACGGCTCATCCAAGGCGCCGATTACACCAACTCTGCCCGCGCGATGATGATGGCTGTCGGCTGCATTCAGTCGCAGCGGTGTCACACCAACAAATGCCCAGTGGGAGTTGCCACTCAGGACCCCAGGCGCGCGCGGGCACTCGACGTCGAGGACAAAAGCACTCGAGTGTTCCGATACCAGCAAGCCACCGTCGCTCAAGCTATGAAAATTATGGCGTCGATGGGCGTCAGCGGGCCCTCCGGTCTCACGCCGTACATGTTGCGCAAGCGAATCGGTCCGATCAGCCAGCAGTCGTACGCGGAGATCTATGAATGGCTCGCACCAGCGGTGCTGCTGAATGACCCGCCGGCCTCGTGGGCAGCGGACTGGGAAATCGCCGATCCCGACAGTTTCACGCCCGCCCCATGGCATCAGTCCGCTCGCGGATAAGGGTCAAGTCCAGATTGTGAATTGTGTGGCCGAGGATACGAGGACGTGGCCGCCGCCCTGTCCCACCTGCACCACCCGAGGGTCGGCTCCTTCCGGAAGCGGGAGCGACCACATGATCACGCCGTCCCGGACTCGCAGCGCATGGGTTCCGGTGTAGTCCCCGAACACGAAGTACTCGCCATCGGTGAGACCCCCTCGCACCCAGTATGCGTCCTGCCAGGGCGTGAGCCAACGCTGTTCACCCGTGTCGACGTCGAGGCCGACGATGGTTCGGCCTTCTGGGTCGGCGACGACCACTGTGCGTCCCACCACCGCGACGACGGCGGACTCCTTCGCGAACGTCCCCTCGACCATCAGGGGGTTTCGCCACAGTTCCGCGCCGGTCACCGCGTCGTACGCACCGTCGCCAGCGAACGCTGGAACTGGTGTGGACGGCAGGCTCGGGTATCCGCCGACCACCGCCGAGGGGATCGGGATCGCGCGGATCAGCTCGCCATGTCCATCGAGGAGATTCTGTGTGCCTGCCGAACCGGATCGGATGCCGACGGTGGAGACGAACAGGTCTTTGCTCAGCGCTTGCAATGAGTCACCCTCGTACACGAAGCGTTCTGCGCCGGTATCGAGGTCGTACACGGTCGAGGTGTACTGCGCGCCTCCACTTCCTCGATACGTGGCCATTGCGATGCCGAACTCCGGAAGTGGGGCTACGTAAGCAAGGTCTTCGGACGCTGGAAAGGTACGCAGATAGTCAGCTGAGATGTCTGTCGCCGTTCCACGCGTCAGTATCGGACTCCGGTCGGAATCTCCCACCACGTAGACGTTGTCGTCCACGAAGCGAACATTCATCACATCGAATTCGGTTCCGATGTCGGACAACACTGTTCCGTCCGAGGTATCGACGAACACGATTCGACGGTCGGACCAACACGCGATGACCACCGACTCGACCGTGTCGCTACAGGCGGACACCCTGCCCACGATCGTCTTCCACAGTGGCGAGCCATCCCTCGTATCCACGCCGACGAGAGTTACCGGCCCGACGCCGGTACCGGAGCCGGGATCCTTTGTCGGCAGCGGATATCCGGTGGCGGCGACCACCACGTCGTTTCCGCCCAGAACCCCGCCGTAGCCGTAGTACGTGTCGAGTTTGTAGGGCATGGCGAGCAGCACGTCGCTACCGTTGTCGGACAACACGTGCGGATCCAGGTGTATCGCTTGCTCGGGCCGCTCGGCAAGGGAAGTATCGATCGCCGAGCGCTCAGGATGCCCACCCGCAGATGCGGGCTCCTCGAGGGCTACCCGCACAGTGATGAAGACGATCCCCACTACAACCGCAACCCCGAGTGCGCCGAGCTTCGAGCGCTCGCGTCGTGTCAGCTCCACATGAGCAACCGTATCCCGAGGCGATCACCATCGGCTCCTCGGAACCCTTTGTGCGTCTTGAAAACTGCGCAGGGTGAAGTCGAAGACGGTGGGGTTCGCGCGTGAGGTACCGAGCTCGACGTGGACGGTGATCAGGTCTGCGCCAAGAACGCGGACGTGAGGATCGACGCACGGGCCGATAAGGAGCCTTTACGTCACCGCACATCAACCGGACCGCCTTGACCCAACCACATCCCGCATCGACTAGCGCCTAGCCAGGACTACTCTCGCTGAGATCAGAGTGGCCAGCGGCTTCACGGCCAGCAACTCGACCGAATGCAAGTGCGTCAGCGATGTGGAATCCTCCATCTTTTCGCCAGCTGTAGGTCGAACTTACCTCGCCCGCGGCATACAGCCCGTCGATGACTGCACCGGAGGGATCGACCACGCGGGAACGTCCATCACGACGGGGTCCGCCGCTACTCCATCCCAGCAGGGGCGCTACCTCGAGCACGTAGAACGGCGGCTCCGAGACCGGGGCAAGGCTCTCCCGCGAACGCCCGAAGTGGTCATCCTGACCCTTCTCGCACGCAGCGTTGTACAGGGCCACTGTGGTCTCCAGAATGCTGGGATCGATCCCTACGAGCTGCGCAAGATCGCTGATCGTGGCGGCGCGCTTGATGATGCCAGCTTCGATCTCCGCCATGTTATCGGCGCTCCACGGTGTTCCCTTGTCCATCAGGACCTTCCAGCCGACTGGGAGCATCTCACGTCCCGGACTCAGAGGACCCGACGATCGCATACGCTCGTCGAATACAAGGTAGAAATTTTGCAGAGGGAAATGCTCGAAGCTGCCGTTACGGCTGATGTGGCCGTGTCGATTCTGCGCAGTCTCATCGATGAACCGTCGCCCCTCGAGCGAGGCAAAAAGATAGTTTCGACCGGCCCACAGGGCGAGGTAAAGACCGAGTCTGGAGCCGCAATCAATGCCGGTGATGGTCATCATGTTGTCCATATGCCACAGGTCCGCACCTGCCTTCTGCGCCATGCGATGCCCGTCACCTGTGGCGTTGGGTGACCCCCACAGCGGGGGGTCGACCAGTCGCAAATAGTCCCGCACCATTTGCCGGTCCGCCGCGAAGCCGCCCGTCGCCAGCACCACGCCCCCGACGCTTCCGATATGGGAGTGCTGCCCACCTGCTTCGGTAGCCACTCCCACGACCGCACCACGTACGTCGGTTACAAGTTCGGTAGCACGCGTGGAGAATCGGACCTCGATGCCGCGGTCCACCAATGCTGCGATGAGAAAATCGTAGAGCAGGAAGTTGCCCATCTGGCCGCCCACGGTGTCCATGCCCGCGTAGCAGTCCGCGCCGTCGACGCCGACGTATTCCGGTTGCGTGTGGTGGTCAGCGTTCTGTGCGACCTGTGCGCCAAGACTGCGCATCCAGTCAGAGTTCTTCGCCGTTTCGGCGGCCCAGGTCTCGACTACGTCTTCGGCGACCGAGTAGCCCTCGGCGAGGGCTCGGAGAAAGACTGCCGCCCGTTCGGGGTCGCTGTTGATGAACCAGCCACTGCCGGAGATTCGAGTGTTTCCACCAGCGGTATCCTCGCCGCACTTGTCGATCACGAGCACACGCGCACCGGACTCATGTGCCGATAGCGCTGCTGCAGCGCCTGCAGCGCCGACGCCGATCACGACCACATCGAACTGCTCATCGAACTCTTGGCTCATCCGCGCCACCATGTCTTCGCTCTTGTAGGTATGTCGACTCGAAAGGGACTACGCGCTGGTTTGGTTGGTACCTCGAACTGGACCAGTCCTGAATCGCACTGGGTCTAGTGGAGGCTCTGATGTGACCTGGGTTCGGCGGACAGTACGCGAAGCGCGTCCGGTTCCCGAGCCCCTTCTACGCCGGGCAGCGGGCAGAACGGGTAGCGACCGGCTACCTCACCGGACCTCGAGGAAATCGATGGGGTTGCGCTCGATCATCGCAGCGACTTGCACTGGGTCTACGCCGGCAGCCTCGAGCGCGGGTATCACTTCGGTGTGTATGAAGGTGAAATCGGCTCCGACGGGTAGCCGGTCCGCCTTGAAATCGTCCCAGGTGCCGAACACTGCGAAATAGGCCGCGAGGTCGTGGGAGAGCAATAGCCGGTCACCGTGACCTCGGGCGCACAACTCCGCGATTATCCGCACCCGGTCTTTCAAGCTGAGTCCGACGTCGCAGTATCCGAATCGGTCCATGCCCAGGTAACAGCCGCGTTCGAGCATTCGCTCCAAGTAGTCGATATTGTCGGTGTCTCCACTGTGCCCGAGTACTACTTGGTGCGGCGCTACGCCGACGCTTTCGAATAGGTTCATGATCTCATCGCCATTACCGATGTGCGCATGGTGATGGGAGAAAATCGGCAGCCGCTGTTCGACTGCTACACGGCCGATGGCGCGGAAAACCTTGTCCAGGATCGGTGTGATGCCGGCGTCGGCGCAGGCAGTTTTCATGATCCCTGGCCGGACGCCGGTTTTGCCAATGCCGTCTCGGCACTCCCCGCTGATCAGCGCATAGATCTCGTCCTCGGTGCGCCAGTTCAGATACACCTCATCCTGGTAGTAGAAGCCGCTGGAAACGATGAAATTAAGTCCGGTGCGTTCCGCGACTTCACGTATCAGTGTGATGTCGCGGCCCATATTCACCGGGGTGCCATCCACCACCGTCCGGATCCCACAGGCCTTCGCGCGGTTGAACTGCGCTACAGCTTTCTCGAGCACGACGTCGTGCTCGTAGTACTGGTCACCAAATGCCATGCGCATCGACCAGTCGGCCGTCGCAACGTGCTCGTGGATCAGTGTTTGGCCGAGCTCAGAGACGTCGATCGGGCCTAGCACACCGTGAACGGTCATGAATTCTCTTCCAGGAGTGGTCAGTTGCGCTCACTGGCGATGACCCGTAACACCCAGCGTGGCTCGCCCCAGGGAGGGCTGAACGGATTAATAATGCTCATCTACCGGTGACCCAGCGCACACTTTGTCCCACTGACCGGAACCAGGCGTACCCGCCCAATCGATGAACCGGCGGGATGACCGAGACAACGCGCTTGTCTGTCGAGCCGCGTCGCGACCTGACAGCGGACCGATGTCGATCGCCGGACTACCAGAACAACCATGCGAATACGGTCAGGTGAACATGATCAACTCATGAGCGACTGAAGTTCTCTGTGAGGTGATCACTCAGATCCCCCACCAGGTCGAGGAGCGAGTAGTCGCGGAAGGTGAAACGCCAGACTCCGTCCACGCGAGCAAACTCGTCGTGATATCTCCCTGCGGCGATAACTTGGAGCGGCACCGTAGGGGTTGCCTGCAGCACCGAGTAGTAGGAGCGGCAGGTCGCGGTGCCCGCCGCGTCATCAACCTCGATTATGGGGTTGGTGATCACATGCTTGGTTCGAGGCGTGCCGCCGGGGTGAATCTTCACCATACTTCGCCACGAGTCGAGCAGGGCGACATGATCGAGGACCTCTTTGCCGGTTCGCACCCGCGCATTTTCGAACATCGCGCTGGCCTCCTCGAAGCGGCCGGAGTCCATGTTCTCCGCATACTTGTACAACAGATTGGCAATGTCAGTGGCGGCGCAATTCATATCTGTCCTTCGTGGGTCGTCGGTGCCTGGCCGGTGATTACCTGGCCGGAGATGGCGTTCGCGGCAGATATTCGGGCGTTGGCGACCGCTCGGCGGACGATATTGTCGGCCACCTCCTGGCGCATCCCCTCCACCGGGCGCAGTCATGGAAAGGACGTGTGACATAGTCACTTTCGATCTCGCCCCGGCTCAGGTCGTCGCCCATGCGCCGGCAGTATCTCGAGGGGCCCCGGCTCATACCCCCCCCCCCCGCAAGTCAGGCCCCGTGCTGTCTACGAGCCCGTCCGGGTACTCCAGCCCGCGTCGACCGGGACGACGATCCCCGTCAAATGGGCGCTCGCCTCAGCGGCCAGGAAGAGCACGACCCGGCTGACCTCGCTGGAGTCCATGACCGCGATCGGCTGGACATGCAGCTGACCGAGCAAGGGACCCACATCATCCCAACTGGGCGACTCCAGATCGGGGCGTACCAGGCTGTATAGACGCTCGTTCTTGACCATGGGCGTGTCGATGTTTCCTGGCGTGATGACGTTCACAGTCACACCGCTATGCGCGAGATCCTGCGCGGCGGACTTCGACATCCCGATCACTCCCCACTTGGAGGCGCCATACGCTACCTGGTTGGGCGCCGAGCTGCGGCCGAGCATCGACGAGATGGTGACGATGCGGCCGTAGCCGCGCTCGGCCATGCCCGGGGCAACCGCCGCGAGGGTATTGAACACGCCGGTCAGGTTGGTGCCGATGACCTCGTCCCAGATTGCCTGGGGATGATCGGTGATCGAAGCCGCGCTGGAGACCCCGGCATTTGCGACCGCGATATCAATGCCGCCGAGTTCCTTCTCTGCCTGCGACACAAAAGTGTTCATCGCATTGCGATCGGAGGTGTTGACCTTGCCCGAGAAACACTTTCGGCCCAGCTCCTCGACCATCCGCTTGGTCTCTGCCAATTCGGCCTCCGTGCCGAGCGGATAGCCGACGGACTCAGAATCCGCGCAGCGATCGCAGATCGCAATGTCAGCCCCTTGCTCAGCGAACGCCAGGGCGTGCGAACGGCCCTGCCCACGTGCGCCGCCAGTAATCAGTGCAACCTTGCCCGCAAATTCGCCGATGCTCAATTCATACTCCGTTTCAATAGAATTTCGATCGCGCAGAAGTGACATCAATGCGTTGCGCATGCCGGTCGGTCCCGCTACACCGTCAGGACACAACTTTCTACCCTGAAGGAGTTGACATCTCCCGTATTGAGCAAGCGCTTGATTAATGGCCAAGCTAACACATGGTGCAGAACTTGATCTACGTTATTTGTCCGGGAATCTACTGATGAAGGATGTGGCTGCTATGTGCGCAGCATCGAACAGCGACTGGACCAGCATGACCGCAGTAGATGCTCTGCAGCGTCATGCGCCTGAGGTGGCGGCACGGCTGGCAGACCTGATCGCGCTGAACCCGCAGGTCGCAGCCGCGCCGCTGGCTGCCTTGGTGCGCACGGTCTGCGCCGGCGCAGTCTCGCTGCCGCCGCTGCCTCACCCCTACGCCGAGATACCGGCCGCCACGAGCCTCGATGCCGGCGCGCAGATCGCGCTCGAGTTCGCAGAACAGTTCAGCATCGACGTATCGGCAATCGACGATGCGACGCGCACCGCGCTGATGGATGCGCTCGGCGATCGGACCGGTGCATTGGTGACGGCCATGTATGTCGCCGATTGGGCGCCGCGGGTTCGCCGCGCGCTCGAGCAATTGTTCGCGCCGGCCGCCGACGGCTGGGGCGTGCCGGCCCAGTGGAACGAATCAACGGACGATCTCATGCCGCTGGTCGACGACTTCCTGGCGAGCGTGGCTCGGGTGCGGGGTCTGGACCCGGTGACGACCGAACTTGTCCGGTTGCGCGAGGCCCGCCAGCACAATTGCCGGATCTGCAAGTCGGTTCGTATCAGGTCGGCACTCGCAGCCGGAGGCGACGAGTCCATGTACTCCGAAGTCGACAACTACGAGGACAGCAACCTATCCGGCCGTCACAAGGCTGCGTTGGCACTGACCGACGCGATGGTCTGGCAGCCGGGATTCATAAGCGAAGACGTGACTGATGCTGTGCGAAAGCATTTTTCACCTGCAGAGGCGGTCGAGCTGGTCGTGGACATGATGCGCAATGCCAGCGCCAAGATGGCGGTCGCGAAGGGCACCGACGAGGCAAATGTCAGTGAGGGCGTCGAGATCTACGAGGTCAATCCAGACGGCAGCATGGACTTCGGCCTCACCGCGCCCGCGCCGCGCTGAAAGCCGCCCAAGATCTAGATGTTCTTCGCGGGGGAGGTTATGGACGGCTCCGAAGACGTGGCTCCCGACGAGTCACCCTGCCGCCAGGGCGAGAGCATCTACGAATTCCGTTGGTGCAGAGAGAGACTGGTACCCGTCCGCGAGGATGCGACGGCACCCGTCGAGCTCGACGTGGACTTCCAGGGGTTCCCCAGTGTTCGATACCGGACTGGGGGACAACGAGAACGTGGCGAGCGAGGTAGCGCGTTGGGCGCATGGCGCTGCCGGAGCCAGATCGCCAAGTACGTCGAACGCGTCGGGACCTGAATCGACGTCGTACCGATCTGCACCCAAGAACAATGGAACAGCATCCGATGTATCGAAGCGGCAGAATCCCGACGGCAGCCAGGGAAAATCGGTCAGGGATTCCGGCCCCGGTGTCAGGGCCCTCGATACGGGCGAGCAGTCGAAGAACCGGGAGATTCCGGCGGCGTCGATGCGTACGCTGTGCTCGACAGCAGCGGTTTCGTCCAGCTTCACGATCTCGTACAACCCGAGGGTGTTGTCGATCCCGCAGTCGCTGAGTGGGTACGAAGGTTCCATAGCTCGCCCGTCCGCGTCGACGAGCCACATGTCGACCGGTGCGGCCACGCCGTAAGTACCACAGAACATCGATCGCCGTGCCGACGGTGCATTCAATGCTTCTATCGCCGAATCGAAGTCCCCGGTGTAGTGCCGTTCGACGTATGTCGCTGTTCCGTCCGCAGCCACGTGGTTTCCCAGGTCGATATCACACACCACGGCCATCACCGGGGTAAACGTGTCGGGGACCGTGCCGGGCGGCGGACGCACCCGTCCGGGGCTCGAGAAGGGCGAAGGCGGTGTCAAGAATCCGCCCACGTCTTGCGGAAGTGCGCATACGAACGCCTCCGCCGAACCGACCACTCCAGCATCGCGCGGTGTCGCAGTGCTCTGCAGTCCGTAAGCAGCAAGAGCCATCAACACCACCACCAGTGCGGTTATGCCCGTCCGTCTTCCGATCACGACCGGATCCTACGGCGGCCCGACGCCCGGCAACTCATCACCAATCCACCCGCGCTGCCATCGCGAGTAATCTCTCCCGACGTGTACTGCTCGTTTCACCGATGCGCGCGATGCGCCCGTACACGTGGGCGCGAAAATCTGCACTCCCGTTCAGGTTTTGGACATCGGCACCCGTGGTCATGCAATTGTGGAGCAACGCGCGCAGGGCGTCGTATTCGGCTCTTGGTACTGCTGGCCAGTCGTTGACCACCAGGCCGGTCAGTTGTTGTCGCTGGTGTGCCCGCCGCACACGCGTCTTGTCCGGGTGCAGGGCGAAACCCTCGTCCTGTGCGACTTGGCCGACCACCCACAGCAGGGTGTCCACCTCTGGGCTGCCGGAGAATGCCAGGTCGTCGGCATAACGGGTATATCGCAGCCCCATCGATCGCGCGAGACCGGTCAACCGGATATCCACTTGCCGTGCTGCAAGATTGGCCAGTGCCGGTGATGTCGGCGCGCCCTGCGGCAGATGAGTGGATCGCAATCGAGAGGCTGTCGGCCGGTCGATTCCGACCAATTCGGCAGCGGGCGTCACCGTCGTACACACGCCTGCAAGATTCGACGCGACAGTCGGGGGATAGCCGACAGCTTCGAATATCGCTACGACACGGTCGAATCCAATGGACGGGAAAAAATTCTTCAGGTCGACTGATACGACAACTTCGCGGCCGGCGTGTGGAATTGCGAAGGTCCGCGCACTGCGGCCTCGCCGAAATCCATGTGAGGCAGGGTGCGCGGGCACTCGATCGAGGATCCGCCGTAGGACCTTTCGCTGAATCTCGCGCAATCGTGGCTTCGGCACTTCCAATAGCCGCGAGCCGACCCGCTTGTCGATTCGGGCAGACCGATAGTGCTGCATCGGAAACGGCGCTCTCGTCAATCTTCCCTGAAGATCAGCGAACCAGTCCATTTCGTCGATCGTGAGATCGAGAGACTGCGCAAGTTGACCCGTTGTCTCGTGGCGAGGCACCTCGAAACGCCACGGCTTGACGTTGCCTCCCGGCGGCGGCGTGTGCGAGGACACCAAGGGCTCCGGGATGAACGGCAGGTCGCGCAGGAGGCGGAAGATCGACGACTCGTCGAACGGCGGCATCGGGAAAAGATTGATCACGCGGTCCGCCAACCATGACGCTCTGGCCGGAACGAGCGCCGCGAACGCCTCCTGTAGTCCGCTACGCGTCCACTGCACATCCGCAGCCAGAGCCGCCAACACCGCGGCCGATCGAGGAGTCAGTTCTCGGTCGGCCATGCATCTCCTGGGGTGAAACACAGCGGCGCGGGGCGACCGAAATCTTTCGTCCTCGGAGCAGTCAAGCACGCGGAGCGTGCCGAGCTGCTTCGGACGCAGTGACCGATTCTCAATTCTCTCCCAGGGGTTACCCCTGAGCTTGGTCGCACGGACCAACTCTCGCCCACGCGCCGCTGCATGCCTCCCACTGTGCCAAAAATGTCCGACTTCTGCGCAATATTCCATCCTCGGCGTTCTGTGTGTCGAGCGCTAGAGGTGCTCGGACACCAGGACCGCCACTGTGTTCGGCTCCAATGCTTCGAAGGTGTGCGGCTGATCCCCCGGGTTAAGCACCGTTCGTTGCCATCGTCGTGGCGGTATCGGCGACGACTGCGGCCCTGCGGTTCGTCGGCGTCGCTTGATCGGAACAATCAGGCCTTCTGTGGTCGAAGAACCCTTCCCGAGAATGGCGAGGAGGCGTACAGTCCGTACTGGATCTATACCCCCTAGGGGTATCAACCACGAACTCGATCAGTGGGAGTACATGCACGATGAGCAACCACATGAAGCCCGACACTGCACATCCACCTCGCCAGGATTCGGCGCATTCCGGCCAAGATGACATGACAGGGCACGACATGTCCGGACACGCAGGGCATGCCGGACACGGTGATCACGCCGGCCAGTTCCGTCGCCTGTTCGTCATCATGGTGTTCTTCGCCGTCCCAGTCGTGTTTGCCTCGAACATGTTCGCGATGATCGTCGGCTATTCGCTACCCGACGCAGCATGGATCGCCTGGATCTCACCGGTACTGGGCACGGTCATGTACTTCTGGGGCGGATCACCGTTCCTGACCGGTGCAGTCAGCGAAATACGTTCGCGTACACCAGGAATGATGCTTCTCATCGCACTGGCGATCACGGTCGCATTTCTCGCATCGATGGGTTCGAGCATCGGCGTACTCAACCATCAGCTCGACTTCTGGTGGGAACTGGCACTGTTGATCGTGATCATGCTGCTCGGGCACTGGGTCGAGATGCGGTCACTTGCGCAGACCACTTCTGCATTGGACTCACTGGCAGCGCTTCTCCCCGACACCGCTGAACGCGTCGAGGACGGCGAGGTCGTCTCGGTGACGCCGGACGACTTACTGGTCGGCGACGTCGTCGTCGTCCGTCCAGGCGGGCGGGTGCCTGCCGATGGCACCATAGTCTCCGGGACCGCGAGCATGGACGAATCGATGGTCACCGGAGAATCGCGCACTGTCCGCCGCAGCGACGGTGACCACGTCGTCGCCGGGACCGTGGCCACCGATTCCGGCGTCCGCATCCAGGTCACTGCCATAGGTGAGGACACCGCCCTCGCAGGAATCGGACGTTTGGTCGCCGACGCGCAGAACTCGTCGTCGCGGGCTCAGCGCATTGCCGATACCGCGTCGGGCTGGTTGTTCTGGTTCGCGCTAGGAGCCGCGGCCATCACCGCGGCAGTGTGGGTGCTGTTCGGGCTGCCCGACGACGCCGTCATCCGCACAATCACCGTCCTGGTCATCGCCTGTCCACACGCCCTTGGGTTGGCGATCCCCCTGGTGGTGTCCATCGCCACCGAGCGAGCCGCCCGCAGCGGTGTCCTGATCAAGGACCGGCTGGCGCTGGAAACCATGCGGACAGTGAATACCGTGGTATTCGACAAAACGGGAACTCTGACCAAAGGCGAGCCCACCGTCATCGCGATCGAGGTGACCGGGGGCCACACCGCCGAAGCAGTCCTGGCATCGGCCGCCGCTGCCGAGACCGATTCCGAGCATCCTCTTGCCCGCGCCATCGTCGACGCCGCGCGCCATCGCGGCCTGACGGTACCGATCGCCACCGACTTTCGATCGTCCCCGGCAATCGGGGTGTCCGCCGACATCGACGGAACTCGTATCCACGTCGGTGGCCCCGGCCTGCTCGAACAAGAGGACGCCCGCGAACTCGCGGTCGCCGACCGCTGGGGCGAAGACGGTGCGATCATCTTGCACGTCCTCGCAGAAGGCGAGGTCATCGGGGCATTGAAGCTCGCCGACGAGATCCGATCGGAATCACGCTCGGCGATCGACGAACTTCATGCCCGCAACATCGAGGTGGTCATGATCACCGGTGACGCCGATGCCGTCGCGAAGTCCGTTGCCACCGAACTCGGTATCGACCGCTATTTCGCCGGAGTCAAACCAGAAGACAAGTCCCATCACGTCGCCGACTTGCAACGAGAAGGACGCACAGTGGCGATGGTCGGCGACGGCGTCAACGACGCTCCCGCGCTTGCGCAGGCCGACGTCGGCATCGCGATCGGCGCGGGCACCGACGTCGCCATCGCGTCGGCGGGAGTGATCCTGGCCAGCGACGACCCCCGATCGGTGCTCTCGGTGATCGAGCTTTCGCGTGCCTCCTATCGGAAGATGAAGCAAAACCTTTGGTGGGCAGCGGGATACAATCTCATCTCCGTGCCGCTCGCGGCAGGAGTACTGGCGCCGATCGGGTTCGTGCTGCCGATGTCGGTAGGGGCGATCTTGATGTCGTTGTCGACGGTCATCGTCGCGGCCAACGCGCAGTTGTTGCGCCGACTCGACCTCACACCTGAAAGCATCGCCGGCGACGAGCATCCGAATGATGTGACCGAAGTACATCGACCGGTGCTGAAGAGCTGAGCTCGAGGCGGACGTTGGAACGACCGAAAGCCGCACCGCATAAGCGGGGTGCGGCCTTCGGGGTGAAACAGGTCAGCCCAAGAGCTGACGCATCGTGTCGATCTCCTCTTGCTGCGAAGTAACGATCAAGCGGGACATTGCCTGAGCCTCAGGGTTGGAACCCTGTTCGATCTCGACATTCGCCATGTCGATAGCACCGGTGTGGTGGGCAATCATCATCGTCAACCACTGGCGGTCGAACTCGGGTCCCGAGGACGCTGTCAACGAGTCCATCTCCTGGTCGGTCATCATGCCGCCGCCCGAGCCATGATTCATACCGCCCATACCGCCCATCTCCCCCATCTGGCCCAAGTCAGCGGACGGTGCGGGCTGGCCCCAATCGGAGAGCCACGCGGTCATCTGGTCCATCTCCGGCTGCTGCGCGGCTTCGATCGCCGACGCCAATGCCAGGACATCCGGGTTCTCGGTCCGCCCGGTCGCCATCTCGGACATCTCGACGGCTTGTGCGTGATGCGGGTACATCATCTGCGCGAACATCACGTCGGCATTGTTGAACTGCGCAGGCGCATCCGATCCGGACGAAGTGGACTGCGACGAGTTCATCGAGTTTCCGTCCATCATCTGCCCGTTCATCGGAGCGTTGGAAGAATCGTCGCTGCAGCCGGCGAGGAAGATAACGCCTGCCGAGGCAGCCGCGAGTGCAGCAAGTACTGAAGTACGCATGTGGAATTCCTTACGAGAGTGATCTTTTACAGAGTTCGGATACGAAAAGAGCGATCCGCCGAGATGCGTGTGCATTTCGGGCTCCCCGTCACACTCGCAAGGTCACCGATTTATCCAACTCCGAGAGAACCCACGGCGGTGCACGTTCCAGCGCGGAGGCGGGGCGCCCGCCGACGATGTCCACCGCTCGTGGTGAAAGATCGAAGTCGATACTGGTGGTCGGTACTGTCAGAGCAGGCCACGACGTCGTCGTGCCCGCGCACGGATGCATCATCTGATGTGCAGACGGGCAGTCGTGCTCGCCGAAAGCGACAGGCCCTGAAGCGTCGAGTCGATACTCCGACGCCGTCGCAGAATGGCCGTTGCCCATCGGTGACATGGACGACATCGAGGACATAGGTGTCACCGAGTGCATGAGCAGCACCCCGAAGATGGTGAATGCAATCAACAACCCGGTAGCCGAGGCGGTACCTCGTCGACTGCCGCGGATCACTGAATGCATGCAACCGACGGTACCAGCCATACCCCCGGGGGGTAAAAATCTGTTCGCCGGAAGTGCTACTCGGGCTCTCCGATAGCGACTTGATCGAGCCTAGCCGGGCAACCCGAGTGTGATGTCGCCGAAAGTGGGCACAATAGAGTTGATACACGAAACCAGCACGGAAAGCGGGTACCCATGGCAGCCCTCGATGCACTACGCGGCCGGTGGCCGAAAAGCTTGCCCCTGCAGCCTTTGCCTGCGGAAGCGTGGGCCAAACAGGAGCCGACGTGGAAGGGTGCGAATCCCCAGGTCATCGAGTCCGCGCTCAAACGCGCGAAGATGCGGCCGTCGGGAAACTGGTTCGTCTTCGCCGCGAGCCGCGACATCCCGAAGGACAAGCCGTTCGGGCGGCACATCGGTGGCACCGAACTGGTGGCCTGGCGCGATGAGAAGCAAGGAATCCACATCGCCCCCGGGGTGTGCCCACACCTCGGCGCGCCGCTGGACAAGGCCAAGATCGAATGCGACACCCTCATCTGCCTGTGGCACGGCATGCCGCTCGGCCCCAAGGGACGCCCCGGGTGGAAGCCGTTACCCGCATTCGACGACGGCATTCTCGTCTGGGTGCGGATGGACGAACTAGGTGGTGAGGAGCCGACCGAGGTACCTATCGTCCCGATCAGACCGCCCGCCGCGAACTCCGTCGATGCGGTGGTGACGGTGACCGGTATCTGTGAACCGGACGATATCGTCGCCAATCGCCTCGATCCGTGGCACGGAGCCTGGTTCCATCCGTACTCGTTCGCACGACTGAAGGTGGTCGACGCACCCACCGACGTCGATGTCCCCGAAAAGGACGATCGGTTCCTGGTAGACGTGACATTCCGCGTCAGCCGCGGAATCGGCGTGCCGGTCCGTGTCGAATTCGTCTGCCCAGGTCCGCGCACCATCGTGATGCGCATTCTCGAAGGCGAGGGCATCGGAAGCGTCGTCGAGACGCATGCGACGCCACTGGGCCCCGGGCCGGACGGCAAGCCACGGACAGCCGTCATCGAGGTCACCGTCGCCAGCTCCGAGCGTCCGGGATTCAAGATGGCCCGCAAGGTCGCACCGCTGCTTCGTCCCGCTATGGGTTGGACTGCTGAGCGACTGTGGAAAGACGACCTCGACTATGCCGAGCGAAGGTACGAATTGCGCTCACGCGGCATGTGAGACTTCAACCTGCCGATCCCCCCGATGCGCGGGGGGATCGACGCGGTCAGCGCTTGGTGAGCCGAGCCAGCTTGTCGAACACTCGAAAGCGTCCGCGCGTCGGGACCGTATAGATCGGATGCCCGGCGATGCCCCAGCCCGAGAGCAGGGTGTTCGCCGCATGCAACCCGGTTGTCGCGGCGCGTTCCATCAGTGCGACCGGCAGATCGATCCTGATACCGTCCCCCGCGAGCACGACGCCCGGTTCCGGGGTGCGCACGGTGGGCCGATTTGCAAACTGACCGAGGCCGAACAACGGGCAATCATTGCGCCATTCAGTGCGCTCGGATACCACTGTGGCCGAAGCAGTTTCGGGATAGATCTCGTGCATCCGCGCCATCAACTGCGCACGCGTCTCCTCTTCGGAGTCGACGGCGGCATACGCGTGCAGTTCGACGACCGATCCACCGGTGCGAGCCGCCCACTCCGCCGCCTCGTCCTCGAACCGCTCGAGCACGCTGATGTTGTCGATCGGCGGCATACCGCCGGTTCCGATGAAGGCCGGACGATCGGCATTCACCGGCTTGTCGAGCCACACCCTATGCACCAGGAACGGCGGCGTGTTCTCCAGTGCCGCAATGCGTTTACGCCACTCCGACGTGCCGAGCTCCGGCGAGTTCTCCACCACATTCTGCAAGCCGGCAATATCGGCGGCAAGCACCACGGCGTCGACCTCACCCACTCCGACTACGTCGTATGCGCGTTCGCGGCCCCGAGCAATACCCTCACACGCGGTACCCACCCTGATATCGACACCCAAGCCTAGTAAATACTCTCCCAACGGATTCCACAGCGCCTGTGGGTAAGGGCCGCGAGGCACGTCGAAGATCAACCCCTCCGACGAACCGAGGAAATAGATGTGGAACATCATGGCCAGTTCGGCCGCAGACATGTCCTCGGGATCGGCGAAAAAACTGCGCGAGAAAACCCCGAACGCCAAGTGTCGTGCGGCCTCCGGAAAGTTGATGTTGCGCAGAAACTCCGCCGCCGGGGTCGTGTCGAGTTCCTCGAACGTCTCCGGAACACTGACATTCATCAGCGGCAGAGCAGCTACACCCTTGAGCGAGAACAACTCTCGCATTCGGAAAGTAGGACTCCGAGCAACGAACGCGAACGCATTCAACGGCGGCGTCTGCGGCAGACCCTTGAAGCCGTCGATTCGGCCATCTCCGTCGATCAGCGGATAGTCCTCGACAGGCCGTAGCCGTCGCAGACCCGGATCGCTGCGCTCCATCAGGTTCCGAAGGTTGTAGTACTGCCGGAAGAACGCATGGAAACCGCGGCTCATCGTCACCGGAGTGCCGTCGTCGAGCGTGGTATCCCACCCCCCGACGCGACCGCCCAGGTAATTCTCCCGTTCGAGCACAGTCACCTCGACACCGCGCTCCGCCAAAGCCGTTGCCGCACTGAGGCCGGCGATCCCGCCACCGACAACGACGACCCGCGGCACACGGGTCAGCGAACCGGCATCCGGAAACCCAGCAGGAGCGGGATGTTCTACGCGTCGACTATCGGTCACAGTGTCTCCATCGGGCGGGCCCCGAGAAAGGTGTGTACGACACCGTTCTGCCAGCCCGTCATAGTCTCGGTAGCCAAGGAAGTGAAACCTGCACGCTGCATACGCCTGGCGAACTCTCCAGCACCGTCGAACGTCACCACACTGCGCCAGAGATGCTGATACAAAGTCGTGTTACGGGTAGCCAAGTAACCGAGCGGAATGATGACCGCCCAACACACAAACGTCCACAGCACCTGTGCACGAATGGAATCCTTGACCGAATACTCATGAAAAGCGATGCTCCCACCGGGCTCGAGCAACGACATCAGAGACTTCAACTCCGTATCAGGATCGTCGACGTTCCTGATCAGGTACGCAGCGAGAATGCCGTCGAACGGGCCATCGACCCCGTTGACATTGAGATCCTCGACGCGGCTGTGCACGAACGTCACGTTCGACGGCCACGACTTCGAGCGCGCCACCTCGAGCATCTCCGCCGACGCATCGGCAGCAACGATCTGCGCGTGCGGAGCCGCCTTCAACAATGCTGCCGTCGACGCACCCGTGCCGCAACCGATATCGAGCAAACGAAGCCCATCACCGAGCCCAGGAAGGCGTAGCCGCTCCGCTGATTTCGCCAAATGATCGTGATAGCCAGGGTTCGCACCGACCAACCGGTCGTACGCCCGTGCCCCGACGTCGAAAGCCCCAGGCACCTCGTCGCGCGGCAAGCCCATACCCGTTACCCGCTTGCCACCCCATTCGCGCCCGCCGACCTTCACAGCGCCGACTCACTCACGACGCGAGCCGACGGGCCACCGTCTATCGAGACGACATCGCCCGGATGAAGTTGGCGACCGCGTCGCAGATCCACCTCACCATTGACGCTGACCTGCCCATCGGCGATGAAAGTCTTCGCCTCCGCCCCCGACTCGATGAGGTTCGCCAACTTGAGAAACTGCCCGAGCCTGATGGACTCGTCGCGGATCGGAACATCTTGGGAGTCAGCCATGACTCCATCTTGGACTACACCGAGCAGATGGTCACTCCGCAGGCTCCGCTCCCGCCCCATCCAGGTCACTCCGCAGGCTCCGCTCCCGCCCCATCCAGGTCACTCCGCAGGCTCCGCTCCCGCCCCACCGGGTCACTCCGCAGGCTCCGCTCCCGCCCCATCCAGGTCACTCCGCAGGCTCCGCTCCCGCCGCCTGGAAGCGCCGCAAACGCAGACTGTTGGTCACCACGAACACCGAGGAGAACGCCATCGCCGCGCCCGCGAGCATCGGGTTGAGCAGGCCCGCCGCCGCAAGGGGGATAGCCGCGACGTTGTACGCGAAAGCCCAGAACAAGTTGCCCTTGATGGTCGCGAGCGTCTTACGGGAGAGCCGAATCGCGTCGCCTACGGCACGAAGATCCCCGCGAACGAGCGTCAAGTCGCTGGCCTCGATCGCGACATCGGTGCCGGTCCCCATCGACAATCCGAGATCCGCCGTGGCCAATGCCGCCGCGTCGTTTACGCCGTCGCCGACCATCGCGACTACCCTGCCCTCGGCCTGCAACCGCGTGATGACGTCGACCTTGCCCTGCGGGAGCACACCGGCGAAGACCTCGGTGATGCCGACTTCGGCGGCGATCTTGCGCGCTGCGGCCTCGTTGTCACCGGTCAGCATGACCGGGGTCAGACCGAGTTCACGCAATTCGGTGATGGCCTGCTTGGACGTCGGCTTGAGGGCATCGGCGACGACGAGAATTCCCCGTGCACGCCCGTTCCAACCGAGCGCGACGGCGGTTCGGCCGTCGGCCTCCGCGTCGTGTAGCGCCCTCTCGAGCTCTGGAGGCAGCGGGAGTGACTTCTCGGCCAGCAGGGCGGCGCGTCCCAACACCACCGTCCGGCCGTCGACAGTTCCGCTGACCCCCAAGCCTGCGATGTTCGCAAAATCGATCACCTCGGGCAGTGAGGCCTCTTGCCTGGCGGCCGCAGTGATAGCCGCTGCGATGGGGTGTTCGGAGCCGGACTCGATGGCCCCCGCCACCGTCAAGATCTCGTCGCTGTCTTCGCCGTCGGCACCATGGACCGCGAGCAGCGTCATCTCACCGGTGGTGACGGTGCCAGTCTTGTCGAGAACGACGGTGTCGATCCGACGCGTCGACTCGAGCATCTCCGGGCCCTTGATCAGGATGCCGAGCTGGGCAGCTCGACCGGTGCCGACCATCAATGCCGTCGGAGTCGCAAGTCCGAGCGCACACGGGCAGGCGATGATCAGAACTGCAACGGACGCGGTGAATGCCGCGGCGACGGAACCGCCCGTCCCGAGCCAGAAGCCCAGGGTCGCAACGGCGATGGCGATGACGATGGGAACGAAGATCCCGGAAATACGGTCGGCCAGGCGCTGCACCTGAGCCTTACCCGTCTGAGCTTCCTCTACGAGGGTGGCCATCTGCGCGAGCTGCGTATCCGCGCCGACTCGCGTGGCCTTCACCACGAGCCTGCCACCGACGTTGACGGTCGCGCCGACCACATCGTCGCCGGTGGAGACTTCGACGGGCACCGACTCACCGGTCAGCATCGACTTGTCGACGGCGGAGGCGCCGGATTCGACGATGCCGTCCGTCGCGATCTTCTCCCCCGGCTTGACGACGAACCGATCTCCGACGGCCAGTTCTGCGACCGGCACCTGCTTTTCGACGCCGTCCTTCAGGACTGTGACGTCCTTGGCACCGAGGTCCAGCAATGCCCGGAGCGCGGACCCAGCTCGCCGTTTGGCGCGCGCCTCGAAGTAGCGGCCGGCAAGAATGAACGTGGTCACTCCGGCAGCAGCCTCGAGGTAGATGTTGGACATGCCGTCCATGCGGGCGATGGTCAGTTCGAACGGATGCTTCATTCCCGTCACCCCGGCGGTTCCGAAGAACAGCGCGTACAACGACCATCCCAGCGCCGCGAGCGTGCCCATCGACACGAGCGTGTCCATCGTGGACGTGCCGTGACGCAAGTTCTTCGCCGCTGCGACATGGAAAGGCCACGCGCCCCAGACGACGACGGGTGCCGCGAGAGTCAGTGACAGCCACTGCCAGTTGTCGAACTGCAAGGCAGGCACCATCGCCATGGCGATGACGGGCACGGACAATACGAGGGAGATCAGCAGGCGCTGCTTCAGCGGGTCCGAGGCGTCTGTTTCGGCAGTAGCGTCGCCGTCAGTCGGGTTGTCGGTGCGGGGCAGGGTCGCGGTGTACCCCGCCTGTTCGACGGCCTTGATCAGATCGGCAGTCAAGACGCCGTCACTGACGACTTTCGCCTTCTCGGTGGCGTAGTTGACCGTGGCGGTTACGCCGTCGAGTTTGTTCAGCTTGCGCTCGATGCGGTTGGCGCACGAAGCGCACGTCATGCCGCCGAGGATCAGTTCGGTGTGGGTAGTCACGACTCGTTCACCTCTACATGCTCATGGCTGACGGGAACCTGTTCTCCGACTGGGCCCACCAACGATCCGAAGAAGTAGGCGGCAAAGAACACCACTGTAATTCCAAGCACGAACGTAGAGAGTTTTGCCAGCATGTCCATCTCCTTCATCTCTCAGTTCTACCATACCCCCTGGGGGTATCAATGCGGAGAGCCTGGAATCCCGGTGTAACGCGACGGGAGCCCCGTGCGAAATCCAGGTAGCCCGCCACGCAGACCGGCGCGGGTCGAAGTTCATGGTGAACCTGCGCGAGCAACTGCAGGTTCACATCGGTTCGGGGTCGAGTCGACCAACTGATGGGGATATTTGATGTCTTTACGCCTTTCGGCCCGCGGGCCCGCACATCGCCGACGTCTCGCCACGAGCGCAGTCGCGTTCCTGTCACTGGGCGCACTGGCCGTCGGTGGAGTCGCACTGACCGATTTCGGCGGATTCACCTCCTCTGACGCAGAAGTCGAACTCGCCTCGACGGCGACCTGCTACGACATGGTCAGCATCGCCGTCGGCGGACGTGGTGACAGCCCGAAGAACGGCGTCACCAAGATGCTGACCACTCCCGATGGAACGCCGCTCCCCGCCGCGCTTGCAGGCGATTTCGAGAGCGACTGGATCGATCAGATGGTCGGCGCGCCCAACGGCCAGGTCGCGGAAGGCTCGTACGCAGCCGTCTACGTCGAGTACCCCGCCAACATGGCGTCCTACGACGAAGCCGTCAACACCGGAGTAGAGAACTCCCAGAAGGTCATGCGCGCCATCGCCGCATCCTGCCCGGATACCCGCTTCGCCATTGTCGGCTACAGCGAAGGCGCCGACGTCACGCGTCGCGCAGCCATGGAAATCGGCAATCAGACTCCCGACGGCAATGGCAACTACGGAATCGTCGACCCGTCCAAGGTCGTCGGCGTCGTCATCCTCGCCGACGCCGGACGCACCGCAGGTGAAGGTGCATTCCCCGGATCGGCGTCCGGAACAGGTCCCGACGGATTCGACAAGGTCTACCAGAACGGTTCCGGTCCTGCGGGCGCCGGCGCATTGCCAGGCACCGCCGGTAGCTTCGGTGCGCTCGAGGGCAAGGTAGCGTCATTCTGCTCCGAGGGCGACCTGACCTGCGCAATGCCGGAAAACACCTCGCTGCTGCACCTCGCCGCCAATGTGGGACGCCAGCTCGACGTCGACGCTCTCCAGCGTGACGGCACGCTTACCCCCGCCACCGGCGCAGATATGGCCATGGTCCTCGGCCGCATCGCCGTCGCAGCATTCAGTGACATCGCGAGCCAGGACAACTGGCTGGCCAGCGACGAAACGTTCCTCGACGTGCTCCTCAAGGTGTCCGACCCCGGCTACAAGCCGGGCGTCGTGACCAAGCCGGTCGCAAAGGTAGACGAAGCGGGCGAACCGCTTCCCGCCTCGGAGGCCGTCAATCTCGCCTACCTGCCGTCGAAGATCGCCAAGGAAATCATCGGCTTCATCGGCTCGAACACGAACACCGTCCAGGTAGTGATGAACGATCCGTACGGGCAGACCCTCGGACCAGGATCGGGACACCACTTCGACTACTGGCGCGACGCGGACCCAGCCAAGGGCAAGCCGCTCACCTCGGCTCAGTACGCCGCAGCGTGGCTGACTCAGCTGGCCAAGGACGCCGAGGCAGGCAAGCCGATCAAGACCGCCGCTGTGCAGGAAAACGCTCGCCTCGCAGTCTTGGCAGATCCGGCCGCAGCCACAGCCACGACCACCTCGGCCGCCCCGACGACGACCTCGGTCGTCACGGCACCTCCCGCGGCACCGGCTGAGCTGGCTCCGATTGCACCTGCGGTCGTCGCGCCGCCCGTCGACCCAGCACTACCGGTCGATCCGGCTCTGCCCGCCGACCCAGCATTGCCCGTCGATCCGGCTCAGCCTGTAGACGGCACGCAGGCAGTGGAAGGAACTCAGCCTGTCGAGGGGACGGTCACTACCACCACTGTCGTCCCGACGACGGTGGCTCCCACCACGACGCCCGCTCCGTAAGTTCTTCTCCTCTCAGCGCCTATCCGAGATCGTTCGGGTGGGCGCTGAGTCGTCTATCCAGTGTTCTGAAGGTTTGCCTCGGGAAGGCAGATGCGAGCAAGAAGCTCGAGCGGAACGTCCAAGACAGCTGCAAGTGCAGCGACCGTCGTAAAGGCAGGAGTGGCCAGACGGCCGGTCTCGATCTTGCGCAAGGTCTCGGGTGAGATCGACGCGGCAAGCGCCACTTCGGCGGGCTTGCGGTCGCCTCGCGCTTGTCGGAGGTAAGCGCCGAGACGTTTGCCGGCATCGAGCTGCTGCGGCGTCAAAGGGGATCGCACCATACGAGCAGGTTACGCCACCCCGGTATGAAAATACCTAACCGTAGTTTACTGTGGTATTTCTATACCGATATATCGGCGACGAAGTGGAGAGCAAACGCGTGCTGGAACTGAAGACACACCAGGAAATCGAAGCGATGCGCACCACCGGCGCCTTCATCGCCCAGCTACTCGACGAACTGCAGGCGCGCGCACTGGTGGGAGTCAATCTTCTCGATCTCGAACAACACGCGCGACAGATGATCACCGAACGTGGCGCGGTGTCCTGCTATTGGGACTACGCGCCCTCGTTCGGCCGGGGCCCGTTTCGCAATGTCATCTGCTTGTCCGTCAACGACGCAGTGCTGCACGGACTTCCACACGATTACACATTGCTCGACGGGGATCTACTGACCATGGACATCGCGGTCTCGATCGACGGCTGGGTGGCAGACTCGGCGCGCAGCCTGATCGTCGGCACGCCCCGAGCCGAAGACCAGCGACTGATCGAGGCCACAGAGCGCGCCCTCGACGCCGGTATCGATGCCGCACGTTCCGGCCGACGCCTCGGCGATATCTCCGCAGCGATCGGGGCCGTCGCGGCCGACTACGGCTATCCGGTCAACACCGAGTTCGGCGGGCACGGGCTCGGTCGAACCATGCACGAGGACCCACACATCCCCAACCAGGGGCGCGCCGGCCGCGGCCTGGTGCTTCGGCCCGGACTGACCCTCGCCCTCGAGCCGTGGTTCGCTCACGGAACCAACAAGATCGTCTACGACCCCGACGGCTGGACCATCCGATCCGCCGACGGCTCACGAACCGCCCACAGCGAACATACGATCGCAATCACCGACGGCGAACCGCTCGTCCTGACCCGCCGCGCGGGGTGATGGAAGCGTCTACCTTGGGGAGCGCGCACCCTTTTTACAAGGCGCGCAACGGCGTTCGCGTCCGAGCGTGTGTACACGGTTACCAAAAAGGGTGCACGGTCCAGAGAACCAGAACGACATCACCGCCGTGTGTACTCGTTGACCACGACCCCCGATTTGTAGGGCGTACTAGCCACGAGATCGGTTCGAACCGGCGCGTACTCGCGCTCGGCGAAGATTCGTTTCCCCGAACCCAACAGGATCGGGTTGACCTTGATGATCAGCCGGTCGATCTCGTCGACCAATTCCGATGCAAGAATGCCGCCGCCTGCAAGCCAAATTCCACTGCCGTTCTCCTGCTTAAGCTTTCGGATGAACTCGATGGGACTTTCGGTTGCAATTGTCACTGCAGGTTCGACGTCGGTGTGGTTCCGGGAGAACACATATTGCTTCAGATGACTGTACGGGCCACCAGTCGGGTGTGGACCGCCAGCGGCATAGGTGTTCCATCCCATCAAGACTGTGTCGAAACGGATCAGGTCCGGCGTCAAGCCGGTTGCTTCGAGTGCGAGTGTAGGAAGAGTGTCCGTGTACTCCCGCAGGATCATGTCGATGTGATCACCCTGCATCGGGAAGGCGTCGAACGTGTCGTCCGGGGCAGCGATGTATCCGTCGAGGCTGACCGCGACGTAGTAGACGAGTTCACGCATAGAAGGCTCCAATCACGACAGCTGTAGTGGTCACTCTAAGACTACGACAGCCGTAGTGGTTACGCTAGGCTTTTTCGATGGCCCGCAATCCGCAGAGACGCTCCGAGCTCGCCGACGCCGGTCTCCGCATCCTCGCGCGCGAAGGTGCACGCGGACTCACGCATCGGGCGATCGACGTCGAGGCCTCAGTGCCCAAGGGAACGACGTCGAACTACTTCAAGTCCCGCCACGACGTCTTCGCAGGCCTGATCGATCGGATCGGCGAAAGACTTGCACCCGATCCCGTCGTCCACGGGTCGCTGGCGGAACAGGTCCCGAGCCCTGCACTGTTCGCCGACTACATTCGCGACATCGTCGCACGGCTACTCGGCAATCCAGATGTGACGCTTGCTCTGTTCGAGTTACGGCTCGAGGCATCACGACGTCCCGAGATCGGCGAGATACTCGGCGACTGGCAGCGATCGAACTTCGCCGCAGACGTCGAATTCAATATTGCCGCAGGCCTACCCGGCGGTGCAAAAGAAGTCGCACTGTTCCACTACGCAATCGACGGCCTCCTGCTCGACCGGCTCACCTACCCGATAGACCCCGAGACGTCGACGGACGAGATCGTCGACGCTCTCGTCGACGGCCTACTCAGGTGAATTTCACTCCCTGAGCCAAAGGCAGATCATTGGAGTAGTTCACGGTGTTGGTTGCCCGGCGCATGTATGCCTTCCAGGCATCCGATCCGGATTCGCGGCCGCCACCGGTTTCCTTCTCGCCTCCGAATGCTCCGCCGATTTCGGCACCGGATGGCCCGATGTTGACGTTGGCGATACCGCAGTCCGAGCCTGCCGCAGAGAGGAACAGCTCCGCCTCGCGTAGGTCGGTAGTGAAGATCGACGACGAAAGCCCTTGTGGCACGTCGTTGTGCAGAGCTACAGCTTCCTCGAGCGTGTCGTAGGTGAGCACGTAGAGGATCGGCGCGAACGTCTCGTGCTCGACGATGTCCGTCTGTCTGGGCATCGTGATGACGGTCGGCTCGACGTAGTACGCGTACTCACCGAATATCTCGACGCGGTTGCCGCCGGCACGCACGATGCCGCCGTCGGACACTGCCGCGTCGAGCGCCTTCTGGAAACCGGCGAACGCGGGCGCGTCGATCAGCGGTCCGACCAGGGTGCCTGGGTCCAGGGGCGACCCGATCGACAATGTGGCGTATGCCCGCGTGATCCGTTCCACGAGATCCTCGGCGACGGAGGAGTGCACGATAACGCGTCGCAACGACGTACACCGTTGTCCTGCAGTGCCTGCCGCGGAGAACACGATGCCGCGGGTGGTCAGGTCGAGATCCGCGGACGGTGTCACGATCGCCGCGTTGTTGCCGCCGAGCTCGAGCAGTGCCCGCCCGAACCGCTCCGCGACCCGGGGTGCGACGGCCCGTCCCATTCGCGTCGAGCCCGTCGCCGACACGAGCGCCACCCGCGGGTCGTCGACGAGGGCTTCGCCGGCGACCCGATCGCCGACGATGAGCTGTGCAACCTTCGGGTCCACGCCTGCTTTTTCGGCGGCGCGCTCGAACAGTGCCTGCACGCCGAGTGCGGTCAGCGGGGTCTTCTCCGAGGGCTTCCACACCACTGTGTCACCGGAAACCAACGCCAGCACAGCATTCCACGACCACACTGCCACCGGGAAGTTGAACGCGGTGATGACGGCGACGACGCCGAGGGGGTGCCACTGTTCCATCATTCGGTGGCCGGGTCGTTCGGTGGCGATCGTTTTTCCGTAGAGCTGACGCGACAATCCGACGCCGAAGTCGCAGATGTCGATCATTTCCTGCACCTCACCGAGGCCCTCGGAGACGATCTTGCCCGCCTCGATCGACACGAGCGCACCGAGATCGTCTTTGTATTCACGTAGGAGTTGACCGAGTTCACGGATGAGGCCGCCGCGGACGGGCGCCGGCACACTCGACCACTGGGCATAGGCCGTCCTGGCGTCGGCTATGACCGCGTCGACGTCGGAGACCGTGGCCGAACCGAGGGATGCCAGATTGCCACCGGTGATCGGTGAGCGCGCCACGATCGGCATGGTCGAGGTGGTCGCTGTGGTCGAGGCATCGAGATCGACGCGAACGCCGAGCCGCCCGAGAATGGCGCGGGTCTCGACACTCAACGCATCGTGGGTGACGGGTGAGGGCATGGTGCGCACCTTTCGAAGCCGGAGAGTGTCATTTCAATCTAGCCGAATGCCTGATGGCAGGAAAATATACTGTTCTACGGGCTTGCGAACGGAATATTAACGCGTATGTTGAGCACTATGACGCAGGTATTGCAGCGCGCGGCAGCGGCCACATCGACTGTCGACGCCCACGACGTCCATGCCATCATCGGTCGCCACATGCTCGCCGACGGATTCGAGATAGTTCTCGATCTCGACAAGAGCCAGGGATCGACGCTCGTCGATGCCAGGGACGGCACGGCGTACCTGGATCTGTTCACGTTCTTCGCCTCCTCGGCGCTGGGGATGAACCATCCCGGCCTGGTGTCGAACGAGGCGTTCCGCGCCGACTTGCTGCAGGCCGCAATCAACAAGCCGAGCAACTCAGATGTCTACACCGTGGCCATGGCGCGGTTCGTCGATACCTTCGCCCGAGTGCTGGGAGACCCGCGCCTGCCGCACCTGTTCTTCGTCGAAGGCGGTGCCCTCGCCGTCGAGAACGCACTCAAGGTCGCGTTCGACTGGAAGAGTCGGTGGAACGGTAAGCACGGCATCGACCCAGCACTGGGTACGCAGGTACTGCATTTCGAGCATGCGTTCCACGGCCGCACGGGATACACGATGTCGCTGACCAACACCGACCCCGACAAGGTCGCGCGGTTCCCGAAATTCGATTGGCCCCGCATCCCGTCGCCGTACATCCGCAGTGGGGTGGACATGGACGCGCTCGTAGCCGACGCACTAGCCGCGGCCAGGATCGCCTTCGAGGCGAATCCCCACGACATCGCCTGCGCGATAATAGAACCCATTCAGGGCGAAGGCGGCGACAACCATTTCCGCCCGCAGTTCCTGGCGCAGCTTCGGGATCTTTGCCACGAGTACGACGCATTGTTCGTTCTCGACGAGGTACAGACGGGCGCCGGAATAACCGGCACCGCATGGGCTTTCCAGCAGCTCGACGTCGTCCCCGACGTCCTCGCGTTCGGTAAGAAGGTCCAGGTCTGCGGCGTCATGGCGGGTGGACGCGTCGACGATCTCGACGATCACGTCTTCGCTGTCTCCTCACGAATCAACTCCACGTGGGGCGGAAACCTCACCGACATGGTGCGTTCTCGCGGGATACTCGAGATCGTCGAATCCGAAGGGCTCATCGAGCGCGCAGCCACACTGGGGCGTCACCTGAGGAGTCGCCTCGACGACATGGCGACGCGACACGAGATGGTCACCGAGGTCCGCGGGCGCGGGTTGATGTGCGCTTTCACGATGCCCGACGCCGAGAGCCGCGATCGACTGATCAAGAACCTCCGTACCGAGGAGCACGTTCTCGCACTCGGATGCGGTAGTAGGGCGATCCGCTTCCGGCCTGCGTTGACGATCCGCGTAGCAGACTTGGACCGTGCCGTCGACGCGATCGAGCGCGTACTGATGCGGATGACGAGCTAGCTCGGGCGCGAAAGTGTGTACAGTCACTCGACATGTACGCACCTCTACTCGTTGCAGGATCATGGTGGTGGCGCTCTTAGGCGCCCACACCTTTGCGTACTTCAACCGTGGCCGCCTTTCGAGGTGGCCATTTTCGTTGTCTCGGCCCCTCGGCGGGCAGCCTTCTGCCAATCCGAAAGGCTGATCGACGTGCACGAAGCTCCGACCTCGAACGTTTTGAAGAAGGCTCTCACCGGTTCCGCGCCATTCGCGATTCTGAGCCGCGAACACGGTATCGACGTTCTGATCGGCGATGTCACCGATGCGCCGTCCCTCGCCGAGATTCCATTGAATCCGCATGCCGACGGCCCCGACGTGTTGGCACTGGTCCCATTTCGGCAGGTCATAGAACGCGGTTTCGTGTGCCATGACGACGAATCGCCGCTGCAGTATCTGCAGGTCCGCGAGCATGCTCTGCTGAGTATCGACGCTGTGCTCGGCGCACTTCCGAGCGCCGAACTGAACCTTCTCGACGGCCGTTTCGAGCCCGGTGACGACGCGTATGCTGCGGTCGTGGAGCGGGTGCTCACCGACGAGATCGGTCGGGGTGCGGGCGCGAACTTCGTCATTCGCCGAGACTTTCGGGCCCAGTTGGACGACCCGATCGCCAGTGGACTCGAAATATTCCGAAGACTGTTGGTCGGTGAATCAGGTTCGTACTGGACATTTTTCGTACACACACCGCAGGTCACGCTCGTGGGTGCGACCCCGGAACGGCACGTCGGATTCGATGGCAAGACGGCGATCATGAATCCGATCAGCGGCACCTACCGCCATCCGATCGAAGGCCCCTCGGGCGCAGGTGTTCTCGACTTTCTCGGTGATGCGAAGGAGAACGACGAGCTGTTCATGGTCGTCGACGAGGAACTGAAGATGATGAGCCGCATCTGCGAAAACGGTGGCCGCGTTTTCGGCCCGCGCCTCAAACAGATGGGTCACCTGACGCACACCGAGTACATCCTGGTGGGAGACAGTGCACTGGATCCACGCGAGATCCTGCGGGAGACGATGTTCGCACCCACTGTCACCGGTTCGCCGATCGAGAACGCCGCGCGTGTCATCGAGCGCTACGAAAACACCGGGCGTGGTTATTATTCCGGCGTTCTGGCACTGTTCGAGGGCGTCGACGGGGTGAGCACACTGGATGCGCCGATCCTTATCCGCACGTGCGAGATCTCTCCTGTCGGTGAGCTGAAGATCTCGGCAGGCGCCACCCTCGTGCGCAACTCGGTACCCGAACACGAAGTGGCCGAGACGCGTTCGAAACTCGGTGGCGTACTCGCCGCTCTCGGTGTCGAACCAGCACGTCCACGTGGAACGGACGCGGTTCGTCTCGACACCTACCCGGGCGTCGCCGACGCGTTGGCGTTGCGCAACGAGAAGCTGGCGTCGTTCTGGCTCGACCAGCAACCGATCGTCGTACTGCCCGAATTGCTGGGCCGTACTGCGGTCGTCGTCGATTTCGAGGATCGATGGACGGCGATGATCGCCCATCAGCTCCGCCACCTCGGCATGGATGTGTCGGTTCTTCGATGGGAAGAGTACTCCGGCACCGACGCCGACCTGCTGGTGTGTGGACCCGGGCCCGGGGATCCGAACCTTGTTCTCGACAGCCGAATTCGCGCGGTCGAGTTGGCCGTCCGCGCTCGACTCGACGCCGGCGCACCGCTACTCGCGATCTGCCTGAGCCACCAGGTTCTCGCGCGGATTCTCGGGTTGGACGTCGTCGCGCTTGCTCATCCGCAGCAGGGAGTTCAACGGGAGGTCGAGTTCTTCGAAGAGCGTCGGACACTCGGTTTCTACAACGCATTCGCCGCGCGGCCGGGAGAGATTTCAGGGGTGGACGTGTCGGTGGATTCTCAGGGCGTCAACGCGCTGCGGGGCGCCGGATTCGCGTCGGTTCAGTTCCATCCGGAGTCCGTGCTGTCGACCGACGGGATCGACGTTCTCCACTGCATGGTTCAGCGGTTGTTGGAGCCGGCCAGTGTCGGTTCGGCGTGAGCGCCTTTCGGGCATAGGTCATCAGAGGTCGTTCAAGTGTCTACCAAAACAAGGTAATCACCCCGCTTCTAGCGCGAAAGCAGACTTTCGGGTTATTCTTGCGTTTGGCCGCCCGGCCACCAGGGGGGGAGTATGAACCGAGATCCTTCCATGCCCAGACCCCGTATCGACGATCCACATTCAGCACCGCGTGACGAGCTGGATGAGATCCCCGAAGCCCTCCTGCTTGTCGACGCTTCCCTTGTCATCACCTATGCCAACCCTGCCGCTGCGCAACTGCTGGGCACGACGCGCGATCACCTCCTCGGACGCGAACTCGAAGCGTGGTTCAACGAAACCGCTCGGGCAGAATTCCTTGCCAAGTGCAGCCTCCCCGGCTGGTCCGGCGTAGTCGAAGATTTCTCGTACGCACTGCAGAAGTGGCTGTCGTACAAGGTCAACCCAGGCTCAGGTGGCTACGCAATCTGGGCCCTGGATGTCACGACCGATCGGCTCGGCAACGGTCGAAGCGAATGGACCGACGAGCTCGCCCAAACCATGCTCGACGCAGTACCCGCTGGGACCGTTGTACTCGACACCAACGGCACCATTGTGTTGGTCAACCAACAGTGGGATCAGTTCTGGGGCAGTTGGCCGGGTGGTTCGCGCTACGTTCCGGGCGAAAACTACTTCGATATGTGGCGCACTGCGGCCGAGTCCGGAAACAAGGAAGCCGCGGTCGTACTGACCGGACTCCAGGGACTCGCGGCCAGTGACTCGGCGATGCACACCTTCGACTTCCGATGGTCCTCACTCGAAAACAACTACTGGTACCGCATGCGTGCCGCGCTGCTCGCCGACGGAAACGGCCTCTACATCACCCACACCGACATCACCGCTCTTACGGCGGAGCTGGGTGAGGCTTCGCGGCAGGACCCGCTGACCGGCCTGGCCAGCCGCGACGAGATCGAAACGCTGTTACGCGTCGAACTTCAGCGGCGTACCACCAACAACGAGGTCAGCGTCCTACTCGTCGACATCGACGGTTTCAAAGAGTTCAACGACGCGCTCGGGCCCATACAGGGTGACGAACTGCTCCGCCTTGTGGCACACCGCATCGAGGCGTCGACACGACCCAGTGACGCCCTCGGTCGACTGAACGGCGACGAGTTCGTGGTCATCGCGCGCGGATGTCAATCCATCGCGGCACGCGCCCTTGCCGCCGGGTTCGTCAGCGTCCTGGAGCCGTCGTTCGAGCTCGGCACCCGACAATTGACCATCACTGCCAGTGTGGGCGTAGCCACCTCCGACGCGGAAAACACCGACCCGGTTCAACTCATTCACGATGCGACCACGGCGATGCACGCAGCCAAATCGCTCGGACGTAGCAGCCACCAGGTCTTCTCGACCGACCTGCGCGACAACAACCGCACTCGGCTGGAGATTCTCGAACGCCTGCGCGGGGTGGCCATGGCCGAACACGAACTGGAGATGCTCTACCAGCCCATCGTCGAAATATCCTCCGGCATCGTCGTCGGTGCCGAAGCACTCATTCGCTGGAATCATCCCGACCTGGGTCTACTGATGCCCGACACCTTCATCCCCCTCGCCGAAGATGCCGGCCTCATCATCCCGCTGAGCAACTGGATTCTCAACGAGGTCGGCCGGACCATCGCCGCGTGGCAACATCGCGGCATCGCGGCGCAGATCGGCATCAATGTCAGCCCACTGCACTTCGCGGCAGGCACACTGGCCACCGACGTCATCGACGTCATCGACTCACTCGGCATCGAGCCCGGACGCGTCGTACTCGAACTGGCAGAATCGAAATCGCTGCACAACGTCGATGCCGTGCAGTACCAGTTACTCGACGTGCGCCGACACGGGGTTCTCGTCGCGATCGACGACTTCGGCTCCGGCTTCTCCTCGCTCGAACGCCTCGCAACCCTGCCCGTCGACATCCTCAAGATCGACAAGTCACTCACCCAGCACCTCGACAGCAAGAACCTTCAGCGCAGACGCGCCATCTCCGCGCTGTGCAAAGCTGTCGTCGACGTCTCGCACGACTTGGGCAAGGACACTGTTGTCGAAGGAATCGAAACACCCGAGCAAATGGCTTCCTGCGCTGACATGGAAGTTACCTTCGGACAAGGCCACCTTCTCGGTCGTCCGATGACAGCCGTCCAGCTCGAGAGCGTCCTATGTCGGGACGGCGCACACAGCGCCTCTGCATGACCGCGCGCCAGAAGGAATCAACTGTGAAGATCGCCGACGACACCGCCCGATTTTCCGCCGCGCGCCGAGCAATCCTGTCGACGATCAATCCCGACGGCACACCACATCTCGTGCCTGTCGTCTTCGCCGTCGTCGACGATCGCATCGTCACCGCCATCGACTGGAAACCGAAATCCACTCGTAAACTCCAGCGACTGGACAACATCCGCGCCGACCCGGCTGTCGGCCTCATCGTCGACAATTACGAAGACGAGTGGGACAACCTCTGGTGGGTTCGCGCCAGTGGGTCGGCCCGTGTCGTCGACGCTCACTCCGACGAGGGCAGAGCTGCAATCGACGCGCTCGTGGAGAAGTACGAGCAATACGCCTCTGCACGGCCGGAGGGTCCGGCAATCGTCGTCGAAAAGTTGACCTGGCGATCCTGGAAAGCTTCCTAGCCGGCGCCCGCAGTCCCTCGACTGTCGAATGATCCCCCCTGAACCTGTCGTCGGCGTTACCGTTGCCCTGAGTAGTTGACAACGCTGAGTAGTTGACAGCGCTGGATAGTTGGTAACGCTGACGGCAGGAGTGGGCATTGACGAGCACATCGGTGTCACCGGAGAAATCGTCACCGGAGAAATCCACTCGCGGGGAGGAAAAGCCCTCGCGGGCTTTCGCGCCACCCGAGCACGGTCGACTGGCGCAGGTTCCACACATCGCCGGCCTCATTCTCGGCACTTTCGCAGTGCTGGTGTTTTTGTGGAGCATCTCCCCGGCGCTGAGAGAAGCCATACGGGTGCCGCGAGAGTACGTCAACAATTTCTACATCGATGCCCCGGACACCTCTCTGGCGTGGGCGCTCGTCCTCGGTCTCACCGCGGCAGCATTGGCAAGCCGTAAGCGCATCGCGTGGTGGTTCCTGACGCTCTATCTCGCGCTCTTCGCGCTTACCAATCTCGCCGAGGGTATCCAAGAGAAGAACGCCGGCGCCTGGGTCGCCCTTGGCGTCCACGTCGTCATCATCGGCATTCTGGTGGCGGCGCGCAAGGAGTTCTACACCCGGGTACGACGCGGCGCGATATGGAAAGCCCTCGGAGTTCTCGTCCTGGGCGCGATCATCGGAACCCTGCTCGGCTGGGCTCTGGTCGCACTGTTCCCCGGGACACTCCCGGAGAACGAGACGTTCCTGTGGGCCTTCAACCGCGTAACAGCATTGGCGACGGTAGACAACGAGCAATTCAGCGGTCGCACACACGGTTTCGTCAATACGCTGCTCGGTCTGTTCGGCGCGCTCGCATTGCTTGCTGCCGTCGTGACTTTGTTCAGGTCGCAGCGCTCTACCAATGCGCTGACCGGTAGTGACGAGTCCGCACTGCGCGGCCTCCTCGACAAATGGGGAGCGGACGACTCCCTCGGTTATTTCGCCACCCGACGCGACAAGGGTGTCGTGTTCGCCCCGAGCGGTAAGGCTGCGGTCACGTATCGCGTCGAGGTCGGGGTGTGCCTTGCCAGCGGTGATCCCATCGGCAATCCCGAGGCGTGGTCGCACGCCATCGACGCGTGGCTCGAGCTGGCCGAGAAGTACGGCTGGTCTCCCGCGGTGATGGGGGCCAGCGAAATCGGTGCGACGGCGTACAAGCGGGCCGGCCTGAACGTCCTCGAACTCGGCGACGAGGCCATCCTGTACACCAAGACGTTCAACCTCAACGGCCGCGAGATGCGTCCGGTCCGCCAAGCCGTCACACGTGCACGCAAGGCGGGCGTGACGGTGGAAATACGTCGTCATCGCAACATTCCTGCACCCGAGATGGCCGAGATCATCGACTGCGCCGACACGTGGCGCGACACCGAGACCGAGCGCGGATTCTCGATGGCGCTCGGTCGCCTCGGCGACCCACTCGACGGCGACTGCATGCTCGTTCAGGCCAGAGCGGGCGACAAGACCGTCGGCATTCTGTCGTTGGCACCGTGGGGTCGCACTGGCGTGTCGCTGGACCTGATGCGACGTGATCCCCAGTCCCCCAACGGGGTCATCGAACTTTTGGTCACCGAACTGGCCACCGGTGCAGATCAATTCGGTGTCAGCAAGATTTCGTTGAACTTTGCGGTGTTCCGAGCCGTATTCGAGGAGGGCAGTCGAATCGGAGCTGGGCCGGTACTGCGGATCTGGCGTTCGATGCTCGTGTTCTTCTCGCGGTGGTGGCAACTCGAGGCGCTGTACCGCTCGAACCTGAAGTATCAACCCGACTGGGAACCGCGTTATCTGTGCTTCGCCGACAGTCGCGTACTACCGAAGGTCGGCATCGCATCTGCGATCGCCGAGGGCTTCCTGACGTTGCCGAGTTTCCGGCGCGCACGCAAGCACACCGGTAGCCACGTAGCCGTCCCGGCAGCTCTCGCCGACAACACCGATATCCACAGTGACGGAAGCGGACCGGAAAATGTAGCGGAGGACGACGAGCAGCCGCAGGGACCGCGGCGCCCCGACCAGGTTCGCGTCCGGATCTCCAAGCTCGAGCGCCTCGAGAGCGAGGGAACCGAGGGCTACCCCGTCGCACATCCGCCGACGCATTCCGTCGCCGAGGCATTGGCGGCCCCTCAGGGAACGACGGTTCGGATTGCCGGTCGTCTACTGCGAATTCGAGACTATGGCGGGGTCGCGTTCGCGATCGTGCGGGACTGGACCGACGACATCCAGGTGTTGTTCGACCGGGCGCGCGTCGGGGACAAGCTGGACGAATTCGATGCAGACTTCGACCTGGGCGATCTGATCGAGGTCAGCGGAGTGATCGGACGAAGCAACAAGGGCGAGTTCTCACTGCTCGCCGGTGACTGGCGGATGAATGCCAAATGCCTGCACCCGCTGCCGGACAAGTGGAAGGGCCTCAAGGACCCCGAATCTCGGGTGCGTCAACGCTACGTCGATCTTGCGATCAACCGCAGCACAAGGGATTTGATGATCGCCCGCAGCAACGTCGTCAAATCCATGCGGGATTCACTGTCCGGCCGCGGATACATGGAGGTGGAGACGCCGATCCTGCAGCAGGTTCACGGCGGAGCGAACGCGGCCCCGTTCATCACCCACATCAACGCCTACGACCTCGATCTGTATCTGCGGATCGCACCCGAGTTGTACTTGAAACGTCTGTGCGTCGGCGGGATGGACAAGGTGTTCGAGATCGGCCGAGTGTTCCGCAACGAAGGCGCCGACTTCAAACACAATCCGGAGTTCACCATCCTCGAGGCGTACGAAGCGCACAGTGACTACGAGCAGGCGATGGTGTTGTGCCGCGAGCTCATTCAGCAGGCCGCCATCGCCGCACACGGTCGCGAAATCGTCCTCCGACCCGACGGCCCGAGCGGCGAGATGATCGAAATCGACATCTCCGGTGAATGGCCCGTCAAAACACTGCACGGGGCCGTCGCAGAGAAGCTCGGTGTCCCGGTCGCCCCCGACACCTCACTCGCCGAACTTCGCAGACTCTGCGAGGAGAACGACGTTCCATACGAAAAGAATTGGGATGCAGGCGCCGTCGCACAGGGGATGTACGAGCATCTGGTCGAGGACTACACCGAGTTCCCCACCTTCTACAAAGACTTCCCGACGTCGATGTCGCCGTTGACCCGTCCGCATCGGTCGATTCCGGGTGTTGCCGAGAAATGGGATCTCGTCGCGTGGGGTGTCGAACTCGGCACGGCGTACAGCGAGCTCACCGACCCGGTCGATCAGCGTCGAAGACTGACCGAGCAATCCCTTCTCGCGGCAGGTGGTGACGAGGAAGCGATGTCGCTCGATGAGGACTTCCTGCAGGCACTCGAGTACGGCATGCCCCCGACAGGGGGTCTCGGCATGGGTGTCGATCGCGTCGTCATGTTGATAACCGGTGGCAGCATTCGTGAGACGTTGGCCTTCCCCCTCGCGAAGCCGCGACAGTAGCGAAAAATTTGGAATGTTTCACATGAAACAATCACCTCCCGGCAGGTTCGTCGCAGTCGACGGACTGCGCACCCACGTCGTGGTGACCGGCGGTGGCCCACCGATTGTCTTGTGCGGCGGCCTCGCAGGAAATTGGTTCGACTGGGACGATGCGGCTGCGATACTTTCGACATTTCACACCGTCGTCGTGTTCGATCGACCCGGGTTCGGGTTCAGCGAACCGTTTCCGCACGGCGATACCCCCACTGTCGAGGCCGAGGCAGCTCGTATCCTCGGCGTTCTCGACGCCCTCGAGCTGCCAGGCCCTGCCGTGGTCGTCGGGCACTCGATCGCGGGGTTCTACGCAGAGGCGTTCGCTCGGCTGTACCCGTCGCGCACCGCGGGAATGCTGCTGCTCGACTCGAGCGCGGAGCGCGATCCGCGGCATCTGATTCCGAGGCATTGTCGTATTTCGGCGGCATACGTCCTCTCGAGGACCCTGACGACACTCGGACTGCAGCGACTGCTCGGAACGACGGTCCGACGCATTCTCAATCAGTCCATCCCTCCCGACGGCATTCCCATCGAGACCTATGACTGGATTGCACAGATCTATCGGGCGCCGTCGTACCTCGAGGCCGCGCTGGTGGAGGACTTCGTCTACCCGGATATGGCACTCGAGCTCAACCAGATCAGGCGCAGCCATCCGATGCCGGATGTACCGGCTACCGTCGTTGCCGCCCACACCGGTCGACCGACACCGTGGGGTCGCCGCTGGATCGCCAAGCAACGGCGACTGGCGCAGTATCTGGACGCGAAGTTCTCCGTCGTCACGAACGCCCATCATCACGCGATGATCGACCAACCCGCCGAGGTGGCGAGCCTGATCGCCGAACTGGTGTGACGCACCGAACTCCACGCACGTAACGTGTCCTCTCGAGCCCGTAGCCCAAGACCCGATCCACAGTTCGGCGATGGCGCGGTAGCACGAGAGGAACACAGATGGGTGCATCGATCAGCACAACTTCCGGCCGACAGTCCAAGCTTCTCGGCTTGGGTGTCCACCGCCCCGAGCGGGTGGTGACCAACGACGAAATCTGCGAAACCATCGACTCGAGCGACGAGTGGATTCAGACGCGGACGGGCATCAAGAATCGTCGCTTCACCAAGCCCGAAGAAAACGTCGTATTCATGGCCATCGAGGCCGGCAAGAAGGCTCTCGCGGCAAGCGGCGTCTCGGCAGAAGACATCGATACCGTCATCGTCGCGACGTCGACGCACCTCGAGCAAACTCCGCAGGCTGCCGCCAAGGTTGCGCACGCCCTCGGCACCAAGGGCCCTGCCGCATTCGACATCGGCGCCGGCTGTGCGGGATTCTGCTACGCCCTCGCCGTCGCGTCCGATCTGGTCAAGGCTGGTACCTCCAAGTACGTCCTCGTCATCGGCGCAGAGCAGTTGAGTGAGACCACCGACCCTTACGACCGCACTACGCGATTCATCTTCGCCGACGGCGCGGGCGCGGTCGTAGTCGGCCAGAGCGACGAGACCGAGATCGGGCCTGCCGTCTGGGGCTCCGACGGTTCACAGGCGGATGCGATCTACCAGACGATCGACTGGTACGACTACATCACCACAGAGGGCGCCGAGCGTCCCTGGATCAGAATGAACGGAATCTCGGTGTTCCGCTGGGCCGCGTTCGAGATGGGCAAGGCGGCACAGAAGGTGATCGACGCCGCGGGCATCAAGACCGAGGAACTGCATGCGTTCATCCCGCATCAGGCCAACAGCCGCATCACCGAATTGCTCGCCAAGAGCCTGCACCTCGGCGATGACACTGTCGTCGCCAACGATATCGAGGAGACCGGCAACACCTCGGCCGCGTCGATTCCGCTGGCCATGGAGGAATTGCTCCGCACCAACAAGGCCAAGGCGGGCGACACCGCCCTGCTCCTCGCTTTCGGCGCCGGTCTGTCCTACGCCGGGCAGGTCGTCAAGCTCCCCACCCTGTAATGCTCTTCCGGCCGAGACCGACCTCCTTCGTTCTCGGCCGGAAGTAGAGTGGCGTCATGCCGAAACCACCGTTGCCGCCCGAGGCCATCGAGCTACTGAAGAAGCCGAACCCCGCAGTCATGGCAGTGGTACGAGCAGATGGCACACCTATCACCGCCCCCACCTGGTACCTGTGGGAGGACGGCCAGATCGTCTTGAACTTCGAGGCGAGCCGTAAGCGCCTCGAGCACATCCGCGGCAACCCCAGGGTCTCGATCTCGGTGCTCGACGAGGCCAGCTGGTACACCCACATCACCATTCACGGCACCATCACGCTGGCGGACGATCCAGATCTGGTCGACATCGACCGCATCTCGACCCACTACACCGGCGACAAGTACCCGGTGCGCGACCAACCGCGGGTCACCGGTCACCTCTCGGTCGACGCATATGTCGGCTGGGGCAGCATGAAGACCAGCTAGTCGTGCTGTCCACTCCCGTCGCAATCACCATCGGTTCGGTCTGCATCGGATTCGTCCTGTTCGTCTCGGCGGCCGCCGGAGCTCAGCAGAAGTGGGATCGCCGAGGCGTCATCGCGATGTTGATACTGGCGATTTGCTGCCTGAGCGTCGTCCCGCTCACGGTCGCCCTCAGTGCGGCCGTGTGACCTGGGGCGTCGGGGCTGGAAGCCCGGTTTTCAGTCGTGTGCCCTGCAACAATGCCCATCCACCTGCGGTCACGATCAGACCTATGACGAACAGCGCCATCGCGGTCCAGCCGTACATCTGAAATACCACTCCGCCGAGCCAGCCGAGAACGCTGGATCCGCCGTAGTAGAAGAGGTTGTACAGCGACGTCGCTTGCGTGCGTCCGACCACCGCACGCTGACCCGTCCATCCCGACGCGATGGCGTGGGCGGCGAAGAATCCGATGGTCAGCACGACCAGTCCGGTCAGGATGACGATCAGGTTGGTGCTGATGGTCAGCGCGACGCCGACGGCCATGGTGGCCGTCGAACCTGCGAGTACGACGCTTCTGCCGTGGCGAACTGCCAGCTGACCGGCGATGCGCGAGGACATGGTACCGCTGAGATACGCCACGAAGATGAGGCTGATGAGGGACTGCGGGAGCCCGAACGGGCCGGCTTCGAGCCGGAAACCGAGGTAGTTGTAGATGGCGACGAATCCGCCCATGAGCAGGAAGCCTTGGCCGTACAGGGTCAGCATGCCGGGTTCGCGGAGGTTGGCCCACACCCGTCTCGGCAGTGAGGGGCCGTCGCGGGAGACGGTGGGAGATCTGCGCGGCGTCGGTGCCAGCCATACGAAAAGGGCGGCTGCTACCGCGGCGAGTACCGACACCGTCAAGGTTCCGACGCGCCAGTTCGTGTACTCCGCAACAGGTCCGGCGACTATCCGACCCAGCAAGCCACCCATGGAGGTACCGGAGACGTAGGTCGCGGCGGCGAGCGCAGTGTGTTTGCCGTGCACTTCCTCGCTCAGGTAGGCGATGGCGATCGCGGGGAGTCCGCCGAGGGCCGCACCTTCGAGGAAGCGAATCGCCAGCAGCATCGGTAGCGAGGAAGACAGCGGAACCATGAGTCCCAGAATCGTTGCGGCGATCACCGAGACGGCCATCGCGCGGACTCGTCCGATGCGATCGGCGAACACCGACCAGGGCAGGACCGCAGCGGCGACACCGACCGTGGCTGATCCGACCGCAAGGGAGGACTGCGACGGCGTGATATCGAGGCCGACCGCGATGAGCGGAAGAATGCCCTGCACCGAGTAGAGCTGCGCGAAAGTCGCGATACCCGCGAACAACAAGGCCGCAACCAGACGCTTGTATTCGCGCGACCCGCGAGGATGACCCTCCCAAACGAGTTCGGCGTCCGTATCGGTCGACGATGAACTCATTTTCTCGACGCTATCTTTGCTGTGTACATGCGTCCAATGCATATGCACCCGGCAATTCATACTCCAGCGATATCATTGCGTAGGTGCGCGCGGAATCGAAAGAACTTCTCCCCCTCATCCCGACGCTCGTCGCCGTCGCGGAAACCGAGCACATCACCGAAGCCGCCCACCTGCTCGGGATCCCGCAACCGACCGTGAGCCGACAGATCGCCCGGGCGACAGCAATCCTCGGGGTCGCTGTCGTCGAACGTCGTGGACGCGGTATCGAGATGACCGCCGCCGGCCGAATCCTGATTCCTTATTTGCAACGGGCCCTCGTCGATCTGGAGGCCGGCCTCGATGCGATGAGCGAGCACGACGCGAAGGCCCGTGGCCGAATTTCCATCGCGTTCCAGAACACGCTCGGCGAGGACATCGTGCCGGCATTGATCAAGGCGTTCGGAACCGGTCATCCGGCCGTGACCTTCGATCTCGATCAGGGTGCGCGTTCGCGCTGCCTCGACCGCCTCGACGACGGCTCCGCCGACCTCGCCTTCGTTTCGCTCAGTACCGAGCACACCGACGCCAATTCCTTCCAGCTCTACGACGAGCGACTGGTGCTGGTCGTGCCCACCGGACATCGCCTGGCCGGTCGCCGCGGCGTGCACGTCATCGACACTGCCGAGGAGCGCTATATCGCCATGGGTCACGGATTCGGCATGCGTTCGATCTGCGAAGGCCTGTGGGCCGAGGCAGGGATGTCTCCGCACATTGCGTTCGAAGGGCAGGACATCCACACGATCCGCGGACTGGTCGGAGCCGGTCTGGGCGTCAGTATTCTTCCCAAAATTCGCGGGCCACAATACGAGACCGTGGAAGTCCCTCTGGCCGATCCGACCGCCCGGCGACGCATCGGCATGGTCTGGTCCGAGCGCATACCGGCGAGCCACGTGCAGGCCTTCCGCGCACTGACGATCCGCAACGGCCGCAGTCTCGTGGTCAGGTAGGCACGGTGCTCAGGTAGGCACGGTGGTTAAGTAGGCACGATGCAGCTCATACTGGTTCGCCATGCGCTCCCGCAGCGCTCCGAAGAGACCGCCGATCCCCCGCTTGCCGAACTCGGCCACGAACAAGCGGCCCGGGTACCTGCCGCGCTGGCCCGGTTTGCGATCGCCAGGACCGTCTCGAGCACTCAACTCCGCGCCAAGCAGACCGGCTCGGTGTTGGCTGCCGAGCTGGGGGCCATGCTGGAGTCCGACGAGCGCCTCACCGAATACGACCGAGATTTCGGCGGTTACGTTCCAATCGAACTTGCGCGCACCGAGTTCCGCGACGCATTCGACCGGATCAAGGCCGGACACCTACCCGAGGAGGTCGACGAGGACGCGTTTCGTGCGCGGGTACTCGCCGGCATCGACGCAGCGGTCTCGGGAGTCGAACACAGCGATACGGTTGTGGTGTTCGCCCACGGCGGTGTCATCAACATCCTGCTGCAAGACATCCTGCACACCCCCACGGTTCTCGGATTCCCGATCGACTACTGTTCGATCACTCGAATCCTTTACTCTCGCAACGGTAGTCGATCGGTCGCGGCGGTGAACGAGACGCAGCACGTGTGGGATCTGCTGCCACGCAACAGAGACCGATCCACCAACTCCACAGAGAGTTCTTAAAGTGCCTGCTCAGGGCGGTGTTTCAGTCCACATCGCAGCTTCTTGTGGTCATAGTGGCCTCGGGGGCCGGTTAGCCTCGAAACCACTATGGGTAAATTTCGAATCCTCCGGCAACCGACCGCCGCTCTCGTTGCTCTTGCCTTTCCGCTGGTAGCCGCCGGAGCGTTCGCACTCGGCGCGGGCTACGACCTGAGCCCCGAGGACCCGGCGCCGGCCACCGCGAACACGACAGCGGGCACACCCAGCGCCTCCACCGGCGATCCCCTGGCCACCTCGAGGAAGAGCCTGCAGCAAGCGGGGTTACCCATCAGCTTCCTGTCCGGGGGCGTCTCCCAGCTGACCGACGGCGGTAAGCAACTCAACGACGGCGTCATCGTCCTCGCCGACGGAATAACCCAGGCTCATGACGGCACGATTCAGCTCGCCGACGGATTCGTCCAATACCGTGACGGCATCGGGCAACTCGGTGACGGTGCATCCCAGATCAGTGGCGGAGTCGATCAGCTCGTCGATCAGCTCGCCGGCTTCGGTGCTCAGCAGGGTGAGTTCACCGCAAAGCTCGAAGCCACCGCACAACAAATCGACAGCTTCCCGCACCCCGGATCCGACGCCATCTCCGGCCAGATTCGCTCGGTGATCGACACCCTCAACACCCAGGGATTCGGCCCATCGACGCTCGATCAGCTGCAGACCCTCAAAGGCGGTGCACGCCAGCTGTCCGGTGAGCTGAACGATCCATCCGGCCAATTCCTGACTGCCACCGGCCAGCTCGGTGACGCTACCGTCCAACTTCGAGACGGACTGGGCCAGCTCGACGACGGCGGCGGACAACTCCGAGCCGGAACCGACCAGTTGGTGACGGCCGTCGGCCCGGTCTCCGGAATTGTCAGCGGTATAGCGACCAACGTCCAAGAAGCAACCACCGGACTCCCGACGGCCAAGGAGCTGAACGCGGGCTCACCTGCGCCCGCTTCGGAGGCCGAGGTGACGCAGGCAGCCGCGTCGAGCACGCCGGTGGCGCCGTATCTTGTCGCAGCGCTCGTCGCGGTCGGTGCTATCGGCGCGGTGAGCCTGGTACGGGTTCTGAGCCGCGATTCCCGCTTCCGCTGGATTGCGGCCGCGGTCGCCGTCTTCGCCGTCGGGGTGTGTGCAGCATTGGCGTTCGCGTTCACCGCGCCCGACACGGGGATCGGCGCCCTACTGGGAGCGGGTCTGTTCCTCGTCGCTTCCGCAGCCGCCTATTTAGCGGCCGCCGGCGCAGTCCAACGACTGCTCGGCAACGTCGTCGGCCAAGCTGTCAACGTCGGCCTGCTGCTCGTCCAGGTCGTGGTGTGCGGTGCTGCCTACGCGAGCAGTGCCTCGATCTGGGGCCACCTGTCGGCGTTCATGCCGATGAGTTACACCGCGGCGGGCGCGCGTGAGATCGGATACGGGCAGATTACCTCGACAGGCTGGTTGGCAATCGGTCTGACCGTCGTTCTCCTCGCTGTCGCCGGGATCGTCTACCGAACTCTCGATACCGAACCCGGCGACAGCGAAGCGAGCAGAGAACTAGCCGACTACGCGTAGCGGGTGAATGGACGGCGCACTGGCGAGGTGCGCACCGAAGTCGCCCAGCGCCTTCTGCAGGTGGGGTGTTTGCATGTGCGCGTCGAGGTCCTCTTGCGATCCCCACACCTCGATGGTGACGAAAGTGCCCGGCTCGGAGGCTGACTCGAACAATTCGTAGGAGACGTTTCCGCTCTCCTTCGCCGACTCTTCGGCCAGCGTTGCCAGACCTGTTCGTATGGCATCGACCGACTCCGGCTTGGCGGTGATGGTGGCAACAACCTTCAGCTCACTGGGCATACTGCGTCCTCTCGTATGTGGCACCTGACAGGCAACCACCGAATGCGACGGTACCGTCATGTGGGTCCTCCGCATCGGCGTTGGCGAACAAAAGAAGTGATTGCGGCGGAAGAAGAGATCCATGACCGGCGACCCCCCGAAGGCAACCCGTAAGGATTGGCTCGGACTGAGTGTTCTCGTAATCCCGATCCTGCTGGTCTCGATGGACATGTCGGTGCTCTACCTGGCGCTTCCTTTCATGACCGCGGACCTGGAACCGAGCAGCAACCAAACACTGTGGATTCTCGACCTGTACGGCTTCCTTCTCGCTGGCCTGCTCATCACGATGGGTTCTGTCGGTGACCGGATCGGCCGTCGCAGACTTCTGATGATCGGCGCGGTCGTTTTCGGCGCCGCATCGCTGCTCGCAGCTTTCTCGACGTCACCCGAGATGCTCCTTCTCGCGCGAGCACTTCTGGGCATCGGCGGAGCTACCATTGCGCCGAGCACACTATCGTTGATACGCAACATGTTTCACGACCCGGGTCAACGTAAGGAAGCGATCGGACTGTGGACCGCCGGGTTCGCCGGGGGCGGCGCCCTCGGTCCCGTCATCGGTGGGGCGTTGCTCGAGCACTTCTGGTGGGGCTCGGTGTTTCTGATCAACATTCCGATCATGGTCGTCCTGCTCATCTCGGCGCCGCTGTTGGTGTCGGAGTTCAAGGATCCCGATCCGGGCCGCTTCGACCCGCTCAGCGTCGTACTCTCGATCGCGTCGATGCTCGTGATCGTCTACGCAATCAAGCACGGCGCCCAGGACGGAGTCGACGCTACGACGATCACCACAGCTACCGTCGGAATTGTTCTGGGCTTGTTGTTCCTACGAAGGCAACTGCGCGGGCGCGACCCACTCATCGACATCACCCTGTTCGCCGAACGTGCCTTCAGCGCAGCAGTACTCGTTCAATTCCTGGTGATCTTCGCGCTCACCGGATTCAGTCTGTTCGCCTCGCAGTATCTGCAGCTGATCGTGGGGCTCGGTCCACTGGAGGCGGGTCTGTGGCTGCTGATCCCCGCGATCGCAGCCGGAACCGGGGCGGTACTCGCGCCGAGCCTGAGCAAGATCGTTTCGACCGGAGCCATCATCGCCGGCGGACTCGCCTCGATCGCCTGCGGCGCCGCGGTAATGGCGTTCATCCAACCCGATTCCGGACTGCCGCTACTGGTGGTGGGCATGTCCCTGCTGGCGCTCGGAGTCGGTGCATCTTCGACGCTCAACTCCGACATCGTCCTCACCGCTGCGGCACCGGAGAAAGCCGGTGCCGCCTCGGCACTGTCGGAGACCGGCGCCGAACTCGGCGGCGCCGTCGGTATCGCCATCCTCGGAACGATCGGATCTACCGTCTACCGACACCGACTCGAGGACAACCTGCCCCCCGATACCCCACCGGACATAGCCGGGCCGGCGTCCGAGACCGTCGGCGGAGGCATGACCGTTGCCGACTACCTTCCGCCACCACTGGATTCGGCACTGCGAGACATCGCGGCAGCAGGGTTCGTCGACGGACTCACCCTCGCCGCCACCTGGAGTGCACTAGGGATGGGTGCAGCGGCGATCGTGGTCCATCTCCTCCTGCGGACCCGGCCGACCGGAATCGAAGCCGGACCTTCTCAGGCCTGATCGAGCAGATAGTTCGCCAACCACGACGTTGCACTCGTTCCACTGCTGTCGACCGCATAGCTTCCGTATTCCTGATGGATCCCGGAACGGTAGAACGCGTCGATTTCGCGTCGACGCTGCTCGTTCGCCTGATCGGTCAGCTGACCTTGCAGTACCGGAAGCCCGCCCGCTGCCGACAGATCGCCGATGAGAATCTGCGCCTCCTGCTGCGCCTTCGCGACCACATCGGGGTTCGGATCGGAAGAGACCGCAAGGAAGCCTGCCAACCGGGAAATGTAATCGTCCTTGGGTGTCGAGCAGTACAGATCACCGATTGCGCAGAAGGTCTTCACCACTGGACTGACGAAACCGAACCCTCCGACGCGCGGGCCACCTACACCGGTACCGACGACCTCGGGGCCGACCAGTGCATCAGCGTCGGAACGCTTCGGGTCGGAGATGAGGCCGACCGCGACGACCCGATTCGCAGGCACGACGCCGAAGCCCGTTCCGATCGACGCAGCGAGATCGCCTGCAGCGTCGGCACCCTGGCTGTAACCGATGATGCCGAGCTTCGTTGCACCGCACTGCGCGGCCATCGCTTCGAGCATTCCGCCCGCGTTCGACGTGGCGATCGCGCGAGACTCCCCGTAGACCCCACCCTCCCAAGGAAACGCGGTGGCCGGGTAAGACACGTAATCGGTGCGAATGGACGAACTCGCGATGCGGTCGGTGACGGCAGTGAGCATGCCCGGCTTGGGTGCCGCGCCCGAACTCGTCTCCCACGTCCCCGGGATCGCGACCACGTACAGATCCGGGCAACCACCTGGATCGGCCGCCGCGGGTGCCGTCGACATGACCGACGTTCCAGCGGCGACAGCCATGACGGCTCCGACGATGGCGACGAGTTTCTTCACGCGCATGGTTGCGGCCTCACTGCAGTAGCGGACTTTCGACTTCGAGGGTCAGGATGCCAGTCCCTGATGTCGAATTGATGCCCAATCGGTAAACGGAGGTTACCTAAAACGAGGACATCTCACCAGCGGTAACGAAAACGAGGTTATGGAGCGGAAAAACCTGCTTTCCGTCCATAACCTCGTTCTGGTGCAACCGATCAGCGTTGCGGCGCCTGGGTGGGGACGATAGGCGACGGGAGGGCCGTCACACCCTCGAGGAACGTATCGACGGCAGCCGCACACGAACGGCCCTCGGCGATGGCCCACACGATGAGCGACTGACCACGACCCATGTCACCGGCAACGAACACACCGGGCACGTTGGTGACCCACTCGTTCGAGCGCTTGACGTTGCCGCGCTCGTTCAGGTCCACACCGAGATCGGTCAGCAGCCCCGGCTTCTCTGGACCTACGAAGCCCATGGCAAGAAGCACCAGATCGGCCTCGAGGGTGAACTCACTGCCCTCGACCTTCTCGAACTTGCCTGCCTTGAACTCGACCTCGTGAGCTTCGAGACCGGTGACCTTGCCGTCGGCACCGACGAAACGCTCGGTGTTGACCGAGAACACTCGCTCGCCACCCTCTTCGTGAGCCGAAGCGACACGGAACATCAACGGATACAACGGCCATGGGGTGGACGTCGCACGCTCCTCCGGCGGGCGCGCCATGATCTCGAACTGATGCACGCTCTCGGCGCCCTGACGATGCGAGGTGCCGAGGCAATCTGCACCGGTGTCACCGCCACCGATGATCACGACCTTCTTGCCCTTCGCTGTGACGGGCGGAGCGTCGTAATCGCCCTGCTGCACATGATTTGCTCCGGGAAGGAACTCCATCGCCTGGTAGATGCCCTCGAGTTCGCGTCCCTCGATCGGCAGATCGCGCCACGCGGTAGCACCACCGGACAGAACGACGGCGTCGAACTCTGCGCGCAGTTCTTCGGCCGAGATGTCCACTCCGACATCGACACTTGTACGGAACACCGTGCCCTCGGCCTCCATCTGTGCCAGACGACGGTCGATGTGGCGCTTCTCCATCTTGAACTCGGGGATGCCATAGCGCAGCAGTCCGCCGATACGGTCGGCCCGCTCGAACACGGTGACGGTATGTCCGGCACGCGTGAGCTGTTGCGCGGCAGCCAATCCCGCAGGCCCCGAACCGACGACGGCGATGCTCTTACCCGTCAGGAACGTCGGGTAGACCGGAGTGACCCAGCCCTCTTCGAAGGCCTTGTCGATGATCTCGACCTCGACCTGCTTGATCGTCACGGGATCCTGGTTGATTCCCAGTACACACGACGCCTCACACGGGGCGGGGCACAGTCGTCCGGTGAACTCCGGGAAGTTGTTCGTAGCGTGCAAGCGGTCGATACTCTCGCGCCAACGATCCTTGAACACCAGGTCGTTCCACTCGGGAATCAGGTTCCCCAGCGGGCAGCCGTTGTGGCAGAACGGAACACCACAGTCCATGCAGCGGCTCGCCTGCGTCTGCAAGGCTTCCTTGGGGAAGTCCTCGTAGACCTCTTTCCAGTCCATCAGCCGTAGGTCGACGGGTCGACGCTTCGGCAGTTCACGAACCGTGTGCTTCAAAAATCCCTGTGGGTCACCCACGAGCTGCCTCCATGATCGCTTCGTCCACGTCCGCGCCGTTCTTCTCGGCTTCGGAGATGGCCAGCAGTACCTTCTTGTAGTCGCGCGGCATGACCTTCACGAAATGGTTCACCTGCTGTGACCAATCGTTGAGGATTCGCTCTGCAACTTCGGATCCCGTTTCCTCGTGATGACGGGTGACGATGTCTTTCAACCAGATGAACTCGTCGCCTTCGATGTCCTCGATATCGACCAGCTCGGTGTTCAGGTTCGCCTCGAACGTCTTCACCGGGTCGAAGACGAATGCGACGCCGCCGGACATGCCGGCACCGAAGTTCCGACCCGTCTCGCCGAGGACGACGACCTTGCCACCGGTCATGTACTCGCAACCATGGTCGCCGACACCCTCTACGACGGCCACCGCACCGGAGTTACGTACTGCGAAGCGCTCCCCGACGACGCCTCGGATGAGGGCTTCACCATTGGTGGCACCGAACAGGAAGACGTTGCCGCCGATGATGTTGTCCTCGGCGACGAAACCCTTGGGGGCATCGAGCGAGGGCCGCATGACGATTCGTCCACCGGAAAGACCTTTGCCGACGAAGTCGTTGGCGTCACCGTGGAGGCGAAGTGTCATTCCGGCAGGCACGAAGGCGCCGAAGCTGTTACCGGCCGAGCCGGTGAAGGTGATGTCGATGGTGTCCTCGGGCAGGCCGACGCCGCCGTACGCCTTGGTCACCTCATGACCCAACATCGTGCCGACCGTGCGGTTGACGTTGGTGATCTTCGAGGAGAATGACACCTTCTCGCCCTTGTCCAGAGCATTCCGACTCTGCACGATGAGCTGCTGGTCGAGTGCCTTGTCGAGGCCATGATCCTGGGTACCGGTGTTGTAGAGGTCCTGGTTCATGAACGCCGACTCGACCTCGTCGAGAATCGGCGACAAGTCGAGCTTGGATGCCTTCCACGCGTCCTTCGCTGCGGTGGTATCCAGTAGCGCCACCTGGCCGACGGCCTCGTTGAGGGTGCGGAATCCGAGCTCGGCCATCAGCTCGCGAACTTCCTCGGCGATGAACATGAAGAAGTTCTCCACGAACTCCGGCTGACCGGCAAAACGCTTGCGCAACAGCGGGTTCTGCGTGGCGACACCGACCGGGCACGTATCGAGGTGGCACACGCGCATCATGATGCATCCCGTCACGACGAGAGGAGCGGTTGCGAAACCGAACTCCTCACCACCGAGCAGAGCGGCAACCATCACGTCGCGTCCGGTCTTGAGCTGTCCGTCGACCTGGACGACGATGCGATCACGAAGACCGTTGAGCAGCAACGTCTGCTGTGTCTCGGCCAAACCGAGTTCCCACGGCCCGCCCGCATGCTTGACAGATGTCAGCGGCGTTGCGCCGGTACCGCCATCATGACCCGAGATGAGAACCACATCTGCGTGCGCCTTGGAGACGCCCGCTGCGACCGTGCCGACGCCGAGTTCAGAGACGAGCTTGACGTGAATGCGCGCCTGCGGGTTGGCGTTCTTCAGATCATGGATCAGCTGCGCCAGGTCCTCGATCGAATAGATATCGTGGTGCGGCGGAGGCGAAATCAAGCCGACACCCGGCGTCGAGTGCCGAACCTCGGCAACCCACGGATACACCTTGTGCGCCGGAAGCTGGCCACCCTCACCAGGCTTCGCCCCCTGGGCCATTTTGATCTGAATATCGGTGCAGTTGGTCAAGTAATGCGAGGTGACACCGAAGCGTCCCGACGCGACCTGCTTGATCGCACTGCGTCGCCAGTCACCGTTCTCGTCGGGCTCGAAACGCGAGACATCTTCCCCGCCTTCACCCGAATTGGAGCGGGCACCGAGGCGGTTCATTGCGATCGCCAAGGTTTCGTGCGCCTCGGCGGAGATGGAACCGTAGCTCATCGCGCCCGTCGAGAAGCGCTTGACGATCTCCGAAGCCGGTTCGACCTCGTCGATCGAAATCGACTGCCGATCTTCGGTTTTGAAGCGGAAGAGTCCACGCAGCGATGCCAACCGCTCCGACTGATCGTCGACCATCTTCGTGTATTCCTTGAAGACGTCGTACTGGCCGGTGCGAGTGGAGTGCTGCAGCTTGAACACGGTGTCCGGGTTGAAGAGGTGGTACTCCCCTTCACGACGCCACTGATACTCGCCACCCGTCTCGAGCTCACGGTGCGCGCGCTCGTGCCGGTTGGTGAGATAGGCGATGCCGTGACGCGTCTGCACATCAGCGGCGATCTGGTCGAGATCGATACCACCGAGCTGACTGTTGAGTCCGGTGAAGTACTCGTCCACCAGGGCCTGCGAGAGGCCGATCACCTGGAACAGTTGCGCACCGGTGTACGACGCCAATGTCGAGATGCCCATCTTGGACATCACCTTCAGGACACCTTTGCCTGCCGCCTTGATGTAGTTGGCGACGGCCTTGTCGAGCTCGATATCGGCGAGGGCATCGCGCTCGATCATGTCCTCGATCGACTCGAACGCCATGTACGGATTGACCGCTGCCGCACCGAAACCGACGAGAAGCGCCATGTGGTGCACCTCGCGGGCATCACCGGACTCGATGATCAAGCCGACCTTGGTGCGGGTCTTCTCGCGGACCAAGTGCTGATGAACCGCGGAGGTCAGCAGCAGCGACGGGATCGGCGCGAGCTTCTCGCTGGATTCGCGATCGGAGAGCACGACGATCCGCGCTCCGCCGGAAATCGCCGCGGACACCTGCGCCCGAATCGCCTCGAGTGACTGCCGAAGCCCCTCGCCGCCCTCGGCCACCGGATACAGGCCGCGCACGACCACCGAACGCAGACCTTCCTGCGTACCGTCGTCGTTGATGTGGATCAGCTTGGACAGGTCGTCGTTGTGCAGGATCGGCGTCGGGAGCACGATCTGCTTGCACGCGTCGGCGCCCGGGTCGAGCAGGTCACCCTCGGGTCCGATGGTGCCGCCGAGGCTCGTGACGATTTCCTCACGGATCGCGTCGAGCGGCGGGTTGGTGACCTGCGCAAACAGCTGCGAAAAGTAGTCGAACAGCATCCGCGGGCGGGCAGAGAGAACCGCAATCGGAGTATCGGTACCCATCGAGCCGATCGCCTCGGCTCCGGTCTTCGCCATCGGCGAGAGAAGAACGCTCAGTTCCTCGGTGGTGTACCCGAAGATCTGCTGACGGATCAGAACGCGATCGTGCGGCATGTGCACATGCGGGCGGTCGGGCAGATCGTCGATCTCGGTGAGACCGTCGTCGAGCCATTGCTGGTACGGGTGCTCAGCAGCGAGCTCGTCCTTGATCTCGTCGTCGGAGACGATGCGACCCTGAGCAGTGTCCACGAGGAACATCCGTCCGGGCTGGAGCCGAACCTTGCTGATGACCTTCGCCGGATCGATGTCGAGCACGCCGACCTCGGACGCCATGATGACGAGACCGTCGTCGGTGACCCACAGCCGGCTCGGGCGCAGACCGTTGCGATCCAGCACTGCTCCGATGAGGGTGCCATCGGTGAAGCACACCGAGGCCGGTCCGTCCCAGGGCTCCATCAGCGAAGAGTGGTACTGGTAGAACGCACGACGGGCCGGATCCATGCTCTCGTGACGCTCCCAGGCCTCGGGGATCATCATGAGCACGGCATGCGGAAGACTGCGGCCGCCGAGGTGCAACAGTTCCAGTACTTCGTCGAAACGAGCTGTGTCACTTGCACCGTGGGTGACGACGGGGAAGATTTTCTTCAGCGCGTCGGGACCACCGAAGACGTCGGAGGTGATGAGAGCCTCGCGGGCGCGCATCCAGTTCTCGTTGCCGGTCGCGGTGTTGATCTCACCGTTGTGTGCGACGCGACGGAACGGGTGCGCCAGCGGCCACGAGGGGAACGTGTTTGTCGAGAATCGTGAGTGCACGAGCCCGAGTGCGCTTTCGACACGATCATCCTGCAGATCGATGTAGAAGCCCTTGAGCTGAGGGGTCGTCAACATGCCCTTGTAGACGAACGTCTGCGAGGACAGGGACGGGAAGTACACGGTCTCGCGGCCGGGGCCGCCTTTGCCGGGTCCCTGTTCGCCGAGTTCGTGCTCGACGCGCTTGCGGATGACGAATGCGCGGCGCTCGAGATCCATATCCGTAACGGAGGAATCGGAAGAGCCGAAGAACAACTGACGGAACGTGGGCATCGCATCTCGCGCGAGCGCCCCGAGAGAGGAGTCGTCGGTGGGAACATCACGCCAGCCCAGGACGGTCAGACCCTCGTTCTCGACGATCTTCTCGACGTCCTCGCACGCACGAGCGGCATCGACTTTGCCTTGTGGCAGAAAAGCGATTCCGGTGGCATACGCGCCCGCGGCGGGCAGTTCGAAATCGACGACGGCTCGGAAGAATGCGTCCGGTACCTGGATGAGAATTCCAGCGCCGTCACCGGTGTTGGGTTCGGAGCCGGCGGCGCCCCGATGCTCGAGATTGACCAGCGCAGTGATGGCCTTTTCGACGATGTCACGGCTACGGCGACCGTGAATGTCCACCACGAACGCCACTCCACAGGAGTCATGCTCGTTACGGGGATCATAGAGGCCTTGCGGGCCCGGAGTGTGCTTCATACCTAGCCTTCGGATAAGTCCAGCTTTCAAGTACGCCAGAGCGGCTCGGCACAGATCACCGGCCGTCGCGGACGGCTGTTGGGTGCCGTTCGCCGTTGAAGCAGCACCCCCGAGCGTCGGTCCTTGCCTACCGTCGAGCAGATCAGCTCGGGGGCACACGCAAGCCTCGTTCGGGTGGATCGGCCGTTTGTACGCCGGTCCAATGACAAACGATAAATCAGTACCCAGGTAACACTGCAAATAAGGTTAACCTATTAACGCCCTCGAGCTGGGGTTCGCAAAATTTTTTCAAGACCATTTCGACCCCCGCGCTTCGCTTTTGCACGCGAGAAGCAACTCGAGAGCGGCGATGCCCGGAATTCACATCGGGCGCACAATCCGGGTGTCACCTAAGGACATCGGGAAACAACGTCGGTGTAATTCGTAACCGCGGTTCGGCGGAAGTGCGCCCGGTGAGCCCAGGGCGGGCGCCCGCAGTGCGGGCGAAAGCCGGATTGCACTCGGCGAACAGTGCATTGGGCATCGACTAGCCCGAAACCTGACATTCGGATCCGGTCTTCACCGCGGTGCCGCGGCCAAGGGAAACAGTCCAACTCGAACTGGACCGACTTACTGTGCTAGGTCGAATTATCGCAGCTCAAAGGGTCCAGCGCCGGGCGCTGCGGGGCTAGGGTGAGGACAACGGAAGCGTCATCTCCAGTGTTTTGCTGTGTTTGTGAGCACAGCGCCGACGCTGCCATCCGGGTGGGCAGGTAACAGAAGGGAACGGATTTGTGAGTTCTTCGGTCGAGGAATCCAAGCCAGATGTGGCCGAAGAACCGGAGGCTCGATCGCGGGTGAACTGGCGGGTCTTCGTACCCGCTGCGCTGTTCACTCTTGCGATTACGATCTGGGCGCTGATCGCACCGGAGAACGCGGAGAGTGTGCTCGGCAGCGCAGTGATGTGGACTTCGGACTGGTTCGGGTGGTTCTACGTGGCGCTGGTCGCAATCGTGCTCGTTTTCGTTGTTTACCTGGCCTTCTCGGGATTCGGCAATCTCAAACTGGGGCCCGCTCACTCGCAACCGGAGTTCGGGTTGCTGTCCTGGGCGTCGATGCTCTTCGCCGCTGGCATCAGCACCGATCTGATGTACTTCGCCGTCTCCGAGCCGGTGACGCAGTACCTCCAACCGCCGAGCACCGAAGCCGGTTCAGTGGATGCTGCCCGTGAGGCGACCGTATGGACGCTCTTCCACTACGGAATCAGTGGATGGGGCCTCTACGCCCTGATGGGGATCGCGTTGGCCTACTTCGCGTATCGGAAGAATCAGCCGCTGGCGATTCGCTCGGCTCTTGCTCCCATTTTCGGCAAACGCGTCAAGGGTGTGCTGGGAGACACTGTCGATTTCGCTGCGCTGCTCGGCACGATCTTCGGCGTGGCGACCTCGCTGGGAATCGGTGTCGTGATGATCAACGTGGGACTGAACGTAGTTTTCGGATTGGAAGTCAGCACCGGTGTCGAAATCGGCATCGTCGCCGTCGGTGTTGCCATTGCCACACTTTCGGCCACCTCGGGCGTCGACAAGGGCATCAAGATCCTCTCGCTCCTCAACGTGTTTTTGGCATTCGCACTGTCGATCTGGGTGCTCGTCATGGGCCAAACCCAGTTCCTGCTCGACGCCCTGGTTCTGAACGTCAGTGACTTCGGTCGACTGTTCCCCAACATGGTCGGTCAGACCTTCGCGTTCGAGGACACCGGCACATGGATGACCGACTGGACACTGTTCTTCTGGGCCTGGTGGATCGCGTGGGCCTCGTTCGTCGGCCTTTTCCTTGCGCGGATCTCTCGAGGCCGCACCATCCGCCAGTTCGTACTCGGGACTTTGACGATCCCTTTTCTGTACATCCTCATGTGGGCCTCGGTCTACGGAAACTCTGCCCTTGAGCGGGTTCGTGGCGGTGACAGCGAATTCGGCGAACAAGCGATCCTCAACCCGGAGGGCGCGTTCTACGAACTCCTGAGGGACTACCCGGCATTCATCTTCATCGCCGCTCTCGCCACCTTCACCGCCCTTCTCTTCTACGTCACGTCCGCGGACTCGGCCGCACTGGTGATGGCCAACCTCTCCTCGCACCTGCCGAGCCCGCAGCACGACGGCAATGCGGCGCTTCGTATCTTCTGGGCTCTGGCGACCGGCGGTCTGACCGTGGCCATGCTCGTCGTCGGCGGCGTGGGCGCTTTGCAGAATGCTGCGGTCATCATGGGCTTGCCCTTCGCCTTCGTCATCATCCTCGTCATGATCGGGCTCTACCGATCGCTGAGAGTGGAGACATTCAGAATCGAAAGCGTCGAGCAAAGTTTGCCGGGTTCACTCTCGGTCCGCACCGGAGGAAACCGCGGAGTCGACTGGTCCTGGCGCCACCGACTCAGTCGGGTTCTCAGATTCCCCGGCGAGGACCGCGTGCGAGAGTTCGGACGCCAGGTGGTGCTGCCGAGTTTCAACGAGGTCGTCGAAGAAATGCGGGTGCAAGGGATCGATGCCCGATGCGGGCCCGTCGACGACGCCGAGGACATGTACGAACTCGTGGTCGGCGCAGACCACGCTCATCCGTTCCGCTATCAGGTGTGGCGACGCAAGGTCGCCGTTCCGTCCTTCGGACTGACTCTGCCTCGTACCGAAGACGAGTACTACCGGATGGAGGTCTATCTGGACGGTGGTTCCGGTCAGGGATACGACATCATGGGATACACGAAAGACCAGGTCATCGAAGATATCCTGGACCATTACGAAGGACACCTGACTTTCCTCCAGCTAGAGGAGAACAGCGGCGGTTCTTGACCGCTCGAACCGCACGGACAGCCCTATCAGCACAACCCACGCAGCAAGGAGACCAGCTTCATGCCCAAGACGTTGTTTATCGATGGTGAGTGGACCTCTGCGGTCAACGGCGGAACTCGGGAGATCCACTGCCCGGCGAACGGCGAACTCGTCGGCACCGTCGACGAAGCAGATGGTGCCGACACCGCAGCGGCCATCGCCGCCGCCCGACGTGCATTCGACGCCGGAGTATGGAGTTCCACTCCGGCAACCGAACGAGGCGCGTTGTTGCTGCGGGTCGCCGACGCGATCCAACGACGTAAGGACGAGTTCGCCCGCGCCGAGTCACTCGATACGGGCAAGCGCCTCGTGGAGAGCGAAATCGACATGGACGACATCAGTGCCAGCTTCCGCTATTTCGGTGTGCTCGCCGGGCAGCAGGCAGGGCGGGTCGTAGACCCGGGCATGCCCGACGTCGTGAGCAAGGTCGTGTACGAGCCCATCGGTGTCTGCGGAATGATCACCCCCTGGAACTACCCACTGCTGCAGGTGGCGTGGAAGGTGGCACCTGCTCTGGCGGCGGGCAACACCTTCGTGCTCAAGCCCAGCGAACTCACTCCGCACACTGCGATGCTTCTGATGGATGTACTCGATGGTCTCGGACTGCCGGCGGGCGTGGGGAACCTCGTGCTCGGCGCCGGTGCCACCGCGGGCGCGCCGCTGTCGGAACATCCCGATGTCGACATGGTCTCGTTCACCGGCGGGCTCGCGACGGGCCGCGTGGTCGCTGCAGCGGCAGTGCAGACGGTCAAGAAGGTGGCGCTCGAACTCGGCGGGAAGAACCCCAATGTCGTCTTCGCCGACGCCGACTTCGATGCGGCCGTCGACAATGCCCTCAACGCAGCCTTCGTCCACAGCGGCCAGGTGTGCTCGGCAGGAGCGCGTCTGATCGTCGAGGAGTCCATCCATGACCGCTTCGTCGCGGAGTTGGTCCGTCGCGCCAAGCAGATTCGCTTGGGCGGGCCGTTCGACGAAACAGCCGAGACAGGTCCGCTCATCTCTGCGGACCATCGTGACAAGGTCACCGCCTACGTCGACGCAGGCATCGAGGAAGGCGCCGTCGTCGGCTGTGGTGCCGAATGGGGCACCGGTGAGCTCGAGTCGGGCTTCTACTATCTGCCGACGGTCCTCGACGGCTGCAACACCGCAATGTCGGTGGTACAGGAAGAGGGCTTCGGCCCCGTCGTCACCGTGGAGACCTTCCGCACGGAAGAGGAAGCCATCGCTATCGGCAACGACACCCGGTACGGGCTCGCCGCGGGCGTCTGGAGCCAGGACGCCGGAAAGACCGAGCGCGTGGCTGCACGGTTGCGGCACGGCACCGTGTGGATCAACGACTTCCACCCCTACCTGCCACAGGCCGAGTGGGGCGGATTCGGCATGTCGGGCAACGGTCGCGAACTGGGTCCGACCGGTCTGGCCGAATACCAGGAGATCAAGCACATCTACCAGAACCTCCGGCCCGCAGTCACCGGATGGTTCCCGCAACACTGAGCACACCACCGATTCTTCGGTTCGGTTCGGTTCGGTTCGGTTCGGTTCGGTTCGTTAGAGGAGAGGCGCAAGAAACATGTCCGAAAAGCGATTCGATTACGTGGTCGTCGGCGGCGGCAGCGCCGGCGCGGCCGTGGCGGCACGTCTCAGTGAGGACTCGTCCGTCACCGTCGCGTTGATCGAGGCCGGCCCCAGCGACGTCGGCGTCGACGACGTCCTCCAGCTCACCCGCTGGCCTGCACTGCTCGGATCAGGTTTCGACTGGGACTATCAGATCGAACCGCAGGAGCGCGGTAACTCGTTCATGCGCCAATCGCGGGCGAAGGTGCTGGGCGGATGTTCCTCACACAACTCGTGCATCGCTTTCTGGCCGCCTGCCGAGGATCTCGACGAGTGGGCCGGCAAGTACGGTGCCGTCGGCTGGGATTCCCAGCAGATGCTGCCGCTGCTTCGAAAGCTCGAGAACAACGACCAACCGGGCACGCACCACGGTCACGACGGGCCGGTACGCATCCGGAACATCGAAGCCGTGGACCCGGCAGGTGTGGCGATTCTCGAAGCGTGCGAGCAAGCCGGCATCCCCACCGTGCAGTTCAACAACGGCACGGTTGTCGAGGGCGCCGGGTTCTTCCAGGTGAACGCCCTGGAGGACGGCGTGCGGTCCTCGTCATCGGTGTCCTATCTACACCCGATCACGAACACGCGCACCAACCTCGAGGTCCTCACCGGACTCTGGGCCAAGAAGCTCATCATCGACGCGGACAAACGATGCACGGGCGTACAGGTTTTGAACCCGGACCTGGTACACACCGACACCATCCACGCCGATCGCGAGGTCATCGTCTCGGCCGGCGCGATCGACTCCCCCAAGTTGCTCATGCTCTCCGGTATCGGGCCCGCCGACCACCTGCGCGAAATCGGCGTCGAGGTAGTGGTGGACTCACCTGGAGTCGGCTCGCACATGCAGGATCACCCAGAGGGCGTCATCTCCTGGGACGCGAAGAAGCCGATGGTCACCGAGTCGTTGCAGTGGTGGGAAATCGGAATCTTCACCCGCATCGACAAGGAACGCGACCGACCGGACCTGATGTTCCACTTCGGCAACACCCCGTTCGACATGCACACGTTGCGCCAGGGCTATCCCACCTCGGAAAACGCATTCTGTCTGACCCCGAATGTCACGGACGCACGTTCGCGCGGCACGGTCCGTCTGCGCAGCCGAGACTTCCGCGACAAGCCGCGTGTCGATCCGAAGTACTTCTCGGACCCGTACGACATGCAGATCATGACCTACGGGATCAAGCTGGCCCGCGAGATCGTCGGGAAGCCTGCTATGGCCGAATGGGCGGGAATGGAGTTGTTCCCAGGTGATCAAGTGCGCACCGACGACGAGATCGCCGACTACATCACTCGCACCCACAACACCGTCTACCACCCCACAGGCTCGGTATCGATGGGCGCTGCCGACAATCCCGAGACACCCCTGGATCCGCAGTTGCGGGTCAAAGGGGTCCGCAACTTGCGTGTGGCCGACGCGTCGATCATGCCGAAAATCGTGGCCGTCAATCCCAACATCACCACGATGATGATCGGTGAAAAGTGCGCGGAGATGATCAAGAAGGGGGCCTGACCAGGCCGACAAAAGAAGGCCCGGCCGAATGAATTCGGCCGGGCCCTCTCTGTGGTCATCGCGACACTTCGGTCGTAAAATAAACCACTGGCCGCAGCGAACGAATCAGCTGCGACCAGTGTTGTGGGCGGAGGGGGACTTGAACCCCCACGTCCCGAAGGACACTGGCACCTGAAGCCAGCGCGTCTGCCATTCCGCCACCCGCCCGGGTGACCGGTGAACGTTAACATGCACATCCGGTGACGAAGAAATCGAGATGTCGACCGTTCAGCGCACGGGTATTTACCGACCCGCAACGTATATCATGCATGGACGAAGACCTCGAGCCGACACGCGTTCGCGGTCACGCGTTCGGTTCCTACTCGAAGTACGTTCCTCGAGCAGGAACAATGCAGACCCGAGCACTAGATGGGAGGAGAGGTCACCATGGGAATTGTCCAGCGTTTCGAGCGAAAGCTGCAAGGCGCGGTCGGTGACGTATTCGCCCGAGTATTCGGTGGCGGAGTGGTTCCGCAGGAAGTCGAGGCAGCGCTTCAGCAGGAAGCGTCGGATCTGGTCCGTCCGCTCGACGGCGGCCACTACCTCGCACCGAACAGCTATGTGATCACCATCAACAGTTCCGACCATGACGGACTCGCCGCAGATCACGATCTGACCGTGAAAGCTTTTTCGCGACACCTCGGTGACTACATTCGTGATCAGGGCTGGCAAACGTACGGGGATGTCGTGGTTCGATTCGAACCGTCGCCCACCTTGCACACCGGCCAGTTCCGGGCCAGTGGTTCGGTCGATCCCGATGTGGGACGATCGTCGACTGCAACCGGAAACGCCTCGGCGGCCGGCCAACGCCCCCCGCGACCGTCAGCCCCACCTAAGTCGACATCAGGAGCCGGCCCCATGACGCAGAACCCAGGCTACGACCCGCAACGCGAACCCGCCGACGGCTCTCGCCCCGATCCGCGCGCCCGCAACGGGTATCCGGCTCCCGGCCAAGATCCGCGTTATGCGCAGGCCCGCGACCAGAACGGATACGACGCGCACAGTAACGGCGCACCGTATGCAAACGGCGCTTACGGTGCCGATTCCGCGGCTTCCCCTCAGCAGGCGCAGCCGCGAGGGGACCAGTACAACCAGGGCTACGAACAGCAGGCCTACGGCGATCAAGGGTACGACCAGCAGGCGTATTCGGATCAGGGTTACGAGCAGGGTGGTTACGCGCAGGGGTACTCCGCTCAGCCGCCACCCGAACAGGCTTACTCGGACCAGCAAGCGTATGGCCAGCAGGGCTACTCGGACCAGCAAGCGTATGGCCAGCAGCCGTACGCCGAGCCCGCGTACGGCGAACAGCAGGCCTACGGAGAGCCCCAGCAGGCCTACGGGGACCAGCGCTACGCCGAGCCCGCACAACAGCCTGCGTCCTACCAGCAACCGGCGTCCTACCAGCAACCCGCCTACGACTATCAGTCCCAGCAAGGCGGCTACCAGCAAGGCGGGTACCAGCAGCCCGACTACGGCTACGCCGAGCCCGCGTACAACGACGCTCAGAGTCTGGCCGCGACATTGCAGCTCGAGGACGGCAGCGGCCGCTATTTCCAGCTTCGCGAAGGCCAGAACATCATCGGCCGTGGCCAAGATGCCCAGTTCCGGCTCCCGGACACCGGAGTCTCGAGGCGACACGTCGAAATTCGGTGGGATGGACGCGTCGCGATGTTGTCTGATCTAGGTTCGACCAACGGCACCACCGTCAACGGCGCATCCGTTCAGGATTGGCAATTGGCAGACGGCGACGTCATTCGCGCAGGACACTCCGAAATATTGGTCCGCATCGTTTAACGCACCCCGCCAGTATGGTGATCGACACACACAGCTTCTCTCTAGGATGCTGTGTGTGAAAACGTCTGCACGTGGTGCGTGCATGGGGGAAGGAACCGGCGTGTTCTCCACGCTGGTCGACACAGATGTGGCAAAGGAGGTGGACGGCTGTGCAGGGATTGATTCTGCAGCTGACCCGAGCGGGTTTTCTACTCTTGCTCTGGTACTTCGTCTGGGCCGTCCTGCGAACCCTACGTAGCGACATATACGCCGCATCCGGCATGCGTATGCCGGCACGCTATTCCCGAGGCTCGAAGGTTCTTCCCTCGTTCAACAAACAGAAGGTTGCCAAGAATCTAGTGGTAACACAGGGCGGTCTCGCCGGAACTCGCATCTCGCTCGGCACGCAACCGGTTCTCATCGGCCGCGCCGACGACTCGACACTCGTGCTGACAGACGACTACGCGTCGACCAGGCATGCACGGATCTCGCCACGCGGGGGTGACTGGTACGTCGAAGATCTCGGTTCGACCAATGGCACCTACCTCGACCGAGCCAAGGTGACCACTGCCGTCCGCGTGCCACTCGGCACTCCGGTGCGTGTGGGCAAAACCGTGATCGAGTTGCGCCCGTGACTCTTGTACTGCGTTATGCGGCCCGCAGTGACCGCGGACTCGTGCGATCGAACAACGAAGACTCCGTCTACGCGGGAGCGCGACTCCTCGCGCTTGCCGACGGGATGGGTGGGCATGCCGCGGGCGAGGTCGCTTCGCAGTTGATGATCGCCGCCCTGGCGCACCTCGACGACGACGAACCCGGTGACGACCTTCTCGGCAAGCTGGAAGCCGCGACCCGCGAGGGCAATGCGTCCATCGCCGATCAGGTCGAAGACGAACCCGAACTCGACGGGATGGGCACGACGCTCACCGCAATTCTTTTCGCAGGCAAGAAGATCGGCCTGGTTCACATCGGCGATTCGCGGGCATACATGCTTCGCGACACCAAGCTCTCGCAGATCACTCGCGACGACACCTTCGTTCAGTCGCTCGTAGACGAAGGCCGGATCACACCCGAGCAGGCGCACACACACCCACAGCGCTCACTCATCATGCGGGCATTGACCGGTAACGAGATCGAACCGACGCTGACCGTCCGCGAGGTTCGTGCGGGCGATCGTTACCTGCTCTGCTCGGACGGTCTGTCCGACGTGGTGAGCGACGAAACCATCGAGAACACGATGAACGAGGGCGACTGCGCCGAGAGCGCCGACCGCCTCATCGAACTTGCTTTGCGAAGCGGTGGACCGGACAACGTCACCGTCGTCGTCGCAGACGTCATCGACCTCGACTACGGCCAGAGTCACCCGATCGTCGGGGGTGCGGCCAGTACCGAGGAAGAAGAGTACTCACCGCCGCTCAACACCGCCGCCGGTCGTGCTGCGGCAATGCGGCCACCGAGGTCGACACCGAAGAGAATCGCCACTCCCGCACCGGAACCCGAGAAGAAGTCGCACAAGCTCCGCTGGTCGCTGGTCGCGCTGACGCTCATCGCATTGCTGGTCGGCGGCGCCTTCGTTGCCAATGCGGCGATCCGCAACAACTACTACGTCGGCGAGGAGAACAACCGCGTCGCCGTCATGCGCGGAGTGCCGGGTTCGATACTGGGTTACTCGCTTCAGACGGTCCACGCCATCGGCTGCCTCGACGCAGACGGCACGCTTACCCTGCGCGGCCCTGATTCTGCCTCGAGCACGTGTGACGTCTTCGAGGTCGACGATCTGGTGCCCGCGGCTCGGGAACAGGTACGAGCCGGACTTCCGTCGGGCAAGCTCGACGACGCGAACGGACAGATGAAGCAGCTCGCCTCCGGTGATCTGTTGCCGCTGTGCGAACCCGAGTCTGCGACCCCGGCCATCACGACACCGGTGCCACCGGTGCCCCCGCCACCCGGTGCCCCAGCCTTGCCTCCGGCGCCCGATGCCCCGCCACCGGTCCTGCCCGAACCAACGCCCACCCCAGCACCGTCAGCACCGCAAGTAGCAGGTCAGAACTGTAGGGCCGGTATTTGATGAGCTCCAATTCGTCTGCGGGGGCATCCTTTCCGAGTCCGCCGGAAGGATTTGCTCCGGCACCCGTTCAGTCGAACCGACGTAACGTCGAGTTGTTGTTGCTCGGGATAGCGGTAGTGATCACCACGATGTCCTTGGTGTTGGTAGAGGCAAGCCAAGAACAAACCATCACCCTCGATCTCGTCAAGTACTCGCTGGCGTATCTGGCATTGGTCACGGTGGCGCATCTCGCGGTCCGCAGATTCGCCCCCCACGCGGACCCGCTGCTGCTGCCGATCGTGGCGCTGTTGAACGGTCTGGGCCTCGTGCTGATCCATCGCCTCGATCTCGCCGACCAACAGTCTGCCGCCTACCTGGGTCAGGAGATCCCGTCGCCGGACGCCAATCAGCAGGTGCTCTGGACGACCCTTGCGATCGCAGGATTCATTGCCGTACTGGTCCTGTTGCGGGATTACCGCACGCTGGCGCGCTACAGCTACACCGTCGGTCTTGCAGGTCTGGTACTGCTCGCCATTCCCGCACTGCTGCCGTCGGCGTTCTCCGAGGTCAACGGATCGAAGATCTGGATTCGGCTGCCCGGCTTCAGCCTTCAGCCCGGCGAGTTCGCAAAGATCCTGTTGCTGATCTTCTTCGCCTCGCTCCTCGTCGCCAAGCGTGAACTGTTCACGACTGCCGGCAAACATGTGCTCGGCATGGACTTCCCCCGTGCACGCGACCTCGGTCCGATTCTGCTGGTGTGGATCGTCTCGGTCGCCGTCCTCGTATTCGAGAAGGACCTCGGTACTTCACTGCTGATCTTCGGCACCGTGCTGGTGATGATCTACATCGCTACCGAGCGCGTCGGCTGGCTCATCATCGGATTCGCGCTGCTGTTGGTCGGCTTCCTGTTCGCCTATCAAGTCTTCGGACACGTCAAGATCCGCACCGATACCTGGCTGCATCCGTTCGACGACTACAACGACACGGGCTACCAGATCGTCCAGTCGATGTTCAGTTTCGCCACAGGCGGCCTCGCGGGGACCGGTCTGGGGAGTGGGCGTCCGTCGCAGGTCCCGTTCGCAAAGACCGACTTCATCATTGCGACGGTCGGCGAGGAGCTCGGACTCATCGGACTCACTGCAGTCCTGGTCCTCTACCTGGTATTCATCATCCGCGGCTTGCGCACCGCGCTCGCCGTTCGTGACAGCTTCGGCAAACTTCTCGCTGCCGGCCTCGCGTTCACCATCGCCATTCAGTTGTTCGTCGTGGTGGGTGGGGTAACCAAGCTGATTCCGCTCACCGGACTCACCACCCCGTACATGTCGTACGGCGGATCCTCGCTGCTCGCCAACTATCTACTGCTGGCGTTGTTGATCAAGATCTCCGACGCGGCGCGTGAGCCCGCCGTTCCGAACAAGAAGCCTGTGGTGGCGACGCCGATCGCGGAAGCGCCGACCGAAATGGTGAAACGCCCGTGAACACTCCACTTCGACGAGTCTCCATCGCCGTCATGGTCATGATCGTGGCCCTTCTCGCCAATGCGACCTACCTGCAGGTGATCAAGGCGGACGATCTGCGGACCGATCCACGTAACTCACGCGTACTACTCGACGAGTACTCCCGCCAGCGCGGACAGATTTCGGCAGGGGGCCAGGTCCTTGCCGCATCGCTCGCCACCGACGACCGATACAAATACCTGCGCGCCTACCCGCCGAATCCGGCTGCGACGTCGAGCCCGTTGGCGAACGCGCCGGTCACCGGGTTCTACTCGATGCTCTACTCGAGCAGTGGCCTCGAGCGCACCGAAGATCAGGTGCTCAACGGTTCGGACGATCGTCTGTTCGGTCGTCGCCTCTTCGATCTGATTTCCGGACGCGACCCGCGCGGGGGCAACGTGGTGACCACCATCGACCCAGTAGTTCAGCAGGTGGCATACGACCAGCTCACGTCCAAGGGTTACACCGGATCCGTCGTCGCGATCGAGCCCTCGACGGGCAACGTCCTGGCGATGGCGAGTACACCGAGCTACGACCCCAATTCGTTGGCGAGCCACGACGGACAACAAACCACCGAGGCGTGGGATGCACTGAACGCCGATCCTGACAAGCCGTTGCTGAACCGTGCGATATCGGCGACCTACCCACCGGGATCGACCTTCAAGGTCCTCGACACGGCGGCGGCCCTCGCGAACGGTGCCACACCTGACGATCAGCTGACGGCGGCGTCGAACATCACCCTTCCCGGCACCCAGACCACCCTCGAGAACTACAACGGCAGCACGTGCGGTGGCGGGGCGACGGCGTCTCTACGTGAGGCGTTCGCTCGGTCCTGTAACACCGCCTTCGTCGAACTCGGCATCAAGACCGGTGCCGATGCGCTTCGAGATACCGCGAGCGCGTTCGGTATCGGGGAAGATACGACGTCCTTGCAGCTCCCCGTCGCCGACAGCACGATCGGATCCATCCCCGATGACGCCGCGCTGGGCCAGACGAGCATCGGTCAGCGAGATGTTGCGCTGACGCCGCTACAGAATGCCGTGATCGCAGCGACGGTGGCGAACAACGGAGTTCGGATGGCGCCGCACTTGATCAGTCAGTTGCAGGCACCGGATCTGTCGGACCTGTCGACCACCAAGCCACAATCGGAAGGCCAGGCCATCAGCACGGAGGTCGCTTCGACTCTGACCGATTTGATGATCGGCGCCGAGAACAATGCCGGTTCACAGGGCAAGATCCCCGGAGTGCAGATCGCGTCGAAGACCGGCACTGCCGAACACGGGACCGATCCTCGGAACACACCACCGCACGCGTGGTACATCGCTTTCGCGCCGGCCGAGGCACCGAAGATTGCCATCGCCGTACTCGTCGAGGACGGTGGCGACCGCGCACTCGCAGCGACCGGTGGTTCGGTGGCTGCACCGATCGGTCGCGCGGTCATCGCTGCCGGATTACAGGGGAGGTGACTAGCGGATGCCACTGAAAAACGGTGCCGTGATCGCACAGCGTTATCGGCTCCTGAGGCTCATCGCCACCGGCGGTATGGGCCAGGTATGGGAGGCGATGGACAATCGTCTCGACCGCAACGTTGCCGTCAAGGTCCTCAAAGCCGAGTTCTCCGAGGATCCGGAGTTCTTGCAGCGCTTTCGTTTCGAAGCGCGCACGACGGCTCAACTCAACCACCCCGGTATCGCCGGGATCTACGACTACGGCGAGACGCGCGACGAATCAGGTGAATCGCTGGCGTATCTCGTCATGGAACTCGTCAACGGTGAGCCGCTCAACGCTGTGCTCGGACGGATCGGGAAGCTGCCGCTCGGGCATGCCCTCGACATGCTGGAGCAGACCGGTCGATCGCTTCAGGTCGCGCACTCGGCAGGCGTTGTTCACCGCGATGTGAAACCGGGCAACATTCTGATCACCCCCGCGGGACAGGTGAAGATCACCGATTTCGGGATCGCGAAAGCTGTCGACGCGTCACCGGTCACCAGGACCGGCATGGTCATGGGCACCGCCCAGTACATTGCTCCCGAACAGGCTCTCGGCGACGAAGCCACCTCGGCCAGCGACGTCTACTCCCTCGGTGTCGTCGGCTATGAGGTGCTCTCGGGTACGCGGCCGTTCCTGGGCGACGGTGCACTCACCGTCGCGATGAAGCATGTCCGGGAGATGCCCGCCCCGTTGCCCGCCGACCTGCCGCCGTCCGTTCGTGAGCTCATCGAGATCACGATGGCCAAGGATCCCGCGGCCCGGTACGCGAGCGGCGGTGAGTTCGCAGACGCTGTTGCCGCCGTGCGTGCCGGCCGACGACCTCCAGCTCCCGGAAACGGTCGGGGTCCGGGTACCGGCCGCGTTCTGATGCCTGGGGTCGTGGCCGCCGCAGGCGTCAGTCCCGACAGCACTCAGATGATGCCGACGTCGCAGAACCGTTACACGGGGCCGTCCACGGGCGCTGCGGTTCCCGCCACGCCGGAACCGACGGGGATGACTTCCGCCCAGAAGGCCCTCGCTTGGGGTGGCGCTGGTCTCCTGGTGCTGGCGGTCATCATCGGTGGCTACGTGCTGCTGACGGGAGGGCAGGGATCGCCGGCGCCGTTCACGCCCCCGACAACTACGACGAAGCCTGCCCCGACCACGACGACCACCACCACGGAACCGACCACCACGGAACCGACCACCACCCGGGAAACCACCACGACCACGCCACCGCCGACTACGACCACGACGGAACCGACGACCACGACCACCGCGCCGCCGACGACCACGACGACGGCCCCAGCGGCGACGACGACAAGTGGTGGGTTCACCCTGCCGCAGTTGACTCTCCCGTCGCTGCCCGGTGCCGGTGACGAAGAAAATACCGGTGACACCGGACCCGGCGGCGCCTCCACACCTCAACTCGGACCTGATCGACAAGGACAACCATGACGACTCCCCGCAATCTCTCCTCCCGCTACGAGTTGGGTGAGATTCTCGGCTTCGGTGGCATGTCCGAGGTCCACCTTGCGCGCGACAGTCGACTCGACCGTGATGTGGCCATCAAGGTGCTGCGAGCGGATCTCGCTCGCGATCCCACGTTCTATCTTCGGTTCCGACGCGAGGCGCAGAACGCCGCAGCTCTCAACCATCCAGCGATCGTGGCGGTCTACGACACCGGTGAGGCCGAGACCGAAGCCGGCCCGCTGCCGTTCATCGTCATGGAGTACGTCGACGGCAATACTTTGCGTGACATCGTCCGCGCCGACGGTCCGATGACACCGCGCCATGCGATGGAGGTCATCGCCGACGTCTGTGCGGCTCTCGACTTCAGCCATCGCAACGGAATCGTGCATCGCGATGTCAAACCAGCGAACGTCATGATCAACAACGCCGGTGCAGTCAAGGTGATGGACTTCGGTATCGCCCGCGCGATTGCCGACAGCGCGAATCCGATGACGCAGACCGCCGCAGTGATCGGCACAGCTCAATACCTGTCCCCCGAACAGGCCAGAGGCGAGCAGGTGGACGCCCGCTCGGACGTGTATTCGCTCGGTTGCGTCCTGTTCGAGGTCCTGACCGGTGAGCCCCCGTTCAAGGGTGACTCGCCAGTGGCCGTCGCGTATCAGCATGTGCGGGAAGATCCGCAACTACCGTCCTCGGTCAATTCTGCGATCCCGCGGGAGCTCGACTCGATCATTCTCAAGGCCATGGCCAAGAACCCGGCCAACCGCTACCAGTCAGCAGCGGACATGCGCACCGATCTGGTACGAGTGCTCGGCGGGCAGCGCCCCTCGGCGCCCACCGTCATGAACGACGAGGACCGCACCACGATCCTCGGCTCGATGGACTCGCGGGAGCCCCAGTTCCGATCGGGTGACACCGACCGGCCGGCCGAGCAGCCTCCGACGCAACGCGGCGAAGACAACACCTCGAAGCGTCGAGGACTGCGAATAGCAGTGATCGCGCTGGCGGCGATAGTCGTGGTCGGCATCATCACCGCGTTTCTGTTGTCTCTCGGCGGCGATTCCTCACCGGATCGAGTCGCCGTACCCACCGTCGCAAATCTCACGACCGCGGAGGCGACTTCCGCTCTGTCAGACCTCGGACTTCGATTCCAGACCCGCGAGAAGCCAGATCCCACGATCGCTGCGGGCAGAGTCATCGCGTCGCAGCCGCCCGCCGGAACACAGGTCGATTTGCCGAGCACGGTCGACCTCGATATCTCCACCGGCCCGGAGCAGGTGCAGGTTCCGGCATTGGCCGGTAAGACTGCTCAACAGGCAACTCAGGCACTGTCCGCAATCGGTCTCGAACTCGACACTTCCGTGGCACGAGCGGCTTCGACACCGGAAAATCTCGACAAGGTGGTCGAACAGAATCCGTCGACCGGTGTCGGGATCACCGTCGGCTCGGCCGTCAAGATCACGTTGGGCAGTGGCCCGTCGCAGATCCGAGTTCCCGATGTCACTGGCCAGCAGGTCGACGTTGCGCGTCCCAACATCGAGGCTGCCGGCTTCAAGGTTCAGATCGAGAACATCGACTCGGGTCAGACCGTCGGAGAGGTTGTCTCGACGAGCCCGACAGGTGGATCGAACGCCGCCGAAGGTGACACCGTGACACTGCGCGTCTCGAACGGCGACAAGATCCCCATGCCCGATCTTGTCGGGATGACGCCTGCTCAAGCGCTGTCGGCACTCGAGGCAGCCGGATGGACGGGTACCTCGGCCAACATCACCTCGACCCCGCGGAGTCAGCTCGACCCGACTCTGGTGGGGCGAATCGTCAATCAGGCCGAACCTGCCGGATCGGAAATCACCAAGTCCCAGTCGCTCAACGTGAACGTGGGAACGCTGGGAATTCCGCCCCGGTAAGTAGAGCGTCAGCTGAACGCGAGTGCGACCTGTGCCTCGAGTTCGACCACGAGGCGCTCGTCCTGCTCGAGTCCGCAGACGGCGAGCCAGTTGGACAGCATCCGATGGCCACCCTGAGTGAGAATCGACTCGGGGTGGAACTGGACGCCGTGTATCGGCAACTTCCGATGGCGCATGCTCATCACGAGGCCGGAGTCGGTGCGTCCGGTCACCTCGAGTTCATCGGGAATGGTGTCCTCGACGACGGTCAACGAGTGGTACCGAGTAGCGGTGAACGGCTCGGGTAGTCCCTCGAGGACGCCGACGCCCGTGTGGTGGATACTGCTGGTCTTTCCGTGCAGTAGTTCGGGCGCGCGGTCGACGGTCGCACCGAAGGCCGCGCCGATTGCCTGGTGCCCCAGGCACACCCCGAGCAGTGGAGTACCGGACGCGGCGGCCGCGGTCACGAGATCCATCGTGGCTCCAGCTCGGTGTGGTGTTCCCGGCCCTGGGCTGAGCAGAATGCCGTCGAAGTCGGCAACGACGGCGGCTCGGTCGGTCAACCTGTCGTCGTCGTTACGCCAGACGGTCGCGTCGACTCCGAGTTGGCCCAGGTACTGGACGAGGTTGAAAACGAAGCTGTCGTAGTTGTCGACGACCAGAATGCGCATGGGGCAAGGATAGGTGAGCGCGGCAAGTACTAATCGCCCCGATGTCCTTGGCGAACCTGTGGCGGACTACTGCAGAGGCTCTCACCGGGCAGGCTGGGCGAATCCGATCCGTATCGGTCCGGTGAATCCGGGCACGGTCAGGGCGTCGGAACGGGTTTCTTCGAAACCCAACCCGTAACGAAGCGCATACTGCCGAAAGACCCGCACACCTGGATTGTTGCCGAGCGCGGCAGAGAGCCGCTCGGGGTCTCCCAAGGCCGTCACCACGTAGGGCGGACTGTACGTGCGCCCACCCAGCAGAAGCGTGTTACCGATACAGCGCGGCGCGATCTGGCTCGTGATCCGTTGATCCTGCATGGCCATTGCCGACGCACCACCGGTCCACAGTGCATTGAGCACACTCTGCACGTCCTGTTGGTGCACGACGAGATCGTCCGGCGACGCGTCCGATGCGTACCGCCCGTCCGGGCCCCGGGCTGCGTCGGTCAAAGTCACGACCACCCCTGGCCCCGATGCCGGCTCGACCCCCGCCTGGGCGGCGAGCGGATCGGCCGCGGCCAGCACACGTCCCACTTCGACGTCCGAGGATCCCGTTGTGCGCTGCAGGTCGTCGACCTGCCGGGCCAGGTCGTTTCTGATCGACTCGGCGTCGTCACTGCTGCTTTGGGCCGCTCCGACCAGATCCGACAACCTGGTGGTGTCGCTTCGCCGGATTTCGTCACCTTGAGATACGACCCTGGTGGTCGCCAGGAGCACCCCGACGACAAGACACACGACGAGGACCAGGATCTGCCAGCCACGTGCCGCGACGCGCTCTCTGGTCGTCGATTCCTCGATCATGGTTTCATCCGATGCTCTCTCGTGAGATTGCACTGAGCTAGCGTGTGTGGGCATATGGTGACCGGTCCGAAAAACCGGGCCTGTGGATAACAACGCCAGACAAAGCAGTGTTGGGGCAATAACAGTGCGAAACTCTACTATCGAGGACGCTACCTGCTGCGGTTGTCCACAACCGTTATCCACAGGTCGACGGGTCGTGTACCGGTAAGTCGTCTGTACGAGCGTCAGCACACTACGAAGGGTTGAACATGCCGAAATCGAAGGTTCGGAAGAAGAAGGATTACACCATCGCCCCCGGCACCAGATCCGCCGGAGCGCTGAAGGCCGGGCCGTCGAGTCCACTCTTCGTGGCGGTGATGCTCGGATTCATGCTGGTAGGGCTGCTATGGCTCATTGTGTACTACTTGGCTGCCGACAATATCTCGTGGATGAACAACCTCGGTGCGTGGAACTTTCTGATCGGTTTCGGCTTCATGGTCGTCGGTCTCGTCATGACCATGAAGTGGCGATGAGAAGGTCCCGTCGACGGTTAGTTACACGCGTGTCATTCATCCCCAATGTGGATAAAGCCTGTGGATAACTTTTCCGAGTCTCCACAGCCTGTGGATAGATTGAGCTGGGCGACGCCACTTTCGGCTGTCATCGCTATGATCTTGGGCGGATTCGCACTGTTCGGAGCGGCATTGTTGACCGGTACCGACGCCACGGGCCAACTTCTCATCTCGATTGCGGCTATCGGCCTGTGGACGATCGCGGGGCTCGCTGCCCTTCAGCGGCCGAGACTGGCGATCGTCGACGGAACACTGTCGATGAAGCGCCTGTCGGGAGTGCAGGCATACGTCCCCAGCGAGATCGTGCGAATCAAGCTCGCTCGATACCCCCGACTCGGGCGGCGCGTTCCGATGATCGAAATCGACGTCCAACGCGCGGGTGACACCGAGGATCGGCTGATCATCTTCGGTCGCTGGGATCTCGGAATCAGCCCGGAGACAGTGTTCGACGAGCTCGTCCGGCACGGCTTCGTTCCCGCGGGCTGACGAGCCGGGCGGGTTGTTCCGACGATGCTGGAGGAGTTTTTACAGACCCATCATCGAGCGCAGCGACAGCACGCGAACTGCGATGACTGCGACGCACACGGCTGCGACGGCACCGACGGCGATCCACCCGATGTGCGGTGTTCGCAGTCGGCTGGGCAGAAACACGATGCCGGCGGTCGCGGCGGCACCGGCGACGAGGCCACCCATGTGTCCCCAGAGCGAAATTCCGGGGATCGAGATACTGATGAAGATATTGAGGCCGATCACCACAAGAATCGGCGTCGGGCTGCGGCGAAGCTTCAGCAGAATGACCGCTTGTGCACCCAACAGCCCGAAGATCGCGCCCGAAGCTCCTGCGGTGACGGTGAGCGGGGCTTCGAGGACCATGACCGAGGCACTGCCGCCCAGTAGCGAGACGAAGTAGACCGCAAGGTATCGGCTTCGACCGAGAATCATTTCGACATCGCGGCCGATGATGTACAACGCGAACATGTTGACGAGTAGGTGGATCGGCCCGATATGCAGGAAGCCGCTGCCGATGAGGCGCTCGACGTCACCGGTCGCTACCGATGGTGGAACCAGCGCCCAGGCATTGAACAGCGGCGACGCGTCGGTATTGCCCATCACATCGCGCGATTGCATCGCCGTCACCGCGAAGACGAGCACGTTGAGGGCCATGAGGATGTACGTGACGAGTCCGTACGTCGATCCGGCCCGGGCACCGGCGACGGTACGGATCGGCCGGACCGAGGCATTGGCGTCACGCACACAGTCGACGCAATGCTGCCCGACGGCTGCAGGCCGTAGACATTCGGGGCACGCAGGGCGTCCGCATCGCGAGCACGCCAGTCCGGTAGTTCGATCGGGATGCCGGACGCACCTCGACTGGGGTGGGGTTGGCTGATCGCCGGGCGCGCCACCCCAGCCGGGGTCGGTCATGGTGAGGTTCCTCTACGGTGAATTTTTTTCAGCACCTGAAGTGGTGATGTGAACGTTTTTCAGGAGAGAGCGATCACGCAAGGGTGATGCTGGTGATGACGACATCCTCGACGGGACGATCGCCGCGGCCGACAGAAGTTCCGGAGATGGAATCGACTACCTTCTTCGACGCCTCGTCCGTCACCTCACCGAAGATGGAGTGCTTGCGGTTCAGGTGCGGGGTCTTGCCGGTGGTGATGAAGAACTGCGATCCGTTCGTGCCCGGACCCGCGTTGGCCATGGCCAGCAGGTAGGGGCGATCGAACGAGAGCTCGGGGTGGAATTCATCGCCGAACTTGTAGCCCGGTCCACCCGAACCCGTTCCGGTCGGGTCTCCGCCCTGGATCATGAAGCCGTCGATGACGCGGTGGAAGACAGCGCCGTCGTAGAACGGTCCGGTTTTTCCGCCGGACGCGTTCGTCGAGGTGTAGTCCTTCGATCCGTCCGCGAGCCCGACGAAATTCTCGACCGTCTTCGGCGCATGGTTGCCGAAAAGATCGATGATGATGTCGCCGTGGTTGGTGTGCAACGTGGCAGTAGAGGTCTTGTTTGGTGAAGTCACCCCTCCATCGTGCCATTGACACGCTACGGAGCGGTCGGCAACGGTCCTTCGATGTGTTCATTCCTGGCTCTGCGCCTGCATATGGAACAGTGAAGGCATGACGAGCACATCGAAATCCGGCCGGATTCGTGGAATTGCGGTGACCACTGGTGGCTCTGCCGTGCAGGCTGCGAAAGTTTTCGGTGGCGGTGCAGCGGGCGTCGGACTCCAGCTCTCCACCAGAGGACTGAAGCTTGCCCGGCGCGAAATTGCCCGACGTAAGCAGCGCGGTCCGGCCCAGCGAAAAGGCGGACCTCGCGTCTCACCTCGTACGAAGCGGATCTTGGTATTCGGAGCGTTGTTCGGAGCAGTCGCCGGCGTCACAGTTCTCGCCACTCGACGTCGCAACACCTTCCAGCCGCCCGCTGACGCGCCGCCCAGTCTCGCCGACTACGAGTCGGAGGTCTCCCACGCTGCCGACGGGCAGCCCGGCGCCCTCGAACACCCCTAGCGGTGACCGTCGGTCGATGCCGGTCAGCCTCCGACGAATTCGGAGGCGCGCCCGGCGACGACCAGCGCGCTGTTGTGCTGCGCCGTGGTGCCCTCGGCGAAATACCCTCCATGTCCCTCGGCCGGTAGGTATCCCGAGCTTTCGGTAGGGAGCTTTTCCGTGCCGTCGAGACTGCTCGGATCGGTGCCGAAGGCCCCGAGGTCCGCGACCCTGTCGTCGGATGCTTCACCGACGAATACGTGACCTGGCGGTACGGACAAGTCGGCGACAGCGCCGGTTCCCAATCCTGGTGACCCGAGAACAACCAGCTCGTCGACGCCTGTGTCGTCGGCATCGCGGACCCCATACGCGGCGGTGAGCGAACCGTAGGAATGACCGAGCAAAGACAAATGTGGGTCCTCGGCACGCGCGGCATCGAGTCCGTCGAGAAATGTCGACAACCGCTCTCCGCCGGCGATCGCCGCCGAGCCTGAGACGACGGAACGGTTCGGGTTCAACAGGTTCCAACCGAGGTGCGGACCCTCGTAGTTCATCCATGTCACACACGCCGCGGTCTCCGGCGGATCCTTTCGAAGTAGTTGTTCGACAGTCTTTTTGAATGAATCCATATCGCCGTCGTATCGCCGCAAGTCCCCTTGGACATCCGAGTCGAGGCCGGGCACGAACACCGCCACATGAGTAGCGGTGTCGACATTTCCCACCGCGATCGCGGCCAGGGTGTCCTCGCCACTACGATTGTCCAGAACCAGCAGTTGGCGATCACCCTGGTCGAGGGTGGCCGTGATCGCGTCGAGCGCAGCCAAACGCTTACGTGTCTGCGCCAACCCCGCGTCGGCATTGTCCAACATCCCACCGAAGATGTTGTTGTTCAAGCGATTCTGAAGGTCGGCGGCAACTTTTTCGAGGCGGATTCTTTCGCGGACGAGCATCCGACGGTTTGCAGAATCCCGGACCACCGCCGGAATCCCGTCCAGGTTTCCGATCAGATCGGGTCGTTCGACCAGTAGTCGGGTCCTGTCAGCCCTCGTGAGCGAATCCCAGAATGCGGCGTTTGCGGGCGCACTCCTTCCCATGGGTACTGCTGTCTCGGTCGGAACTGCTGTTCTGAATTCTGTTGCAGCAGCGGGGATCGTGGAGACGTCCGCTCCTGTCGCCGATACCGAACCGGACAGTGTCCGCAGAGTCGCGGCTCCCTGCGAGTCGAGGTATCGAGCACGCGTCAGCAGTTCGGTGGCTCTTTCCCGCAGATCGCGTATTCGCCGGAGCCGATCACGACCGAGACTCCATGCATCTTCGGACGCGCTGGAGTACAGCGGCATTCGATCCACAACCCCGCCCTCGTCGGTGATGTCGGCGTCACTGTCCTGGGCTTGGCGGTCGCAGTCGAGAACCGAAGCCACGAGCGGATACATCGCATAGCCAAGATCCTCGACACAGGTTCCGATCGACATCAGCTGATCGGCGCCGCGAACATACCCGTCACGAGCGCTGTGTATTTCTGTGCGCGCTGCATCCGCGGCTGCCCCTGTCCACTCGAGGGTCTCGGACAATCGCTCGAGCGTGGCCATATCCTCTATCAGCCCGTCCGACGTGCGGACCAGTGTGCGCGCAAGCAGCCCTATCTTTTCCGGGTCCCACTGCCGAACGTCACTCCAGGTAACCATGCGCACATCCCCCGTCGACTGCCCGATCGTCGTCCGGTCGGTCGACGTGAGAACACAGTCAACACTTTTTCCAGCTCGCGGGGCTGAATCCATCCACAGGCTGTGGATGAATTCTGGAGCGGTGCGTCAGCGCTGTATTCTCCACTCCGGTTCGCCGGTGGACTCGGTTTCAGCCGATCCGGGCTGCCTTGGCGCTACCGGTCTACTGCGCTTGGCGCGATACAGATCTGCGTCGGCCGACCGGTATATCTCCGCCCAACGACACGTAGCAGGCATGCAGACCAGTCCGACACTCCACTCGGCACGATGCGCGCGCCGAAGCCGCTCGATGATGTACCAGGCCTCTGCCTCGTGAACACCCGGCATGAACAGCACGAACTCGTCGCCCCCGAGTCGGCCGAGCACGTCCCGCCGCGTGAGCTCGGCTTTCCATGCCTTCGACAGGCGTGAGAGCAACACGTCACCCGCGATGTGCCCGTATTCATCGTTGATCTGCTTAAAGTTGTCCAGATCGAGCACAGCCACGCTGACAGACAGACCGCGAGCAGCGCAGGCCGGAAGCATCTTGTCTACCTTGGACTCGAATCCGAAGCGATTGAGAAGCCCCGTCAGAACGTCGTGTGTCGCCGAATGGCGCATCCGCCGGGCGAAGGTACCGAACACTTCGGTGGAGCCGACTACGCCGAGCGCAATGAGTATGTACGCGATGAACGGCGGATCGTACGGCGCCACGGAGGTACCCGCTACCGCCGAAAGCGCCACGAACGCAGCCCACATACCCGCATTGCGCTCGGACCAGAAAGCCCCGACATGCATGCCCAGGAACATCGCGGACTGCACACTGACGAGAAGGGTCGGCAGTGCGGTACTGACCGACGACGTCAACGCCAGAGCGACGGTCGCCATGAAGGTAACGCTGCCGATAATGCGCTTCGGGCTCGGCTGCTTCGATCTCAGAAGCACTATCGCGGACGCAATGCCGAGTGCCGACGACGCGAGGACCGCGAGCCGGCCCGCTATGCCCAGTTGGCCCCACGATGCGCTTACGCCTGCGATGGAAAGAAGCGTCGTTCCGACGACGAAAACCAGCAGCGTCAGGGCCGCTTCATCGAGCTCGAGTTTTCTCACGCGCTATTGGCCCCGCACGGGTACACGCGGAGGCGTTCCAGATGCCTGCTCCGTCGACTTCGATTCGGCATGGCCACCTCCCATGGTCGGGTCATGTGAAACGTAGGCAGACGCGCTCTACGTGCCGGACCCTAACACTTACAGACGACACCCGATCCGGTTGAGAAGTCGGCGGAGAAATCACATTCGAGATCGGTGTGTCGAGGCGATCAGCTCGAATGTCCACCATATCCGGCAGACAAAAAAGATGACGCCCAGCTGATGCTGGGCGTCATCTTGTGTCTTCGTACAACTGTGGAGCCTAGGAGATTCGAACTCCTGACATCTGCCTTGCAAAGGCAGCGCTCTACCAACTGAGCTAAGGCCCCGGGTCCAACCGGCGAGCGAACAACACGTTACATGTTCACTCACCTTTTGCAACAACCGGTCTCTACCAACCGGTTTCACCTCACCATAGGACGTTCAGGCAGTTGTGACTTCGTGCCAGACACCGTCTCCGCTACGTACAGCTCGCAGCTTCACCACTGTCAAAAACACTGTCACAACCGCACCGGCGAGAAAGAGAATCTTCACGAATCTCATCCTCTCCGCCTTCTGGTTGTGGGCCTAGGAGGACTTGAACCTCCGACCTCTTCCTTATCAGGGAAGCGCTCTAACCGCCTGAGCTATAGGCCCTCGAACCTCGGTCACAGGGACCGATTAATTCGAGGAAATTATTCTCCTCGAACCGAGGAGTGAGGTTACCGCATCGAGCCGCTGTACTCCAAAACGGCTCGATGCGGTGCCGTCTTACGCCGTGTCAGTCACGATCCGCGAGCGTCACTTCGACGCCCCCGACCAGGTCCGACGACAAGTTGTAGATGAACGATCCGATCGTCGTCAGTGCAGTGAACAACACCACATTGAGGATTCCGATGACGGCTGCGTAGCCGAACACCTGGCCTGCACTCACCAGTCCACCACCGCCGTCCTCGTTGACGATTTCGGTGAAGGCGCTGTTGAGTCGGTCCCACACGCCCATACCGTCCAGAACGGCGTACAGAAGCCCGACTGCCACCATCCAGACGAAGAACAAGGACACCGCGATCACCAGCGAGATCTTCAGGGTCGACCACGGATCGATCTTCCGGATCTGAATCGTGGCACGGAGCGGCTCGCCCTCTACCCGCGCAGCAACCGCCACCGGGGCAGGAGCCTTCTGTGCCTCGCTACTGGGCGCGGGATGTCGAACGGACGACAAGTCCGGCATGTCCTTCGCCAGATCCTTGCGTTCGATATGACGAGTCGGACCGTCGATGACGGCGGCCTTCGACTTGGCATCTTCCCGCCGCTGAGCCTTCGCCCCCTGACTTTCGCCACGAGGACTTTCGCCACGAGCTTGCGCGGTGGGTGTGACTGGTCCATCGGCAGGTGATCCGGCCGGCAACGCACCAGTTCGAGTCGACAGATTGGTCTGCGGCTGGTTCTGCGCACGTCGCGCTGTCTCGTGCTGACCTTGACCTTGAACCTGACCCCGTTGCCACGGTGGCGCTCCCTGCGCAGACCTGTCGGCCCCCGCACCGTCCGGCGGACCCGCAGAATCGGTGCGCTCTTTCGGCAGAGCCGTGGTCGAAGGTTGCTGACCTCCGGCCCTCTGCGGATCAAGTGGTGCCGACGCCGATTCCGGCGCTGCAGCCGCCGAAGGCGTCTCCCGCGGGCGCTCGGGCACACCTTTCACCGTAGGTGCTGCCTGAGTCGGCGGTGGCTCTGCCGCAGTCGGTCGAGGTGCAGGCTGCACCCCGGCCGGAGGCTGGACACCCGGTGAAGTCGGGGCCCCCGGTGGATTCTGCGACCGCGGTGAGGCGGGCTGCTGTGCACGCTGTTCGGTTGGGGCCGAGGCTGCCGGGTCGGTCTGTGGACCAGGCGCAGTAGCGCCGGTACTCGGTCGTTGGCCAGGAACTACCTGCTGTGAGGGTCCCTGCTGTGGGGCGCTCTGAGCCGGCGGCCCTTGCGGTGAGCGGCCTGGTGCCTGGGTCTGTGGCCCCTGCGTCGGCCGTGCCGGAGGACGTGTACCGCCCGGCGGCGGCGGCGATCCTGCCGCGGCCGGCCTCAGTGGTGCCTGCTGCGGCGGGGTACGCACGGGCTCCGCTGCGGAAGGAGGCCGTGCGGCCGGTTGCGGTCGCGCAGGCTGCCGCGCGGCAGCATCGCCTTGTTCGCCCTGCGGGGCCGGCCTGCTACCGGGCCTGTTGGGAGTACTCACTACGACTCCTTCGGTGCATCTTCTTCGGTGCCCTCAGCGCCCAACTCGGGCTCATCGGCATTGCGGGCAATAGCGAGCAGTGTGTCGCCTTCACCGAGATTCATCAACCGAACGCCCTTCGTCTGTCGGCCTGCTTTCCGGACCTGCTTAGCCGCGGTACGGATAACGCCACCCCCGGATGTGATGGCATACAGCTCGTCATCATCGTCGACTATAAGAGCCCCCACCAGCGTGCCACGCTTCGGATCGTACTGAATCGTCAGCACGCCCTTTCCGCCTCTGCCCTGCTGCGGGTAGTCCTCCATCGCTGTCCGCTTCGAGTAGCCACCCGAAGTTGCGACCAAAAGGTACTTGCCTTCGCGGACGACATTGAGGGACAGTAGCCGATCTTCACCGTTGAATCGCATGCCCTGCACACCGGATGTCGCCCGACCCATCGGACGTAATACTTCGTCCGTAGCCGAGAACCGGATGGACTGGCCCTGCGCGGAGACGAGAAGCAGATCGTCATCAGAGGACGCCAACACTGCGCCGACCAATTCGTCCTCACCGCGAAGGTTCACTGCCACGATGCCGCCGCTTCGGTTGGAGTCGAAGTCGGTGAGCTTGGACTTCTTGACCAGACCGCCCTTGGTCGCGAGGACCAGGTACGGCGCATCCTCGTAGGTCTGGATCTGAATGACCTGAGCTATCCGCTCGTCCGGCTGGAAGGCGAGCAGGTTGGCAACGTGCTGACCACGGGCGGTGCGGTTGGCTTCCGGAAGCTCGTAAGCTTTCGCGCGATAGACGCGCCCCTTGGTGGTGAAGAAGAGAATCCAGTCGTGCGTCGAGCAGACGAAGAACTTGCTGACGATGTCGTCCTGTTTGAGTCCCGCACCCTGAACGCCCTTGCCGCCGCGCTTCTGCGAACGGTAGAGATCGGTCCTGGTCCGTTTCGCGTAACCGGTCTCGGTGATGGTGACCACGACGTTCTCACGTGCGATCAGATCCTCGTCGTTGACGTCGCCGTCGGATGCGATGATCCGGGTGCGCCGGTCGTCGCCGAACTTCTCGACGATCTCGGCGAGTTCTTCGCGCACGATCTGGCGTTGACGCTCGGGCTTGGCAAGGATGTCCTCGAGCTCGGCGATCTCGATTTCGATCTCTGCCAACTCGTCGATGATTTTCTGACGCTCGAGGGCAGCAAGCCTCCGGAGCTGCATCGCGAGGATCGCGTCGGCCTGAATCGTGTCTACCTCGAGCAAGTCGATGAGGCCCGTGCGGGCGGAATCGACGTCGGGAGAGCGGCGGATCAAAGCAATGACCTCGTCGAGCGCATCGAGCGCTTTGACCAATCCGCGCAAGATATGTGCGCGCTCTTCCGCTTTACGCAGTCGGTATCGCGTGCGGCGGACGATCACTTCGAGCTGATGGCTCACGTAGTAACGGATCATCTGGTCGAGACGCAACGTACGCGGGACGCCATCGACGATCGAGAGCATGTTTGCCCCGAAGCTCGTCTGGAGCTGGGAGTGCTTGTAGAGGTTGTTCAGCACCACCTTCGCGACGGCATCGCGCTTGATTGTGACGACGATGCGCAGGCCGACGCGGTCCGAAGACTCATCGTCGATCTTCGAGATGCCACCGAGCTTGCCGTCACGCACCTGCTCGGCGATCGAAGTGATCATGTTGTCCGGGTTGACCTGATAGGGCAGCTCGGTGATCACGATCGTCGCGCGACCGTTGGAGTCTTCTTCGATCTCGACGACGCCGCGCATCCGGATGGATCCACGGCCGGTGGAGTAAGCGTCCTGGATACCCTGGCCACCGACAATGAGTCCGTGTGTCGGGAAGTCCGGGCCCTTGACGCGTTCCATGCACGCGGCCAAGGTGGCTTCTTCGTCCGCCTCGAAATTGTCGAGGGCCCAGAACACTGCTTCACCGAGCTCGCGCAGGTTGTGCGGCGGAATGTTGGTGGCCATACCGACGGCAATTCCGTTGGACCCGTTCATCAACAAGTTGGGCACCCGCGACGGAAGTACCGTCGGCTCTTGGGTTTTGCCGTCGTAGTTGGGAATGAAATCGACGGTTTCCTCGTCGATGTCACGCAGCATCTCCATCGCGAGCGGAGTCAGACGTGCCTCGGTGTAACGCATTGCGGCGGCGCCGTCGTTGCCGCGCGATCCGAAGTTGCCCTGACCGTCGACCAACGGGTAGCGCATCGACCACGGCTGAGCCAAACGGACCAACGCGTCGTAGATCGAGCTGTCGCCGTGCGGATGGTAGTTACCCATCGTTTCGGCAACGGGGCGTGCGGATTTGACGTAACTGCGGTCGGGACGGAAGCCCGAGTCGTACATGGCGTAGAGCACCCGGCGGTGGACCGGCTTCAAGCCGTCTCTGACCTCGGGTAGCGCACGGCCGACGATGACGCTCATCGCGTAGTCGATGTAGCTACGCTGCATTTCCTCTTGAATGTCGACCGGATCGATCCGGTCTCCACCCTCGGCATTGGTGGTCGAACCAGGAGGCGGTCCTACTGGTGGTTCGGTGATATCGGACATAAGCGTTTTCTCCTAGAGAAAGTCACCGTAGGTCAGCACGACAGTGGCGAGCCGACCTACGGACATCAACTAAACGTCAAGAAAGCGAACATCTTTGGCGTTGCGGGCGATGAAACTACGACGAGCGGGCACGTCCTCGCCCATCAATACGCTGAAGAGTTCGTCTGCAGCTGCCGCGTCGTCGAGAGTGATCAAACGCAAGACGCGCACCGACGGATCCATCGTCGTTTCCCACAATTCCTTGGGATTCATCTCACCGAGACCTTTGTAGCGCTGTACACCGTCCTCGATGTTGATCTTGCGCTTGTTGGCTATACCTGCCTCGAGCAAGCCGTCTCGCTCAGAGTCGGAGTAGGCAAAATCGGGTTCGCCGCGGCTCCACTTGAGTTTGTACAGCGGAGGCATCGCGAGGTAGACGTGGCCATGCTCGATCAGGGGCCGCATGAAACGGAACAGCAATGTCATCAGCAGCGTGGAGATGTGCTGGCCGTCGACGTCGGCGTCGGCCATCAGCACGATCTTGTGGTACCGCAGCTTGGTGATGTCGAACTCGTCGTGGATACCGGTGCCGAAGGCGGTGATGATCGCCTGGACTTCGTTGTTCTTGAGCACGCGGTCGATACGAGCTTTTTCGACGTTGATGATCTTTCCGCGAAGCGGCAGGATCGCCTGGAACATCGAGTCCCGGCCGGACTTGGCCGAGCCACCGGCGGAGTCGCCCTCCACGATGTAGATTTCGGACTTGCTGGGGTCGTTGGAACGGCAGTCGGCTAGCTTGCCCGGTAGTCCACCGATATCGGTTGCGCTCTTGCGCCGCACCATTTCTCGCGCCTTACGCGCAGCCATACGAGCCTGCGCCGAAGACACAGCCTTGTTGATGATCGTCTTGGCGTCGGCCGGGTTCGATTCGAACCAGTGCGAGAGATGCTCGTTGCAGGCCTTGAGAACGAACGAGCGGACCTCGGTGTTGCCGAGTTTGGTCTTCGTCTGGCCCTCGAACTGCGGCTCGGATACGCGAACCGAGAGGACAGCGGCCAATCCCTCACGGATGTCGTCGCCGGTGAGATTCCCGTCCTTCTCCTTGATGAGCTTCTTTTCTTTGGCGTACTTGTTCACCGTCGCCGTCAACGCCGTGCGAAAACCTTCTTCGTGGGTTCCACCCTCATGCGTGTTGATGGTGTTGGCGAAGGTGTGAACCGACTCGGAGTAACCGGCGTTCCACTGCATCGCGACCTCGACCTCGTGGCCCGTGCCCTTACCGGTGAATCCGACGACGGAGGTATGGATCGGGGTCTTCTTCGCATTGATGTGCTTGACGAAGTCGACCAGGCCATCCGGGTATTGATACGTCCGTTTCCGTGCCTTCGGGGGCTTGACAACAGCGGCTTCGGCCTGTTCCTCGGTAGCAGACTTCGGTGCCAGCGCAGTTTCGCCCAACTCGTCTTCGGTTACCTCGGCGACGGCAATGCGCTCGTCGGCGAAGTTGATGGTCAGACCCTTGTTGAGGAACGCCATTTCCTGCAGACGGCGATGCACGGTCTCGAAGTTGAAATCGAGGGTCTCGAAAATCTTGTCGTCAGCCCAGAAGCGAACCTTTGTTCCGGTCTCTTCGGTTTCTCCCACGGTCTCGAGTGGGCCGGGCTTCGCATAGTCGTACGTCTGGGTATAGCGATGTCCGTCACGTGCGATCTGCAATTCGACCTTCGTGGACAGCGCGTTCACCACAGAGATACCGACGCCGTGTAGACCACCGGAAACCGCGTACGAGTCCGAATCGAACTTGCCACCCGCGTGCAACTGAGTCATGACGACCTCGACGGTGGGAACACCGGAGGAGTGCATGCCGACTGGAATACCTCGACCGTCATCCTCGACCTCGACGCTGCCGTCTTCGTGAATCGTGACGTTCACGGTCGAGGCATAGCCAGCCATCGCCTCGTCGACCGAGTTGTCGACAACCTCCCAAATCAGGTGGTGCAGACCTCGCTCACCGGTCGAGCCGATGTACATACCTGGTCTCTTACGTACTGCTTCGAGCCCCTCGAGGACCGTGATGGACGAAGCGCCGTAATCCTTGTTATCGCTTTTACCTGACTTTTGGGCAGTCACGGTTGGGTTGTTCTCCTTCTACGCATCTTCGACTCCCCCTCGCACCACACGGTGCTGCCGCATCGAAAACACACTCGTGGTGCTCCCGGCACGGATGCGACACACCGTCATGGACGCCTTCCGCCTTTCGCGGTGGACGTCCTGGTTCGGCAGAGTCGATCCGAAGGGCTTCCTTACGTTACCGCCCTATACTACTGGTACGCCCTGGCAGCATGGGGCCAATGACACCCCAAACTAGCCTCTGAATGGCTCACAGACGCATTTTCTCGGAGTACGACGGCAAAAATGGACAGTAGAACTGCCTTGAGGGTCAGAGGTCCAGCACGATCCGGTCGCCACTCGAGCGGGACACGCAAATCAGCATTTCTTGCTCCTGCTCGTCCGAGGTCAACCTGTGTTCGCGGTGCTCGGGCTTCCCACTGAGAACACGCACGCGGCACGTGCCACAGAATCCCTGCTGGCAGGAGTAGCTGACATCGGGCCGGATCGCCCGAATCGCCTCCAGCACAGTCTTGTCCGCCGGAACGGTGACGATTGTTCCGGAATTCACGAGTTGAACCTCGAACTCCACTCCATCGCGCACCGGTGGCGCAGAGAACCGCTCGAAATACAGATGTGTGGCAGGGAACGCGTCGAACGCCGTACGCACACACTCGATCATCGGCGGTGGACCGCAGCAATAGACAGCACCGCCGACAACAGGCTCGAGCAGCGTCGGGCCGGACGGCACACCTTCGACATCGTCGGTGCGTACCGTCACGCGGTCGGAATCCCACGTCACTATCTCGTCGAGAAACGGCATCGATTCGCGCGAACGCCCGCAGTAGACGAGATGCCAATCCATACCCACTTCGCGAGCGGCACGCACCATCGGAATAATCGCGGTAATCCCGATTCCACCGGCAACGAACACCGCCTGCCCGCTCGGTACGAAAGGAAACCCGTTGCGTGGTCCGCGAACCACAAGTTCAGCTCCCTCCTCGAGGGCATGCATCTCCTGTGATCCACCGCCACCGTCCGGGATGTACCGCACCGCAACGGTGTAACTGCCGAGATCGCCAGGATCTCCGCACAACGAGTACTGCCTACGCCGTCCCGAAGGCAAGTGGAAGTCCAGGTGCATTCCCGGTGCCCAGGCCGGCAAAAGCGACCCGTCGGAAGACCGGAAAGTCAGCTGCGCCACACACTGATCGACGCAGAGGATTTCTCGTCGGGCGAGAGTGAGCGAGACGGTACGCACCACCTCCGGCGCAGCGTACTCACCGGAATACGATCCGTCGTCGAGAAGGGCAAACCACTTGTCCAAGGCGTCGGTGACGATCGACACCGTCTGGTCCGGCACGGCCCGGCCGTACAGATCACCCGGGATGACTCGGCCCACGCGGAAGGCCACGACCGACCGCGTCATTTTTGCCCACTTGCGACGAAAACCCAAGGCAGTCACCGCGCAGCTGCGCGTGCAGCAGGGGAAGTAGCGAGATATTGCACCGCCTGCGCGGTGGATCCTTCCTGTGACGGGTGGTAATCGGACCGCAGATAGCGCAGCGATGCATTACACAACGACTTCGGACTCGGAAAGAGCCCTCGAGCAGCAACCCGGCGATAGTCACGCAATGAAGGGCGGCGTTTTTTCGGTGGTAAAGCTGCCAATGTCGGGTCCTGATCCATCAAGAACCGCACCCCGCGCGTCCAGAACCACACCATGGTCGGCGCGATGGCAATATAAGTCCGCAGCCGTCGTGCCGGTCGTACATCGAAATACTGCATGACCTCGAAAGCCACCGATCGGTGCTCGACTTCTTCAGCCCCGTGCCACCTCAGCAGGTCCAACATTGTCGGGTCGAACTCGACGACGTCGAGCTGACGGGCATTGAGCACCCAATCCCCGAGAAAGGCCGTCAAGTGCTCGACCGCTGCGATCAGCGCAATGCGCTCCACCAGGCTGTTGCGCGAATGTCCGGTCCTGTTTCCCAGTGCACGTCCGAACAAAAATCGCATTTGCTCGACGTAGGGCTCGACATCGATCCCGTAGGCGGTGAGCTGGTCGAGGACCTGTGTGTGGGCCTGAGCGTGCACTGCTTCCTGCCCGATGAAGCCGATGACGTCCTCTTTGAGCTGCTCGTCATGGATCAATGGGAGAGCTTCTTTGAACGTCCGGACGAACCACTCCTCGCCCTCGGGCAGAAGAAGATGCATCACGTTGAACAGATGTGTCGCCAACGGATCGGCATCCACATAATGCAGCGGCAACGAGCCCCAGTCGAACGAGACATTCCTGGCCTGCAGAATGACCCTGTCATCCGGCGTAGCCGCGTCGACATTGTGCGTTACCGCGACGGTCGAGTGCCCGTTACGGTCCGAAGATCGAAAATTCTTGGGAAACACTGCATCCCTTCGTCGACTGCGTCGGCTGCCCCGAGCCAACAGCCTTGGTGAAACCGAGTGGACACGCATCCAAAAACGGCCAACCACCCACAATACCCTTGAATCACCGGCGAAGTTGTGATAATTCCACTCCTGAAATATCAGGGGAAGGAGCATTTACCCATACGTGTCTCGGGGACCCCTGCCCTTGACGTGGCGATCACCCTTACGCCAACTTTTCGTGGTGGGTCCGGTGATCTTCAGCGACTTCACGATCCCGTGGCCGACTGCGGCGGCGATCTTGGCCAGAATCTGCGCCTGCATCAAGCGAAGTTGAGTCGCCCACGCCGTCGACTCCGCCGATATGCTCAAAACGCTGTCCTCGAGCTTGACAGGGACAGCGTGTGCCGCAATATCCTCACCGACGACGGTGGGCCAACGCCCCATCACCGTGCCCTCTGCCACTTTGTCGGACCATCCACGTTTCTTTGCAATCGATCCGGCCACCGAACCGAGTGTCTGTGGGTCACGATCGTCTGGTCCGGCCCCGGACCATCCGCGCTTGCGTCGGCCTCGAAGCGCGCGCACTCCACCGCTGGGCGACGACCGTCCATGCCCCACGGACTTACCACTCGCTTTCGCCGCCGCACGTGCGTCCTCGAGGGCACGTCGAGCAAGATCCACTCCGCGTGGTTCGTTCTCCTGATCTTTGGTTCCGGCATCATCGGTCATCAGCACACGTTTTCATCGAGCGGAGTGATGGTGGAGATTCGACCCGAATCTCCCTGAACAGCTTCGACGCCGAAGCGCCTGGCATCAATTTCTGCCGGGATATCCTCGGCGACAGCAGCCGTGATGATTACCTGCTCCGCCTCGGAAGCCACTCGTGCAAGCGCACTACGACGTTTTCGATCCAGTTCGGCAAATACGTCGTCGAGCATCAGGACCGGGTCGCTGCCCTCAGCACGGAGCAGCCCGAAAGACGCCAACCGCAACGACAACGCGAAGGACCACGATTCTCCATGGCTCGCATAGCCTTTCGCCGGCTGATCACCGAGCCCAAGTTCGAGATCGTCCCGGTGAGGTCCGACCAGGCAGACTCCACGTTCGATCTCACGCGTACGCATCGTCGAAAGTTGATGCAAAAAAGCAGCTTCCAGTACCTCGACATCATCGGATTCGGGTTCGCGATTCGGATCCGAGAACTCCGGTGGCAACGCTTCGGCGAGACTGCTTCGGTACTTGACCGTTGCGGGGCGTGACTCCGGGGCAATCGACGCGTACGACTCGGCTACATGAGGTGTCAACTCGTGCACCAAGCCGATTCTTGCGGAAAGCAACTCGGCACCATGCGCAGCGAGATGCCCATCCCATACATCCAGAGTCGCCAATGCACCAACACCGTCGCTCGAGCTCGAGCCACGTCGCAGGGATCCACCGGCCGTCTTGAGCAATGCCGATCGCTGACGGAGAACCTTCTCGTAATCTGCTCTGACAGCGGCCATTCGAGGACGACGCGTCGTCAACAGTTCGTCCAGATACCTACGACGCTCGCCTGGGTCTCCGCGCACCAACGCGAGATCCTCGGGTGCGAACAACACACTGCGCAGTACCCCCAGGATTTCACGGGGCCGTCGCACCGGAGATCGATTCATTCTTGCTTTGTTCGCCCGCCCCTCGAGGATCTCGACATCGATCGTCAATTCTCGACCATGATTTATCACCGATGCACCTGCAAAGGCCCGCTCCGCACCTGCTCTGATCATCGGCGCATCCGAGGACACACGGTGAGAGGACAAGGTCGACAGGTATCCGAGCGACTCGAGCAGATTCGTCTTTCCATGCCCGTTGGGACCGACGAACACCACGGAGCCAGGACCGAGATCAGTGGTGACGTCATCCCACGAACGAAAATCGCGAAGAGTGAACGAACGAACGAACAAGGCTATTTCTTGGGGTCGGGTGCTCGAAGTAATTCGTCAGCACCTACCCGCTTGACGGCGTGGCCGCCGAACTGGTTACGAAGAGCGGACACAGCCTTCATAGCGGGCGAATCATCCTGCCGCGAAGCAAATCTCGCGAACAGTGCGGCCGAGATGACCGGCACTGGGACCGCATGCCTGATCGCCTCTTCCACTGTCCACCTACCTTCGCCGGAGTCCTCGGTGTAACCGGAGATCTCGCTGAACTCTGGGTCCTGGGCCAAGGCCTGCACGAGCAGATCGAGCAGCCACGAACGAACGACGGTTCCTTTGCTCCACGCGCGGAGCACACCCTGGACATCCTGAACGAGCTCTTCTGCCTCGAGCAGCTCGTATCCCTCGGCATAAGCCTGCATGAGACCGTACTCGATGCCGTTGTGAACCATTTTGGAGTAGTGGCCTGCACCGACCGGACCTGCGTGGACGAACCCGTCGGCACGCTCGCCCTCTGGGCGTAGGGCATCGAAGATCGGAAGGGCGCGTGCAACGTCATCCTCGGAACCGCCCACCATGAGGCCGTATCCGTTTTCGAGTCCCCAGACACCACCGGACACGCCGGCATCGATGTAACCGATACCTTTCGCTGCAAGTCGTTCGGCGTTCGCGGCGTCGTCGGTGAACCGCGAGTTGCCACCGTCGATGACCAGATCACCCTTGTCGAGTACCTCGCTCAACGACGCGATCGTGCTTCGGGTGATGTCACCGGACGGAACCATGACCCACACGACCCGCGGCGCCACCAACGTCTTGGCCAGCTCCTCGAGGGACGGGGCGTCGGTAACCTCTGGTCTTGGGTCGTACCCGATCACTTCGTGCCCGTGCGCGCGCAGACGCTCGCGCATGTTGAAGCCCATTTTCCCGAGGCCGACCAATCCCAGCTGCATGAGGAGATGTCCTTCTCTAGTGTGCGGATGCCCCTTGGTATCGAGTAAACCTCATCCGCACGTGTTCCGTATCCGATCAGCCAGGTAGTCGAACCGGCATCAGCAAATACGTGTACGCACTCTGCGGTGCTGGGAACTTGCCCGAAGAATCCGGAACGAGCTCATCCTCGGTGGTCGGACGCAGAACTGCCGGCCGGCTGGGAGTGGTGAACCCGAACGTTACTTTTTCACTGTGCAGCGAGGACAATCCATCGATCAGGTACCCGGGATTGAAGGCGATCGTCAATGCCTCACCTTGGAAGTCTGCAAGCAGGCCCTCTTCGGCACGCCCGGCATCGTCACCTCCTGCGGAGAGAAGCACACCTTCGGCCGAGAACTCGAGTCGTACCTGGGCACCGCGCTCGGCAACCAACGCGACGCGCTTGATCGCTTCGACGAGCGGAGCGATCTCAACGACCGCGACGGCCGTGTGTTCCGGTGGCAACAGCTGGCGAAACTTGGGAAAGTCTGCATCCAGGAGTCGCGTAGTGGTGCGACGACCTTCGCTGATGATTCCCAGCAAGCCGTCGGCGCCGATGGTCGACCCCGAACCCAGTGCGAGTTCGACGGGTGAGCTCGCATTTCCGACCAACGTCTTCGCGGACTCGGACAGAGTCTTCGCAGGTATGAGAACTTCGGTCGTGATGTCTTCGCCGACAGGTGTCCACTCGAGTTCACGGACGGCCAGGCGGAATCGGTCGGTGGCTGCGAGCACGACCTTGGTGCCTGCAATCTCGACTCGGATGCCGGTCAACATCGGGAGGGTGTCGTCCTTGCCTGCCGCAACTGCAACCTGCGCGATGGCTTCGGAAAACACCTCCACCGGGACCGATCCGGTCTGCGTCGGCAGCTCGGGAAGCTGAGGGTAGTCCTCGACGGGCATCGTCGGCAGCGAGAACTTCGCACTGCCGCAGGTGATGAGCACTCGAGTTCCCTCGACACCGACGTCGACGGGTTTGTTCGGAAGAGACTTCGTAATATCGGCCAGAAGCTTGCCGGAGACCAGGACTCGACCTGCAGTTGCAACCTCAGCAGATACCCGGACCTGGGCTGATACCTCGTAGTCGAACCCGGAAACAGTCAGACCCTGCTCGTCGACGGCGAGAAGAACTCCACCGAGAACGGGAACGGGCGGCCTGGACGGGAGGCTTCGAGCAACCCAGGCAACGGAATCGGAAAAATCTTCGCGAGCAACGCGAAACTTCAGACTTCCAAGCTCCATCGCTAAAGTCTTTCCTCTCGTTCGGCAGCAGTTCGTTCCCACAATGTCTGCGGTGAGCGCGACGTGCGCTCATGACCGGTGCATCGAAGAGTCTGACACAACCGAGCAGAAGCACACCGTATGCCCTTCCCGACCAACTTGAAAGCCGAACGACGGGGTCGACTGAGCGGGCCCATGGCTCCCGGGTGGGGCCTGTGAACGAATCGTTCCCCAACACCTGTTTTAGAAGAAGGTCTTTTCAAGAGAAATTCTTAGTATTAATAGGTCCTGTGGAATCTGTGCACCGAGGTATGTACTCCCTGGTCGCCAAGCGTGGTGTCGTGGGGATGAATTCGGGACCGATCACCAGTGGTGAGCCAACAGCCTGTGGACGAATCACATCGATTCACAGGGTCCCACAATCCATCCCCAGATCCAGCCGGTTATCCACACGGTTATCCACAGGTGTGAATCATTCGAACGGAGTCCTGAAAGCACGGATTTTTTGGCATCCGGGGACCGAAAATTGACCGAAAATTTGTTACGAAGAGTGGCATAAGTCGCTCGAGGGGCACGGTTGAGTGCTGTGGAGTGCGCTCAACCGTGCCGGCGCGGGTAGCCGCGGGGTAAGTGGAAGAGAAACCCGCTCAGCGACGAAACGGACTGCTCGTCAGCGCTTGGACCGCTGCTTCACTCGAGCGGTCAGCTCTTGGACCTGGTCGTACACCTTGCGCCGCTCGGTCATCTCTTTACGGATCTTCTTATCCGCGTACATGACAGTTGTGTGATCTCGGCCGAATGTCTGCCCGATCTTGGGCAGTGACAAGTCGGTGAGTTCACGGCAGAGATACATGGCAATCTGCCTGGCCATCGCGAGCGCACGCGCTTTACCTGGTCCACAGAGGTCGTCGATCGAGGTGTCGAAGTATTCCGCCGTAACGGCCATGATCGTCGCGGCATTGATCTCGAGGCTCGACGAGTCGGGCATCAAGTCTCGAAGGACCACCTCTGCCAGAGTGAGATCCAGCGCCTGACCGTTCAGCGACGCAAATGCCGTGACACGGATCAACGCGCCCTCCAGTTCACGGATATTGCGCTCGATCCGACTGGCTATCAGCTCGAGGACATCGTGCGGAACATCGAGACGATCCATCCGAGCCTTCTTGCTGAGGATGGCGATGCGAGTCTCGAGCTCCGGCGGTTGAACGTCGGTGATCAGGCCCCACTCGAATCGAGTGCGTAGACGCTCCTCGAGGGTCGCCAGCTGTTTCGGGGGGCGATCGGAGGAGACGACGATCTGCTTGTTCGCGTTGTGCAGTGTGTTGAAGGTGTGGAAAAACTCTTCCTGGATACCTTCTTTACCTTCGATGAACTGAATGTCGTCGACCAGGAGTACGTCGGTCTCCCGATATCGGCGTTTGAACGCCACCTTGCGGTCGTCACGAAGACTGTTGATGAAGTCGTTGGTGAACTCTTCGGTCGAGACGTACTTCACGCGCATGCCTGGAAAGAGGCGCTGCGCATAGTGGCCGGCAGCGTGGAGCAAGTGCGTTTTACCGAGCCCGGACGCGCCCCATATGAACAAAGGGTTGTAAGCGCGAGCAGGTGCTTCAGCAATGGCGACTGCCGCCGCATGGGCAAATCGATTCGATGCGCCGATGACGAAAGTGTCGAAGGTGTACTTCGAGTTGAGGCTTTGTGCCCCGGACGTCGACGAAGTGGTCGTCGGCGGCTTGGTGAAGTACGTAGGCCACGAGTTCTGCACACTTGCCAGTGCTTCACGCTCGTCGTCCACTTCCTCGTAGTCGGCAGTTTCCGAGTCGGACGGATCGTCATCGGTGCTGGTGAGGAAGCGTCTCCGGTAAGTCGGGGTGCTCGTTGCCTCCGAATACCGCGGTTGCTCAGGCTCGTGTTTCTCTTCTTCGGGTGCTGAAATTCGCACCCCTAGGCCTTCGACGCCCTGGCCGAGGTGACGGCCGAGCGCGTTCAGTATCGGTTCTCGCAGGTCTCGCTCTATCGCTTCCTGCGCAAAAGACGAAGGAACCGCCAGCAATGCGAAGCCTTGAGTCAGGGTAAGGGGCTCGACGAGAGCGAGCCATGCCTTTTGCCCTTTGGTCAGAGGTTGACCACTGTGGCGGTCGGACGTCAAATCCGTGACTACCTCTGGCCAGATACGCGCCAGCGCATCCGGATCCTTGTTCACGGTGCCTCCCCATTCGGACGTGCCATTGAAGCGAAAGTGCATGTCGTCGACAGCACGTGCCGCGGACATTGCCTTCGAAAGATGCTGTTGTTTCACGCTCGCACCGCATCGAAGTCCGATATCGTCGCCGTCGATCGCGAGTTCATCGGGGAACCACAGCCGGAAGTGCAACGTATCGGGTGCGGACGTGCCGCGTACGAATATGCCATTGGTTCGTGTTTCCACACAATTATCCACAGGTGTGGATGAACGACATCGGTGTCACCCCGATGGACGACATTTTTCGGAAATCGTCATTCTCGAGAGTCTTGACCAGGACTTTTGGCAAATACGAAATCCTCGAGTTACAGGTTTCGCACGAAGACCCGACAGAGAACGCCCCTGAGAGTGGTTATCAACACCCCTTGTTCCCCAGGCCTGGGGATGAATTACACCGATGTGACGCAGGGTCGTATGATTGGACGGGTTTGACCACCGCTGAGTCGATCAGTACTGTCGAACAGTCACCCATGGCGAGGTGGCCGATGCTTGCTGGCTGCTTACAGTCTGTGTTCACTCGGATTTCTCGCTTTTGGGGTGTAAACGAGTTCGACCGAACTCGCTACCAACCGTTTTGGACACTTCAGAGTAAGTGTCTTTGATTTTCGAGGAGTGTTCACCGTGGCCAAGGGCAAGCGGACGTTCCAGCCGAACAACCGACGCCGCGCGCGTGTTCACGGCTTCCGTCTTCGTATGCGTACGCGTGCAGGTCGTGCAATCGTGTCGGCACGTCGCGGCAAGGGCCGCAAGGAACTAACCGCCTAATCCATGTTCGTCTGAGTTTACGGAGCTCGGGGTGTTACCTGAGCCGCACAGACTGCACCGAAGCGCTGATTTCACACGCGCGGTGCGTCGAGGCCGCCGAATGGGTAGACAAGACTTGGTCGTTCACGCCTACACGCGTGACGATGCAAGTTCTGTTTTCAGTGTCGGCGAACCTAGATTCGGATTGATCGTGAGCAAAGCTGTCGGGCCGGCGGTAACTCGTCATCGAGTTGCGCGCCGGCTTCGGCATATCTGTTCGGAGATACTCCTGGAAGTACCCGAGAGTTGCGATGTCGTTATTCGCGCACTTCCCGGTTCTGCGACCTTGTCGTCGAAAGATCTGCAGCGACAGGTTCGTTCCGGATTGAAGAAGCTGGGATACCTCGGAGCGGTCAGAGATATGAATTCATGAAATTTCTACGCCTCGTCCGGTCGTTCCCCGCGCGGATCCTGATCTTATTTATAGAGCTCTACCGCACCTATGTGTCTCCGCTCAGACTTCCCACCTGCCGTTTCTCCCCCACGTGTAGTGAGTACGCAGTCGAAGCGTTGAAGACGCATGGTGCCATCAAAGGAACCTTGTTAGCTATCGCGCGGCTACTGAAATGCGCGCCCTGGCACTCTGGAGGCTGGGACCCGGTGCCCGATCGCGGGTCATGGCGGGTACGCAAGCAGACTTCCACCGAAGATAGCCACGATCTCGCGATAGTGGACGAACAGAGGAGTACATAGAGCCGTGCTGGATTTCATCTATTATCCGGTCTCCTGGATTCTCTGGGTATGGCACAAGGTGTTCGGTGCCGTCCTCGGAGCGGACAACGGCTTTGCATGGGCCTTGTCCGTAGTGTTCCTCGTGTTCACTTTGCGATTGATTCTGTACAAGCCGTTCGTCAAGCAGGTTCGCACCACGCGTCAGATGCAGGAACTGCAGCCTCAGATCAAGGCTTTGCAGAAGAAATACGGCAAAGACAAGCAGCGCTTGGCCGTGGAGATGCAGAAGCTCCAAAAAGAGCACGGATTCAACCCCATTATGGGTTGCTTGCCGGTCCTGGCGCAGGCACCCGTGTTCATCGGCTTGTTCCACGTTCTGCGCTCGTTCAACCGTACGGGTACTGGGGTCGGTCAGCTGGGCCTTGATCCAGCGGTCAACCGTACGATTCCGAACTACGCGTTCGATGTCGCCGATGTGAACTCCTTCCTGGATGCCCGACTCTTCGGCGCCCCGATCTCGGCCTGGATCACGATGCCGAAGGCACAGCTGGACGCCTTCGCAAACCCCGAGCTCGGTTTGGGGATCCCGTCTATCTGGACGATCGTCGCTGTTGCAGTGCCGCTGATGATCATCGCCAGCATCGCAACGCACTTCAACTCGCGCGCTTCGGTCGCCCGACAAAGCGCAGCGGCTGCGGCCAATCCGCAGTCCGCGATCATGAACAAGCTTGCTTTGTACGTGTTCCCCTTGGGTGTTCTCGTCGGTGGACCCTTCCTCCCGATCGCCATCCTGCTGTACTGGGTCTCCAACAACGGCTGGACCTACGCCCAGCAGCACATTGTGTTCGCGAAGATCGACAAGGAAGAAGCAGAGAAGAAGCAGCAGGCCATCGAGAAGCGAACCGAGAATGCGCCCAAGCCCGGTGTGAAGCCGCCTGCCAAGCCGAAGCCGGGTGCACGCCCCAAGCTCTCGAAGCTCCCGCCCGCCACTCTTGACACTTCCGATGCGGTGACCACAGCGGATGACGTATCTTCTGCTAGTTCGACTGCACCCGACGGCTCACAGCCACAGAAGCCCACCCAGCCGAAATCTCAGGCGAACCGTAGTAAAGCCAAGCGCAAGCGACGCTGAGACGCATCGAAGACAAGGACACCAAGCACATGTCTGCAGATACCGACGAAGTGACCAACCCCGACGAAGCAGTGAATGCTGGGGACGTAGCGAGTGAAATCGTGGCAGTCGATGCCGAAACGGATCCGAGTGAGGGCGAGGTAGTCAAGGTGACTGCCGTCGACAGTGTGTCTGACGAAGACTCGGACTCGGACGATGAGGATTCCGAAGACTATCTGGTCGAGGAAGGCGAGATTGCCGGGGACTACCTCGAGCAGCTTCTCGATGTTCTCGATTTCGATGGAGATATCGACCTCGATGTCGAAGGTGATCGCGCGATCGTCAGCATCGATGGTGGAGATGATCTGACGAAGCTCGTCGGACGTAAGGGTGAGATCCTCGATGCCCTCCAAGAACTGACTCGACTCGCCGTGCAGCAATCGACGGGCGAGCGAAGCAAGCTGATGCTCGACGTAGCGGGCTGGCGCGCGAACCGCCGGAGCGTATTGAGCGCTTTGGGTATCGAGGCGTCGAAGCGTGTTCTCGAAAGTGGCGAGCGTGAAGAGTTGGACCCTATGACCCCTTTCGAGCGGAAGATCGTGCACGACGCGGTAGCCACGGTCGACGGTGTCGAAAGTGAAAGTACTGGTGTCGAACCGTCGCGACGGGTAGTTGTCGTCAAGTCCTGAATTGATGAATTGAAAGGCCCCCGGCTTCGGTCGGGGGCCTTTCTTGTTCGGTGAGTAGGGCTGAGCCGACGGGAACTACAGCAGTGTTATTAGTCCGGGAGGGTTGGTTTCACGTGAAACTTGGTATGCACCCGAAACGTCACTGTGACGGCAGCGTGCGATGGAGGCGCCCCTCATGTTTCACGTGAAACCGCAAATTGTGTCGACTAACTATGCAGGCGAGATTGGCGTAGGGACGACCCCTCCCGTCGCCGCTCCAGGATTTGCAAACATCTCCGAATGACCTGTTTTTTCTTGCAACCCTCGAGACCTGCCGGCATTTGCGACACGCGTTCTCAGGTCGGTGTGGAGAAGATCGGACAGTCGAACTGGACCGGGTGACATTGCGCGCGGGCTCCATGTGTATCGGTGGGAAATAGATGGCGCTGCCGCGACCGTGGGAGCGCAGCTACTCGACAAACCGCTCTCTGTCACTGCCTAGAAGATCGTCGCTTTGGCGTTTCGGTTCGCATGAATGCCCGGGCCGCGATCTCGGCGGGACGTGGGCCGCAGTATTCAGGCACTATCCCAACCACGTTCTACCAACAGGGTGGTGAAGTAGTGGAAGCCCGTGCCCCATGAGATATTTCGTACAGCGCTGATCCTGCTGTATCCGTTGGGCTGCTGATACTTGCGCAGAAGTGGTCGGTACGAGGGTGAGTGCTCGAGCTCGAATCGAAGTCGATAATCATGCGGGCGCCTTACTGTCGAGTGTCACAAGAAGTGGTCGTGGTCGGGCGGGACATGTGCACTCTCTGTATCGCCTGCGAGGAGGATGGGCCGGTTTGGATTTCGAACCTTGATCCGGCTTCACATGGCGGTTTCCGGTGTTTGGGCATTGCGAGTCGCAGACCGACAATTCCAATCGACCTCATTGCTGCCGCGGGACGTTTGTCGTAGTGGAGTTGTGTGGAGAGCACGTGGGCTGGATATGCGGCCTGGGCGGACTGAGGGCGAGGGTCGGTGCATTCGTTTGCAGGGTGAGCGGATTGCTTCCGCTTGCCTCGAGGGGCCGGGTGTGTAGTTGGTCGCGACCAATGCTTCTTCTTTTGTCGCAGGGCCCCCTTTTGACGTTGTAGTCGGTCGAAGTCATTGCCCACGTTGGGGTCTTCGACCACGTGCTCGGTGTTAAAGGTGTGGGTGTTGACCCGGGTTTCGGTTGCACTGTCGGTTAGCGCTCGAGCGAGTCGGGTCCGTGGGTCGTGAGTCCATCGGAGTAATGCTCCAGAACGAGTTCCTCATCGCGCCGACCCGCCATCGCGACGATGCATGACGGGGGCTGCATCAGTGCGCTTACCGTTTGTAGCAGTTGTGACGCCAGTCGGTGTGGGCTGATCCCCTTTCGGTCAAACCGGTGCACTCATGTGCGTTAGGGGTTGGTCGCCGTGCAGCAGGTGATCTGCCATCGAGTGCGGTCGGTATCCGTCCGCCTGTCCCCTCGCATCACTCGGTGCACTCGGATCAGGTCTCTCTGAATGCAGATTCTTTGATGAGCCATCCGGCTGGTGGTTGACGAAGACAATCCCGTCCAGACTCAGCGGACTGTCCGGGCTTGGTACCCACGATCTCCTTGACTGCAATTGTGGTCCGCTCGAGGCCGACGGTGGAGCGGATCGGCTACTGGCTTCCCGTTCGGATTCTGTCTGCTCGAACTGCGGCGCATCCTTCGTTTGCCCATGTTTCACGTGAAACGTTCCAGCGGGAGGTGTCCCTTTGCCGGGTTCAGCTCCTGCGTCACGTCAGCCTCTGTGCTGTGCTTGGACGTTCGGATGATTGGTGCATCGACAGGCCTGTTGTCGAGTAGTCGACTTGTCGTCTACCTCTTGTCGTCGCTTCTCCCCCAGGCACATTGTGCAAGAAGTTGGCATTGGGCGTTTTTCGTGAAACACCGAACAGGCGCGATCGAATTCATACCGCGATCCACAGACCCGCTCTGCACTGCAGGTTTCGATCGGCGTACTACCTTTGTGGTGTAACTCGGCATTTTGATGCAACTACGGATGAGACTGTCGAGCAGACTCCGACTAAGCGCCTCGAGGGGTTGCCCATCGGGTCGAAGGTCCGATGGACCGCATCGACAAGTGATCACTCGACCATCGCCTCCGTCCGATTGTCGCCGGCAAGTTTCGGGGTGGAGCCGAAGACATGTTGAATCGGGGCAGTGTCACTGGACCCGACTTTCGCGGCGAACGGTGATGTAGTTACCACCGAAGTTGCTTCGTGCCGAGAGTGACCGGGGAGATCATGTCGCAGACGGAATGTGGGACAGCGTTCGTTTGCACGCGTCGGTGCTATGGGTGCGAGGGCCTAGCGCACTGTAGGTAGAACGTGCCTTGTCTGTATGTCGTCACTCACCTGTCGAAGGTGCGCATCGCGAGATCGTCATGCGTTGGGCGTGGCATGGCTGTCGGGAGGTCCTCATATTGTGTCGCTTCCGGTCGGCCCTCCCCTGCGTGCCAGGGTGAGGTGAGTCCAGTGGTTCATAGCAACCCGGCCTGATGCAGGGCGAGATACGGATCGACACACACCATGGCCATCACCACCAAGACGCCGGTCAGCGGCGACAATGAACGCATGGATTCAGCGCATCCGAGAGCAGACGGTCCACGACGGCGACGCGCGTTCACCGCGGCGGAGAAAATCGAGCACGTGCGTGCTTACGAGCAAGCCTGCGAGAGCGGTGACGGCGGGGCATACCTACGCCGCGAGGGACTGTATTCGTCGTTGATCAGCGAATGGCGCAAACACCGCGACGCCGGTGTTCTCGTCGGCAAAAAGCCCGGCGAGAAGGTCGGCAAGCTCACCGCCGAGCAAGCCGAGATCGCCCGCCTCACCCGTGAGTTGAACCGCGCGAACAAGCGCCTGAACACCACCGAAGCTGCACTGGATATCATGGGAAAAGCACACGCGCTCTTGGAATCTCTCTCCGAGAGCGCGGATTTCGGCGAGAAGAACAACAAGCGATGACCACTGCGTACACCACACTGACCGGCATCGGAATTAGCTCCCGCGAGGGCAGCGTTCTCACCGGTTTGCACCGATCGACGGCGACACGTCGAAGTGTCGCAGCTACAGCACCGACACCGCCGGTGCCGCAGGAACCAGCGGCGGAGCCGGTCAACAAAGTCACCACCAGCGAACGGCGACGCATCCTCGGCGTCCTCAACTGCGAACGGTTCGTCGACCTCGCACCGCTACAGATCTACGCCCAACTCCTCGACGAGGGCATCTACCTGTGTTCGGTGTCGACGATGTATCGAGTGTTGCGCGAGAACAGACAGGTCAGCGATCGACGGCGACTCGCTCGGAACCCGGCCAGGGCATGTCCGGAGCTGGTGGCGACCGCGCCGCGGCAGGTGTACTCCTGGGATATCACTAAACTCGCCGGCCCAGTGAAGGGGCAGTACTTCGATGCGTACGTGATGATCGACATCTACTCCCGCTACATCGTCGGAGTGCATGTTCATAATCATGAATCCGGTGTGCTGGCAAAGGAATTGATGGAACAGATCTTTTCGATTCATGGTGTCCCGCACGTCGTGCATGCCGATCGTGGTACCTCGATGACCAGTAAAACCGTCGCGACACTCCTCGCGGATCTCGAGGTCACCCGAAGCCACTCCAGGCCTCGGGTATCGAACGACAATCCGTACTCGGAGTCGTTGTTCAAAACTTTGAAGTACGGCCCCGGCTTCCCGGATCGGTTCCGATCACTGAGCGAGGCAAGAGCATTCATGGATATCTTCACCGATTGGTACAACCACGAACATCGCCACACCGGTATCGGACTGCACACTCCCGCCGATGTTCACTACGGCTTGGCTGCACGCAAGGCAGCCGAACGCCGTCTCGTTCTCGACGCCGCCCGCGCTGCACATCCGCATCGCTTCGGCAGCACTGCCGCACCGAAAATCCTCGACCTCCCCGACACCGCGTGGATCAACAAACCAGCAGAAACAACTGACACCGATCAAGAGCACGATTCGATAGCGGCGTAACACCCACTGGACTCATCCACCTTGACAAATTCCGCTCGAGCGACGAGGGAATGGAAGTTGGTGGGACCGGCGTGCTGGCTTATGTGGCAACTGGGACGTTGTCGTCTGGCAACGTCAGTGCGCCGCTGGGTCCGTCGGGAACTGATTAGGTGTTCGAGAGTATGTGGGTGGAGATCAAACTGTGGGTCAGCGCTCGACGATGGTCGGCGGTGACGGGATCTTTGACGGGGGCTTTGGTGGGCCCGGGGCTCAGCGCGGAATCATCGGGGCTGTCCGTGTTACCCGACCCTCGAAGGCAGCTTCGGGTTGGGAGCAGGTCGAGAGGGCGGCTCGGCTCGAGGGTGGAAGCGGGGCTCGGGTTGGGAGCTGCTGCTCGAGGGTGGAAGCGTCGCTCGAGGGGATGAGCTCGGATCGATCGTGTTGCGGGCGCGGTGACCCGCGATGATCGGGCGTCGCCACTCCCGAGTCGTGACCGGTTGCCTGCACCGGACGATGGATTGCCCCTCGCCTGAGTAGCCGCCGACAGGTTGCGCGAATTTTGGTTCGGTCCCGCTCCGCGAGTGTTGACGAGGTGCGCCTTCGTCAGAAGTATTTCCCCCATCCCGTCTCGTGAGGATTTCGCAAACTGCCGCGTGTATGGCGTGGTCCGACAGTTGAGAGAAGCTTTATCGAGAGGGATGCCATATCCGAATACTGCGCAACAGCCGGCCGTCATTTGGCTGCACACGTGTCGTCCGCGAAGTGCAGGAGCGGGGCCTTGACGGCGACGGATGAGTTGCTCAGCTCTGGGCGATTGCACGAAGTCGCCCCAATGAATCGATCGCATGGTTCGGTCGGCCCGAGTACTTCGGCGTGGGTGACTATGTGCAGTTGATCGTGGATGACTTCGGTGATTCCCTCTCGGTTCAAATGCTTTGCTTGTCGGCATTCGAACCCACTGCAGGAGGTGCGAATACCCACACTGAAAGTAAATTGGCCGAGCGGGTCCCAATCCGAGTCGCACCGACTCCAACACCTGCGAGCCGCTCGAGCCGAGCCGCTCTATTCCGGAGCGTTCTGTCTCAAAGGGCTTCCTGGACCTGGCAGATTTATGAGCTGTTGCTTGGAGTTTTGTCTGCGGCCCGATACCTCGGGCGAACTCCGAACTGAGTGTGCTCCCCTACCCACTTCTTCGATCGGAAGCCTGACTTGTCTTTAGATTTGTGAGACGAGGTTGAACTGAGAGGTACGAACGCCACATCAGTTTCACGTGGAACCTTCCTGCTGTCGAAGGGAGGGGTCGGACAAAATGTTCTTGATGTCCGACAGGGTGACAAGACGAGTGGCCCAGGGCGGGTCGGATGAGGCCTACGAGAAGTATTTACAGGCTTCGACAAGATTTGGAGTGAAGAGGGATTGTCGCCAATTCCCCTCCATGCTTGCGCGATTCCTCTCTGTGCGTCGCCCGATGTTGCCGTGCTCGATTCGCCAGAGGTAACTACGAGGAGCGACCGTTTCGTACCTCACTTCGGCTCAATGATGACGGCCGCACCACGAATCTGAGTGCACGGCGGTTTCACGTGAAACTCCGGGTGTCCGGCTCCAGTCGGGGTTTTCTTGGGCAAGACGAGGAGCAGTGACGCGACACGGCTACGGAATGCACCGATGGTTTGGCGAACAGTGCTCGGAAGCGAGACAATGTTTCACGTGGAACCAGAAACGTTGGATGACGATCAGTTGATGGCAACCGCAGAACGCGTGTTTGGTCCGCGCCTGAATTTGGCTCAGCAATACTACGAATCCCTTGCAACTGCGGGAGTTGAGCGTGGGCTGATAGGTCCGCGCGAGGTTCCTCGGTTGTGGGAGCGACACTTGCTCAATTGCGCGGTTGTCGGTGAGTTGATCGACGAGGGTGAGCGCGTCGTGGATGTCGGGAGCGGAGCTGGATTGCCGGGAATACCTCTGGCGATTGCTCGCCCGGATCTGCATATCACTCTCATCGAGCCACTTCTTCGTCGAACTGTGTACTTGGCCGAGTTCATCGAGAAGCACGAGCTGAACGTTCTTGTGGTGCGAGGACGCGCAGAACAGCCCGGAGTGAAGAAAGAGGCCGGAGGAGCTGACGTCGTCACCTCGAGAGCTGTTGCCCCTCTGGAGAAGCTCGCTAAATGGTCGCTGCCGCTCATTCACGAGCGTGGTCGGATGCTTGCGTTGAAGGGAACGAGCGCCGAAGAAGAGATAGAACGCGATCGGGCTTCCCTTACTCGCATGGGTGCTGGCAAGCTAGAGGTTGTGAAGTGTGGAGTCGACATATTGCCGACACCGACGATTGTAATTCGAGCCGAGAGAGCCCCTCGGCGTTCCCTCCGCACATGATGTGCACTCACTTCATTCCTGCTCGTTCGTAAGCAACAAACCAGTTCCGCAATAAGGAGCACCTATGTCGGGTGGATTTGATCCCGCTGTTTCACGTGAAACAAGTACCGCGAATAACGATGGACAACCGGCCTCCAAGCCGAGGGGTGGATCTGGGTTCGACGCATTCAGCGGCATCTCCGCCAATGACACCCCGATTGGTGCTGCCGCGCAGCGGGCAAGCCAGGTTCTACATCCCAAAAGCGTGACCTTGCCGAAGCTTGCGCATCGCCGAATGCTGACGATCGCAAATCAGAAGGGTGGGGTCGGAAAAACGACGACAGCCGTGAACCTCGCGGCTGCTTTGGCACTCCAGGGCCTCACCGTCCTGGTAGTCGATCTGGACCCTCAAGGCAACGCCAGCACCGCTTTGGGTGTCGAGCATCACTCGGGTGTGCCCTCGAGCTACGAGGTGCTCATAGGCGAAGTGACCGCCCGAGAGGCGATCCAGCAGAGTCCACATAGCGAGCGTCTGTTCTGCATTCCGGCCACGATCGACCTTGCTGGCGCCGAGATCGAACTGGTGTCCATGGTCGCCCGCGAAGGACGCCTGAAGACAGCGCTGATGGATCTCGCGGACATCGACGCAGACTTCGTGTTGATCGATTGCCCTCCGTCGCTCGGACTGCTCACGGTCAATGCCATGGTTGCCGCAACCGAGGTTCTGATCCCGATTCAGTGCGAGTACTACGCCCTCGAGGGCGTAGGCCAGCTCCTGCGAAACATAGAACTGGTGCAGGCCCATCTCAATCCCCAACTGCACGTTTCGACCGTCATCCTCACGATGTACGACGGCAGAACAAAGCTCGCGGACCAGGTTGCGGAGGAAGTACGAAAGCACTTCGGCGACGCAGTGCTGCGTGCGGTGATTCCGCGCAGCGTCAAGGTCTCGGAGGCACCCGGTTACGGAATGACGGTCTTGGATTACGACCCAGGTTCCCGTGGTGCGATGAGCTATTTGGATGCTGGTCGTGAACTCGCAGCACGGTCGTCCTTTGCGACGACCGATGGAACTCAGGAGCAATAGGGATATGGGTCAAGCACGCAAGGGTGGACTGGGACGCGGTCTAGCTGCTCTCATCCCCACAGGGCCCGAGGCAGGTCCTCGGCTCGGGAGTGCCGCCGCGGATGTAGTGATCGGTACTGCGGCGGACGGAAAGATCAGCCGGAACGCGGCGGAAAAGGCAGCGCGTGAGGCATCAGCACCGACTCCGACGCCACCCGTTCGCAGTAGTGAAGAGGACCTCTCCCCCACCGGCGCGCTATACCGGGAGATCGATCCGAAGCTGATTCAACCCAACGCCAAGCAGCCGCGGTCGGTGTTCGACGAGGAAGCTTTGACCGAACTCGTCCACTCGATCCGCGAATTCGGGCTGATGCAGCCTATCGTCGTGCGACCGATTGCCGATGGTCGATACGAACTGGTGATGGGCGAACGCCGCTGGCGCGCGAGTCAAGAAGCGGGCCTCGAGTCGATTCCTGCCATCGTTCGTGAAACCAACGATGACGCGATGTTGCGTGATGCGTTGCTCGAGAATATCCATCGAGTTCAGCTCAATCCCCTCGAGGAGGCCGCCGCATATCAGCAGTTGCTCGAGGAATTCGATGTCACCCATGAAGAGTTAGCGGCGAAAATTGGTCGCTCGCGTCCTGTTGTGACCAACATGATTCGACTGTTGAAGCTGCCGATTCCCGTTCAGCGACGAGTTGCGGCCGGCGTGTTATCCGCCGGACACGCGCGCGCTCTCCTGTCGTTGGATGCAGGTTCGGATGCGCAGGAGTCTTTGGCTGCGCGAATTATTGCGGAGGGCCTGTCGGTTCGTGCAACAGAAGAAGCAGTTACGTTGGCGAATCGTAACGACAACATCAGTCCGAATCCCGCTCCTCGACGCAAGCCGATTCAAATGCCGGGCCTTCAGGACGTCGCTAACAGGCTCTCGGATTCCTTCGATACCCGTGTGACAGTGAGCTTGGGTAAGCGAAAAGGTAAAATCGTCGTCGAATTCGGCTCGGTCGACGACCTCGAAAGGATCGTCGAGATGATGGAAAGTCAGAAGAAAAAGTAGCGCCGAAATTCCAGGTACAAACACCCGCGGCAGTTATGTCACTGTGACGTAAGTTCCCTATCGAGCGTCGGAAGGACCCGAATAATGTTGCTACACAGCACTATTCGCTTATCCTGCTTTCGGGAGGATCAAGGTTGTGACGATCGCTCACTTTTGACGCGCGCACTGGTGCATCATCGCGGTCGAACGACAAAATTCGGTGCATGGAGGCTGAGGTAGCAGTGTCGACGCTCGTCACTGGAGTCACATTGGACTCCTTCGATCAACTACCGAAGCACACGCGGCGGTGTCGTTTCTGGGTGCTCGATCCAGCTAGGACCCGAGCCGACGGTGAGTCACTCGATTTGGAGTTCGAGAACGAGGCGTGGCTTTCGATGGTCATGCTCGAGTGGGGATCCTGCGGACAGATGCTGTCGGTCGGATCGGAGACCGTGGGATGCGCGTTGTATGCGCCCCCCGGCGCCGTACCTCGGTCCACCACTTTTCCGACGTCACCTGTCAGTGCCGATGCCGTGTTGCTGACAACGTTGAGAATCGAATCGGATGTCGATCGGGAGGGACACTCGGCTTCGTTGATTCAGGCGGTAGTCGCCGATCTCGTCAATCGTGGCGTCCGTGCGCTCGAGGCATTCGGGATTCGTCGAACCGCGGAGGACGAGGTGATCGGTCCGCGGGCAACGATGTCGTTGACGTGTTCGGACACGGAATGCATGATCGACGCGGACTTCTTGGAGCAGGCCGGATTCGAAGTGGTTGCACCACATCATCGATACCCGCGACTTCGACTCGAATTGCACCGCGATCATGGATGGAAGGAAGACGTCGAGTCGGCCCTCGAGAGATTGCTTATTGCGGCCAGTTTGACCGCGGTCGAGATCGAGCACAAGGAAACCGTCGGAGTCAGATGAGCGGAGGTCGCTGAGCGCGACCTCCGTCAGCTCCGATCTGCGGCAGCGAGCTCCTCGGCGAGGAGCTCAGCGAAGGTGAATGTTCCGGTGGGCTGATCGTCTTGACCCAACAAGTACAGGCGCTTCACCGAGATGAGAATTGCCTCGGCAATGATATCCCGGGATCGGGGATCACTGAGAACATCGACGTCGGAAGTGTTTGTCAGATAACCCATGTCGACTTGCACCGTCGGCATGTTGGTAAGCCGCAACAGATCCCAAGTTCGCCCATGGCTGCGGCAATCGAGTAGCGGAGTACGGGCGACGATTTCGCGCTGTATGTAGCCGGTGAGGATCTGGCCGATCAATGACGCCGAACCGTGTGAGTTGCCGAAATGGAAACTTGCCACTCCGTTCGCCGCTGGACTCGTGCTCGAGGCACAGCGAAGTGAAATCATCAGGTCCGCGTTGAAGCCATTGGACGTCTCGGCACGCTCGGCAACACTTGGATTGGTTCCACGTGCACGGGACAGAAACGTCTCCATCCCGGTGGCGGCCATTCGACCCTCGAGGCGACTGGCAACATCCCAAAGAATTTCTGCTTCGGATATTCGGCCGAACATACCCTGGACTATGCGCCCTGTATCGGCACCGCCGAGATCGGGGTCGATCACGATGCGCTTGCCAGTCAATTGTGGGCCGGCCGCTCGGACGAGTTCTTGTTCACTGATGGCGTGTGGTGATCCGCCGGTGACACGCGTTCCGAGTAGTTCGAGCGAACGTAGCGTTGCAGGACCGCAAATGCCATCCGGGGACAGACCGATTTCCCGTTGGAAAGAGGAGAGCCCTTCGTGAGTTTTAGGCCCGAAGTATCCGTCGACACGCTCGCTGTAGAAACCCAAATCCTGCAGTCGAGTCTGGAGGGTCGCAATATCGTCTCCGTACAGAGGAGCCGAGAGCTGATAGATGAGAGTCCGAGCTCCGAGCCGGTACGACGCTTCCTTCAGAGATCGGTAGGTGGCTGGTCCTACGACACCGTCGACCAGCAGGCCTCGATATTGCTGAAAGGCGCGAACGGCGCCACCCAGGGATTCATCGAAGTCGGATGCGGGTGGAGTCCAGTGCGTCGGATCGTTCGGAGAGGATCGATCTGTTTCCTCCACCAGAAATCCGAGGGAGACAAGCGTGCTCCGAACCTCCGCGACGGCGGGTCCAGAATCGCCGTGACTGAGTCGGTGCATACAGTTGACCTTCCGATCTCGAGATTGATTGCTGCAACGACTGTATCCGCATCGCCGGAACCAGGAGTTCCGATTCCGGGACTGGGCCTATGCAAAAGTCGATGTGCCGAGCTTGTCGGCACATCGATCAATTGTCGCAGAAAGTGACCGTCAAGCCCCAATCCGCCAGGTAGGGCCGAGGATCGCGGAGGTGTTGACGGTTACTGCTCAGCCGGTGTCTGCCTGATCACAGGACCGCTTCGAGGTCCTTGAGAAGTGCTGCCTTACCCTTGGCGCCGACGATTTGCTTGATCGGCTTGCCGCCCTGGAAGAGGATCAGGGTTGGAATCGACATGACCTTGAAGTCACGAGCTGCCTGCGGGTTCGCGTCGATGTCGAGCTTCGCGATCGTCAGCTTGTCCGAGTGTTCGGCCGCGATCTCCTCGAGTACTGGGGCGACCATCTTGCAAGGCCCGCACCATGTGGCCCAGAAGTCGACGAGAACGGGCTTCTCGCTGCTGAGCACGTCGTCGACGAACGACGCATCCGTGATGGTGACGGTCTTCTTGTCGTCGGACATGTATTTCTCCTGGTTGTGTAGTAGTTCGGTAACGAAATTCAGGCGTTGACGACGTCTACCGGCTGATCGGCGTGCTCGAGCGTGTTGGAGGAAATATCGCCCTGCTCGGCTAGCCAGCGCTCGGCGTCGATGGAGGCAGTGCAGCCGGTTCCGGCCGCGGTGATTGCCTGCTGGTAGACGTGATCGACCAGGTCGCCGGCGGCGAACACTCCGGGTAGTGACGTAGTCGAGGATGGCGAGGCGACCTTGACGTAGCCTGCTTCGTCGAGGTCGACCTGGCCCTTGATCAGCTCGTTGCGCGGATCATGACCGATAGCGACGAACATTCCCGTCACCTCGAGCGTGGTCTTCTCTCCGGTGATCGCGTTTTCGAGTGCCACCCCGGTGACAGAGGTGTCGCCCAGGACTTCGAGAACGTTGGTGTCGGTGAGGAAGCGAATCTTTTCGTTGGCCTTTGCGCGCTCGAGCATGATGCGCGACGCACGAAATTCGCTGCGTCGATGGACGATGGTGACGCTGCGTGCGAAGCGAGTGAGGAAGGTCGCCTCTTCCATAGCCGAGTCCCCGCCACCGATGACGGCAATGTCCTGATCGCGGAAGAAGAATCCATCACAGGTGGCACAGGCGCTGACACCGCGTCCGAGCAGCTTTTCTTCACCCGGTATGCCGAGGTATCGCGCAGCCGCGCCCATCGCCAGAATGACCGCGCGTGCCTGATAGGTCTCGCCGCCGGCGGATACGGTTTTGATCTCGCCGCTGAGATCCATCTCTTCCACGTCTTCGGTACGAATGTCCGCGCCGAACCGCTTGGCCTGCTCGCGCATCTGCTCCATCAGGTCTGGTCCCATGATGCCTTCGCGGAAACCTGGAAAGTTCTCGACGTCCGTGGTGGTCATCAAAGCGCCACCGAACTGAGTTCCCTCGAACAGAATCGGCTGGAGTTCAGCCCTGGCTGCGTATACACCGGCGGTGTACCCGGCCGGTCCCGAGCCGACGATGATGAGATCGTGAACCTGTGGGGTTGTCATGCGGACCTTCCGATCGAATGTGCTGTCTACCGATTGCGTTGAAACAAAAGTCGAGGGGCATAGTTCTTGTACGCCCGCCGGTCATGTCAACACCAGCGTAAAGGGTGTTGTTCCCCGGTAGTTCTCCTGCGCGTGCAAGATCAGTTCAGATCGCGACGGACCAGCGTCTGCGGGTTGCCGTCCCCGCAATCCGCGCCCACCACGAGTACGGTCATGCCGTCCATCGGAAAACGCGGCACGACGAGCAGTGTTGCCGATTGTCCGTCGACCTGTACCGGAGTGGCTGCGAGCAGAATGGCCTGAGGGTCGAAACCGTTGGCCGCCAGACACTCTGGAAGATTACCGGCGTCCTTCAGTTCGGTTGGATCCTGTCGGCCGAGGAGGTCGCGGACATCGGTGGAATTCAAGGCGCTCGAATCGAGAACCAGGCTGGGCGGATATGCCGGTGCGGCTACCGTGTCGGGGTCGGTCGGCCCACTCGGGCGGGCGAACAGCAAGGCGGAAAGCGAAGCGACGATGGCGGCTGCGGCTGCGATACCGATACCCGTATAGGTCCACCGGTGTGTGTATCGACCGGGTCGGTCGCCGAAGGATGTTTCCTGCTCGGTCATCAGCGCGCAATCGATCCTCTCGGCCACGTCCGGGGGCATCGGCTCACCGGAGTGGAAATCGCTTCCGAGTGAACCGAGACGGGCAGAAAGCGCGTCGAGAGCGGAGATGACCTCCATCGCTCTCGGATCTTTTCGAACGAGGGGCCAGAGCTTCTCACTGACCGACTCGTCGAGTACTCCTGCATGGAGATCCGCCAACAGGTCGGCTGAGTACGGAGCGACGGGTAGAGGCTCGGTTCCGTGCGATGCCACTTCGGTCTCCTCCCAGCGCAAGCTCTACCCACGGCCCGTCTTGTTTACGGGGCAATCGTGCCTACACATGGTAAGACGCGCCGGATCCGCTAACGGTTCCCTTCGTACCGCAAATACTCGAGTTGTATTACTAGTTTCAACCGTCCACGGGCACATCGGCTCTTGATCGTGCCGGTGGGTACACCGAGCATGCGGGCAGCATCTGCAACCGAGTAACCCTCCATGTCCACCGCCACGACGGCGGATCGTTGTTCGGGTGGCAACGACATGAGAGCCCTGTGGACCTCCATGGAGGTCTCGACGGCAGACATCTGATCCCGACCGTCGACCGGTTCGATGTCGTCCTCGTTGGTAAGCGACACGGTCGGTCTCGAACGGTTACGTCGAATGCGGTCGAGGCACGCGTTGACAACGATCTTGTGTAGCCAACTGCGAACAGCAGCATCGGCCCGGAAGGTGGCGGCGGTGCGGTGGGCTGACAGGAGTGCTTCTTGCAGTGCGTCGGCAGCGTCCTCGTTGGTATAGCTGGTTCGGCGTGCGGTCATCCAAAGGTGCTCGTGGTGTCGGTGTACCAGCAAGGTGAACGCATCGGCCTCCCCGGCAACGTGCGCACTCAACAATTCGACGTCGGAGCGTCCGCCGAGCAGACCCCCGACAGTCCAGTCCCTATGTAAATCCCCCATACGAAAACGGCTCCCCCCGTATTACCGCATTGTCGGAGAGCCTAAGGCATAGAGACCGTCGAGTACGAAACGTCCCCCGAACCGAGGTGTTCGCAGGTCGGCGGCGGGTGAATCAGGAGTAGTCGTCAGGGCTGCGCGGTGAAGCCGAAATCCGCGATCGTCGATTGGTTGCGGCCATCGTCGTTCCCGAGTCCGGTGATCCACAGCAGAACATGCGTCGTGGGCTCGGAAACGGTCAGTGGAATGTCGGTGACGCCGTTCCCGAGCGTCGCCTGCCCGATGACGGTGGTGTCGCTGAGGCTTGCAGAATCGCTTGGGGCGGAACGGATTTCGACAACGGTACCCGGAGAGGGCGAGTTGACGAAGGCACTGGTGAGGACCTGCGAAGACGGCAGGGTCGCGAGTAGTCCTACGCCTTCCTTGAGTGATGGGAAGGGCTGGAAGTACGCGTCCGTGGTCCACGTGGAGCTGGGGTTGCCGTCGATGGCATTGCCTGCTGAACCGGCGTTGTCGGCACTGCCCTGAGGTGAGAACACCTCGACCGAGTCGATCGCCGTCGGAGCAGCTGCCGCCGGCGGCGCTACGTCTTCGGCACCAGGGTTGGCAGGGGCGGTCGCGCTGGTGGTGAGGCCGAAGTCCTGCTGCGTCAGCGGCTCGTCGGAGCTGTCACCTGCGAGGAATGTGAAGAGCCAGTAACCCGCGAAACCGAGGACGATGACGGTCAATGCGCCCAATACGACAAGCGCGATGTTGGTGCGCTTCGACCGCAGTTGTTGAGCGGCTATTTCCGCGGGGTCGGCCAGCGAGTGGCCGGAGGCACCCGGTGCACGCTGACCGAGGCGCAGTGCAGGCATCAGATCGGTCTTGTCGTTGATGACTGCAGCCTGATCCAGCACGTGCTGGACGGTCGCAGCCGTACGAATCCCACTGTTCTGCTCGAGTGCACGGACGGCGACTGCCGAGATCTCGAAGGGCACGTCGGGTCGGATACGACGCGGCTCGATGGCATTGCCGCTCTCGTCACGGTCCGCAGGACGCATGCCGCCTACCGCCCGTGGCGATGAATCCGAATCCGAACCGGGAGTCTTTCCGATAGCGTCGGCGAGAGGCCAACGCGCAGTGATCAGGGCGTACAGCATCGCGCCGAGACCGCGAACATCGGAACCTGGGTCTGCATCGGCCAACGTCGCCGGGAATGCGAGAACTGCGTTTCCGCTGGTGCTGATCCGGACGCGGTCCGGATGGTCGATCGACAGTGCTCCGCCGCTTCGATGTGCTGCTTCGGCGGCGGCAGCGAGGGCCTTGATGGCCCGGGCCGCGCCGGTCGGCGATGGAACGGTGTCGGCCATTTCACGTAGCGATCGGCCCGGGGTCCATTCGGCGACGACGATGCCGCCGGAGCTGCCCCGGACGACGTCGAGAACGCGCGCAAGACCTGGGGAGTTGATCCTCCCCAGTCTTAGGGTGCGGGACAGTATTGCCTGGGGTCCCTCGGGACGGTCGGGTGAGAGAGAGGAAGCTTGCTGGTCGGCGTCGACGAACGTCAACGCTACTTCGCGATCCAACTTGACGTCGTGGGCCTGCCAGAACTTGAGGCCACGTGATCCACCGTGCGGGGTGAGCAGACGGTAGCGACCGCCTGCAACAGACGCACCTGGGATGAGCTTGGGGCCGCGCAGAGACCGTGCAGGTTCGGAACCCGGTCCGACGGGTGGCAACGCTGGTGATCCGACTGGAGCGGGAGCGGTGTCGTGGGCGACGCCACGGCTCGACTTCACCGCGGCGGTGGTGTTCTTGGCGTCGGAATCGACCTTGCCGACCGTCGAGGTTTCCTCGGAGTCGGCCTTGGCCGGTTCGATCTTCTTCTCTGCAGACGCTTCCGACGTCGTGGCTTCGGTTGCTTCGACTTCTGTGGAAGGTTCCGCTTCCTCGGTCGGTGACGACTTCTTGAACGGTGAGGGCATCTTGGTAGGCGTGGTGGCCTTGGATGGTTCGAGCTTGCCCGACGCGTTTTTGGCGCGATCGTCCACCTCGACACCGCCGGCATTTCGCTGGGTGCCGTTCACTGCGGACTCGGCCGGCCCCCCAGCCATATCGTCGTCGGTCACTCTCACTCCTTCACGCGTCTCTGCCCCGAGTTGCCCTACATATCGTCCCGTTGCATGTCGCAGCGGCTCTGGTGCCGCCGGCTGACCCGAGGTGTACGGGGTCCCGGTCTGCCGCGGTCCAGCGTACGGGAGTGGTTGGGGAGAATTCTCCCATGCACGCCCCGAGCCGACGACCGCTGTGTGTTCGGTCGCATCGAGGTCGGCCGTTCGCGTCGGATCGGGGGTCTCGATCGACTTCCCACGGAAACGTCGAACCAGTTTGCTGACGGCGACGGTCACTGCCAGAACCTCGGGAATCCGGCCGAACCAGAGGATCCCGAAGGTTATCGACAGCATCAGAACGGCGCAGATGCCAACTCGGAGCATTGCACCGACGGCTCCCAGTGCGTCGGTGACGTTGCCGAGATCGGCGATCCGGTCAATGGCCAGCATGGCGGTGCCACCTGCGGCCGATGCGAGCAGGACCATCCAGATGGTTTTGCCGATATTGATCATTCGCAGGTTGCCGAGACTGCGATGGAGCAGGAAGCCACCGATGCATGCACCGACCACGAATCCGAGTCCGTTGGCGACGCCGAGGATCAGCACCACCTGCTCGTCGTTGCTGGCCAGCATCGGCGCCAAGGCCGACAGCGCGATCTTCACGCCCGTGATTCCGAGGATGATCCAGGTAGGAGTCCATGCCTGTTCCCTGGCGTAGAACACGCGCAGATGTATCAGGACGAGGGCATACGGGATCAGCGTGAACGCCGACCAGCTGACGGCTTCGCCGAGCCGACTCGCATCGTCGGCGAAGTTCCCGAAGCCGAACAGTGCCTCGCCGACCCACGGACCGGCGAAGGTCAAGAACACTACGATCGGCACCAACGCGACCAGTGTCAACCGGGTAGCCACCGACAGGTCGTCCACGACGGCCGGAGTGTCTCCGTCGGCTGCGTTACGACTGAGCCGCGGCATGATGGCGGTAAGAACGGTGACGCCGAGGATGCCGTACGGAAGTTGAAGCAGGATCCAGGCCTGGGAGTAGATCGCCGGGCCTGCGGCGTCTGCTCCGGCGGAAATCCTGGTGGCGAAAACGAGCCCCGCCTGGCTGATGACGACGTAGAGGATGATCGCGGCAGCCATACCGCCGAAGGTCTTGAGCCGGGCGTCGATTCCCCACAGCGGTCGAAGGTCGACCTTTTCTCGACGTAGTGCCGGGATCAGCGCTACGACCTGCGTGATCACACCGGCGGTGACACCGAGCCCGAGGATGAGGACGTGTGGGTCACTGATCTGCACCGGATCGAGGGAGATCTCGCCCGGCACGAAGAAGTAGAGGGAGAAGATCCCCAGCACTACCAGGTTGTTCCAGACCGGCGCCCATGCGCCGGGTCGGAAATTTTGGCGGGTGTTCAGGATGGCGGTCAGCAGGCCCGAGAGTCCGTAGAACAGGATGGCGGGCAACAGCAGGTACGACAGCGCGGTAGTCAGATCACTGCTGACCTTGGCATTTTCGTCGATCAACATGCGGCTGAGCAGGGGGGCACTGATGGTGGCGATCAGCGCGACGATAGCCAGCATCGAGAATGCGATGGTGAAAAGCCGTCGAACGAACGACGCTCCGCCGTCGGCATCCTCCATCTCTGCGCGGACCAGGACCGGAACGACGATGGCGCTGAGCACGGCACCGAGAACCAGTTCGGAGATCATGTTCGGGAGGATCGTCGCCGAGGTGAACGAACTCGCGATCGCGCCGCCGAGAATCCCCAGCATGACGATCTGCTTGAAGAACCCGGTGATGCGGCTGACGAGCGTGGCGATCGCGATGGACCCCGTCGCGGCCAGCAGGGAACTCTGTTGCTTTTTGGGGGCCGACGGCTCGGCCGGACCGGGAGTGCGCGCCGGCTCTACGACAGGTGGGTAGTCCTCGTCGCGGAACCGAGGAATCAACTGCGTGACGGAATTGTCCGGGGCAGGGCCACCATCCGGGGACGGCGGCGCTGGATAGCTCCGCATCTCCCGGTACGGATCACGGGGAGCAGGCTCGCGTTCCCAGGGTGCCGCAGACGGCTCCAGCGTTCGTCGGAAGACCTGCGCTGCGGGCAGCCGCGTGCGTGGGACGTCCCCCTCGTACGGGATGTTCCCGGTCATGGTCGTTCGTACCCTTCGTCGGCCGGGTCTGGTTGATCCCTGAACCTGTGCCACAGTCGGCGTCCGGCAAGCAGTAGCAAAAGAACACCTGCGCAGACGGTAATGATGGCCAGCGCTTGTCCGTACGCATTCGACCGTACGGACACCGTCGACGCTTCGCCCAATTGCTGCCCGTCGAGGGTGGTCAGCGAAAAGTCGACGGACAGGTTGCGGCTGTCGTCTACCTCTGCCGGAACGGTGATCGTACGGCTACCGCGAGGTGGAAGCGCGGTAGCGCCGACGTCGGTGATGCGCATCTCGGGAGGCGCATCGACATCCAACCGCACGTTGATGCCTACCGGCAGATCGTTCTGTGCGACCAGAAGCAGGGGACTCTGCTCCGACGCCAACGTGTAGACCCCGCCTGGGGCGAGGACCGTCACCGCGTCGAACAGTGCGTCGACGCCTTCCTCGGAACTGCTTGTTCGGATATTCGCCATCTCGGCTGCATCGGCGGGGTCGGTGTCCTTACCTGCTGAGGTGAGCGTGCGCAGCAGGTCCTCTTTCAGCGGCGCCGTGTACAGCCGGGGTGTCAACGGCAGTTGAGGGTCGTCGATCAGGGATCCGGCCAAAGATTCGATCCGGCCACTCTGGACGCGGACACGATCCTCGGTGTTGGTGTCCCTGCCGGCCTGCTGCACCGTTCTGGCTTCGACGGGCATCCCGGTAGGTGGCTCGGCCAGTAGTTCGGTGAACGGACGCGGTGAAGCGAGCCCGGAGCGCAGCATCGAGGAGATCGACGACAGAATCGCGGCGGGCTCGTCACCGTCGGCGCTCCAGTTCTGCGGTGGTGCAATCGTCAAGTTCCGTGGGGTGCCGTTCGGCGGAGTGAGAGCGTGGTAGACGACGGCTCCGACGGCGTCCTGCAGACGGGCGGTTCTCGAGTCCTCCTCGAGGTCGAAACGTTGATCTTCCGGAGTGAAGTCAGGGGTCGACGGCTCGGAGCCGACAGCTGCCAGTGCGGTGGCGGTGGCTGCGTCGAATACGGCGGCCTTCAACTCGCCGTCGACGCTACTTCCGCCGGTGACCAGCGCAACTCCGCCTGCCGCTGCGGGGGCCACGCTGTTGTCGGCGACCAGGGCAGTTCGCGGCCCGACGGAACGTACCGTTGCCGCGGCGCGGGCGCCGAGCTGGCCGGAAGAATTCCAGACGACGTCGGGGACCGATGTCACTCCGAGGATCGAGTCGACGATGGTCGACGGAGAGTCGAGCGCACTCGATACCAGTGATGCGTCGCCGACATTGCCGAGTGCGTCGAGATCGACCTGTGCGAACGGAACGGTGGTGACGCACATCGAATCGGCCAGTGGCTCGAGCCGGGAAAGCCAAGTCGCGGCAGCGTCTCTTCCGGTCCCGTCGCGGGCCGCGCCACGTGGATCGGCCGGATCGTCGACCACCAGATAGCCCCGAGCCATATTGGCGACGGTGACCAGGAGGTCGGGATCGATGGCCAGGCACATGCTGTCGGCGAGGCGGTTCTCCGGATCGAGTTGGTCGCTCGTGGCGTACTCGACGGCTGCAAGTAGCTTGTCCAGCCGACCACCCGTCGCGAGTTCTTCGGCGAGCTCGTCGTCGACGAGTCTGACCTTGTCCTCGAGCGATCCTGGTATCCCGGCAGCGAGTCGGGGCTTGTCCGCCAGCGGCCACATCACTGTCGTTGCTATCGGGCTCGATGTGCTCGGTGGGACCGCGACGGCGTCGGGGGCCGTCGGGTCTGACGCGGTCGGGTCACGCGGGACTCCGGCTACGGGCAGCAGGAAGCGGGCGTCGTCGAGTCTCGCGGTGCCGCCGTACTCGGGTGTGCCGTTGACGTTGAGAAGAAGTGGGTAGACCCCTGGTGTATCGATGCCCAGCGACGGCCCCTGAGTGCTTCGCAGCGGTAACGACACCACGAATTGGGTGCTTGCACCCCGCTCGAGGCTCTGTGCGACGTCCTGGAACTCACCGACCGCCCCGAACTGCTCCTGTTCGAGGGTCAGCGACGTACGAAGCTTCTCGGGCCGGTCGACGGCATCAGCGCCCTGCATTCGGACGCTGATGTCGTCGACGCGTCGGTCGCCGGTGTTGGTGACGGTGGCGCGCACGGTCACGAACGGTTCACTGGTGGTGGTGACGGTGGCGGGTGCGACGGTGTCGATGGAGAGCTGAAGGAACTGAGTGCCCCGGCGAGTCTCGGGGAGGTCGCTGTCCTCCGATTGGTAGGTGAGATCCGCCGACGTCGACGGGTCGCTGTTCCACGGCTCCTGCGCGATCGCGGTCGCCGGCGTCAGGGCAGCGGCCGGCGCGAGGACAAGCAGGAATGCGGTCAATGCCGCCGCAGTGACCCTGGTACGCCGCACGATCACTCCTTGCCGGCGGCGGTAGCGCCAGGTGTCTTGGGAGGGCTGGGTGTCTGCGAGTCGGGTCGATGCATGTCCTCGATCAGCCGATCGGCGATGGCGGCCAATTTTCGTTCGTCGGCATACGCGAGCCGCGACTGGAGTTCGCTGAGCGGGACCCAGGCTACCTCGGTGACCTCGATGTCTTCGTCGGAGAGTTCGCCGCCGAGGAAACGGAGTAGGTAGTGGTGGACGGTCTTGTGGACGCGGCGACCTTCGGTGACGAACCAGTAGTCGATACTTCCCAGCGTCGCCAGGACCGAACCCCGGATTCCGGTTTCTTCGGCAACTTCACGCATAGCGGTCTGCTCGGCTGTCTCGCCCTGTTCGATATGGCCCTTCGGGAGCGACCACAGCAGCCGACCTCGGCGATCGGTGCGTCCGATGAGAGCGGCGCAGCGTTTTTCGGGTGGGCCGTCGAGACCGTCCACGACCAGGCCACCGGCAGAAGTTTCCCGCACTGTGCGGAGTTTGGGCTTGTCGCTGTCGACGCGTGCGTTTCGCCGCCGCGGGTTGCGGCGGCTCCGGTTCGCACGTTCGCCAGCAGACACCCAATCCATACTAGTTGGAAAGATGAGGCGATCTCTCCTCCCGCACCGAGACGGGCGTACTCATGATCACGACCTCTCGCCTAGGCTCTATAAACGTGGCCGAACAGTCTCCAACACCCCGACACTCCGACGCGAGCGACGACCGGCGGGAAAGGCTGATGGCGGCGGCCGCGTCGACCCTCGGAGAGTTGTCCGGTGTGCTGAGTCCGCTTGCCGATCGCTTCGCGGCTCACGGGCACGAGCTGTACTTGGTCGGTGGCAGTGTCCGAGACGCGGTCCTCGGCCGGTTGTCGGGCGATTTGGACTTCACCACCGACGCGCGCCCCGAGGCGGTGCAGCAGTTGTTATCCGGTTGGGCCGACAATCAATGGGACACCGGCATTGCGTTCGGCACGATCAGTGCTGCGAAGGACGATCAGCTCATCGAGATCACCACCTTCCGTACCGACTCGTACGACCAGGTCTCGCGTAACCCCCAGGTTCAGTACGGCACCAGCCTCGAGGAAGACCTGATCCGACGCGATTTCACCGTCAATGCCATGGCGGTTCGGCTCGGCTCGGACGGATTGCAGGAGTTCGTCGATCCGCTCGGTGGGATGGACGCAGTGCTCGAGGGGCTTCTCGATACGCCGTCCACTCCTGAGAAGTCGTTCAACGACGACCCGTTGCGGATGTTGCGCGGGGCGCGGTTCGTCTCGCAGCTCGGCTTCACGCTGATGCCGCGCGTGCACAAGGCCATTTCGAACATGGCGGGTCAGATCGAACGGATCACCGCTGAACGCGTCCAGGCGGAGCTCGACAAGTTGCTGCTCGGCGAGTACCCCATCGACGGTATCGACGTGATGTGCGAGACGGGTCTCGCGGCGTACGTGTTGCCGGAGGTGCCGGCTATGAAGCTCGAGATCGACGAGCACCACCAGCACAAAGATGTGTACTGGCATTCGTTGACGGTGTTGCAGCAGGCCATCGACCTCGAGGACGGTGACCCCGACCTGGTATTACGTTGGGCTGCACTACTTCACGACATCGGTAAGCCGGACACGCGAAAGCACGAGCCGGCCGGTGGTGTCAGCTTCCACCACCACGAGGTCGTCGGGTCGAAGATGGTGCGCAAACGCATGCGAGCGCTGAAGTACTCGAAGAGAATGATCGACGACGTCTCGCAGTTGGTATTTCTGCATCTTCGGTTCCACGGCTACGGTAAGGGACAGTGGACCGATTCCGCGGTCCGCCGTTATGTCACGGACGCGGGAGAGCTACTTCCTCAGCTGCACAAGCTCGTTCGCGCCGACAGCACCACCAGGAACAAGCGTCGAGCGGCGGCGTTGCAGGCAACGTACGACGATCTGGAGGAGCGGATCGCGCGTCTCGCCGAACTGGAGGATCTGGCCAGAGTGCGCCCGGATCTCGACGGCAACGCCATCATGAACTTGCTCGGTATCGAGGCTGGACCGGACGTCGGGAAGGCCTGGAAGTTCCTCAAGGAATTGCGGCTCGATCACGGACCACTCCCCCGTGAGCAGGCCGAGGCCGCGCTACTCGAGTGGTGGAAGACGCAATCGGTCAGTTGAGGTCGGCCTTCATCAAGTACACGTTGTAGCTGTCCCATTCCGATATTGCGAAATACAGCTCTCCGTCCTTCGACCACGGATGCATGAATCCACCGTAGGCTTTCGGGTACTCCGCAGTCCGAACCAGAGTCGACGGCGCGGTCCACTCTCCCTGCGGTGAATCCGCTTCGCGGAGAACGATATTGCCGGCAATCGGATCGAGGTAGGTCATCTGCCACAGGCCGTCGTGGAAGCGGACCGATAGTTCGGCGGAGATGCCGTCGGCGATTGGGGTTGCCTCGTTGGAGTCCACCGGCGCCCAGGTACCGTCGACCCAGTATTGGTAGGCGGTCTTGTTGAGGACGTCGTCCTTCGGTACTCGGGCCAAGCCGACCGTGCCGATCCGGCCGTTGACGGTACCGAACATGTAGACGAAGTCTCCGGCGGGAACCATGGTGGACACCTGGAACTTGGAGAAGCCGAACATGTTGTCCCACTGGGCATGTGGATCCTTGACCCAGGTAGAGCCGTTGTCGTCGGAGTAGGCGATACCGCCGTAGTTGGTCCACCACATACCCGGGACGACGCTCCAGCGCCGGATGGACATATACGACATGTACTGCCGATCCCCGACGGCGAATCCGGACGTCGGAATGACCGTCGTCTCCCAGTTCTTGATCTTGCGACTGTCGAGCAATTCGGCTGCGTGGCAACGGGAATCCTGCACCATACTGTCGAGGGTCAGGCCGTCGGACAGGTCGGTGTCGGTGCTGTGGCTGAGGACGTTGCTGCGCCAGTCGTCACCGCCGACGACTCCGTACTCCCAGCTCTTGCCGAAGGAGTCACCGAAGGCCACGGCCACCTCGCCTGGCTTCGATTCCCACATGATGCCGAGGTCGGTGCCCTCGACCTGCCAGCGCTTGTCTGTTCTGTTGATCGAACCTTGGCCAGTCATCTGCGAGATCACCGATACATTGCCCACCAGCGGCTGTTTCGGGGCTGGAGATGTCGGGCCCGCCTCGGCTGGATTTACAACGGCGGGCGGTGCGGGTAGCTGCGGTGCTGCGAGCGGGCCGGGGATGGGAATGGGGATGGTTTCCGGTTGCGGATCGATCTCGATGCGTGGGAACGGGAGGTGAGCAGATCCGGTCGCGTCGACGGGTTCTTCGGTGGTGTCGGTGAGATCGGGGCACGGGTCCATGCACGGATCGGGCAGCGGGTCCGCGTCGACTCGGGTGTTGTCGGGTTCGGGATCGGGCACCGGGACCAGTTCGACGGAGGGATACGGCACCGGGATGACGAACTTGTCCGGCACCGACTGTACGGGCGGCAGCACGGGCGGAGCGTTGGGATCGACCGACTCCGGTGGATAGTCCTTGGGATCGAAGCCGGTCTCTCCGCATTGGTTGACCGGGGCGGGCGGGGCCGCGTTCGCCGGTGCTGCCAGCACGCTGCTCGATACGAGTGCGAGTGCGAGCGCGCATCCCACGACGATCGATCGGGCACGCATCTTCGTCCTTAAGGCCGGAGAGAAACGAACAGACCGTACGGTCCTGGAGAAAGGTATCACTGCGACAAGCGGCGAGCACGACGGTTGTTGAGGGTGACGGCGAGCAGGCCCAGCACGTAGACCACTACCCCGGCATAGACGACGGCGTGTGCCGACGCCTCTCCGGCCAGGTCGGTGGATCCGGCGCCCACCGCGACGGCGGCAGCTGCGAGCGAGACGACGAAGGCGATGTTGAAGACGGTGTCCTGCAGGGCGAAGACGCGTCCGCGATGGTCGTCGTCGATGTCGGTTTGCATCGACGCATCGCCGGTGAGCTTGACGGTTTGTCCGGCTACGCCGAGTAGGAAGGCGCCGAGGAGCAAGCTCGTCTGGGTCATGGTCGCAATAAACGTTGCCTGGACGACTGCGGCGAGGATCAACGCCCCGACAATGGACCGCACTCGACCGAATCGTGGAAGGACGAACGGTGTCAGGACAGCTGCCAGGAGCATTCCAGCTGCTGTTGCGCCCACGGCGATTCCGAAGCCGGCGAGGCCGCCGGGGAGAGAACTCGAGCCTTTCTCGCGCAAAATGAGCACCATGATCAGGGTGTCGGCACCGAATACGATGCGGTGCGCACCGATACCTGCCAGTGCCGCTGTGACTGTCGGAGATCGCCACACTGCGGCTGCACCGGATCCCAGGCCTGCGGCAATATCGGTGATTGCCCGTAGCGCGGCGTGCTCGGTCGGTTCGGCAACCTTGGCGGGCCCGAGTGACTGCGGTGCGAACCGAGCGGCGGCAATCGTCCCGACGATGGACCCGACTGCCGCTGCGCCGACGGCGATGCCGGATCCGAAGTCTCCGGCCCCTAAGAAGCCGATGATTCCGACGGCAGTGCCTGCTCCGGCAGCGGCGAATCCCGATCCGATGGTCGCGAGCAGTGAATTCATCGGAACCAGCCACGAGGTGCGGACCACGTGGGGCAGGGACGCAGATACTCCGGCGAGTACGAATCTGCTCAATCCGACTGTGGTGAGCGCCAGCAAGAGCAGCGGTGTCTCGCCACCACCTGTGCACAAGAGAAGCGAGGTGGTCGCGATGAGGATCATGCGTAGGACGTTGGCCCACAGCAACACCGCGCGCCGATCCCATCGGTCGAGCATCGCGCCCGCGAAGGGACCGATGACCGAATACGGAACCAGCAGGACGGCGAATCCTGCGGCAATGGCCACTGGATTGGATTCGCGTTCCGGGTTGAACAGGATCGCTCCGCTGAGCGCGGCCTGGAACAGTCCGTCCCCGAACTGACCGGCAAAGCGAATCGCGGTGAGCTTGCCGACGCCGGGCGACGTGCGCAGCCGCATCCGCAATGTTTCTTCGCTCACTTGCCGCATATTAGCCCCAGTGAAGGGCGTGCTTCAGCCGAGCATCGTCAGGACGCCGTGGCTACATGGCTCGACTTCCACCACGCGAGAGTGCTCGCTGCCCCTTCTTCGAGTGGCGTGGGATGGAGGCCGAGGAGCGCTTCGCTTCGGGTGCTGTCGAGGGGGTAGGGGTATTGGAATTGGTAGAGCGTGTCACCGAGTTCGCGGATCTGCCCGGGGACGACGCCGAGAGTGCGGATCAGCCAGGCCGGCAGTGTGCCGACCCGAGGTGTGTCGACTCCGGCCGCGCGGGAGAGGAGTTCGATCATCTCTCGCTGGGAGACCGCGGGTGCGGTGGGAGCATGAAGGAATGTGTTCCACAGTGCGGGGTCTGCGACGGCCGCGAGCATTGCCGCGGCGAAGTCCGGCACGAAAGTGAAGGAATGCGGAATGTCGGCGTTGGCGAGAACTCGAATACTTCTGTGGTTCAGGATGTTCGGGACAACGCGTTCGCCCATGTGTGCGGTGCGTACCCGTGGACCGTAGAAGTCGGAGGCCGCGACGCTGATCGTCGGTGTCGAGTGGGCGTCACGGGCGGCGAGTAGTTCGGTTCGGACTCCGAGCTTGCGGTAGGTTGCGTTGCGCGGCAGGTCCTCTCGTATCGGTCCGTCGATCTTGCCGTAGGAGTAGAGGCTTTCCGGGAAGACGACGACAGTACCGGCGGCCGCGTCGAGGACGCGTCGTTCCATGTCGGGTAGTTGGGCGCGCCAAGTTTTGTCGCTGTAGGCGACGTGTGTGCAGTGGTAGATGGCGGTGGCGCCGCGGAATGCGTCGTGGAGGTCTCCGGTCGTGATGTCGACCTGGCGTCGTTCGATCGAGGTGTGCTCGGGTCCGGATCCGGAACGAGTGAGAATGCGCACCGAATGTCCCTGGGCGGCAAGCTGTTGCGCGACGGTCCATCCGACGGGTCCGGCTCCGGTGACGACATGTAGTTGGTTCACGGTAACTCTCTCCCTCAAAGTGTGAGCGCTGCTCTCTGTTTTTGAGTGTGCACCTGCTCGAACCGAAAATCAAGAGCAGTGCTCTCTGAAACGTTCAGCGCTCTAGTATCGGGTGCATGACGACCACTCCCCGCGAACGAGCGCGCGCTCGGACGCTGGCCGACATCACTCGCATCGGCCGTGAACACCTCGCCGTCGATGGGGCTGCGGCACTGTCACTACGAGCAGTCGCGCGGGACCTGGGTGTCGTGTCCTCGGCGGTGTATCGCTACGTCAAGAGTCGCGATGAGCTGCTCACCCTCCTCGTCGTCGACGCGTATACCGAGCTCGGTGACGAGGTGGACGAGGCCGTGGATGCACTGGACTCGCCGATGGAGAAGTTTTTGGTACTCGGGCGGACCGTGCGCGCATGGGGTCTGCGCGAGCCTGCCGGATATGCCTTGCTGTTCGGAAGTCCGGTGCCCGGATATCACGCGCCTGCAGAGCACACGACCGGTCCCGGCACCCGGGTCATCGCCAAGCTCGTCGAAATTTTCGACGCGGCCTGGCGTGCCGGCAGGTTGGTCGAACGGCCGACCACGGTGTCGCTGTCTGGATTGCACCAAAATTTTGCCGAGGTTCGTAACGAAATGGGCACGAATATGTCCGACGAAGCGCTGGCCCGAGGAGTGCTGGTGTGGGCGTCGCTGTTCGGTGCCGTGAGTTTCGACGTCTTCGAACAGTACGGATCGTCGACTTTCAGTGCCCGCGACCAGCTGTTCGAGCATCAGCTTGCACTCTTGGTCGAGCTTGCCGGCCTGACGTAGCGCCCGAAAACGCGTGGCATGCCATGCGTTACAACGGGTGGTCGGCGGTGCCACAATGACTCCATGGCGTCGCATGCAGAAGAACCCGAAGACCAGATGGCATCGGTCGATCAGGCGGTGCGCCCGGGGAGCTTGTTGGTGTCTTCGATCGAACTGGTCGAGCCCACGTTTCGTCGAACCGTGGTGTACGTGATCGAACACAATGACGCCGGTAGCTTGGGTGTGGTCATCAACAGGCCGAGTGAGACTGCGGTACAAAATGTTCTGCCGCAGTGGACGGATTTGGCAGCTCGACCGAAGACGCTGTACGTCGGCGGACCGGTCAAGCGCGATTCGGCCCTATGTTTGGCCACGGTCCGAACCGGCGTCGCCATCGACGGTGTCCCCGGGATTCGACGCGTCGACGGGCGGGTAGTGATGGTCGATCTCGATTCCGATCCGGCAGAGATCGAATCCCTCGTCGAGGGCGTCCGAATCTTTGCGGGATATTCGGGTTGGACATTAGGCCAGTTGGCGGGCGAACTCGAGCGAGACGACTGGATTGTCGTCTCGGCCCTGGCATCCGACGTCATCGGAGCTCCGCGGCAGGATCTGTGGGCTCACGTCCTACGCCGTCAGCCGATGCCGTTGGCGATGCTGGCCTCACACCCGATCGACGTCACGCGTAACTGAGTACGATTTGCCGCTGATGAGCGCATAACGGACCGAATGAGAATCAAACCCTCAGTTGCGCAATGATATTCAAAATAGATGAGACATCGAGATGGACATCCCCGTTGGTGTGTATCGGTAATACAACGACCAGCGGGGACGCATCGACGCCGCCGCTCGCAACGTCATCTCGGGCGATCGAGCTGCCGACGACCGCACTGTCGACGGCACTGGGCATAGGAAGCGCTATGGCGCTGCCGAACGCGAGGATTCGAACCCTTCCTAGTTGCCCAGGGCATCACACGATGGACTCAGCCAGCGGTTTGATGATTCCAGGCAGCTGGGTCTTCGCGATCTCGGAGTGTTTGTGACCCCAGTAGCTAGGGCGGGTATACGTTCGTGCAACCCAGCTGAGATCGTCGACAGTGAGTCCTCCGTAGCCGTATTCGATTTGCAAGCCGGAGGGACTGCCGATGTAGACGGACGTCATCAGGTCATTGGTGTGGCGACCGAGGGATTGCATGATGTCAACATCATGACTGTCCAGCAAGTCGATCAGCCGACCGAGATCGTCCATGTGCTCGACCTCGAGCATGAGGTGATTGAAGCCCACGTGGCCAGGGTATTCGGACAAAGCAAGGGAGTGGTGACGCCCGTTGATGTGGTAGAAGCGCACATTGAAGTGCTTCGTAGTAATGCGGTCGGACAGACGAAATCCGAGGATGTCGACATAGAACTTGTTGGCCTTCTCGATGTTGGGGACCTGGAAGACGATGTGGCCGAGTCCCTGGTCGCCCGTGACGAATCCGCCCCTCATGGTGCGCCCAGTCGAGAAGGATAGTGGCGTCGCTGCTTTTCCCCAGCTCAGTTCGTGGCGGGTCCCCCACGGATCCTCGAACCACGCCAGTTCCGCGACCTCGCGTTCACGTAACAACTGCTGATCACCCCAGTGCACTGTCACACCCTGGGATCGGAGATGTGCCACGAAGGTGTGGAGATCGGTCTCGTTGGCGACACCCCAACCGGCATAGAGGAATTCGTCCTCACATGCTGGATGGACGGCAATGCGATAGTTGACATCGTCGATGGCCAGACGGACAGCTCCGTCGGGCCCGTCTTGGGCAAGCATCGCCCCGAGGACTTGGGTGCCGTAGTTTCGCCATTCTTCGGCGCGCGGCGAGCCAATACCGATGTACGACAGTTCTTGAATCATCATGCTCTCCTTTTTGGGTGGGACGATCGGGCGGGTTGATCGAAAGGTTCTTTCGCCAACCTCCATGCCGACCTGACCGAAGCTACACGTGTGACCCAATCATTGGCAATGCCATGTATCTGCATCGACTCGTCCGAGATACGACCTGGCTAGTTCTGTCTGAAGCGCTCGACAGCCGGCCCCGACGGGTGACCCGTGGCAATCATGAACACCCACTCGCGGGCCGCAATCGGGATCTGCACCAGTGATGTGTCGGCCGGTCGGCCATTGATACCAACCAACATTTCGCTATCGTTGGCTACATCAAATATTAGGGCAACCTATAATTGGGTGATGAGTACGCCAGAGCAATCTCCCCGTCTGTCACGACGGCCAGGGTTTGTGTTCATTCGTGCTGCTCTGCGGATCAGGCAGATATATGCAGAAGCCCTCGCCGGAGTAGGACTTCTGCCTAACCAGCACGCAATCTTGAGCACACTCGAGGAACTCGGGTCGTGCCATCAGAAAGAACTCGCGGAGCGCGTTGTCGTCGACCAAGGAGACATAGTCGCTTACCTAGACGGGCTACAAACCGCTGGACAAGTCGTCCGCGAACGTGATCCGAAGGACAGACGGCGTCAAATCGTCACAATTACAGATCTCGGTCGAGAAGTTCTTGCTGAAAGTGACCGAATCCTCGATCAAGTCGAAGCCGACACGTTCTCGGTGCTGAGCGAGAAGGATCGGGTCCACCTCGACCGAATCGCTACAAGCCTCACAAAGCAGCGGCTTTGACTATCGAATAGTGATTGACCCTGCGTCAGCGTGTCTGTCGCTCTACCGCGATTCCGCACTATCTCTACCCGGGCGATGTCGCGAACACAGCGCGGCGCTGCGGACAATCCAAGACAAGCGACGCGTTCAGGGTGTCAAGCGACGTCGAGGCTGGGAGTCAGAGTTTGGTCGTCGAGCTTCTGTTTCCACCGTCGAGTTTGGCCCGGTACATCATCGAGTCCGCGATCCGGCCGGCCTTGTCGATGACGGAGGGGCCGTCGACCCACAGGCTCGAGGGCGAGGCGAGGATGCACGCTCCGACGCTGACGGTGATGGGGATGGGGTCGCTGGAATTGTACAAAGTGTTCACTACGTCTTCGATGAGCTGATGCACCTCCGCATCCGGTGCGGCGAAGACGGTGACGAACTCTTCGCCACCGGTTCGCGCTACGACTCCGTTTTCCTGAAACAGCAGTGACAGTCGGTCGGCGACGCGGACGATCACGGCGTCACCGCTGTCATGTCCGTAGTAGTCGTTGACGACTTTGAATCGATCGATATCGATCACGAGGACTGTCAGGCTGAAGTTGCGCTCATGACCTCGGTGCCATAGGTCTTCGGCCGCATCGTCGAGCCCGCGACGGTTGAGCAGGTTGGTCAAGGGGTCGAGCAGTGAGCGTCGAGCATCACGGCTGATGGCAGTCCATGCGATGTGAGCGAGGAGCGGCACCACTGCCGTGGCTGCAAGAATTACCAATGCGGTAGCGAGGACGGTGGGGGTATCCTCGTCGGCGGCCAGGAGGTTGCGCACCGTCATGGCTGCGATGAAGCTGCAGCACAGTGCCAGATGAGCCAGCATCCATTTCTGGCTGACGAAGAAGATGCACAGGCCACCGGTCAGCGCGAAGAGACTGCTTCCGACGAGCGCACCGAACGGTGAGTAGAGCATCAGCACCGAGGCGGTTCCGGCATCACCGAAGATGGCATACGCGATGAAGTCCCGCTTGACGGGCAGAGGACCGAAAAACCAGCGTAGTGCGACGGCTACCTGCATGAGCAGCACAATCGAGATCCACGCTTGCGCGCCGAATCCGTGTGGGCCACGCGAACTGAACAGCATCAGAACAGAGGCGACTGCGTAGAGAGTTGTTGCCGAGCCGAAGACGTATTGCAGCGGCTGGTGGAGGCCACGTATGGATCTGTGCCTGCTCGTCCACTCGTAATCGAACGGCTGGGTGTACCAATCGATCAGTGCGGCCCGGGCGCTGTGTAGGGCCGGCCGGCGGTGGCTGGTCGGTCGACTCGTCTCCGACTGTCGACCGCTGAAAGGCGGTGTCGTGTCGTTCGTTCCGGCCTCCATCCCTAACCCAACCAGTTCGAGATTAGCCGACAAAACTGGCTTTCGGTCTGCTTCGGCGATCAGCGCCGCGAGGCGAGCGTGTTGAGAACTCCGACGATCTCTTCGGCACGGTCGCTCGTGATGGTCAGCCGCTGGCCGTTGGCGAAGGTGATGAACGCGGCGGGTCCCTTCCGGACCGCGACGGCGTAGTTGCCTCGACCCTTGACGCGTAGACCCCATCCGCCGAAGTCACCGAACGGATCGACTTCGCGAATCGACGCTCCGGTCACTTCGTCGATCGAGTAGTCGAAGGCGGCCATGCCGAGACTCCGCACTCCGATCCCTGACTCGTCCACGACCAACTGGTACCGCATCAGAGACAACGGAAGTATCGAGACGGGCACGAATATCGCAATCGGCCACCAGGAGTTCGATACCCAGCAGGTGAATGCGGCGGCTGCGGCGAGAATGACGAACAGGACGATCACGGCGACCCGGCCTGCGCCGAGGCGTTGAAAGATCGGACCGTCGAACTCGGCTCTCGGAAGGCTGGCGGGGGGCGGTGAAGTCGCAGGTGTGCGTTCACGGTAATCGCGTAGGAGCGAGGCTCCCAGAATTCCCACCGCGAACCCGACCAGGGTGCCCAGGCCCAATGCCCAACTCGGCACCTCGGCATCCTCGACTGTGCTGACATCGAGCTGCCCGGACAGAATTGCCAGCTGCAGAACTGTGATGAGTCCGACGACCGTCGAGCCGATCATCAGCATCGTGCGTCGCATGATCAGGAGCGCGTGGGCCAGTGCTGCGACGGCGCTACATCCGCCGCCGACCAGCACTATGACGATGGCGAGGGTCCAGGCGCTGGTGGTGGGGCTGGTGAACCCGTCTGGCTCGGTCCCGCTCCAGTGCGTCGCGATCTGCTGTGGGAGCCGCGACTTCCATAGGTAGGCCGCCGCGACGCCGAGCCCGGCGGCGAGGATCGGGACCACCACTCCGAAGACGACTCCGGCGGGATCGAATGTCCGCACTTTGTCTGTTTGCCCGTCCTGCGTTCGCGAAGTCATCTCGCGCTCAGCTCGGTTGGCACGCGTCTTTCAAAGTGCATGAGATGCACGAATGCCCGCAGCCGTCGTCGGCGACCGGGACGGGCGCAGCGGCAGCGGCCCGCGCTCCGATGGAACCACCGATACCTGCTACGACGAGTGCTGCGAGCACGCACGCGACAACGGCGACGACGGAAAACGCGCCACTGAGCAGCAGACCGGCAGCGCCGCCGATGAGCAAGAGAAGCGCTGCTGCGGCGTTGGTCGGGCCGGCGACACGGTTGGCCATGACGAAAGTCTCGTCGTCGCGCATCGACTCGGGGGTTCGCACACCGGCCCAGCGGTTGCGCGGCAACCGGCCCAGAAGACTGGCGGTGGCGACTGCGCCGACCACGAGAGCGAGCACGAACATCACTACGGACACGATGAGCACAGTGGCCACGATACGTCTCCACGAGGCCGAAGTACCAGTCGGCCCAGCTCACGCCTTAGGCTGGCGGGTGTGACCGATCCAGTTGATACGCCCTCCGAGACCGCACCCGAGTACCGCTACACCGCGGATGTGGCCGGGCGTATCGAGGAGCAGTGGCAAGACTTGTGGGATGAGCAGGGCATCTTCGACGCCCCGAACCCGGTCGGCGAGCTCGCCGGTGACGTACCGAAAGACAAGCTTTTCGTCCAGGACATGTTCCCGTACCCATCGGGCAGTGGTCTGCACGTCGGTCACCCACTCGGCTACATCGCCACGGATGTATTCGCCCGGTTCCATCGGATGCACGGACGCAACGTTCTGCACGCCCTCGGGTACGACGCCTTCGGGTTGCCTGCCGAGCAGTACGCGGTGCAGACCGGCACGCATCCGCGGTCGACCACCGAAGCCAACATCGCGAACATGCGACGTCAACTTCGGCGGCTGGGACTCGGACACGACCGTCGCCGCTCGCTCGCGACGACCGACGTCGACTTCTACCATTGGACGCAGTGGATCTTCCTTCAGATTTTCAACGCCTGGTACGACGTCGATCAGGCGAAGGCGCGTCCGATTTCGGAGCTCGAAGCGTCGTTCGCCGACGGTTCACGCTCGATGGACGACGGTCGAGACTGGTCCTCGCTGTCGGCAACCGAACGCGCAGGCGTTCTCGATTCGTACCGTCTGGTCTACGAGTCCAACTCGATGGTCAACTGGTGCCCGGGTCTCGGTACGGTGCTGGCCAACGAAGAGGTCACCGCCGACGGCCGAAGTGACCGGGGTAACTTCCCTGTCTTCCGTAAGAACTTGCGCCAGTGGATGATGCGCATCACCGCGTACTCGGATCGACTGATCGACGACCTCGAGTACCTGGATTGGCCCGAGAAGGTCAAGACGATGCAGCGCAACTGGATCGGACGTTCACGCGGCGCCCAGGTGGCATTCGGCACGCCGGCCGGCGACGTGGAGGTATTCACAACGCGTCCGGACACGCTTTTCGGTGCCAGTTATGTGGTGCTAGCGCCTGAACACGAGCTGGTCGACGGTCTGACCGCCGCGCAGTGGCCCGCCGACCTCCCGGCCTCGTGGACCGGCGGCGCCGGCACCCCGGCCGAGGCAGTCGCGTCGTATCGTGCCGCCATCGCGGCGAAGTCCGACCTGGAGCGCCAGGAGAACAAGCAGAAGACCGGTGTGTTCACCGGCTCTTACGCGGTCAACCCTGTTGACGGTCAGCACGTTCCGGTATTCATCGCCGACTACGTGCTCACCGGGTACGGCACCGGCGCAATCATGGCCGTTCCCGGTCACGATCAGCGGGACTGGGATTTCGCCACCGCGTTCGGCCTGCCGATTCGTGAGGTCATTTCGGGTGGGGACGTCACCGAAGCTGCGTACACCGGCGAGGGTCCGCTGGTGAACTCCGAGTACCTCGACGGCCTCCCCGTCGACGAGGCCAAGACCACGGTGATCGCCCGTCTGGAAGAAGAAGGCAAGGGCCGCGGCACTATTCAGTACAAGCTGCGTGACTGGCTCTTCGCTCGCCAGCGTTACTGGGGCGAGCCGTTCCCGATCGTCTACGACTCTAGCGGCAATGCGCACGCTCTACCGGAATCCGCTCTGCCGGTGGAGCTTCCGGAGGTCGAGGACTACGCCCCCGTCTCGTTCGATCCGAACGACGCCGACTCCGAACCGTCGCCGCCGCTGGCGAAGGCCACCGATTGGGTCGAGGTCGAACTCGATCTGGGTGACGGCCTGCAGACCTACAGTCGCGACACCAACGTCATGCCGCAGTGGGCAGGAAGCTCGTGGTACCAGCTCCGGTACATCGATCCGACGAACTCCGAGACCTTCGCCGACCCCGAGAACGAAAAGTACTGGGTAGGACCGCGTCCCGAGATCCACGGACCCAACGATCCGGGCGGGGTGGATCTCTACGTCGGTGGCGTCGAGCATGCCGTGCTGCATCTCCTGTATTCGCGCTTCTGGCACAAGGTCCTTTTCGATCTCGGCCATGTCAGTTCGAGCGAGCCGTATCGCCGCCTGTTCAACCAGGGCTACATCCAGGCATACGCATTCACCGACGCGCGCGGAGTCTACGTGCCCGCCGAAGATGTGGAAGAGCGCGACGGCGGCTGGTTCTACCAGGGCGAACCCGTCAACCGTGAGTACGGGAAGATGGGTAAGAGCCTGAAGAACTCCGTCTCCCCCGACGACATCTTCGCCGAATACGGCGCCGACACCCTGCGTGTCTACGAGATGTCGATGGGACCGTTGGATACTTCACGACCATGGGCGACGAAGGACGTCGTCGGCGCGCAGCGATTCCTGCAGCGCGTCTGGCGACTGGTCCTCGACGAGGAAACCGGTGCTGTCCGCGTCACCGACGAGAAGCCGAGCGAGGACACCTTGCGCGTCCTCAACCGGGTGATCGAGGGCGTGGAGGCCGATTACATTGCGCTGCGCGACAATACGGCCGGGGCGAAGCTCATCGAGCTGACCAATCACCTGACCAAGGCGTACCCGGCCGGCGCACCACGAGGAGTGGTCGAACCTCTGGTACTGATGCTCGCCCCGATGGCACCGCACTTGTCCGAGGAGCTGTGGAAGCAGCTCGGGCACGATCGCTCTCTCGCGCACGGTCCGTTCCCGCGGGTGGAGAAGAAGTGGCTCGTCGCCGACACCGTCGACTATCCGATCCAGGTCAACGGCAAGGTACGTAGCCGCATCAGCGTGCCCGCCGATTCCACCAACTCCGACGTCGAGAAGACCGCCCTCGCGGACGAGAAGATTCTCGCGATCCTCGAGGGCAAAGCTCCGACCAAGGTCATCGTCATCCCGGGCCGGATGGTCAATATCGTCCTGAAGTAGGTCCGTGACCGGTACCTTCGCAGGTGAAGGGCGAGGGTGAACAGGGGGCGTCGGTGGGTCTCGCGCGCGATATTCAACTGGTGGTGCCCATATTTTGGCTGGGTATGGTGATCGCGATTTCGTTCGTCGAAGCACCGATCAAGTTCAAGGCACCAGGGGTGACATTGGCGATCGGTCTCGGTATCGGCCGCAAAGTGTTCGCGGCGCTCAATATCGTCGAAGTGGTACTCGCCGTCGTCCTGTCGGTCGCGTGGCTCTACGCGGACACCGATGGTTGGCTGCTACTCGTGCTCGTTTCGACGATCCTTGTCGTTCAGGTCGCCGTGGTTCGCCCACCGCTGACCAAGAGGTCGAATCGGGTACTCGCAGGAGACGATGGGCCGCGCTCGAAGATTCACTTCGTCTACATCGCGCTCGAGGTAGTCAAAGTTCTTCTGCTGGTTGCGCTGACAATCGATCTTTTGGGGCAGATCTAATTTCCTGCACGGCGGCACCACCGTCATCGGCGTCGGGAATACATGGCACCGACGCCGATGACGTGATTTCGGGTGTGCGGTCGGAATTTACTTATTCAACTCAAAATGAATAGAAATTCGACGCGACCGGCTTCATCCGCTGTTTCAGCGCTTACGCTTGGTCAGCAATTCCGTTGATTCCCTGCTCTTTTCACGCTTCTCGGCGCGACGTTCTTTGATACTCTGCGCGGGTTTTCGAAGAGTTCGTCCCGTTTTCTCAGCCATTGACGCTCCCTTTTCGAAGTGGCAATCACGATCTGACACCGACCATACCCACAAAATAAAATAAAGCCAGTCGCGCGAGTATTTCCGATTGACAAAACCAATTACGGCGCAGGTATTTTCGCCACAGTCAATAATATTGTCGAGGTTTCGATTGCCTCGAGCGCATGACTCGAGTCGGGGACGATGATCAAATCTCCGGTCGATCCTTCCCAGGCGTCCTCGCCTGCGGTGAGGCGGACCCGGCCGTTCAGGACGTGGACCGTCGCCTCTCCTGGATTGTTGTGCTCGGCGAGTGTCTGACCGGCGACGAGCGCGATCACCGTTTGCCGGAGTACGTGCTCGTGGCCCCCGAACACGGTGTGAGCTGCGCGACCACTCGAGGCGCGTTCCGCGCTTGCGACCTGTTCGCGGGCCAGGGCCGTCAATGACATCTTCTTCATGTTGTCTCCTTCGTCGAGTGGTATCTCCCGGGTGAGGTTATCGCCGACCATGGCATCCTCGTGTGCGTGACGACGATGGACACACGCACACTCCCGATCTATGCGGCCGGTGAGATTGCGATGCCGTATGTCATCGACGGCTGGGACGAGGTAATCACAACCGACACCTGGTTCGAGGAGCATTCGCATCCCACTCACGAGTTGCTGTGGAACGAGTGGGGCGCATCCACCGCCGCGATCGGCTCCCGCATCTGGACCATCACCACGACGGTGGGCCTGTGGATTCCGGCGGGGCTGCTGCATTCCGGGTGGTTTCCATCCGGAACTCGAATGCGAACGGCACAATTTCGAGTGCAGGATGCACCGGCGATCGCACCCGATCCGGTCGGCGTCGACATCACCCCGATGCTGCGGCTGCTGCTCGATCGCCTCAACACCGAGCCACTGCCGGATTCCTCGCGTGTCACGACGGAGGCGATGGTGCTCGATGTTCTCGCTCCCTCCGCCCGGGAACTGCTCATCCGCATACCGCAGTCCGAGCTGCTGGCACCTATCGTGAGGACGGTTCGAGATCGCCCCGACGATTCGACGACGCTCGAGCAGTGGGCCCTTCGACTGAATGTCAGCACTCGAACCATCACCCGTGTTTTTCACGCCGAGACCGGCTCGAGCTTCAGGGAGTGGGTCGCGGGTGTTCGGACCCAACATGCGATGTCCATGTTGGCGCGAGGCGATGCGATCGAGGAGATAGCCGCCGCGGTGGGCTTCCGGTCCGTGAGTGCGTTCGGTGCGTCGTTTCGGAGAGTCAGCGGTATGAGCCCTGGACAGTTTCGAGCCCAGTGACATCCCCATGGAGTGTCCGTTCGGCGACAAACGCTGTCCATTTGGCGCGATTGCGTACTTACTGAGGGTGCACTATCTTAGGTGAGGGAAACCTTGCTTCACTGGAGTTGCTGCCATTGCGTCGGCGTTCGCGGGGTTTCCAAACCTGCACTGCCGCAGGACTATGCGCGACGCCCTGCGTCAGAACCCCGAAGGAACTCATGTCCAACGTCTCCCGCTTTTTCGTTCTGTCCGCGGCCGCCGCACTCACGGTCGGTCTGGCCTCCTGCTCATCCAGCAGCTCGGATGAAGGCGCGCCGACGACCAGCGCGGACTGGACGCCCGTCACCATCGAGCATGCTCTCGGTACGACGAAGATCGAGAACAAGCCCGAGCGCGTAGCCACCGTCAACTGGGCCAACCAAGAGGTGCCGCTGGCACTCGGGATCGTGCCGGTCGGCATGGCCGCGGCGAACTTCGGTGACGACGACGGCGACGGCATCCTCCCCTGGGTCAGCAAGAAGCTCGACGAACTCGGCGGCGACGCACCGGTTCTCTTCGACGAGACCGACGGCGTCGACTTCGAAGCCGTTGCCGACACCGAGCCCGACGTCATCCTGGCAGCGTATTCCGGCCTGACGCAGGAGGTTTACGATCAGCTCAGCGATATTGCACCGGTTGTCGCGTACCCGGAAACCGCGTGGGGCACTCCGTGGCGCGACATGATCTCGGTCAGCAGTAAGGCGCTCGGCATGGCCGCGGAAGGCCAACAGCTGATCGCCGACCTCGACGCACAGATCGACGACGCCGTGGCACAGCATCCGGCGATCGCCGGCAAGTCGGCAATGTTCCTCACCCACGTCGATACGACGAATCTGAGCGAGGTCAGCTTCTACACCACGCATGACACGCGCGCGAAGTTCTTCGAGGACCTGGGGATGGTCACCCCGCCGAGTGTCGCCGCGGCGTCGGCGTCGACCGACAAGTTCAGCCTGAAGCAGAGCGCCGAGCAGGCCGATGCGTTCAGCGACGTCGAGATCATCATCACCTACGGCGGCGACGAGCTGGTCAGTGCGCTCGAGGCCGACCCACTGCTCTCGCAGATGCCCGCAGTGAAGAACGACGCGATCGTCGCACTTCCCAGTGACGGCCCGATCGGCACCGCATCGAACCCGACTCCTTTGTCGATCTCCTGGGTTCTGGAGGACTACCTGGATCTGCTGGATCGAGCAGCTGACTCCGCGAAGTGACGCAGACCCTGACGGCGGCAACAGCACCCGTTCGAAAGCCGGCTTTGCTGAAGTCGACCGGACTGATCGTGCTCACCGCAGTGCTCGTGGCATTGGTTTTCGCCTCGATCACGATCGGTTCACGTGAGGTCGGGTTCGACGACATCATCGCGGCCCTGGGTGGATCCAAGGAAGGGTTCGACCAGGCCGCGGTGGCCACGAGACTTCCGCGAACGGTGCTGGCCCTTCTGGCCGGTGCAGCGTTGGGTGTCTCGGGTGCGGTCATGCAGGGAGTGACGCGTAATCCGTTGGCGGACCCCGGAATTCTCGGTGTGAACATGGGCGCTTCACTTGCGGTTGTCAGTGGCATCACGTTCTTCGGTCTCGCTGCGGCGACGAGTTTCGTTTGGGTGGCCATCCTCGGAGCAGCTGTGACCGCGGCGTTCGTCTATGCCATCGGGTCCCTCGGTCGCGGTGGTGCGACGCCGTTGAAGTTGGCGTTGGCCGGTGCCGTCACCTCGGCTGCGCTCATTTCCTTCGTCAGTGCAATTGCGTTGCCGCGCAGCGACTTGGCAGGCGGCATCCGGTCGTGGCAGATCGGTGGAGTCGGCGGTGCGGTCTTCGACAGAATCTGGATGATCCTGCCGTTCCTACTCGTCGGGTTCGCGATCTCCCTCGCTTCGGCTCGTGGCCTCAACTCGCTGGCACTGGGCGACGAGCTCGCTGCCGGACTCGGCGAACGCGTCGCACTCACCCGTGGGGCTGCGGCAGCCGGAGCGGTCATTCTGTGCGGGGCAGTCACCGCTGTCACGGGCCCGATCGGCTTTGTCGGCCTGGTGGTTCCGCACGTATGCCGCCTGATCGTCGGCGTCGACCATCGGTGGTTGTTGCCGTATTCGGCTCTCGGTGGGGCGGTACTTCTGACCGCTGGGGACATCGTCGGACGCATCGTCGCCCGGCCGGCCGAGATCGACGTCGGCATCATCACCGCGCTCGTCGGAGCTCCGTTTTTCATCTACATTGTTCGACGCCAGAAGGTATCCGCATTGTGACGCTCGCAGATCGGCCCACCGTCGAGATGGTGGCTCGCGGCCGCAGTAGCCGCTCGAAACGTCGAAGAACGACGATTGCAGTGTTGGCACTGTTCATCGTCCTAGCTTTCGCGGTCACCTTGATGGTGGGTCGGACCTTCTACCCACCGGCCGAGGTAGTCCGCGTTCTTCTCGGTCAGGACGTGGCAGGCGCAAGTTATACCGTCGGCCGCCTTCGTCTTCCCCGTGCGGTCCTCGCGATCACCGCCGGGTTCTGCTTCGGCATCGCCGGCGTGACCTTTCAGACGATGCTGCGCAATCCACTCGCCAGTCCCGACATCATCGGAATCAGCGCCGGGTCCAGTGCCGCAGCCGCATTCGCGATCGTCAGTCTCGGACTCGGTTCGACGCAGGTCTCGATTTTCGCCATCGTCAGCGGGTTGGCGGTGGCGCTGATGGTCTACGTGCTCTCGTTCAAGGACGGGATCGTTGGAACCCGCTTGATTCTCATCGGTATCGGCATTGCCGCGATGCTCGACAGTGTCACCGCCTACATCCTCTCCCGCGCAGGTCAATGGGATCTGCAGGAGGCGACGCGGTGGTTGACGGGCAGTCTCAACGGAACAACGTGGTCTTCCGTCGTACCCGTTCTCGTGGCCATGGCCGTCCTGACGCCGGTACTGCTGATGCAGAGCCGGAACCTTGCCGTCACACAGCTCGGTGACGATATGGCTCCTGCTCTCGGCGTGCGGGTCAGTCGAACACGGCTGATCGTCATAGTGGCGGCCGTCGGCCTCATAGCTTTTGCGACGGCGGCGACGGGACCGATTGCGTTCGTGGCCTTCCTGTCCGGTCCCATAGCCGCACGCATCGTCGGAGCAGCCGGGTCTTTGCTGGTTCCCGCTGCACTCGTCGGTGCGCTGCTTGTTCTCGTTGCCGATTTTGTCGGTCAGTACGGCCTGGGCACCCGCTATCCGGTGGGGATCGTCACCGGTGTCCTCGGTGCGCCGTACCTCATCTACCTCATCATCCGTAGCAACCGCGTCGGAGGCACACTGTGACCACCACCCATTCACTCGAGATCGAGCATCTGACCCTCGGCTACGGGGACCGAACCGTGATCGGCGACCTCGATCTGTCGGTAGCTCCGGGGAAGATCACCTCGATCGTCGGCGCGAACGCCTGCGGCAAATCGACTCTGCTGCGGTCGATGTCGCGGCTGCTGAAGCCGCAGCAAGGGCATGTCCTGCTCGACGGCCGCGACGTGCATCGACTGCCGGCGAGGGCATTGGCCCGCGTCCTCGGTCTGCTCCCACAGTCGCCGATCGCCCCAGAGGGCATCACCGTCAGCGATCTCGTCGGCCGTGGACGCCATCCACACCAGGGAATGTTCGCGCGGTGGTCCCATGACGACGACGTCGCAGTCGCCGACGCGCTCGATCTCACCCAGACCGCAGCGTTGGCCGACCGCGCCGTCGACGAGCTGTCCGGTGGTCAGCGCCAACGAGTGTGGATCGCGATGGCCCTCGCGCAACACACTGATCTACTGCTCCTCGACGAACCGACGACGTTCCTCGACGTCAGCCATCAGGTGGAAGTACTCGATCTGCTCACCGACCTCAACCGCAGACGCGGCACGACGATCGTGATGGTGCTGCACGATCTGAATTTCGCCGCCCGCTACTCGGACCACCTGATTGCGTTGGCGGACGGACACATTCACGCTTCGGGCAGTCCGGGTGAAGTATTGACAGAGGAGTGCGTGCGGACTGTATTCGGGTTGGACAACCGCATCATCGTCGACCCGACATCAGGAAAGCCGCTCATGCTTCCCCTGGGTCGGCATCATGTGGAGTCGTCCACCCAGCCCGTCAGGAGTTAGCGCAATCTTCCGCCGCACGGCGCTTCGAGAAGAACCGGATTCGTCTAGCGATCGTTTCGATCACCGGCCGGATCTCCTCGCCTACCCGCAGGCCACCACGTCAACAGGAAGAAGGATCGCGGATACCTCGACCCAAGCCTCGAGCCAGGTGTGACTTCGCTTACCCTCGAAGTCGTCACCGGACCGTGGGTACCTGCCCGTCTCACCGTTCGGGTTTTGGTATCCGTTTCGGAACCGGGCAGGCCGAGCAGAAGGAAGACCAGATGCCAGACGAGTTTGCTGACCTCCACCGGCCGATTTACGCTCCGGATCTGCTCATCACCGCTCTCGAACGGAACCACGACAAGCCGGCGCTGTACATCGGCGACGTTGTTCTCACCGGCGGACAGATGCGCGATCAGATCAGCTGCTTCGCCCAAGCACTCGCGTCGCTCGGAATCACCCGGGGCACCAGCACGGCGATGCTGTCCAAGAATCGTCCCGAGGTGCTCGTCAGCATGGGCGCAACCATGATCACCGGTTGTCGCGCCAGCGCCCTCAATCCGATGGGTTCACTCGACGACCACAAGTACATCGTCGACGACGCCGAGATCGAGACCCTTATCTTCGACGCCGACTCTTTCGAGGACCGCGCCGCAGAGTTGAAGGCGTCGTCGCCGTCGTTGACCACGATCCTGTCGATGGGGCCCTCCGAGGTGGGTATCGACATTCTGGCTCTCGCGGCCACATTCGAGCCTGCAGCTCTCACAGCCGCGCATGTCGATGCCGAGGACGCCAGCAGCATGGTGTACACCGGTGGCACCACAGGAAAGCCCAAAGGTGTTGTCGGATCGTTCCGTTCGGGCGCGGCGCTCAATCAGATCCAGATGTCGGAATGGCAATGGCCCGAGGAGAACCGTTTCCTCATCTGCACGCCGCTATCGCATGCCGGTGCCGCGTTCTTCATTCCGACGCTGCTGCGCGGTGGCGCGCTGATCGTCCTACCTGCCTTCGAACCCGGGGCAGTTCTCGCGGCGATCGAAAAGCACAAGATCACCGCAACCATGTTGGTGCCCACCATGATCTACATGCTCATGGACCATCCGGACCTCGAGAAACGGGACGTCTCCAGTCTGCAGACGCTTTTCTACGGGGCATCCGCGATGTCGCCGGCACGTTTGCAGGAAGGCATCGAGAAGTTCGGTCAGATCTTCTTCCAGTTCTACGGTCAGACCGAGTGCGGCATGACCATCTCGGTGCTCCGTAAGGAAGAGCACCTCGCCGACGACCCCGCCCGACTTGCCACCTGTGGCCGTCCGGTGCCGTGGCTCGACGTCCGATTGCTCGACGACGACCTGAACGAAGTGCCGCAGGGCGAGCTGGGCGAGATCTGCGTCCGAGGTCCCTTGGTCATGAAGGGGTACTGGAAGAAACCTGCCGAGACCGCAGAAGCTTTCCGCGGCGGCTGGCTGCACACCGGCGACATCGCGCGCAAGGACGTCGACGGCTTTCTGTCCATCGTCGATCGCAAGAAGGACATGATCGTGACCGGCGGCTTCAATGTGTTTCCGCGCGAGATCGAGGACGTGATCTCCGCGCACCCGTCCGTGGGCTCCGTGGCGGTTGTGGGTGTACCGGACGACAAGTGGGGTGAAGCCGTCAAAGCGTGCGTGGTTCTGCGCGGTGGGCTGACTGTAGCGGCGGAAGAGTTGGTCGAGCGGGTGAAAGCAGCCAAGGGGTCGGTGCACGCACCCAAGAGCATTGATTTCCTGGACAGCCTGCCGCTGACACCGCTCGGTAAACTCGACAAGAAGGCGCTACGCGCGCGGTACTGGGAGATCAGTGACCGCGCTGTGTAGGAGTGGATTCCCCATCATGCAGTCCCGGATTTCAGACCGGTAGTGTGCGGCAGGCGGTGAGGTAGTCGGCGAAGTCCCAGGTGCTCAGGAACTGCTGAGCAGCGCGGACACCGCTGTTGTAGAGGGTGAGTCTTTGCGCGTCGGTGATGTCGAAATCGACGGCGCTGATCGACTCGGTGGGTACGAACACCGTGCGCCGCACCGTGCAGGGTGAATCGACGTAGGCGGCGTCCTGGTTGGTGAACAAGGTGTCGATCGCGGCTATGCCGAGGGCCAGGGGCCCGCGCACATGATGGGTCGCCGGGGGTGTGCCCGGTCGTGCGGTGAGCCGCACACCGAATGTCGGCCAGCGAGGCTCTACGGTATCGGTCCGGTCGAACAATCCGACGGGGAAGTCGGAGAGCAGTCCGCCGTCGACCCAGGTTGCGCCCGAAACTTGGACGGGTCGAAACAGGAACGGGATCGCCGCCGACGCTCGCACCGCCTTTGCGACTGGGAAGGTATCGGGGTCGATGTCGTAGAGCGGCAGGTCCCACGGGATCCGGACAAGACGTTTCCGGGAGAGGTCGCTGGCGGTCACCACCAGCGAATATGCGTAGCTCAGCGGTTCCTCGCCGGTGCGTAGATCGCCGAAAGTGTGGACCCCGAACTCGGCGAGAGTATCGGTGAGGAGGTCTTCGAGATAGGCCCCCTGGTAAAGACCGTTCGAGGTGAGCAACGAAAGGACCCCGCCGATCAGCGGCACACGCCCGAGCAGCGACGGGTCGGTCAGTTTGCGGTAGTCGACGCGCTGCGCAATCTCCGGCAATCGCGTCACGGGCTCCTTGGCTTGCTGCAGCGCAGCCACCAAGGCCGCGACGACGGCGCCGGCGCTGGACCCGGCGACGCGCGGAAAGCTATAGCCTGCCTCGGCGAGCGCATGGACAGCTCCGACGAGGCCGATGCCTTTCACCCCGCCGCCCTCACAGACCAGATCTGCCTGATGGACCGCTGTCGTCACCACACCAACGGTACGCGCGAAGAACAGTACGCCCGAAGAACAGTGGTCAACGGTGGTTTTGCACCAGCAGATAACGAACCCCAGGTGGCTGCACACTGTTTGTGTAGAGTGTTCCGTTGCTCGCCAGATGGCTGCAGAATCGACGCGGTGTAGCGGACTTTCGGGGGATCTGGTCCGCGCCCGCTGCAACCGCTGGACCCCGGATCGCCCCCTTGCAGGAGTGAAGTTGTCGACTCGTACCCTCGTCCGCGCCGCACGTCCAAGATGGAGCCGAGCGATCGCCACGGCCACCGCCGCCGTGCTCATGATGCCGCTGGGCGTCGGGTTCGCGGACGCGAACCCCGCCACCTCCGCAGAACTTGCGCCATTCCTGGATCTGCCGCTCGTCAACCGCGATGCGGGCCACGGCCCGGGCGGTGTGAATCCGGCGTTGCCCTATGACAGGGCGCAGCTCGAGAATCTGCTGGAGAGAGCGGATAGCGAGGGTGTCGATCCGCCCCGTTCTGCGGCGTTGCTGCTGCAGTACCGGCTGGTCGACGTCACCGAGGCTGCCGGCATCGACCTTGCGACCTGGGACCCACGCGCGGGCGTCGATGCCAACCGGCAGAACCTGATCGACTCCTACAGCTACTACGTGGGCCTGCAGTCGAGCCACCGTGAGTTGCAGTGGGCCGGTATGGGCGGACTCGTGGGCGCAGACTTCGGCGGCGGCCTGATCGACTTCGAGCTGATGTCCGGGATCTACGACTTCCCAGGTATGGCACAGACAGCCAACGCAATCGTCGAACAGACCCTCGAGGTGCTCGGCCCCGACGCGGTGGCTCCGCTGCCGAAGGGGCTGCAGGCGCTCGCCAGGTCGGGCGCCACTATCACGCCGGAGGACCTGAATAAGATCCTCGGCGAGATCTTGGTGATGCAGAAGAACATCTTCTCCGACCTGATGCCCATGCACCAGGCGTATGTCACCGAAGGCCTCCCCGCGCTGGAGCAGATGCACCGCGCCGGGTTGTTCGGCGACTCCATCATGAATGCCTGGAGAGATGTGGCCTCGGGCGACCAAGACCGTATCGCCGCAGGCAACCGCGTGCTGCTGCAGCGCGAGCAGGGCGAGGTGATCAGGTCGCAATGGGACGACGTCCGCAACTACAAGGGCGACGTCGGCGAGGCCATCACCTACGCGTCGACCATCGCCGCCTCGCCGTCGGTGGCCGGGGTAACCCCGCCGCGCTCGTACAAGCCGGTCACCATCAGTGCCACGTTGGCCGACGGACGCGTCGCTACCCTGACCACGCCTCTCCCCAGCTGGAATTGGTCGGTATTCGACCAGCGCTGGGACTATGTCTCCGCCGAGCTACTGCCCAAGTACAAGGCGATGGTGGCGAACAATTGGCCGCAGCTCGAGTCCGAGCTGCGCGAGCCATACGACCAGAAGCTCGAGGGCGCACGCCCGCTGCGGAACATTTCGCAGATGCTTCAATCTGCACTGGAGGGAACCACGGTGACGTTCGCATGAAACGCGCAGCCACAGTTTTCACAGCCACGGTCGCCTCCATCGCAGTCGTCTTCGGCGCGCAGGCGGTGGCACAGGCGGAACCGGTGAGCACCCCCGGGCTCGACGAGATCTTCACCGACTACACGACGGGCATGCTCGAGGACGGCGAGTTCGCCTCGGTGGACGAGATCACTGAAGCGCTGACGCCCAACGACTCTTTCTACGACGAGCCTGAGCTGACCGGCAACGAGGCTCCCGGAATGCTGCTCGAGTCGCAGCCCGCGCAGGTGATGTTCGCCGGTTTCCAGCCGGGCAACCTCGACGCCTACAAGGTCATGTACGTGACCCGCGGCGTCGACGACATGCCGGCGATCAGCACCGGTATCTTGCTGATCCCGATCGACGGTCGAGACAACGTGGACCGCCCGATCATCGGCTACCAGGAAGCCAACGACAGCGTCGGCGCCTACTGCCACCCGAGCAGTCTGTGGACCGGAGCGAATCCCCTCGATAGCGCAACGTGGTCGGCGGTGGGGCCACTGACGCTGATGCTCGACAAGGGCTACGCAGTCATGATCAGCGACGTCGGCAATGGAGGTGACTCGGACCCACATGGCGTGTTCGCGGGCAAGTTCGGCGGACAGTCCAATCTCGACGGGCTTCGCGCCGCACTGCAGGTAGAGGAGGCGGGTCTGAGCAAGGATGCGCCGATCGGTATCTTCGGCATCGCGGGAGGCGGCGTCGGCGCCGCTGTAGCCGCAGAGATCCAGCCGGAGTATGCGCCCGAGCTCAACGTCAAGTCCGCCGTGCTCGAGGGCATGGTCGTCAACCAAAAGAACTTCATGCGCACCGCCGACGGCTCCGTCGGCTCCGGCTTCGCGTTCGCGAACCTGCTGGGCCTCGAGCCCTGGTACCCGGAGATGAAGATCGACGAAAAGCTCACTCCGGTCGGCAAGGAGATCGCTTCCTTCTACCGCACTCAGTGCCAGACACCGGCGTACTTCGCCATGCCCTTCGTGCCGTTGCAGACGCTGTTCATCGACGGGCAGAGCCCCGTCGACATCCCCGATTTCCAGCCGGCTTTCGAGGACAACAAGCTCGGCAAGCATGCGCCGCAGGCCAAAGTCCTCATCACCTCATGTGGCGCTGACGACTCGCCGATGTCCTTGGTGCCCGCGCAGGACTCCCGAGACCTCGCCGAGAAGTACCGGGCCGGGGGCACCGACGTGACATATGCGCCTAGCGACTGCTCGATGAGCAAGACCCTCACGGACCCGTTCGGGTGGAGCACCGACCTGTACGGCATGCAGACCATCGACTGGCTCGATTCCACGCTGCAGTGACCTGACCCGGGGGTCCTTCAACCCCAAAGAGGCTCAGATATAGCTGTTCACCAGCGGTCCGACGATGCCGAAGGCCGACGCGTCGGGGACCAGGTACTTGACGACCGTCCCACTGACGAAGGGGTGCCACGCCGGCCCGGCGTCGGATCCCTCCGCCGAGACGACCAGGGCGCTGCCGACGTAGACGCCGGGGAAGTGCCGCTTCGCCAGCGCCTCGTTGTGGGTTGCGACGGTGAGGAGTTCCTCGGCGTGGCTTCGATCGATGTCGTCACTCATGCCTGCCAACAATTGGTGCGCAAGCTCAGCGGGGGTGCCGACGGTGCGGGACTGCAGCGGATCGCTACCGAGCAGAGTGAGGCTGTCCACTGCGACGCCGCGTCCCTGCATGCCGACGGCTACTGCGTGGGCGAGAAGGCCGCCGAAGGAGAGTCCGAGAAGGTGGATCGGTCCCACACTGTTGGCGGCGAGAATCTCATCTACGTAATACGCCGCGAGTGCCGTCAGGGACTTCGAATCCTTCCCGGGTATGGGCGCCTGAACACCGTAGATGGGGTGCTCCGCGTTCACGTGTCCAGCCAATGAGGCGTAGCAGGAGGCGAGTCCGTCGATCGGATGAATGCAGAAGACGGGTGCCCGTGATCCGGTGGCGCGGATCGGCAGAATGGTCGGCCTCGGATACTCGGTGGGCGATCGGTCGACGATTCCCGTGATGGAGGGGTGCGAGAGATCGTTGACGACGGTCATGCGGAGCCTCCGGGATCAAGTCTTGGGTCATTCGGCCGCATGTGCGAACAACCTGCGAAGTTCGTAAGCGCCGATCGACGAGTATGTCGCCGGAAGAGGCGCAGGTGTTACCTGCATCTCATCGATTATTTCATCTTTGGTTCGTCCATTGACTGGATCTGCATAGATTTGCGGTCGAAATCCCTGCTCCAGGCATCGGAGTCGGCGATGTGGTCTTTGTGAATTACACAGTGGTAGTTCTCTGTTCGGCGGATGGAATCACCGGACGGGGATGAAGTGCCGATTCATTTGAGCAAGATCCACATCCCTGACGCACTCAGTACGATCAGACTCATCGCCAGCACGCCACCCATCGCCAACGCAGGTGTTGCCTTTTCGGTTGTGAACAGCGCCAAGCGTGCAGGCCTCGAACGGCGTTCGAATATCGTCACTGCGATTATTAGCAGAGCGGCGATCAATGGCCCGATCAACGATGCCGCTCCGAATGGTGGCAGCCAGCGCAGGCATGCGGCAGACAAACCTAAGATCGACAAACTTGTACGCACAAATGAAAGCGACGTGCGTTCGGACTGCAGACCCCCATCCGGAGACTTCGGCACGTTTTCGGAACGAAGCGAGGTCATGTCAACTCACGACCCCAATCACCAGTACCGTTGCACAGATCACCAGGATCACCCCTACCGCCGGAGCCATCAAGGGAATCGGAAGCGTGCGTTCCGCTCTCAACGCTCGTTCCGAACTGATCCAGTGAAAAAACGAGGTGACAGTGATCAATGCTCCACCGATCAACAGTAAGGCTGCCAAAGCAGAACGCGTTGTCGACGGAAGGATGTCGGCGCCGAAAGCTTCGAGTCCGACACCTGAGGCCACAAATGCCGTCGCGGTGCGAATCCAGGCCAGGTACGTCCGTTCGTTGGCGAGCGTGAATCGCGGATCTGGGTCTTTCCCCGAAACAAACGGTTTCCAGCGACCCATACTTTGCATTCCTATCTCGAAGAGACTCGTTTTGGATACTTAATTGCACACACTGTCGGCGGTCTGGCAATTCCAAGGGGTAGCTGTCACTCACGTCCGATGCTGCTGTGGTGAGGATATCGATGACGGGCTCGGTTGTTGTCTACCGCGACCTGAGCACGATTTCGGTCGGATGGGTGTCGGCGGGGGTGTCGATGGCATTCCGAACGGCGAGCGCGACCGATCCGGCTTGCAGAAACTTCGATCCGTCGTAGTCCCCGCCCTCGTGCTCGACGATTGCTCGCTGCATATCGGTGTCGATCCGCCCGGGGTGCACCGACGTCACACGCAGCGCCGGCTCCTCCTGGCGCAGCGCATCGGCGAAGGCCCGCAACGCGAATTTCGACGCCGCATATCCGCCCCACCCGGGGTTGGCCCGGATGCCGGCACCCGAATTGATCAGCACCACATGCCCGCCCGCGCGCCGCAGCGCCGGCAGCAAGAGCTGGGTCAGCGAAACCACCGACAGGACGTTGCTCTCGTACTGGCGACGCCAATCCACGACGGACGACTCCTCGATCGTGCCGAGTGCCGCGACGCCGGCGTTGTGGACCAGGACATCGAGCGACTCCATCGGCTGCACTGCGGCGGCGACGGCGTCGTGATCGGTGAGATCCACCGGCCAGGGCGTCGAACCCTCCAACTCCGAAGACACAGCGGCGAGCGATCCCGAAGATCTTCCACCGAGGTACACGTGGTGATCGGGTGCGAGTGTCCGCGCAATCGCCGCACCGAGGCCTCGACTCGCACCCGTCACCAAAGCTGTACGAGTCAATGCTGCTGAAGTCATGAGTCCAAACTAGTCATTGCGCTTACCTAGCCGAACGTCATGCCTGCTTCGGCCCCCATGGACATCGTCGTGTTCCCGCCGTCGAGGGATTCTCTGATGATGTCGGCGTGGCCGGCGTGCTGGGCAACTTCGCGCAGGATGTGCAGCAGGGTGTAGCGCGCTGATTGCCAAGCACGCTCGGGAGCCCACGGCGCGGTCGGTAGCGGTACCTGGGTATCGAGGTCGAGATCGGCGATCGCGGCTTCGGTTGCGGCGCCGACGCGGGCGTACTCCTCGACGAGGCCGGCGACGCTCTGGCCCGGACTCATCACGTATTCGGTCTCCATTCGGGACATGTCGAACTCGGCGCTTTCATCCATGGCAGCGAGGATTCCCATCCAGGAACGCTCGTTGTTGACGACGTGGTTGAGCAGTCCGCCGAGGGTGAGGTCGCTGACGGTTGTTCGTTGCCTGGCCTGCTCATCGGTGATCCCCCGAACCGCGTATAGAAAGTTCTTGCGCTGGTCGGCGAGCATTCTCGCAATATCGGCCTTCTCACCGGTGAGTGTCATGAAAGTTCCCTTCGTCGCTGGTGAAAGCAACGGTACGAGCCATTGCGGACAGTTACGGTCCTCAATCGAGTCCGATGCGCGCGAAACACCGAATGGACGCAAACTAGAGCCATGGGCGACCGTGGATTCACTCCGACACAATTGGCCGCTCGAGCTGCCTATCTTCTCCGCGGCAACGACTTGGGCACCATGACCAGCGCCGCACCGCGACTGTATCCGCACATGTGGAGCTGGGATGCGGCGTTCGTGGCGGTCGGGCTTGCACCGCTCAGCGTCGAACGAGCCGTGGTGGAGCTCGATACTCTGCTGTCCGCGCAGTGGAAGAACGGCATGATCCCGCACATCGTCTTCGCGAACGGCGTCGATGGCTACTTCCCCGGACCCGCGCGGTGGGAGACACGGGAGCTGGCCCTGCACGCGCCCGTCGGGCCGCAGACGTCGGGGATCACGCAGCCGCCGGTGCACGCAATTGCGGTGCAGCGCATCCTCGATCACTCGAGGCGACACGGCCGGACCACTCGGGCCGTCGCCGAGGAGTTTCTGGATCGGCGGTGGGAGAACCTAGTCCGATGGCATCGGTGGCTCGCCACGGCGCGCGACATCCAGGGCAGCGGCCGCATCACGCTGTTCCACGGCTGGGAGTCGGGCATGGACAACTCCCCACGCTGGGATGGCTCGTATGCCAATGTCCTCGCCGGGCAGATGCCCGCCTACATCCGCGAGGACCACGCGGTGATCACCGATCTGTCCATGCGTCCGAGCAACAGTGAATACGACCGCTACATCTGGTTGGTCGAAGAGATGAAACAAGTGGGCTACGACGACGCGGCTCTGGCGGAGAAGATGAGCTTCGCCGTGGAGGACGTTTTCGTCAGCGCCATCTTCTCGATGGCGTGCGATGTGCTTGCGACCATCGGTGAGGAACACTCCAAACCGCACTCCGACGTCCGAGATCTGCGCGAGTGGGCGGATAGGTTCCGCAAGGGAGTGGTCGCGACGACCGATCAGCGTTCCGGGGCGGCCCGTGACTACGACGTCCGGGCGGGGCGCTGGATCTCCACCGACACGATCGCGATGTTCGCTCCCCTGTTGTGCGGAGGGTTGCCACGTGAACAGGAGCTCACGCTGTTGAGGATGTTCGAAGGTACCCGATTCTGCGGACATCCGGATCTGCTGTTCGCTGTTCCGCCGTCCACGTCGCCGGTCTCGAAAGACTTTCGGGCACGGGAGTATTGGCGCGGGCCGGTGTGGCCGGTCATGACCTGGTTGTTCTCGTGGGCATTCTCGCGGCGCGGGTGGGCCGAGCGGTCGTTGACGCTGCGTGAGGAAGGATTGCGGCAGGCCGGCGACGGGAGTTTCGCGGAGTACTACGAGCCGTTCACCGGTGAGCCGCTCGGCAGTATGCAGCAGTCGTGGACGGCGGCAGCGGTACTGGACTGGCTCGGCTAGCTGCTGCCCCAGTTCTCGGCTTTCGTCAGACAGAAGGGATGGCCGGCCGGGTCCAGTAGCACCCGCCACGTTTCGCCCGGTTGGTCCTCGGGGAGGCTCGCGCCGAGTTCGACGGCCTTCTTCGCCGCATCGTCGAGGTCTGTCACCGCAAGATCGAAGTGATATTGCTTGCTGCCGTGCGTATTGGGCCACGCCGGCGCAACGTAGTCTTCGACGCGGCCGAATCCAAGGGCACTGCTCGGACCGTCGAGCATCGCGTAGTCCCTCTCGGAATGGACGATGCTCCAGCCAAGTAGTTCCGCCCAGAACTTCGCGCTGGTCGGCGGGTCGGGGCAGTCCAGGGTGACCATCTTCAGCGTCGCGATAGGGGTCTTTGTCATTTGCTCTCTCCTGCCAACGGTGTGTCGGTCCAGACTCCTAGACTCGGCGTGTGGTGGATAGGAAAAACGCGACAGCAACACATGCGGGCGTGCTGCGACCCGAAGAGTTGGCGCAGCACGTCGATCTCACGCGTTTGCCCTGCGCACCCTCACTGGACCCGTGGATAGAGAACTACTGGCTCCTGCGGTGGGAGTTGCCGTCCGGCAGGACCTACAGCACCTCGACGCTGCCACACCCGGCTTGCACGTTGAGTATCGAGCACGGTCACTTACGCGCCGGTGTCATCGATCCCGTGGTCGTGACCGGAGTACTCACCAAGCGCTTCGATGTCACACTCGCAGAACGGGGCTGGGTCTTCGGCATCAAATTTCGGCCCGGTGGATACGCGAGCCTGACCGACACCCACGCTCGATCGCTCCGCGACGTGCCGGTCGCCTCACCGACCGCATTTCGGCAGGAGACGGTCACCGCACTCGCCGAGCTGGGGCCGCACCACGAAACGGACCACTGCCGAACCGCCGTCGATACGGTCCTGGCGCCCTACGAACAGCCGGCCGACTCCGACTACCTGGAGGTTCTGGACATCGTTTCGGTGATGCTCCACGACCGATCGTTGGTGCGTGTGGGTGACGTCGAGCAGCGGTGCGGTATCGGCGCTCGGCGGCTGCAGCGATTGTTCGAACGCTACGTCGGGGTGACACCGAAGTGGGTCCTCGGGCGGTACCGCATCCATGACGCCGTCAGTGACCTCGACGGCGGGTTCACCGGTTCGTTGGCCGATCTGGCAGCTCGGTACGGCTGGTTCGACCAGGCGCATTTCACTCGTGAGTTCACCGAGCTGATCGGGGTACCGCCGAGCGCCTACCTCCGTTAGCCGGTCAGCGCCCGCTCCAACGTCGGCCACGATGCACGCAACGCGTCCTGCCAGTACATCCACGAATGTGTGCCGTTGGAACCGAGATCGAAGTGTGCGGGGATACCCAGTTCGTCGAGTCGTTGCTCGAGTCGTTCGGAGCATCCGTTGGTCACCGCTTCGATGAGACCACCGATGACGACCTGGTCGGGTAGCGGAGGCGCGCCGGCGGGTCGGACGACTCCTGGCATGTCGTACCGTCCGGGCAGCCCGGTGGAATTGGAGACGAACAGTTCCAATCCACGTAGCTTCTCGGCGTTGACGTAGGGGTCGTGCTCGACCCAGCGTGGATCACTGTCCGGTCCCCACATGTTCTCGACATCGCCCTTGCCGCGAGCTTCCACCACCAGGCGAATGAAGTTGCGCCCCAACGGGTCCGAAGTTTGCGCACAACCGCTGTACGACGCCACTCCGCGGTAGAGGCCCGGTGCCTGGATCGCCAGGTCGAGGACCGAACCGGCGGACATGGACAACCCGCCGATGGCGTTGACGCCGTTGGTGTTCAGTGCATCGTCGAGGACGGGCGGTAATTCCTGGGTGAGGAAGGTCTGCCACTTGTTGCGTCCGAGTGCGGGGTCGTCGCGTTCCCAGTCGGTGTAGTAGCTCAGGTACCCGCCGACGGGAATGACGACGTTGACGTTCTTGTCGGCGAAGAAGGCGGCCATGTCGGTCTGCTTCAGCCAGTTCGCGCCGTCCTCGCCGCCGCCTGCGCCGTTGAGCATGTAGAGCGTCGGACGCGGTACCGACGTGTCTGCGGGCCGGAGAACTTGGAGTTCGATGACGCGGTCCATGGACGGCGAGTAGACGTGCACGTTCCAGCGGGTGTCGTCCACCTGCTCGATCCGGTCGAGCGTTCCCGCTGCCGCAGTGGCGGATTCGGCGACCGCCACGGTCGTCGGAGCGAGGAGAAGTGCCGCCGTGATCGCCAGGATCAGCCTTCGCACAGTCTTCATCGCTGCACCTCGCGTCGGATGTAGTGATCGATCAGCGATCCGATGGATTTCAGTGCAGTCTCCGATGTCATCTGCCAGTGGGTGTTCGGTATGGACACTGTGGTGATTTCGCCTCGAATGTAGGGGTGCCATGTTGCGAGTCCTTGCCGTTTTTCGTGGCCGGCAGCGACGTAGAGTACTTCGCCGTCGTACACGCCGGGATGGTGTCGGGTGGAGATGTCGTGGTTGTGGCGTGCGGACCCGAGGAGTCGTTCGACTTCGTCCCGGCTGAGTACACCGGAGCCCGAGACGAGATCCGGCAGCGAGTCCAGTGATATCCGCTGATCGTCGATGCCGGGCAGGGCAACTCCCACTGCGTGCATCAGATCCGATGCGGCCATGTCGGTGTCCCAGACATCCTCTGGTGCAACGGCATGAGCGTCCAACATGATGAGCGAATGCACTTCCTTGCCGGCAGCCCGCAACCCGACGGCAATCGCGTGCGCGATCGTGCCGCCGAGCGACCAGCCGAGCAGGTGGTACGGGCCGTCGGGTGCGATCCGTTCGATCTCCTCGATGTACCGCTGAGCCAGATCGTCGAGTGAACCGGGAAGGTCGGTGAGCCCGGGTGTCTGAATGCCGTAGATGGGTCCGTTCGTGTACTTGTCCAAACCTGCGTAACACCAGGACAATCCGATGATCGGGTGAATACAGAACAGCACCGCCTTGGGCCCACCTTTGCGAATCGGGAACACCACGTCGAAGGAGCTACCGACGTCGGAGCCCGAATCGAGGAGTGATGCAAGAGATTCGGGAACCGGGTCGGCCAACAGTGACTGGAGTGAGAGCGTAGTACCCGTCGACTCGCGTAGGGCGGTGAGCATGCGCATCGCGCTCAGCGAGGTCCCTCCCAGTTCGAAGAAGTTGTCGGTGACCGATACATCGTCCACTTTCAGAACCTCCGAGAACGATCGAACGACAGTAGCTTCCGTGGCGGTTGCGGGGGGACGGTATGCGCTGCGGAGGCCGGAGAAGTCCGCTTCCGGCAACGCGTCGACATCGAGTTTCCCGGTGGGAGTCCTCGGGATGGTGGTCAGAACCATGACGGCGGCGGGAATCATGTAGCCGGGCAGTAGTGCCCGTACGTGACTGCGCAGGACGTCGTGACCGGCGAGCCCGTCCTGGGTGACGAGAACGTACGAGACGAGCGCGGTATCTCCCGACGGACCTGGACGGCCGAGCGTGACGGCGAAGTCGACGCCGGGATGCGTCGACAGCGCTGCATCGATTTCACCGAGTTCGACGCGGAAGCCGCGCACTTTCACCTGGTGATCGAACCGACCGCTGTAGCGGAGTGTGCCGGTTGCCGTCCACCGAACGATGTCGCCGGTTCGATACATCCGGCCGTGCCCGAATGGATGTGCGACAAATCGTTCGCTGCTCAGACCCGGCCGGCCGTGATAACCGCGGGCGAGTGCGGGTCCGGCGACGTAGAGCTCACCGGGCACGCCGACCGGTACGGGGTGCAGGCGGGTGTCGAGAACGACGGCTTCGAACCCGGTGATCGGTGTGCCGATATCGATCGGTGACCCGTTCTCGACTGGGCCGAGCGTCGAGATGTCCGTAGCCTCTGTGGGGCCGTAACCGTTGAGCATGAGCCGCCCGGGTGCCCACCGTGCTACCAGTTCCGGGCTGCAGGCTTCACCGCCGACACAGACGACTTCGAGGTCGGTCAGGTTCTCGGGATCGAGGGTCGACAATGCCGAGGGCGTCATCAAGGCGTGCGTTACGCGCTCCGCTCGCAGGAAGTCCGTCAGTTCATCGCCGCCGAGGATCTCCGGCGGTGAGATGACCAGCGTGGCTGCGGCGGACAGCGCCGATACCATTTCGCCGACGGCCATGTCGAAGCTCGGTGAAGTGTTGTGCAAGAAGCGCGACGAGGCCTGCACCCGGTGGAGTTGGCGCCGCGATGCCGCCAGGTTGGCGAGACCGCGATGGCTCACCACCACTCCCTTGGGTATCCCGGTGGAGCCCGAGGTATAGATCATGTACGCAGCCGTGTCGAGGTCGCCATAGCCGTTCGATTCGGTGGAATCGATCGGAGTCTTCGGTGCGCTTTCCTGTTCGGCGACATGCTCTTCCGAGTCGAGTTCGAGCCAGGTGATCCCGGTCGGAAGCGCCGACACGTGCTCGGCAAGGGTGATTCCCATGACGGCGCCGGAATCGGTGACCATGTGCTCGAGGCGGTCGGCCGGGTAGGCGGGGTCGACGGGAACGTACGCGGCACCGGTCTTGGTGACCGCCCACACTGCGAGGACGGATTCCACCGAACGGGGAAGACCCAGCGCGACAACTGTTTCCGGTCCGATCCCGTAGCCGAGAAGCACCCGGGCAAGCTGTGTCGATGCGGCATCGGCGTCGGCATAGGTGTAATCACGGCCGCGCCAGCGCACGGCCACGCCGTCGGGATTCTGCGATACCGCCGAAGCGATCAGCTCCGAGAACGTACACGACGGCGGTGTATCGGCGCCGTGTACCGGTGCCAGCGCACTGCGTTCGGCGGCGTCGAGGATGTCGATGTCGCCGACGGGACGCGACGGGTCGGCAACAGCGGCGTCGAGGATCATCTCGAATCTTCCGGCGAATCCGGCGACGGTGTCGGCGTCGAACAGGTCGGTGCTGTAGCGCAGAACGCCACGAAGTCCGTGGTCGGTTTCGGTCAGCGTCAGCGCAATATCGAAACGTGTGACCCCGGGTTCGTAGGGGAACTCCGAGACGGTCAGACCCGGTAGATCGATACTGCTCGGGCGCTCGTGCTCGTACGCGAGAAGTGCTTGGAACAGCGGCGAGTGCGAAGTCGACCTGGTGGGTCGCAACGCTTCGACGACCTTCTCGAACGGAATGTCGGCGTTGGCGAAGGCATCGAGATTGCGCTCTCGCACCTCGGCGAGCAGCTCCGTAAAGCTCGCCGAGGGCCGTACCTCGTTGCGCAGCACGAGAGTTCCGACGAACATGCCGACGACGTCGTCGAGCACACCGGCCCCGCGGCCGGACACCGTCGTCCCGACGGCGATGTCGCTGGTACCCGACAACCGTGCGAGCAGTATCGCGTATGCGGCGTTCATGACCATGAAGGTCGACGCGCCGTGACGGTGGGCGAGGGAGCGTGCGGCGGCGAACGTGCGATCGGCGAGCTCGAAGGTGACCTGGTCGCCGCGTTGCGACGCGACGGCGGGTCGGCGACGGTCCGATGGGAGATCGAGCAGGTCCGGCAGACCGTCCAAGGTTGTTCGCCAATAGTCGAGTTGGCGGGTGGCCATCGAATCCGGATCCTCGGTGGATCCCAGGACGCTGTGCTGCCACAGGGCGTAGTCGGCGTACTGTGCGGGCAGCGGACTCCAGGGCGCAGGTGCTCCGTGCAGGCGTGCCGTGTAGGCGGTGAGGATGTCGCGAGTCAGTGGAATCATCGAGACCCCGTCGGCCGCAATGTGATGCACCACGAGCAGGAGTACGAACTCGCCGGCCCGTGTGCGTAGAAGCGATCCGCGCAAGGGAACCCCAGTCGTGACGTCGAAGCCTCGCCCGAGAACCTTAGCGGTCTCGGCGAGCACGGCATGTTCGTCGACGTCGACGGGCGTCAGGTCCAACCCGACCTCGTCGGCATTGAGGATCACCTGCTCGGGTTCGTATCCGCCCGGGTACGTCGTGCGCAGGGATTCGTGCCGGTCGAGCACATCCCGCACGGCAAGCGCGAGCGCCGCCGCATCGAGCGTGCCGGTCAACCTGACGGCCAATGCGATGTTGTATGCGGCGGAGTCGGGATCGGCTCGGTTGAGCAACCACATCCTGCTCTGCGCCGCGGACAGCGGAATGCGCTGCGGTCGCGGGCCTGCCGTCAGCGCGGGAAGCTGCGAACGCTCAGCGGCATCGAGAGCGACGGCTATGCCTGCGACGGTGGGGGAATCGAACAGAGACCGTACCGGCAGTGAGGTTCCGGTACGTTCGTTGATGCGCCCGACCACGCGCGTGGCAACCAGCGAATTACCGCCGAGGTCGAAGAAGTCCTCGTCGGCCCCCACCCGGTCCAGTTCGAAGACGGTGGCGAACACCTCGGCGACGAGTATTTCGCTGTCGGTTCTCGGTGCGAGGAATTCCCGCTCCACCTTCACCGGTGCGGGTAGCGCCGACCGATCGAGCTTGCCCGCCGCTGTTACCGGGACCGATGCGATGATCGTCACCGATCGAGGAACCATGTGCGAAGGCAGAGAGCGACGGGCATGTTCGACGAGTTCGGCCGGAATCGGTGAACGACCGACTGCCGGAACGATATAGCTGACGACGGCATCGGAATCGATATCGGAGACGGCGTTGTCGACGTCGGGATGCTGGGTGAGCACTGCGTCGATCTCGCCCAGTTCGATGCGGAAGCCGCGAACCTTGACCTGCGCGTCGGCGCGGCCGAGGAACTCGAGCGAACCACCGAGACTGCGGACTCGGTCGCCGGTGCGGTAGAGGCGGGTTCCGCGTCGCGAGAAGGGATCGGCCACGAAGCTGGCCGCTGTCGTACCGACCTTGCCGTGGTAGCCACGGGCGAGGGAGTCGCCGCCGATGTAAAGCTCGCCGATCACCCCGCTGGGTACCGGGTGGAGTCGAGAATCGAGAACGTACGCGCTGACTCCGCGTATCGGCCCGCCGATTCCGAACCGTAGTTCCGGGTCCAGTGGCCCGTCGATGGTCGCGGCGATGGTCGCCTCGGTGGGGCCGTACGCATTGAACATCGCGACCCGGCCTGCCCAGGTCCGAACCAGCTCGGTCCCACTGGCTTCTCCCCCGACGACGACGGTACTCAGCTCGGGTAAGGCGTCGGGGTCGACCGTGGCGAGTGCGGCCGGAGTCACGAAGGCGTGGGTGACTCCGCGCAGGGCCCGAGTCAGTTCGGCGCCGCCGTAGATGTCGGGTTCGGCGATGACCATCGTGCAACCGGTGCCGAGAGGGAGCAGCATTTCCAGTATCGAGGCATCGAAACTGGCCGACGCGAAATGGAATGTGCGACTGCTGTTGTCCAGCCGCAATCGCTCGCACAATTCGGCGCTGAAGTTCGCGAGGCCGTTGTGTGTGACCGCCACACCCTTCGGTGTACCCGTCGAACCGGAGGTGTAGATGATGTACGCGCAGTGCTCCGGGCGCAGCGTGAAAATCCGGTCGGCGTCGGTGATCGGGGCCGCCGATCCGACCGACGGGTCCAGCTCGCTCGGGCGCACCCAGTGCACGGATCCGACTCCGGCCTCACCGATACCTAGTTGTGCACCGGAATCGGCCAGCATATGTTCGATCCTGCTTGCCGGATACCGCGGATCGATCGGGACGAACGCGGCGCCGGTCTTGGCTACCGCCCACAGCATCAGAACGGCAGTTGCACTGCGTCCCAATATGATTGCTACCGAAGATTCCGGCCCTGCACCGCGGGCGATGAGTTGTCGAGCGATGCGGGTGGACGCGTCGTCGAGTTCCGGGTAGGTCCAGACGATAACGCCGTCCTCCAGTGCCGCGGCGCCGGTCGAGTTGACCACAGCCGATGCCAGCAGTTGCGGGAGAGTACGTCGGCGCAGTGCGGGGCTTCCCTGCAGCACTGAGGGATCGGCAAGGTCGATGTCGCCGATCACTGCGTCGGGATCGGCGGTCGCAGTGGAAAGAATGTTCACGAAGTGCCGGGCGAACGAAACGGCCGTCGAGGCGTCGAACAGATCTGTTGCGTAGGTGAATGTTCCGTGGAAATCGGCGGAGTCGACTTCGAGTTGCAGATCGAACTTCGCGACAGCCGCGACACCGGTGACCGGAGCGACGACGAGCCCGGGCAATTCTACCGTGGGCGCCGCGTCGTCCACGGACAACATGACCTGGAACAGAGGATGATGTGCTGTCGACCGGGTGGGCGCCAGGACCTCGACAAGTCGATCGAACGGGACGTCGGCATTGCTGTAGGCAGCGAGATCGCGGTCACGGACCCGGTGCAGCAGTTCGGTGAAGCTCGCCGCGAGATCGATCTCCGTCCGCAGGGTGAGGGTGCCCACGAACATGCCGACCATCTCGTCGAGCGCCTCTTCGCCGCGACCTGCGACGGGCGTGCCGAGAGTGATGTCACGTTCTCCGGAGACTCTCGCCAACAGCACGGCCAGCGCGGCATGCAGGACCATGAACGGCGTCGTCCCCGTGCGTTGCGCGAGTGCGGTGACTGCTCGGCGGGTGTTGTCGGTGACGGTGAATTCGGCGGTAGCACCGCGGTGCGACGCGGCGGCGGGGTGTGGACGGTCCGTCGGCAGCGGCAGTCGTTCGGGGATGCCGCGGAGTTCGTTCTTCCAGAAGGCGAGCTGCTGGGAGATCACCGAGTCCGGATCCGACTCCGATCCCAGTACCTCGATCTTCCACAATGCATAGTCGGCGTACTGGATCGGTAGCGGTGTCCACGTCGGCGCGGTGCCGTGAGCCCGAGCGGTGTAGGCCGCCATGACATCGCGGGCCAGTGGACGCATCGACCAGCCGTCCGCGGCGATGTGGTGGGTGATCACCATCAGTACGTGTTCGTTGGGGCCGAGCCGGAGCACGGCTGCCCGGATCGGTGGTTGCGCGGTGACGTCGAATCCGCGACCCGCCATGCTCGCCAGGGCCCCGGCGAGATCGCGCTCGGTGGTGTCGGTCGTCGGCACCTCCAGTGCGGCGGATTCCAGCACGACCTGGCGTGGGCCGTCCGGGGAATCGGGGTAGACGGTCCGCAGCGCTTCGTGCCGCTCGACGACGTCGACCACTGCCTGCCGAAGCGCGTCGGTGTCGAGGTCTCCGGTCAGGCGAATGGCGCCCGCGATGTTGTACGCCCCCGAAGCCGGGTCGAATCGGTTGAGCAACCACATGCGGTGTTGGTTGGGTGCGAGCGGAATCGACTCGGGGCGCACTGTGGTGCCGAGGGCGGGACCGCTCTGCCCGTGTGCGAGTTGCGCCGACAGTGACCGGACGGTGGGGTTATCGAAGAGGGCTCGCACACCGATGTTGCTGCCGAGCTCGGAATTGACCCGCGCGACGACCTGGGTGGCCGTCAACGAGTTTCCGCCCAGTTCGAACCAGCCGATAGTCACTCCGACGTCGGATCGACCGAGTACGTCGGCGAAGATCGCGGCCACGGCTACTTCGGTGTCGTCGGCCGGGGCGATCACCTCGGCCGACTCGCCGACCGGCTCCGGCAACGCGGACCGATCGAGTTTGCCGTTGCGGCCGAGGGGCATGCGCGTCAGCGGCACGTAGACGGTCGGAACCATGTAGGCCGGAAGTTCGGCTTCGGCTCGGCTGCGGATCTCCTCGATCGACGCCGTTCCGGATACATAAGCGACGAGTGTCTCGGCGGGAGTGGAGCCTGCGGAATGACTCACGTGGGTGGGAGTGGCGCCTGCGGAACGACTCACGTGGGCCGCACCCGATCGGTGGACGGTGACGACGGTGGACCCGACGCCGGGTGTGCGCAGGATGGAAGCCTCGATGTCGCCGAGTTCGAGACGCTGTCCGCGGAGTTTGACCTGAAAATCGTTGCGGCCCAAATATTCCAGTTCACCATCGGGCGTCCATCGAACGAGATCGCCCGTTCGGTAGAGCCGGGTGCCGCTACCGAACGGGTCGGGCACGAATCGTTCCGAAGTCAGCGCGGCCCGCCGGAGATAGCCGCGCGCGAGTTGTGCGCCGGCGAGGTACAACTCGCCGACTGCGCCGATGGGTACGAGACGTAGAACCGGATCGAGAACTCGCAGCTGGGTGTTCCACACCGGGACGCCGATCGGAACCAGCGAGTCGGCACCGGACTCGGTCTCGTGGTACGTGACGTCGACCGCGGCCTCGGTAGGTCCGTAGAGATTGTGCAGCGAGGTATCCAGCGCGGCATGGAACCGTCGAACCGTAGATCGCTGAAGTGCTTCACCGCTCGCGAAGACATGCCGCAACGACGTGCACGCAGCGGTGTCACCGTACTCGAGGAACAGGTCGAGCATCGACGGGACGAAGTGGGCGGTGGTGATGCCCTGCTCCTGGACGAGGCCCGAGAGATACTTCGGATCGCGGTGTCCTTCGGGTTCGGCGATGACCGTTCGGGCGCCGGTGATATGTGGCCAGAACAGTTCCCACACCGAGACGTCGAATGTTGTCGGCGTCTTGTGCAGTACGACGTCGGACTCGTCCAACGGATAGGTGTCCTGCATCCAGAGCAGACGGTTGACGATCGAGGCATGCGATACCGCAACGCCTTTCGGCATGCCGGTGGATCCCGAGGTGAAGATGACGTACGCCGTGTTCTCCCCGCGGGGAGCAGACTTTCGCTCCCGCGGTGTGATGGGCTCGGTACCGAACCGTGACAGGTCGAGAGTACGGGGGTCGATGACCGGTGCAGTGGTATCGATGTGGGAACCCAATACCATAGTAGGAGAGCAGGTTTCGACCATGTAGGCGATGCGTGTGAAGGGAAGAGTCGGGTCCAGAGGCAAGTACGCAGCACCTGCGTGCACCACGGCATGGATGGCGACGAGTTGATCGATGGATCGCGGTAGTGCGACGGCGACGACCGACTCCGGACCGACACCGCGGGAGAACAAGAAACGCGTCAGGCAGTGAACCCTTGCGGCGAAACTGCCGTAGGTCAAAGAATACTCTTCGAACACCACGCACGTCTCGGACTCGTACGTGCGCGATGCCCTGCTCAAAAGGTTTGTCAGCGTCGTTGGTTCGATCGCGCGGCCGGTGGTATTCCAGCCCAGGGTCAGCGTTTCGCGTTCCAGCTCCCCCAACACGTCGATATCGAGGAGAGCGCCATCGGGACGATCGGTCATCGCCGTCAGTACACGCTGCAGACGCTCGGTCATCGTCGTAGCCTGCCCGAGCGAGAACGCCTCGGGTGAGAACCTCAACATCATGGTCAGGTCCGGTTCCAACACGGTCACGAGCGTCAACGGATAGTGTGTTGCATCGGCGACGGCGACGTCGAGCACTCGCATCCCGCCGATATCGGTATCGGACCGCAACGCACTGCGGTCGATCGGATAGGACTCGAAGACCGTCAACGTATCGAACATCGCTCCAGGGCCTGCCGCAGCCTGAATATCGGCAAGTCCGACGTGATGAATGTCGAGCAGCTCGACCTGCTCGCTCTGCAGCCGAGCCATCACCGTAAGAACCGAATCGGTAGCGTTCGATCGGACCCGCACGGGCAGGGTGTTGATGAACAGTCCGAGAGTGTCCGTCGCTCCGGGCACCTCGGCAGGCCTGCCCGAGACCGTCGCGCCGAACACGACATCGCTGCGAGTGAGCATGGAAGACAACACGATCGACCATGCGACCTGGACGACGGTATTGACCGTCACCGATGCATCCTTCGCCAGCGCAGAGATGGCGTCGCGGTGGACGCGAACGGGGACCTCGCGCGGCAACACCGAAGTGCCGTCCACGGGGCTGGTGGTGGGCGCGAGAAGAGTCGGTTCGTCGAGCCCGTCCAGCGCGGTGACCCAACGCTCGCGGGCCGCATCGTGGTCGCGTCGGGAGAGCCATTCGAGATAATCGCGGTACGCCCTGGCAGGGGTCGGGATGGGGGCGTCGGTGCCGTACAGCACCAGCAGATCCTTGATGAAGATCGGCATCGACCAGCCGTCGAACAGGATGTGGTGGTTGGTGACGACCAGTTGTGTTCGGCCGGCGCTGTGCAGCAACGCGAATCGGACCAGTGGGGCCGCTGCCATGTCGAATCTTCGCAGTCGTTCCTCGGCGATGATCCGATCCGGATCGGTGACGGTGTCCTCACGCCACGGCACGTCGACGTCAGCGAGGATAACTTGCACCGGAAGGCCGCGTGCGTCGTGAACGAACGCAGCGCGAAGGTTGTCGTGGCGTTCGAGTAGGCGCTGCGCGGCGCGACGCAACCGCGGGCCGTCGATATCGCCGTCGAGCTCGAACACGATCTGGGCGGCGTAGACGTCCACGCCGTCACGTGTCAGATCGGCATGGAACATCAGCCCGCGTTGCAACGGTGCGAGTGGCCACACGTCATCGATCCGCCCGAAGCTGTCTTCCCACAGATCGATTCGATACTGATCGACCTGGATCAGTGGCACGTCGGCAGGAGTGAGCCCGCCGGCCGAAGGGTCGTTGGCGTGCGCGGAGAGTTCACCGATCGCAACGGCCCACAGCGATGCGAACTCGCGGACCTCAGCGTCGGTCAGCACCCCATCCGGGTAGCCGATTCGAGTCGAAAGCCGTTTCCCTGCAAGCACGACGTTGATGTCGAGCACCACTTCGGTTGCAAGATCCTCGCCGCTTCCGCCATGCACCTCGGCCGTCATGTCCGGAATCCATCCGACGCCGATCAGGGCGTCGGGAGTGTCCGCTACCCGTCCGAGGTAGTTGAAGCTGATCTGTGGGGTGGGAAGTCCGTCCAGAGCCCCGGATGCGCGCAGCGAGCCGTATCCGGTCCCGCGGGCGGGTGTCGAACGAAGCTGTTCCTTGACCGCCTTCACCGTCGCGGCAGGATCGGAAGCGTCGGGTACCGAGAGCCGGACGGGGTGCACGGTGGTGAACCACCCCACTGTCCGTGTCAGATCGGCACCGGGAAGTAGTTCTTCGTCGCGGCCGTGACTCTCGATCGAGACCAACTGTGACGTGCCGCGCCAACGGTGAAGTGCCAGCGCCAATGCCGTCAGGAGCGCATCCTGGGGGCCCATCCGGTACGCGGTGGTGAGCGGACCCAAAACGGCGGCGGTGACGTCGGCGTCGACGTCGAGTTGGACGGTATGCGTGCTTGCGCCGGTGTCGCGCTTCGAATCGAGTGGTCGGGAGCCGATCGGTGTGTCGTCACCGTCGAGGATCGACATCCATTCTTTGCGTTCTTCCGTGAAGTCGAGTTCGGCTAGAGAGTGCGCCCACCGCCGCATCGAGGTCCCCGTCGGCGCGAGGGTGATCGCATCGCTGCTCTGTGACCAGGCCGACGCCAGGTCCGGCACGAGAATGCGCCAGGATACGCCGTCGATCACCAGGTGGTGGGCGACGATGACGAGCCGCGCCCAGCCGTCGCCCACGACAGAGACCAGTTGGAGCATGATGCCGTCTCGTGGACGGAGTCGCCGGCCCGCGCGTCGGGCGGTGTCCTCTATCGCCGACGCGAATTCGGTTTCGGCACCGACTGTTTCGTGCGAGATAACCGAATCCGGGGAAACGGTTCCTGGGTCGCCGACGACCAGGTTCTCCCCCACCCAGCGTGCCCGCAGCATGTCGTGATGATCGAGGACGGCAGCGACGGTACGGCGGAGCCGTGGCGGGTCGAGGTCGGGGGGCGAGGTCAGGACGAGTGCTTGGTAGAAGCTGTCGAGGTCCACCGGTTCGGCGGCGCGGGCGCACACGCTACGCGCGATCGGAAGAATCGGCATCGAGCCGACGCCACCGCCGTCGAGCTCCGCCAACTCGACTCGATCGGCCGTATTCGCCGCAACCTCGGCGAGGGCGGCGACGGTACGCCGCTCGAATACATCGCGCGGGGTGAATACGACGCCGGATTCCTTTGCCCGAGCAACGAGTTGGATGGCGACGATGCTGTCGCCGCCGAGGGCGAAGAACGAATCGTCGACGCCGACGGAGTCGAGACCGAGGACTGCAGCCATCGAGTCGGCGATGGCCAGTTCGACGAGGCCGGTTGCCGCGCGGAAGGCAGTAGTGGTCCCGGTGTCGATGGGATCGGGCAGTGCCAAGCGGTCCACCTTGCCCGTGGCAGTCAGTGGCACCGCGTCGAGCTCGATCAGATGTACCGGAACCATCTGTGTCGGAAGGAAATCCGAAGCCAAAGCAAGTAGGGACTCGCGATCGAAAGTGTGATCCGGCTTGATCTTGACATAGGAGACGAGTTGGGACCGACCGCCGTGACGGAAGATTGTCGAGACGACGAAGTCGGTCGAGGCATGCCACGCCAGCACTGCGTCCACTTCGCCCAACTCGATACGTAGCCCGTGCAATTGAACCTGGAAGTCGCTGCGGCCCACGAACTCGAGTTCGGCCCGAGCGATTTCGGCGCCACGCCACCTTACTAGGTCACCGGTCCGGTACAGCCGGGTTCCGGACCCGAACGGATCAGCAACGAATCGCGCCGCCGTCAGATCGAAGCGTCGGTGGTAACCACGTGCCAGGCCAGGTCCGCCGACATACAACTCACCCGTCACTCCGGACGGAACTGGTCGTAACCAGCGGTCGAGTACGACCGCCGATGCGCCTTGGAGCGGACGGCCGATGGTGATCGAGTGTGGATGGTGCTGAGGCTCCGTCATCGTGATGACGATGGTGGACTCGGTGGGGCCGTAGCTGTTTCGAAGATCGGCAACACCGGCCAGGCGCTCGACGAGGTCCGGTGGGCAGACGTCGCCACCGACGACGACGGACTCGAGCGAGGCGACCTCTTCGACGGCAACGGTCGACAGGAGAGCGGGAGCGGTGATGACATGGGTGACGGCGTGCTCGATCATCAGTTGCGTCAGCTCACGCCCGCCGTACACCTCGGGTGGCGCGATGACCATGGTGGCTCCAGCGCTGAATGCAGCGATCATTTCGAAGATCGACGCGTCGAAGCTGGAGGAGGAGAAGCGCAGAACTCTGGAGTCGGGAGTCAGCCCGAGCTGGGGGCGCTCCGCGGTGGTGAATGCACTCAGCCCGCGGTGGGTGACCAGGACGCCCTTCGGTGTCCCCGTCGAACCCGAGGTGTAGATCGTGTAGGCGGCGTGGTCGAGATCGAGAGTGCACCGGCGATCGGCATCGGTGATCGGAGCCGAGCTGCGTTCGGCGAGTTCTTCGGTCAGCGCCGTCTCGTCGAGGGCCAACCAGTGCACGCTGTCGGGGAGTGACACGGCCAGCGAGCTGGTGCTGAGACCGACCAGCACCCCGGACTCACCGACCATGTGCGCGATGCGTTCTCGCGGATACGCCGGATCGATCGGTACGAACGATGCACCCGACTTGGCGACCGCCCAGAACGCGAGAACCGAGTCGATCGACCGTGGGAACGACACCGCGACGACGGTGTCAGGCCCGGCGCCCCGAGCGATGAGAGCGCGCGCGAGAGCGTTGCTGGAGAGGTCCAGTTCGCGGTAGGTGAGCGTGGCGTCCCCGGCTATCAGCGCAATACCGTCGCGATTGCGGGCCGCACCCGCGGCGAGGATGTTCGGCATCGAGGCAGGCTCTGCGGCGGCGGGTCCGCGCGCAGGCACGAGTGCTCGTACGTCTTCGACGTCGAGGATGTCGAACCCGATAACCGGCGCCGACGGCTCGCTGCCCAGGAACTGCGCGAGCAGCCCGAGGAATCGTCGGTGAAGGTCGTGAAAAGCCTCTTCGCTGTAGAGATTCGGGTTTGCCTCGAAGTCGATTCGAGATCTTCCGCCCGCGACGGCCGGGTAGAGGTTGACCGACAGATCCTCGACCGGTCCGGTGGACAGCACGTTGAACAACCCGGTCACAGGACCCAGTTGCACTTGGTCGTCGTACGCCATGATGTTGATCGCAGGTCCGAAGAATCCACGTTGCTCGCGCGGCATATCGGCGTCGCGGCGGATGTCCTCGGCGCGGTATCGCTGGTGACGCAATGCGCCCGTCAGCTCGAGTTCAACGGCCGCGACCAGGCCGGCAACGGTGGTGTCCGAGCCGATGCGTACACGGATCGGCAGCACGTTGGAGACCATTCCGCCCGAGCGGCGGAGCAACGCAGTGGTGCGGCCCGCAACGGGCAGGCTCAACACGATGTTTTCTGCCCCAGTGATCGCGGACAGGAATGCCGCGACAGCGGCGACGGCTATCGGCGCGAAAGCAGAATCGAGCCGGTCCGTGGTACGTGCCAGCGCCACCTCGAGCATCTCCGGCAGCGGTTCCCCGCAGATCAGCGATCGTGACGACGGTGGAGCGGCCATCCCCGCTGGGCCGGCCGGCGCCGGCATATCGCGCGTCTTGTCCATCCAGTACTGCCGATCTTTGTCGAACCGCGGTGAAGCCCGGTAGGCCGCTTCCGCTCCGTAGATGTCCACGAGGGCCCCTGCTTTGGACGGCGAAGGATCCTGGCCGGCGACGACGGCGGAGTAGATCTCGGCAGCACGGTTGATCACCCGAACTGCCCCGTAGCCGTCGAGTGCGAGGTGGTGGCTGTGGGAATACCAGAAGATGCGGTCCGGGGAGATCCGGATGATCGCGAGGCGGGTGAGTTCGCCGCCGGCGAGATCGATCGGTTCGCAATACGCAGCCTGCATCCAGTCCAGTGCGGATCGTTCCGGATCGGCGGCGTGGCTGAAGTCGATCCTGACCGTGTCCTCGCCCTGTGCGGCGTCGACGTATTGGTGTGGCTCCCCGTCGATTTCGACCAGGCGAAGCGATCCTGCCCCGAGCTCGCGTACGGTGCGTCGAACTGCGTACAGCATCAACTCGATGTCGACGGTTCCGCGAATGTCGAGATAGTTCGCAATCGTGATCGGAACTTCGGGCATCAGGTGCTGCGCGAACCACAAGCCCTTCTGTGCCGCGGTGAGCGGGAAGGGTGCGGCGTCAGCGGTGGATGCACGGTCGCTCTCGTTCGAACGCACTTCCAGTGATTCAACCGAATCCACAATTCGCTCTCTCAGTCGGAGCTCGGTACCGGAATGAGACGCTGAGTCTTCGCAAACTGGACGTTGCCCGATACGCCGTCTGCATTAGTGTGGTGAAACCCAACTGCCGGTCTGTCTTACCGAGGTTTACACAAGCATTAACCAGGGGTCAACCGGAAACGGGAACACGCCGCTGCCCCTCGAGAGAAGTCACAGAGGGCGTCGACGGTTTAAATGACGACTACTAGCGAGGAAGGCTCGCACAGCCGCCATCCAGCAGCTATGCGAGCCTCCGGCGCGCGCCAGTGACTAGGTTTTCCAGACTGCAACCACGGCCGGACGCGGCTGAGAATCGCCGCCATCGGGCCAGTGCGACATCGGGTTGTCGGCAGATGCCTCGTCGAACTCACCTGGATGCTGGACTGCGACGACGACGCGCTCGTCCGAAATGATCGGACCGCACGTCTCGCCCCCGGCCGGTACAGTCAGGAACTGACGCGTCTCTCCTCGTCGTTCGCCGTCGAGAACCACCGCGAACAAGCCGTCGTTCGACTCCATAGCGTTGCCGTCCGTCGAGATCCACAGGTTGCCCTTGGAGTCGAAAGCCAGGTTGTCCGGGCACGAGATGGGACTGACCTGAGTTTTGTCGAAGCCGCCGAAATAGGTGTCGGCCTCGTTCGGATCGCCCGCGACGATGAGAAGGTTCCACACGAACGTGGTGCCCGCATGGTCGTCTTCGATCTCGAGGATCTGGCCGTTCTTGTTCTTCGCGCGTGGGTTGGCCTCGTCGGCTGCTGCTTTCCCATCGGTACCGCGCTTGGTGTTGTTGGTCAGGGCTACATAGACCTTCCCGGTCACCGGATTCGGCTCGAAATCCTCTGGCCGGTCCATCTTCGTCGCGCCCACCTTGTCACCGGCCTGACGGGTGAACACCGCCACCTCTTCGGCGGACATCCCGTCGACCAGCGATTCGCCACGGCCGTCGTCGCCGGTACGAAGGAGCGGAATCCACTCGCCCTTCCCGGCGAACTTACCGGCCTTCGGCAGCGTGCCGGTGCCGTCGATCGCGTCGGGGGCGTCGCCGGTGAGTACAGCGACATGCAACGTGCCCGCATCGAGAATCGTCAGATTGTGACGCATCGCTGCTTGACCGTTGCCGGGCATCATCTTTCGGCTGGAGACGAACTTGTACATGTAGTCGAACCGCTCGTCGTCACCGCTGTATGCGACGACGGTACCGTCATCGGTGACGTAGATGGTTGCAGCCTCGTGCTTGAAACGACCGAGTGCCGTGTGCTTGATCGGAACCCCGGTCGGATCCCACGGGTCGACCTCGACGACGTAGCCGAACCGGTTGACCTCGTTGGGTTCCTGGGCCAGATCGAAACGCTTGTCGAAACGTTCCCACTTGCGATCACTGGCCGCGCCCTCTATTCCGTAGCGGGCGAGTCGCTGTGCGGCAACAGGATCGGTGACGGACTCGGCATTTCCGAAGTACTGGTTGATGTTCTCTTCACCGGAAAGCACGGTGCCCCAGGGGGTGAGCCCCCCGGAACAGTTGTTGAACGTTCCGAAGACCTTGGTGCCGGTCGGATCGACGCTCGTCCTGAGAAGATCACTGCCCGCTGCGGGACCGGTCAGCACGAACTCCGTCGTGCCGGTGATGCGACGGTTGTACTTGCCGAGCCCCGGCGTCAGTGCTCCGGAACTGGACCGACCCGTCACCTGGACTACGGAAAGCCCATGTGCGGCAAGAGCGATATCGAACTGCTCACGCGTCGGGTTCTCCGCGTCGTATCCCTTGAACAGAAACGGCTCGGTGGTGTACTCGTGATTGACCACGAGAAGGTAGCCGTTCGGAGTGCCTTCGATCGGCAACAGTCCGGCAAAGTCGTTGTTGTACCCGAACTGCATGCTCTGCGCAGCCGCGGTCTGATTGTCGAAATCGAACGCGGGGGCACCCTCGAGGACCGGATCACCCCACCGAATGATGACGCCCTGCTCGTAGCCCTGAGGAACCACGACGGCATCTTCGGAGTTGGGCTCGACGGCGATGAAGTCGACGCCGTCGACCGGGGGTGTGCTCATCTCGCCGCTCGAACCCGTCGGGCTTGCCTCGTCCGTGCTGCACGCAGCAAGCACGCTTCCGGCGCCGACTGCCACCACGGCCATCGCGCCGCCGCGCAGGACGCCGCGGCGCGTCATCGCAGTCTTGACGATGTCGCCGAAGTACTGGCCCTTCGAGGTGTTCGGGATCTCGTGGAAGCAGGCGTCACCGCACTTGTACTTGCACGTCAAGGAAGAGCGCGCGGAGCTGCCGTCGTGGGTCGAAAGGATCGGTAGAAGCTTCATGCCGCGAACGGTGACAGGTCCAAACGAAAGCGGGGAAACGCCGAGGTGAACGGCAGGCGCTATTTGTGCAGCGCAGTGCCTACAGGACCTGCGAGAGAAACTGCTTCAGCCGATCGGTATGCGGGTCATCGAAAAGTTGTTCCGGGGTACCGGTTTCGATGGCACTCCCGTGATCCATGAACAGCACCTTGTTCGATACCGAACGCGCGAAACCCATTTCGTGCGTGACGACGACCATCGTCATACCGCCGGAGGCGAGGTCGGCCATCAGCGCGAGCACACCCTTGACAAGCTCGGGATCCAGAGCCGATGTTGCCTCGTCGAAGAACATCACCTCGGGTTTCATGGCGAGTGCACGGGCGATGGCGACGCGTTGCTGCTGGCCGCCGGAGAGGTTACCCGGGCGCGAATCTGCCTTGTTCGCAAGACCGACGAGTTCGAGCTGTTCCATCGCCGCAGCGCGCGCCTCATCCTTCGACTGCCCTTTGAGCTTGCGTAGGCCGAGCGCGATATTGTCAGCGACCGTCTTGTGCGGGAACAGGTTGAACTGTTGGAACACCATGCCGATGCGCTGACGCAACTCGTCCGGATTGTCCTTCAACACGGATTTGCCGTCGAGCAGGATGTCACCCTGGTCGGGTTCGTGGAGACGGTTGAGCGCACGGAGCAAGGTCGACTTGCCTGATCCCGAAGGCCCGATAACCGTGGTGGTGCGCCCCGCGTCGACGTGAATATTCACACCTCGGAGCACCTTGTTGGTACCGAAAGCGAGATGAATGTCGGTGCCGGTCAATGAGACAGCCATTACTTACCTCTCCACCACGATTGATACTTCCAAGGGATCGAGCGTGCCCGAGGTGTCGGCCTTACCGGAGCGCATGCGCTTGTCGATGAAGTTGACGAGGTGTGTCAGCGGGATGGTGAGGATCAGATAGAACACGCCCGCCGCCAGCAGCGGCGAGAGATTGCCGGTCTGTGCGGCGGTGTCCTGCCCGACTCGAAACAACTCGCGTTGGGAGGCCAGCAGGCCGAGGAAGTAGATCAGCGAGCTGTCTTTGATCAGCGAGATGAACTGATTGACCGTGGCAGGCAGAACGCGCCTGATGCCCTGGGGCATCACGACCAGGGCCATCGAACGGCGATAGCTGAAACCCAGTGCGCGTGAGGCTTCCATCTGACCCGCATCGACACTTTGGATGCCGGAACGGAAGATTTCACCGAAGTACGCGGCCGACATCAACGACAGTGCCGCGATGCCCAGCGGGAAAGGGCTACGACTGCCGGTCAATTGGGTCAGCGTCGGACCGAAACCGAGACCGATGAGAAGAATGACGACCGCCGCCGGAAGTCCACGAAAGATATCTGTGTACATCCGCGCCGGCCATCGTAGCCAGCGGGAGCGGGAGATGCCCGCCACCGCCAACCCGATCCCGATCACCGTGCCGATCACCCCGGAGGAAGCAGCGAGAATCAGGGTGTTCGGCAATCCGACGGTGATCAGCTTGGGAACGGTGTCCCAGATGAGGTCCCAATCGAAGAACGTGTCGTACAGATTCGACAGTGTGCTCATATCAGCTTGCAGGCAGGACGGAAGCCTTGCTGCCCGGCTTCCAGTCGGCGGGAACCTGGCGTTCGGGGTACCACTCGTTCTCGAGGGTGTTCCACGTCCCGTCGGCGACGACGGCGTCGAGACCGGAGTTGAGAGCGTCGATCAACGGCTGATTGTCCTTGTTCACCGCGTACGCCGTGAAGTTGGTGGTGTTGATCGTCTTCTCGAGGATTGCAACACCGTCCTCGGCCTTGACCTGGCCGGAAGCCTGCTGCGACGGCGCGACCCACGCGTCGATCTGGCCGGACTTCACATTCGCGTACGCGGTGTTGTAATCCGGGAAACGTACCGGCTCGATACCGAGTGTGTTGGTCACGTAATCGTCCTGGACGGTGCCCTGAACCACGCCGATGCGCTGCTCGGTGTCCAGATCGGCGATGGTCTTGATCGCATAGTCGTTCTTGGCGACAAGAGCCATCTCACCGAAGTCGTAACCGTTGGTGAACCCGACGGTTTGGCGACGCGCGTCGGTGGTGGAGATCGACGAGGAACCAGCGTCGTAGACCTTGTTGTTCACCGCGGCGAGCAAGCCGGAGAACTCGGTGGCCGAGAACTCGACGGTCAGGTTCAGCTTGGCGGCGACGGCGCGCAGCAGTTCGTTGTCGAAGCCGGTGAACTTGCCCGACGGGTCGATGAAGATATTCGGCGGAGCGTCGGACAAGGTGCCGACGTACAGCTTGCCCGGTTCGATCAGGCCGATGTTGGCGGTGTCGATCTGATCGAGCGGGGTGACCTCGTCCGTCGTGTACTTGTCGAGGGAAGTCTGATCGGAGCCGGCCAGGGCGTTCTCGCCCGTTCCGCCCGAGCTGTTGTCACTCGAACATGCGACGGCCCCGAGCGTGAGTGCGAGCGTGGCAGCTACTGCGGCCAGGGCGCGGCCGCGTAAACGTCGACTGGTCAAGAGAGAACTCCTCGGTGCGGAAACAAAAGAAATGACGTCCGAGGCTATCGCGAAGCCGCGAGCACCCGGAAATCATATTGCCGCCAAGCTCAACCAGCACTCACCGCAGTCCATTCCCGACCGATCTTCACTGCTGGCTGTTGCGCCACCCGATGGCCTCGTTCAGCTCCGTCATGTCGTACTCCGGACCGCCGATCCCGACGGTGAACAAGGTGGCCCCGGCGTCGAGAAACGCCGGTGCTTTCTCGGTCCCGGGCCACGACACCGACTTCGTGATCACCGAGGTATCGCGCCCGACGGTGACTCCGTGCTCGGCGAGAATCCCGGACTTGCGCTTCAGCTCGTCGAGGTCGGCGAAGCTGTGCCAGATGTGTGCATACTCGGCGACCATCTTGAGCGTCTTCTTCTCCCCGCCCCCACCGATGAGAATAGGAATCTCCCGTGTCGGTGCGGGATTGCCGACAGCCAAACGATTCTTGATGCGAGCGAGGTTCTCGTTCAACAACTTCAGGCGCGAACCCGCTGTGCCGAAGTCGTAGCCGAAGTTGTCGTAGTCCTTCTGGTTCCACCCGGCACCGATGCCCAGGATCAACCGGCCGCCACTCATGTGGTCGACAGTGCGGGCCATATCGGCGAGAAGATCCGGGTTGCGGTAACCACCGCCGGTGACCAGCGCCCCGATCTCCACGTTGGACGTCTGCTCCGCCCACGCGCCCAGCATCGTCCAACATTCGAAGTGGGCGCCGTCTAGGTCGCCGTACAGCGGATAGAAGTGATCCCAGTTGAAGACGATGTCGACACCTGCATCCTCCGCGCGCAGAACCGCGTCGCGGATCATCTGGTAATCGGGTGCGTGCTGGGGCTGGAGTTGAACGCCGATTTTGATAGTCATGATTTCCATGATGCGCCTCATCACAGTGAGCCCGCATCAACCGATCCTCACACCGTTCTCGGCCATGGTGGCGCGCAGTACGAAACCAGCTTCCTGACCGATGATTTCCCCGACCAACGTGACGAATCGATCGACGAACTCCCCTCCGTGGGAGGCAAGACCGGATACCTCTGGTTGCAAGTGGTGCGCAAGTTCGTGCAGTACCACCAGTTCGCGCAGCGCCCACGCCTCGTTGTTGCGGTGCAGAGGCATCGCAATGGTCTGGGTATCCCGCTCGTAGTGCGAAGCGCCGGTGCCCGAACGTTCACGGACCTGCACGACCGATCCGGCGTGCGGCCAGGTTTCGCGAACCCAGTTCAGCGTCAACACCGCGTCGACATAGCTCTGCACCGACTCGATCGACGCAAACTTCCGTTCGATCGGCAGCGTGATGGTCGAACCGAACATCTCGACGGTGCGTAGTCCGCGCTCGTCCGCACGATCGAAGATGACGCGAACCATCGCCTCGGCGTCGTAGACCTTCGATCGTTGTGAGTCCCTGTTCTTCACCGATGCGATTTTATGCCCTGTGGTCCAGTGCCCTGTTCTCCAACGCAACCGCGACCCAGAACTGCAAGTCGGCGCCCCGGGTTCCCTCTGGCGAGACGGTGATCCACCCGGCGCTCATCTTCCGGCCACGCATGCTTGCACGCTGGGCTCCCGGACGGGCGATGAGCTCCTCGGTGCGCGACGGGTCGCATCTGACCAGTAGATCACCGTCGACGGTGGCACCGACGGCGATTTTGCCGCCGATCATGAACTGCAGGCCACCGAACATCTTCTTTTCGACGACCGGTACCGAGGCCAGCGCCGAGCGAATCCGTTCCGCGAGCTGTTCGTCGAAGGACATCGGCGTCAATCTTTCGGTGGTAGGAGAGCGGCAACATCCAGTGTTGCAGGCTGTTCCATCGAGTGGGGCCCGATCGCGCGAACGCCGTCCGCAACCACCCACACGGTGCCTCTACCGTCGACGAGCTGGCCCATCACCTGCCGAGCTGCGTCGAACCGCGCCCCAGCTCGGGCTCACCGCCCAGGCGTGCCGCGCGTCCCGCCCGGTCGCCTGCGGCACGCGCACCGCGGGAGTATCCGGCGTTGGCGGACTGGCTACGCCACGATCCTCGCGCCTTCGACGTCGAGGTATAGAAGTCCTTCAGTTCGATTGCTTTGTTACGCAACACCACTGCGGTTCCGGCACCGCGGCTCTCCTCTTCGATCGCCTTTGTCTCGGCCTCCTGCTTGACGCTCTCGAGCCGCTTTCCGATGCGCTCGGCGAAAGCCGTCTGGAAATTGAGCCGGGCCGTGACGCCGGCAACGACGACAACTTCTTGGCGTTTGTACTTTTTCCGACCGATGGTTTCCGTGACAGTGCGTACGGCCGTTTCGTTCCGGTATGCGCCCGACTTGATATACGTATCCGAGGCTCGGACCATCTGGATCAGCAGGCTCGAATACAGTGCCTCGCAGGTGTCGATGTCGGAGTCGAAGCCGTATGCGAAGACCTGAGTCGACGATTGCGAGATGTCACACTTCACGTCGTTCGCGAAGGCGATGACGAGGAACAACTTCACGAACGTGCGAAGCCCCTTCTTGCCGGCCTCGCCGATCCTGATGACGCGTTGGGCCGGTGCCACCTGCTTCTCGCGGGAAGCGTTGTGCGAACGCGCAACGGCAAGGTCGATCGACGTCGCCGTTGCCAACCGCTGGGCGGCCTCCATAAAGGCCTCGGCCTCGTGCGGGTTGTCGGTGGACTCGGCTTGGCGCAGCAGTCCGCCGATGCGGGTCAACATCTTGTCCGAACTCACCGGTAGGACGCTACAACGCCCCACCGACAACTCGGTTGACCGATTCAGGAGGGACGAAATCACGCCTATCGGGTGAGTTGTGTGCCAGAGTGCGTATCGACATGTGCGTCGGGGGCAGCACAGTTGGTACATCACTGTGGTCGAACTCACTGCGGGTCAGGATCACTGTGATCGTCCCCGACGCATACCAACGTGTACGAAGTTAGTGGAGAGATACAACAATGGCGTCTTTGATCTCGAAGGTAGCGGTGCTGGCGACAGCCGCAACGCTGCTGACGCTGACCGCGTGTTCCAGTGACAGCGGTTCCAGCGATTCCGCGTCGGAAAACTCCGACGGCCGCGGCCCCATCACCTACGTCGAAGGCAAGGACACCACCGAAACCGGTGTCGTCAAGCAGATCATCGACGAGTGGAACTCGACCCACCCGGACGAGCAGGTCACGTTCAAGGAGCAGTCCAACGACGCCGACCAGGCCCATGACGACCTGGTCCAGCATCTTCAGGCTGAGCAGAGCGACTACGACGTGATGGCGCTCGACGTCATCTGGACAGCAGAGTTCGCAGCCAAGGGATGGCTCGTTCCGCTCGAAGGCGAGTTCGCGCTCGACAATGCGGGCATCCTGCCCTCGACCGTCAAGAGCGCCACCTACAACGGCACCCAGTACGCCGCCCCGAAGAACACCAATGGCGGTCTGCTGTTCTACCGCAGCGACCTGCTGCCGAAGGCGCCCACCACGTGGGCCGAGCTGACCAACGACTGTGCGGTCGCCAAGACCAACAACATCGACTGCTACGCAGGTCAGTTCGCGTCGTACGAGGGTCTTACGGTCAACACGTCGGAGATCATCAACGCATACGGCGGATCGTTCGTCGGCGAAGACGGCAAGACTCCGACCGTCGACAGCCCGGAAGCAAAGGCGGGCCTGCAGGCTCTCGTCACCGCTTTCGAGACCGGAGTCATCCCGGCGCAGGACACCACGTTCAAGGAGCCCGAGAGCCAGCAGGCATTCGAGGACGGGAAGGCCCTGTTCCTGCGTAACTGGCCGTACGTCTACGGCACCGCAGCCAAGGAAGGCTCTGCCGTTGCAGGCAAGTACGCCGTAGCGCCGTTGCCCGGCGCAACCGGCGTCGGAACCTCGACGCTCGGCGGCTACAACGCTGCCATCAGCGAATTCTCCGAGAACAAGGCAACTTCCGCCGACTTCTTGCGATTCCTTCAGGGTGAGCAGGCCCAGCGCATCATCGCCGAGGGTGCACTTCCGCCCGTGCTCGGCTCGCTCTACGACGACCCGGCCCTCATCGCCGAGATGCCGTACCTGCCGGCGCTGAAGCTGTCGATCGAGAACGCTGTTCCTCGTCCCGTCAGCCCGTTCTACCCGGCCGTATCGAAGGCCGTGCAGGACAACACGTTTGCAGCAATCAAGGGTGAGAAGTCGGTCGATGCGGCCATCACGGACATGCAGGCCGGCATCGAGTCCGCCGGTTCCAACTAGCTCGTCCGTTCACCACCGTTCTTTCGAAGCATTACAGGAGAACACACGATGGCTGTACCTACTGGTCAAGCCAGTGGGGCTGTAGACACGGCCGCGGCCGGGGGAGAATCCCCCGGCCGCGGCCGGCATACACGCACCGAGAAGAAAGCAAAGTTCGGGCTCTCCAGTGGGCGAGCGTGGCTACTGATAGCACCGACGCTGATCATCCTGGCCATAGTCATCGCGTACCCCGTCGTACGTGCGGTCATCATGTCCTTTCAGAAGGACGCGGGCCTCGACCCGGCGACCGGCATGTTCGTCAAGGGAGGCAGTGCAGGGTTCTCCAACTACACGCATTGGATTCTGCAGCAGTGCACTTCCGCGTCGGGGACGCTTGTTCCGTGCCCGCCCGGCACGCTCGGCTCTCAGTTCTGGGGAGCGGTAGGCAACACCGCCTTCTTCACGGTGGTGACGGTATCCATCGAGGTCGTCATCGGCTTCGGGATGGCTGTCATCATGGGTAAGACTTTCGCCGGACGCGCACTGCTGCGCGCCGCGATTCTGATTCCGTGGGCTATCCCGACGGCGGTGACAGCGAAGCTCTGGTACTTCATCTTCGCCTACGACGGTATCGCCAACAAGCTTCTCGGTACCAACATTCTGTGGACCGGTGATGCCTGGCCCGCACGCTTCGCGGTCATCATCGCCGACGTATGGAAGACGACGCCGTTCATGGCGCTGCTCATTCTTGCCGGGTTGCAAATGATTCCGGCCGACGTCTACGAAGCTGCGCGAGTGGACGGTGCGTCGGCGTGGCAGCGGCTGACGAAGATCACCTTGCCGCTGGTGAAACCGGCGCTGATGGTGGCGATCCTGTTCCGCACGATGGATGCGCTCAGAATGTACGACCTGCCTGCCATTCTCACCGAAGGCAACCCGGCTACCCGCACCATTTCCATTCTGGTGGTGGAGCAGATCCGGCAGGGATTCAACAGTGCCGCGTCGCTCTCGACCATCTCGTTCATCATGATCTTCATGGTCGCGTTCATCCTGGTGAAGTTCCTCGGAGCCAATGCGGTTGCCACGCAGGAGAATCAGCGTAAGGGTGTGGTCCGATGAAAAGTACTGCGATGAAAACTGCTCGCATCTATCTCGGCGTCGCGATCATCCTGATCTGGGGTCTGGCACCGTTCTACTGGATGGTCGTGACCGCGCTACGAGATCCGCGCTACACCTTCGATACGACGCCGTGGCCGACGCATGTGACGATGGAGAATTTCTCCAACGCGTTGTCGACGAGCAACGGCAACAACTTCGTTCGAGCGGTGATCAACAGCCTGATCATCGGCGGCGCAACCACTCTCGTTGCGCTCGTCATCGGAATCTTCTCCGCGTATGCGCTCTCGCGGATCGACTTTCGGTTCAAGTACATCGTCGTCGGTATCGTGCTCGGCGCCTCGATGTTCCCGGTCGTGGCATTGGTGACGCCGCTGTTCCAATTCTTCACCGACATCGGGTGGATCGGTACCTACCAGGCGATGATCATCCCGAACATTTCGTTCGTGCTGCCGCTGACTATTTACACTCTGGCCGCGTTCTTCGCCGAATTGCCTTGGGAGCTGGAAGAAGCCGCCCGTATCGATGGTGCCGGACGCTTTCAGGCGTTCCGGCTGGTCATGTTGCCGCTCGCAGCACCGGCGTTGTTCACCACTGCCATCCTCGCCTTCATCGCGGCCGTCAACGAATATCTTTTGGCAAGTCAACTCTCCAGTGACAAGACCGAACCAGTGACGGTGGCGATCGCCCGGTTCTCCGGCAACGACCCGCATGTGGTTCCGTATGCGGCGATCATGGCGGCGGGCACCATCGTCGCGATCCCGCTGCTGATCATGGTCCTGCTGTTCCAGCGTCGTATCATCTCGGGCCTGACTGCAGGCGGAGTCAAGTCGTGACTGCGGGCGATCACCTGCAGATGCTGGCGGGCATTCTGGGGTTCTTCGCGCTGATGGCGTTCGTGGCTGCAGTAGCAGGCATCGTCGGAGGAGATCCGAGCGTATGGGCGTCGGTCGTCCTGCTCGGACTGCTTGTCGCCCTTGCCTTCGTCATCCGCAAGCTGAAGGTCTCACGCTAGGGTCTTCGCTCCTGCCCAAGATCCATGGGCGGTGAAATCTTTCACTACACAGCATTCTGCCCGGGTGCCCATGGTCGTCAGTGGAGACCGAACATGGGCACCCGGGCAGGAAGCGAAGCTGATTACGCGTCGATGATGAACGCTTCGAGCTGTGTGCGCGCGACGTCGTCGGCAAGCTGCTTGGGCGGGCTCTTCATCAGGTAAGCAGACGCCGGGATGACCGGTCCGCCGATGCCGCGATCGAGGGCGATCTTCGCTGCGCGAACCGCATCGATGATGACGCCGGCCGAGTTGGGCGAGTCCCATACCTCGAGCTTGTACTCGAGGCTCAGTGGCACGTCGCCGAAGGCGCGGCCTTCGAGGCGAACATAGGCCCACTTGCGGTCATCCAACCAGCCGACGTGGTCGGAAGGTCCGATGTGAACGTCCTTGGCGTTGAACTCCTTCTGGAGGTTCGACGTCACGGCCTGGGTCTTGGAGATCTTCTTCGACTCGAGGCGGGTGCGCTCGAGCATGTTGAGGAAGTCCATGTTGCCGCCGACGTTGAGCTGCATGGTCCGGTCGAGCTGGACGCCGCGATCTTCGAACAGTTTCGCCATGACGCGGTGCGTGATGGTGGCGCCGACCTGGCTCTTGATGTCGTCGCCGACGATGGGGACGCCTGCGTCTTCGAACTTCTTGGCCCAGACGGGGTCACTGGCGATGAAGACGGGCAGAGCGTTGACGAATGCGACGCCTGCGTCGATCGATGCCTGCGCGTAGAACTTGTCGGCTTCTTCGGATCCGACGGGAAGGTAGGAGACGAGGACGTCGACCTTCGCGTCGCGGAGGGCCTGGGCAACGTCGACTGCTTCGGCGTCTGCCTCGGTGATGGTCTCGCGGTAGTACTTGCCGAGTCCGTCGAGAGTCGGTCCGCGCAGGACCGGAACGTTCTTCGGCGGCACGTCGGCGATCTTGATCGTGTTGTTCTCGCTGGAGAAGATCGCGTCGGAGAGATCGAAGCCGACCTTCTTGGCGTCTACGTCGAACGCGGCGACGAACTCGACGTCGCGGACGTGGTACTTGCCGAACTTGACGTGCATGAGGCCGGGAACGGTGGTGTTCTCGTCGGCATTCCTGTAGTACTCCACGCCCTGGACCAGGGATGAGGCGCAGTTGCCCACACCCACAATGGCCACGCGGATGGCGTTGCTGTTCTCACCCATGGTCGGGTTCTCCTTCTGTCTTGGAAACATTGTTCGGATTCGTGGTGGAGGTGACGGACGGGCCCGCCTGCTCGGCTGCGATTACTTCGTTGAGCCACCGCACTTCGCGATCGCTCGATTCGAGGCCGAGTTGGTGAAGCTGACTGGTGTACCGGTCGAGCGTCCCGTTGGCTCGCCCCACGGCGTCGCGGAGTCCTTCACGGCGCTCCTCGACCTGACGTCGCCTGCCTTCGAGGATGCGCACCCGGGCTTCTGCCGGTGTGCGACTGAAGAAGGCGAGGTGGACGCCGAATCCGTCGTCGGTGTAGTTCTGTGGTCCGGTGTCGGCAACCAACTCTGCAAAGCGCTTCTTACCTTGCGGAGTGAGCTCGTACACACGCCGTGCCCGACGTTTCACGAGGGTGTCCGGCCCCGCATCCTCGGCAATCAACCCGTCCGCCTGTAGGCGGCGTAAGGCTGGGTACAACGAGCCGTACGAGAAGGCTCGAAATGCACCGAGGAGTCCGGTCAGACGCTTGCGGAGTTCGTATCCGTGCATCGGTGCTTCGAGGAGCAAACCGAGGATTGCGAGCTCGAGCATGCGACCCTCCTCCTCTGATGTCTGTACCGCAATGTGCTGATGCGCTTCCCAAGCATATACACATAATGTATCGAGCCGATATATGTGTCGACATATCCGTGCCTCCGGTTCGCCGAGATTCAGTTCGAAGGTCGCCCGCGAGACCTGTGCGCATCGCCACAGGTAAGCGCTTCGGCACAGGTGAAGCGTCGTGGGCGGGGTCGATTCGAGCGAGAGATGGCCTGTCGTTGTCACATCAGAGTCGGGATGCCCGGTTCGCATGTCTGGCGCCGCACGTACTCTGGTCCTCGTGCGACTTCAGCGACAGGTGGTGGACTACGCCCTTCAGCGACGGTCACTGCTCGCCGAGGTGTATTCGGGCAGGACCGGCGTGGCCGCAGTGTGTGACGCCGATCCCTATCTACTGCGTGCGGCCAAGTTTCACGGCCGCGGTAGCGACGTCGCATGCCCGATCTGCCGCAAGGAGCAGCTCACCCTCGTCTCGTGGGTGTTCGGCGAGAAGCTGGGGACACTCTCGGGTTCGGCGCGCACGGCGGACGAACTCGTTCGCCTCGCGGCGACGCAGGAGGAGTTTTCGGTTCACGTCGTCGAAGTCTGCCGTTCCTGCAGTTGGAATCACCTGGTTCAGTCCTATGTACTGGGTGCAGTTCCCACCCCGAAGCAACCGCGACGGCCCCGATCGGGATCTCGCGAACCGAACCGTCGAACAGCGAGCGAGTGACACACATCGCGTCGCTGACAACCCCGGTCGGCATACGGATGTGCCAGCCGCAACCACTGGAGACCTGTACGTGAGTTCCCCCTACGACCACACGCCTGGTGGCAGCGACAACACACCTCGCGGCAGCGACAACACCCCCGGCGCCGGCGGCCCGCCTCCCGGCCGTCCACCCATGGGCCCACCTTCCGGTGTTAGACGTGATGCGCAGGGCCGACCGCTGGGTCCACCTCCGGGACGGCCACAGGGTCCACCGCAGGGTCGGCCACAGGGTCCACCGCCAGGAGGCCAACAGGGTCCACCGCAGGGTCGGCCACAGGGTCGGCCACAGGGTCCGCCGCCAGGAGGCCAACAGGGTCCGCCGCTACGGCCACAGGGTCCCCCGCCGCAGACTGGTCGACCCGTACCGGGCGGGCCGTCGCAAGCGGGCCGACCGACGAGCGGTCCACCCATGAGCGGTCCACCTACGGGCCGTCCACCGACAGGCCGTCCACCTACGGGTAATGGCCCGGCTGGTCCACCGCCCAGTCGCCCGCCGCTGCCCAATCGCGGCCCTGAAACGGGTCCGCCCATTGCACGCGGTGCCGGTGGTCTTCCACCGACCGGACCGCCGGACAACCTGCCCCCACGTTCTTCGGGCAATGAACCGCCCGAACCGCCCGAGAGAGGTTCCGCCGCGAACACGAAGAAGAAGTCCAAGTGGCGGCCCGTCCGTCGCACGCTGTATGCGCTGATCGCGTTGGGGATGATCATTCCGATTCTGACGTTCATGGTGGCCTACACGGTCGAGGACGTCCCACGCCCGGGCGACATCAAGACCAACCAGGTCGCCACCATTTTGGCGTCCGATGGTTCGAGTGTGCTCGGTAGGGTCGTGCCCCCCGAGGGCAATCGCACCGATGTCTCGATCGAGCAGGTGCCGGTGCACGTACGCAACGCAGTGCTGTCAGCGGAGGACAGGGACTTCTACTCCAACCCCGGCTTCTCGGTCACCGGCTTCGGACGCGCATTGCGTGACAACGTTCTCGGACGCGACAGTGCGGGTGGTGGCTCGACCATCACCCAGCAGTACGTCAAGAATGCCCTTGTCGGATCCGAACGCACCTTGACACGAAAGATGCGCGAGCTCGTCATCTCCTCGAAGATGGCTCGTCAGTGGTCCAAGGACGACATCCTGGCGGCATACCTGAACACGATCTACTTCGGCCGAGGTGCGTACGGCATCGCGGCCGCGTCGACGGCGTATTTCGGCAAGCCGGTCGATCAGTTGACCGTCGAAGAAGGTGCCGTATTGGCGGCCACCATTCAGCAGCCGTCCGGCCTCGACCCCGAGTTCAACCCCACCGGTGCTCAGACGCGGTGGAACTACGTGCTCGACGGCATGGTTGCGCAGGGCAACCTGGAGCAGGCGCAGCGTGCGGCGATGCAGTATCCACGGTGGATTCCAGGTTCGCAGGCCGACACCGGTGACAGTGACTCCGGCCCCAACGGGCTGATCAAGGCTCAGGTCCTACGTGAATTGTCGGCGGCGGGTGTCAGTGAACAGGACCTCAACACCGAGGGATTGCAGATCACCACGACGATCGATCCGGTGGCGCAAGCTGCAGTGATCGATGCGGTCGATTCGAACATGGAGGGTGAACCCTCCGAGCTGCGCGCGGCGTCGGTTTCGATCGACCCACGCACGGGTGCGGTCAAGTCCTATTACGGAGGCTCGGACGGCGGCGGATTCGACTTCGCCCAGTCGGGCCTGCAGACGGGGTCCTCGTTCAAGGTCTTCGGCCTTGCAGCGGCACTGGATCAGGGCATTCCGCTTTCGCAGATGTTCGACAGCTCACCGCTTACCGTCAACGGCATCCCCATCAGCAATGTCGAGGGCGAATCCTGCGGAACGTGCACCATTGCAGAGGCCCTCAAACGCTCTCTCAACACGAGCTTCTACCGCTTGCAATTGTCGATGGACAACGGTTCGCAGGCGATCGCCGACATGGCACACAAGCTCGGAATCCCCGAGGAGATCCCGGGCGTAGGTCCGACGTTGACCGAGCCGGGCGGTGCCGGACCGAACAACGGAATCGTGCTCGGCCAGTACCAGTCTCGCGTGATCGACATGGCTTCGTCCTATGCGACGCTCGCTGCGTCGGGCGTCTATCACGCGCCGCACTTCGTGGAGCGCGTCGTCACGGCCGACGGAACGGTCCTGTTGGATCGGGGTGCAGAGGCAGGCGAGCAGGTCACCTCCGCCGCTGTTGCGGACAACGTCACCGCTGCGATGCGGCCGATTGCCGGATACTCCAAGGGCCACAACCTGGCCGGCGGCCGTCAATCCGCAGCGAAGACGGGTACTGCACAGCTCGGCGATACCGGCGAGAACAAGGATGCCTGGATGGTCGGGTATACCCCCTCGCTGTCGACGGCAGTATGGGTGGGAACCGAACAGGGACTTCCGCTGCAGAACAGCTACGGCGGATCGATCTACGGTTCCGGACTCCCATCGGACATCTGGAAGGACACGATGGACGCCTCGTTGGAAGGAACGTCCAACGAGTCCTTCCCGACGCCGGAGCCGATCGCCGGTCAGGCTGGTGTGCCGCAGTACTCGGCTCCCGCCGCCCCGTCCACGACACCCAGCGCAGTAGTGGTGACGCCACCACCGCCGATCACGTTGCCGATCCCGACGGAGATTTTGCCGCCCGTCGTGATCACACCGCGCCAGGTCGAGATCCTTCCGGGGGTGACGATTCCGCTACCCGGTCTCGCACCGGCCCCGGCGCAGTCGCCGACGACCGAACCCGCCACACCACAGACGCCCCAAGAAGAGCTCGCACCGGTGCCGGCTCGGTAGCGTGACGGGGTGAGCGACGACAGAGCCATCGAACCCGGAGCCATCGAACCAGGGGCGAGGAAAGTCGTCGCGAGCCCGGGGCCATTGGCACCCGACCGCTCCTCGAACGTGGCCCGAGACCTCCCGGGCGCGAACGACCCGATGACCGCAGAGTTCGCTGCGGTCATCGGTGGGTCGGCGGGGAAGCACGCGCTGATCGGCCGGCAGCGATTTCTGACACCGCTTCGGGTGGTGTTGCTCCTCGCCGTGCTGTTTCTGAGCTTCGGTTGGTTCGCCAAGGCCGGCTGTATTCAACAGGCGCCCAACGGACCAGAGGGATCGATTGGTCTCGACTGGAGTGGCAGCCGTCAGTACGTTGCAATGTGCTATTCCGACACCGTTCCGTTGTACGGCGCAGAGCGCTTGGATCAGGGTGCCTTCCCGTACAAGAAGTCATGGGAAGAAGTGGCCGCGGACGGAACCACTCAGATTCGCTACATGGAGTATCCGGTCCTGTCGGGGATGTATCAGTACGGCTCGATGGTCGTGGCCAAGGCGTGGAGTTCGATTTCCTGGCTGCCGCAGGCGCTCTCGGTGGTGATCTACTTCAATGTCGTCGCGATCGGGTTGGCCCTTGCATGGTTGGTCACCGTCTGGGCGACAGCGATGTCGGCCGGTCGGCGCATCTGGGATGCGGCGCTCGTGGCGGGTTCACCGCTGGTCATCGTGCACGGTTTCACCAATTTCGACGCGCTGGCAACCGCTTTTGCTGCCGTAGGAATCTTGGCTTGGGGTAAGAAGCGACCCGTGCTGGCCGGTGTCCTGCTCGGTCTCGGTGGCGCGACCAAGTTGTATCCCCTGCTTCTCCTCGGCCCGCTACTCGTATTGTGTTGGCGCGCTGGGAAAATGCGCGAATGGTCCCTGGCCGCCGGTGCCGCACTCGGAGCCTGGCTGGCTGTCAATCTTCCTATCGCACTTCTGTTTCCGAGCGGATGGTCGGAGTTCTTTCGGCTCAACTCCATGCGCGCTGCCGATCCGGATTCGATCTACAACGTCATCTCGTCGTTCACCGGATGGGCTGGATTCGACGGAACCCTGTATCCGGGTGACAAGCCTCTGTTCCTCAATGCCGTCACAATGGTGCTGTTCGTTGCCGTGTGCGCCGGTATCGCCTACATAGCGATGAATGCGCCGATGCGTCCGCGATTGGCACAGCTGAGCTTCCTGGTCGTCGCCGGGTTCCTGCTGACCAACAAGGTGTGGAGTCCGCAGTACTCACTGTGGCTCGTGCCGCTGGCTGTGCTCGCGCTACCGCATCGAAGAGTGCTGTTGGCCTGGATGGCGATCGACGCCTTCGTCTGGTTCCCCCGGATGTACTACTACCTCGGTGTCGCTGACAAGGGTGTCCCGGAGCAGTGGTTCACCACTGCCGTCGTGGTGCGTGACATTGCCGTGATCGCACTGTGCGCGTTGATAGTTCGCCAGATCTATCGCCCGGAAGAGGATCTCGTGAGATTGGGCGGGGTGGACGATCCGGTGGGTGGAGTGCTCGACCACGCACCGGATACGCATCGGGTCACGAAAACCACCGCACCGCAGGCGGGTTCCGTGCCCATGCGAGTGGACTAGATGTACTTTCCGAGATGCGGAACGGCTTCGCCTGCGTGCTTGGCGGCGATGCCGTCACCGATGGCCTGAAGCTTCCAGTTACCACCCTCGCGGTAAACCTTTGCCATGACGAGGCCGGTGAAGGGCATCCCGCCCTGGAGCGTGAAGCGGGCGAGCTCGGCGTTGTTGGTGTCGTCGACGAGGCGGCAGAATGCGTTCTCGACCTGCTCGAAAGTTTGTCCTCGGTACGAGGTCACCGTGAACACGATCGCGGTCACATTCGCGGGAACACGCGTGAGGTCGACATTCACTACCTCGTCGTCGCCTTCGCCGGCACCGGTCAGGTTGTCGCCCTGGTGCAGGATCGACCCGTCCTTGGCCTTCAGCTGGCCGTAATACACGACGTCTGCCACGTTGCGCCCGGCGAACATGATCGCCGACGCGTCCAGGTCGATGGCCCCGCTGCGTCCGCCACCGCCGAAGAAGCCGGTCTTCTTGGGCGCGGCCACCGGGTCCCATCCCAGACCCATCCGGATCTTCGTCAGCGCGACGCCACCGTCCTTGCGCAGGGTGACCTTTTGACCCTTCGTCAGGCTGACCGGACGGGCTTTCGTCAAATTGACCTCGGAGGGGCCGGACGGCGGTGTTGTCGGCGCGGGTGGTGTCGGCGCGGGAGGAGCGGGGGCTGCGGGAGGAGCGGGGGCTGCGGGAGGAGCGGGGGCTGCCGGTTGCGCGGCGGGAGCGTCGTCGACGGACACACCGTGGTCGGTGACCAATGCGGCGAAACCACCGGAGTAGCCCTGTCCTACTGCCCGAACTTTCCACGTGCCCGAGCGTCGATACACCTCGACAGCGATCACGATGGACTCACTGCTCAGGCCGTCGACGACATACTCGTACAAGACATTGCCCTGCGCGTCGGCGATGCGAGCGGTCGGCGGGGCGGCTCGGCCGAAGCTGCTCGACGCGTCGTCGAGGGTTATGACTGCGCGGATCTGTTCGATATCGGCGGGGATCTCGGTCAGTGCAATCGACAACTGTCCGGGTTGTCCAGCGGCACCGGGGCCCAGAGAGACACCAGGTCCGGTCGGCTGATTGAAGAAGACGAAGTCCGCGTCGGTGCGGACTTTGCCGTCCCCGGTTACCAGGAGTGCCGACAGGTCGGCAGGAGCGTTGAGCTGCACGGATACGACCACTTTGTTCACGGTGATCGGACCGTTTTGTCCCTTCGCCAAGGGCTGACCGGCTGGAGCAGACAATGTGTGTCCTTTTCGATGAGAGCGGCTCGTGAAGTGCGCACACCAATGTACGGGGTCGAAATGTCCGAATGCTGTGGACGAAGTTCCACAACCCGTGTCCGTCGCCGGCTTCAGGTCTCGGCTACCACCTCTGCGGCGAGCCTTCGAACTTCCGCGGCCACGTCGGAATCGGAGGCGGGAATGACGCTGACAGTAGAACCGGACCGGACCAGGTATCGACCGTCATCGGCATTGTCGACCCAGTGAAAACCAGCCAAGTCCTTTTCCACTCGATTGTCGGTGGCTTTGCCAGGGCAGATGAGGATTTCGCCTGCGCTGGTTCGACGTCGGGCCAGAAGCCGGTCGAAGTGCTCCCTGGACGTCGACCCTGTGGAGTTCTCGAACACGACCGAGTTCGCGGTCGATTGTCCGATCGGAGAAGGCCTCGGGATGTCGATGCGAGGGTTGGTGCCCTTCGGGGATTCGGGCAGCGCGTCGAGTACTCGATTCACGGCGCGATACGAGGCGACCAAGCGGACCGTCACCGGGCCGCCGGAGGAATCATCGATTCCGGGTTGTTGGATCAGCACAGCTGCACTGTCGTGTCGGATCGCGGCATGGCCACGGATCTTGACGTCCGCGGAACCGTCCGCTGCACTCTTGCTCCTCGTATGGCCGACGACTTCGATTCGAAGCCGTGGGTCGAGAAGGATCCGTCCGGCCTCGCGCAGGTCTTCGTCCATCTTCGTCGCGATGCCTATCGACGCCTCGTGGCATCGACGGTGATATTCGGCTGCCGAGCTTGCCGTCGCACGAATTTGCAATGGGAACGGCAATCGATCGCGGCCGAACTGTTCCATCATGACCCGAAACTCGAGGCCGGTCATGGTCCACTCGCGTTCGTTCACCCGCCGAGCACCGGTGGAACGACAAGTGGCAGCGTGCCGATCAATTCGTCTCCATTGACGGCATCGACCAGATAGCCGGGCGTCTTGTGGACGTCGTCTGCGCCCCCCGGACCACCGCGACCTGCGCCAGGCGACATTCCGCCCATTCCAGGGGCACCGGCACGGCCGGGAGCCGTACCGGATCCTCCGGTTGATCCCTGGCCCCCAGCGGCGGCACCGCCCTGGCCGGGAGCCCCGAGAACCGAGCCTCCGACCCCAGGGCGATTGAACCCACCCGAGCCCGAACCACCCGAGCCCGAACCGCCGGAGCCCCCGCCGAACCGAGAACCGGTACCGCCTGAACTGCCGCCCCGGGCACCCGATCCGCCGGCACCTGACCTGCCGGGACCTGAACCGCCTGGACCTGACCCGCCTGGACCTGACCTTTGGGGACCACCGAGTGGACTGCCCAGTACCGAGCCACCGGGTGAGGACCCCGCTGGTGGTGATCCCGGGGGTGCATTCGACCCTTGCTGCGCCCCGGCCGGACCGGTCGGCGGCTGCGCCGACTGTGGTGCCTCACTGGGCGCCCAACTCGACGCCTCTGTCCCGGTGTCCTGTGCATCCGATGCGGGAGATCGAAGAGCACCGCCGTCGGAGGCGGGTGAACCGGTCTGCCCCGAAGCACCATTTCCATTTCCATTTCCGGATCCGGGCCCGGTGGCCGAAGCGTCCGATCGAGGAAAGGGTTGCGCGTCGAAGCCGGGGCCCTTGGTGCCCGGTCGGTACCTGCCTGCGTCACCCGCGCCACCGTCGGTGACCGGATCGAGCGCGGTCGGCAGAATCGGAACTTGGTCGTCGGATTGATGTACGACCGGCATGTACACACTGCGCATGACCTGGCGCGCAGCTTCTTCGGCCTCTTCACGTGCGTGTTGGGCCTGCTTCAACACACCGGGCACGAGAAAACCAGGAGTCGCGTCGAGCACTTTCTCGAACGGGCCGGTAGGCAGCGGAGGCGGAACGCTCGCCTTGGTCTGCTGAAGACCCGTATATGCCTCGAGCAGCTTGTTCGCCACGAGATGCGCAGTCGTCTTCAACTCTGCGGTCGACTTCGTGTACGCCTGCACACCGTCGACTGCGGCGGTGGCTGATGGGCCCTGCCAGCTGGTGCTGTTCACCGCGGCCATTGCCTGAGCGAACTGATCGGCGCCCTCGGCCGCGTGGGCTCCGATCGCTCGCCAGTTGTTGGAGGACTCCCCGGCCCGTTCAGGTTGGAACTGCTCGACTTTCCCGAAGATCTCCCCATGCGACATTGCATCGAACGGGTCGTCGTCGAACACTGCCTTGGGCTCGTAGCCGCCGCCGTAAGCGTAACTGTCTCGCTCTTGATAGATGACGGCACGAGTCAGATCGCCGAACTCCTGCGCCGACATGTCACCGAACCCGCTGATGCTCTCGAGTGTGCGCAGGGTCTGCTGCAGTTCTTCCGAAGGATCACCGCTCATGGATGGTGCTCCGGAACATGCGTCGGCGTAGAACCCGATTCCGCGGATGCAACACGATCCGCGCCCGTCCAGCGCCTACCTTTCGAGCCCGTTCTTCCCCAGCCCATGCCTGTACCCCCGTGTGTGCGTCAACCCCTTGCCTTGTTCGACGCAGCGGACGCACGGATGGTTCCATCGACTTCTCGAGCCGTCTCGGCATGCAGCCAGGTGAGGATCTCCTCGCCTGCGAGACCACCCGCCGACGGCGTGACCACCAACCCGTCGTGCTGGAAGTTTTTCGCTTCCAGCTCGCCGTGCCGCGGCCTGATGGACCGGTCGGCGGCGATGAGCATGTCTGCATCGAGTGCGCCGTCGCCCGCAGCAAGCGTGAGGGCCCCGACGTCGAGAACGCCGTCGTCGATGCAGCGCGCGAGAACTTCGGCGACGGCGCGATTCTTGCAGACGACGTCGGGCATCGTGTAAATCTTGCGTCCCTGTTGCGAGACGTTCCATCCACGCGCGGCACACCACGAGGACCAGTCCGCGAGAAAATCGGGCGGAACCGCTGTGGGTTCGACGACGAGGTAGCAGAAAAGATCGTCCGCAGTCCGACGCTTGAGAACCCAGTCGCCGCCCGTTCGACGCGTCAGTTCCTCGCGGACCCCGCCGAGATCGATGTCCGAGAAACCGGCGCGCCATGCACGGTCGGGTTCACCGTCGACGAGGATGTTGCCGCCGTTGCTGGTGATCGAGAACCGCCACGGCGCACCGGGCAGTGAGATTCGCTGGAATTGCTCGATAGTGCGTGTCGTCGTCGGCACCACGACGGCATCGGCAGTAAGGGTGCGGAGCGACTCGGCGGCAGCGGTGGTCATGTAGGACAGTGGCGCTCTCTCGAACATTTCGACGCAGACCACGGTGTCGTCGACCTCGAATCCCAACGCGGCTGCGGAGAAGATCATCGTTCGGTCCAGGTCGACCGCTACGAGGGTGTTCACGTGACATCCTTGATCAGGCCCATGCACGAATATGCCAGATCCGGTACCTCGAGCACCGGAACATCTCTGGCGGCAGCCAACATTCGGATATGCCGGTGCTCGGGGGCATCGAGCTCGCGCACGAGGATCCGCCATGGAATTCGACGGAGAAGTACTCGCGTGGTCTCTCCTACACCGGGTTTGACGAAATTGACATGCGAGATCCCGAACTCTTCACGGACCTTCTCCACCGAGGCCCATCCGGTCCAGGTCGGGGTGCGATCGGAGCTCGATACGGCGGTGACCGATCGGGCAACGTCCTCGCGTACCGAGTCGAATTGTGCTGACACGGTGTCGAGCAGGTGATTGGACACGTCGTCCGGTGCAAGGTCTGCGTAGTACTTGGCGCCGTGGAATTCGCCGTCGTCGATCAGGTCGCGGTTGAGGACCGTCCGGGAGACGAGACCGGAGACCGTCGAATTGAGGCAGGCAGATGCGATGAGGAAATCATCGCGCGTGCCGTAGGTCCGCGCGCAGTGGCCGGGGTCGGCCAGAACTGCGAGATCGCTGTTGAACTCTGCGCCCTCGAATGCCGCCAGTGCAGCGGTCAATTCGCGGGCGATGGCACCTTTTCCCGTCCAGCCGTCCACGAAGACGACCGACCGGGGATCATGATTGTCTGCGAGGTATTTCATTGCGACAGTATCGATTCCACGGTCGCGAACGATCGAGAGGGCATAGTGCGGCAGTTCCAGTCCGTGCGCATGGTGAGCCCAGCGGCGCATCAGGATCCCGATCGGTGTGCCTGCCCGTGCCAAGGAAGCGAGGACGATGTCGTGCCCGCGTTCGGCCAGCACGATTTCGGTGACGGTACCGACTGCGACTGCAAGACGAGAAGCACTGTCCTGCAGGACTTCTTCGAACAATTCACGGTACGCGAGATCGGGCTGAAACTCTACGGGCAGCGATTCGGCGTAGTGCGCTGTGCCGGCCTGAATTCGCTTCTCTCGCTCAACGACATCGGCTTCGAGCTCCACACCGGAGAGGTCCTTGAGTAGCCACGTCACCTCACCAGGGGCGTAGGAACCAAATGCGGGCCCGGTCAGGGGCACTGCGCGGCGCGATGCTGCGAGGGCCACCGGATCGGCACCGGTGATGACGACGATGAGGACATCGGCGCCCGACGCGGCGAGAGTGCGAGCGGCACCACCTTCGCCGAACAGACGGTCGGTATCGGCAGGCTCGTCGACCACGAGAATCAGCAACGCATTCTCCGGGCCGTCGGCGTTGTAGACGTACCGAGCCTCGGGTTCGCCGTCCTCCGGCGCCACAAACTGGAAGCCGCGACGCAGCGGATAGTCTGGTGTGTCGAGTACGTAAGCCGGTGACCGAGTGGTGGTTTGGAACAATGCCGGATGGCCACCCGCGCGGAGGATCAACGCGAGGCGAAGTGGCAGGTACATCAATTCCTCGTGACCGAGGACCACTACGGGTCTGCCGGCGGGCACGACGTTCTCGACTCGCGTGGCAACGTGAGCGATCGCGTTCTCGAAGGCCGGAGTGTCGAAGGAAAGGAAGCCGTGACGGCCGCCGTCGGGAACGGTTGCGGGCCAATTCACATCGAGGCGGGTCACGGTGCCCGCCGTCTCCACGGCAGGATTGAACGTCGGGTCCGGTAGTCCCGTCACGTCACCGACGAGTCCGTCGGCCAGTTCTACGCTGCCCTGCGCGAGGCTCACGCTGACGATGGTGACGCCGAGTTCGGTCGCGACTGCTTCGGTCTCGAGAATGTGCTCCTCGCTTCGCATGTCGACGAGCGAGGCGATCACGTAATGTGCCCGCGGAGTAACGGCGTGGACCGAGCGGATTGCTTCGAGTGCCGTTTTACCGGTGGATATCTCGTCGTCGACCAGTACGAGCGGAAGTGGGACGGCCAGGACGTCCGCGGACGTCGGCAGCAGTTTGTGATCCGTCGCGTGGGAATGGCCTTCTTGGAACTCGCCGTACACCTCGAGGCCCGGCACATCGCGACGCGTCGAATGCAGGTAGGAATATGCGTTGAGTCGCGCTGCGACGCCATGTCCCAAACCTGTTGCAGTTTCGGCGAATCCGAGCACGACGACGTCCGATCCGCCGACGGCGTCGAGTACGAGCGTTCCCAGTCGATCGGCCGCGGCGGTCACGAGTTCAGGGTCGACCGGTATGTGTTTTCCGAGTACCTCGGACACCAACAGATGTGCACGCCTGGGGTTTCGACGCAATCCGGGGCGGACGAGTTGCTCTACCGACCACTCCGAGGACGTGCCGGTGCCGGTGACTCTGATTCCGTCGGTCGGGTTGTTCATCGGTCCGCCAGAGCGGTGAGGACGTCCACGAATGTGATCTTTTCGTTGGTGACGCCGAAAGCATCGGCACGCAGCAATGTTTGGCTCGCCCAGTTGCGATGTGGTCCAAGCTCGTTCATCTTGTTACCGTAGCCCGAAGCTCGGACGCCCCCGGCGTCGGATTCCAAGATGTCGAGCGCATCGTGGTACTCCTCGTGCGTGACTGCGGAAAGTGCGTGTACGGCTGGAACGTGAGACGGGTGAATTACCGTCTTTCCTTGAATCCCGTTGGCGCGGTCCAATGCGACTTCGCGAAGGAGAGCATCGAGGTCACTGCTGACGAGCTGCTGCCGAAACCGCACTGCCCCGGGTTCGACGAACGGGGTCTGTCTGAGCATGGGACGGAACATGCGTTCGTGATCGGCGAAGTACTCCCATACCGGTCCGGTGATGACGAATCCGGTTCCGTTGTTGCGCCCGAGGTGGTTGACGATGGCGCTGATGACGTCGGCGACGACGCGGACGTCGTAGATGGTCAAGTCTCGGTCGCGGCGGATACCGAACATGCCGCACATGTCGGTGGCGCCGATGCGCACCGCGAGTACCCGTTCACTGTGTGCCAGAAGCAGTTCGCGTACCGCGACGAGTTCGGTGTCGCGAGTCTCTCGGAATACGACCTCGGCGGATTCGAGAACTGGCATCGCGAACAGTCGCTTGCCGTGCTCGCTCGAACCGGCGGCGATGGCGTCGAGGAAGGAGGCGCCGTTGGCGGCGGTGAACTTGGGCACCACGAAACCGGCGAGGGCGGCGGCACCGTGAGCGATCTCGGAACAGATTCTGCGAATGTGCTCCGGAGTACGGGCCCGGACGAACACCAACGCGGCGAGGTCCTCGTCCGCGGCCAGCTCGTCGAGAGTCCGCACGGCGTTGGTGAGAGCTTCTTCGAGATCGTGATCGGCTACGGCATCTTCGAGGTCGATCACCAAGGAGCAGACGCCCATGCGGCTGCGTTTGATCAACGTCGCGGTCAGATCGGTTCGTGTTGCCGGCATATACAGCGTCGCGCCGAGTGCCGTTGCGACACTGACGATGTCCGCGTCGACGGCAATGTTCTTGGGTGGCCGGAAGAACAGTGCGTCGTGCACTGCGGGGTCGAGATGTCGAAAGTGTTGCACCGGGCGTCCTTAGCGTTCGTGAGCAAATGAATTTTGGAGTTCGGCAATCAGCGAGCCGAGCCTCGCATCCTGTCGACAACCCCGGAAATGAAGCCCGAAATGGTATTCAGATCTTGTAGGTATGACCAGTAATCGGGGTGAGTTCCGGATAGTGCGTTGCTTGCTCTCTCGATTCGAGCCAGCTGAGCATCCAATACCGATCCCCACTCTGCAACCAGACCGCGGTTCACGGCCAACTGTTGTGCGTCTCGTAACGTGAAACGTACCGCCCGTTCCTTCTCCCGTGGGTTTGCCTTCACCGCTCGCAGCAGTTCGACTCGATCGGTGACTGCATCGACGAGGGCCTCGGCGTCGGCAAGGCGCGCGCGAGCCTGCGCGATGTAGTCGAGAGCCTGCTCGGGGTTGCCGGCGTCGGCGGCTGCCCGCGCGGCGGCGAGGTCTTCCGAGGCCTGCTCGATGTATCGGGCGCTCATGTGCTCGTTGGCCGAGAGGTCGGCCGAGCTTGCGACATTGAATTCGCGGAGCAACGTCGAGAAGGCGGGTGCGAGTCGTTCGAAGCGCGTGCGGACAGCCTCGAGGCGGGTGCGGACCGACGAGAGAGCCGAGCGTGCTTCCTTGGCCCGGGCCGGAGCGGCCTCGACTGCAGCCTCCAGCGCCGCTGCGGCCTCACGAACTGCGGCGGCGGCATTTCGGGCGCCCAGAACGTCACCTGACGTGGTGGCGCGGTCGAGGGTGGCGACGCCGGCGTCGAGTGTCTGCCATGCCGCTCGTATCGACGGGTAGTCGGTGAAGCTGTCATCGGCGGCAGCGACGGCCAACTGGGCCTTCTCGGCAAGAGCCTTGGCATCCTGAGCCAGGCGCGGGATAGCGGCGAGCGTGGAACGTGCTTGTTCGAGGTCGATTCGGTGCGCTTGGTAGAACTCGTCGACAGCGTGGCATGCCTCGCCCAGCGCACGCGTCGCCGCGCCGAATGCGTTCTGTGCTGCGGGAGTGGTGAGGCCGTCGAACTGATCCACCGCCGCCAAGTAGGCGGCCCCGGCTTCGAAACAATTTTTCTCGGTCTTGTTCCACAACGATGTTATGTCGCGTGCGGGAGTCAGTGCCCGGATTGCGTCGACACCCGTGGATGCGATCGACTGTCGTTTGTCCATGTCGAGGAAGGCAGCGACGGCGCTCTCCTGTGCTGCGCGCGCAGCAGACTCCGATCCACCTCCGCGGCGGAAGGCCCCAGGCCAGCGACTTGTCACCCGCTCGATAGTACTGACGGGAACTTCCCGCCGTGGTGTGCACGTTGCCGTAGTGCAACTGTGACAAACAGGATCGGGCCTGCGGTGTGACCGCGAGCTCCTCACAAATCGGACAGATGACCACTACGGTGGAAAGTCGTAGCGGAATCCACACGAAAGGACAGACATGGGCGTCAGCCTCAGCAAGGGCGGCAATGTTTCACTCACCAAGGCAGCTCCGAACCTGACCGCGGTCACGGTCGGACTCGGTTGGGACATTCGAACGACGACCGGAACGGACTTCGACCTCGACGCCAGCGCCATCGCGTTGAACTCGACGAAGAAGGCACTGAGCGACGGACACTTCGTGTTCTTCAACAACCTCAAGTCCCCCGACGGTTCGATCGAGCACACCGGCGACAACACCACCGGTGAGGGCGAGGGCGACGACGAGCAGATCAAGGTCGATCTTGCCGCTGTCCCGCCGGAAATCGAAACGATCACCTTCCCCGTCTCGATTTACGACGCCGACGCGCGTTCGCAGTCGTTCGGGCAGGTGCGCAACGCGTTCATTCGCGTACTGAACCAGGCCGACAACTCCGAACTCGCCCGCTACGATCTCAGCGAGGACGCCTCCACCGAGACCGCCATGGTTTTCGGTGAGCTGTACCGCAACGGTGCCGAGTGGAAGTTCCGTGCCGTCGGCCAGGGCTACGCCTCCGGTCTCGCCGGAATTGCTCGCGACTTCGGCGTGAACGTCTAGTTCATTCTTCGCAGTTGAAATAGGGGGAAATCCCGTCGCATCATTCATGATGTATCGGGGTTCTCCCCTATTTTTCGTTATTGCTCTGGAAGAGAAAGGCCACCGACAGTGGTTCTACGGATATTCGGATGGTCCATCGGAGTCACGATTGTTTCGGTGATAGTCGCCTTCCTCTACGGCGGCCTCGAGGCTGCGATTCTCGTCTTGATTCTCGGCGTGCTCGAAGTGTCGTTGTCGTTCGACAACGCGGTCATCAACGCGACCGTCCTCCGCCGGATGAGCGAATTCTGGCAGAAGATATTCTTGACCATCGGCATTATCATCGCGGTGTTCGGTATGCGGTTGCTCTTTCCTCTGGTCATCGTCTGGGCCGCATCCGGTCTCGGACCCGTCGCAGCGATTCAACTTGCACTCAATCCACCGGACAACGGTGCTGCGAACTTCCCCGACGGCAGTCCCAGCTACGAGACCCTCCTCACCGACGCGCATCCTCAGATTGCTGCGTTCGGTGGCATGTTCCTGCTGATGCTGTTCCTCGGATTCATCTTCGAAGACCGCGAGATCACCTGGCTGAGCTGGCTCGAGAAGCCGTTGGCCAAGATCGGCAAGCTCGATCAGCTCGCCGTCGTCGTGGCAGGTCTGCTGCTGGTGCTCAGCGCGGAGTTCCTCGCCGACGACGACAAAATTTCAACGGTCATGGTCGCCGGCGTGCTCGGCATGATCACGTACATCGCCGTCAACGGCCTCGGTGAGTTGTTCAATACAGACGAAGAGGGTGAAGATGCATCGGGTGGTCCGAGCGAGCTGGTCAAAGCGACCGGCAAGGCCGGGTTCTTCCTGTTCCTCTACCTCGAGGTCCTCGACGCATCGTTCTCGTTCGACGGTGTCATCGGCGCTTTCGCGATCACCGCGGACCCGATCATCATCGCGCTCGGCCTCGGATTCATCGGTGCGATGTTCGTCCGATCCATCACGGTGTTCCTGGTCCGCAAGGGCACGCTGTCCGACTATGTGTACCTCGAGCACGGTGCGCACTGGGCCATCGGCGCACTGTCGATCATTCTGCTGGTGTCGATCGGGGTGCATATCAACGAGCTGATCACCGGCTTCGTCGGAATTCTGTTCATCGGCGCTGCTCTGATCAGCAGTATCAGGCGGAACAAGAAGCTGGTCGAACAGGGCGAGGACACGAAACTCACGGTGTAACGAGTAGGCGAAAGCCCTCCGTCACCAATGGTTCAACTTGGTGTGGCCGTCCTGTAACGCGCGAGCGAACAGGGCGGCCTTCGTCGGTGCAGGCCTACCCACCACCGCGTACTTGTGTCGAATGCGAGTGAGATGCGTGTTGACGGTGCCGACAGAGATGCGGACCGTAGCTGCGGCGTCGGCTTTCGAATCCGATGAGAACCACGCGAGCATGACTTCGACTTCGCGGGCGCTGAGTGCGGGTCGGCGGTACAGGTACCCATCGAGTTCGCTGGTCGACACCGAATAGCGTGCAGACTTCGTTCCTGTATCCCGCGCAATCGTGGGTGGACGTGGCGAACTCGACAACGTGTACCTCCTGCAGTAAGAAATCCAGCACCAGAGACGTTCTTCCCCCATGCCGAGCGCCCGACCGCCCACGTCGATACTGCGCGCGCTACCCGGCATTGGAGAAGGGGTGTACCGAAATCTGTACACAATCAATACGTCGGTCGGCGCAGTTGTACCTACAGCTCCGCGATATCGATCATCCCGTCCTGTAGTGCCCGTGCCACCAGTGATGCCTTGGTGGAGGCCGAGCGGCCGACGGCCGCATATTTCGCCCGAATGCGCGTCAGGTGAGTGTTGACGGTGCCCAATGACAGAAACAGAGACTTGGCCACTTCGGTTTTGGAGTCGCAGCGTATCCAGCAGGTCAGCACCTGGATCTCGCGTCCGGTCAAGATCGGTTTAGGCAGGAACGAGCCCGCCATTCCGGCGACGGGACGATCTTGGACGGGCGGTGCGAGGCTGATCTGCGGGCGTGAAGGACGCTCGGCGATCGGTGCCGAAAGCCCGGACAAGCAGACAGCTGTGGCATCGAAACCTGTTGACATGGCGTTCTCCCCGTACTGGTGCGGTTGTGGCCTTTGCAAACCGTTTACTCGAGTTTTACAGGTGGCGGGCGGATTGTCTGCCCTCAAAAATAGGGGCATTGAATCCTTGACGACCTGGGTGATTGACTCCGTAGATCCTCAACTCACCGGCGGAACTTCCGGCATCGGAAGCCATCCGTCTTCGACAGCTCGCTTGTACAAGTCGGTTTTGGTAGGCGCGGGGCGCCCCGCCTGGGCATACTTGTTTCTGATCCGAACCAGGTAGTCGTTGACGGTCTGCTCGGAGAGCCCTGCCAGACGCGCGACGCGTCCGGCCTTCTCTCCCGATGCATACAACGCCAGTACTTCGCGCTGGCGTGGACTCAAGCCGACATCGGGCAGTTGCGGGTCGCCGTCGATAGCCGCAGCCCAATCGGTGGTGACGACCTGGCCTCCCGCGGCGGCGCGTCGGATAGCCGAGACGATGGCTGCGGCCGGCTCGGACTTGCGGACGACGCCCAGCACTCCTGCCCTCGCGGCGGACCGAACGAGAAATGGATTCTCCGCACCGGTGTAGACCAGGACCTGAGCACCTGCGGCGTGCAACTGCTCGACATTCGACCGCGGCGAAGACCCGTCACCGAGACGAAGATCGAGGACGACGAGGTCCAGCGTCCGACCTGACGCCAGAAGTTCATCGACAGTGGCAGCGACAGCTATGAGATCCAGATCCGATTGGTCGGCGAGGATGGATCGAAGGCCCAGCGCAACCGACTCGTGATCCTCGACCAAACCGATCCTGCGTCGAACATTGCCATCGGTCGGCATCGATCCCCCCGAGCCTTGCGTCATGCTCCGCCTCCGATCACGACAACTACTTCGGCTGCCTACCGACTAGTCGGAACGAGGGGTCGGTTTGTTACTGGGTCGCCGCGTTGCTCCGCGTATCGGCCTTCGACGTCCCCGTGTCGGATCCACCGCCGAGGTCGTCGGCGTCTGCCTGCTGTGTCAGCCTGGGGTTTCGTAGCCCGGCGCGGAGGAAGACGAAGAAGAAGACGACGAGCAACACTGCACGTCCCCATACGCCTACCTCGACAAAAAATTTCTCGGTCGTGCTGTCCGAACCCCCGTCCAACGCTCCGAAGTACTTGAACACCCCGATGCCCATCGACAGATCTGCCACCAAGTACGCACCGACCAAGGCCCATGGCGCGCGGAGAAGAACGAAGAACGGAACAAGCCAAAGGGTGTACTGCGGTGAGTGCACCTTGTGTAGGAGTAGGAATCCGCACAGCATCGAGCCACTGACGGCGATCCAGGGGTAGGTGTGTTCGACCTTCATCCTCCGCAAGCCGAGCCACAGTGCCAACCCGAATGCCATGAAAACAAGCAGCGGTGACAACACATCGACGGTGTCCTGGAACGACGCTTCGGCGCGCAGATAGTCCTCCGGCGTCATGGAATCGGTGATGTAGAGGTGACGCACTCCCCAATACCAAATGGAGTTGGTGGTGATATCGGCTTGGCGGAGAGTTTGGAAGGCGAACGAGGCCCGCCAACCCTCGTAGCCCAGTACGGCAAAAGGAAGGTTGATTGCGACGACGGTGCCGATTGCTGCCATTGCTACGCCGAGCGCGCCCTGAATGTCGAACCGACCTCGAACCGTGTGGGGTAGTTCGCGACCGCCGTTCCCGCCGTAGGCGACGTAGAGGAGTAGTGGCAGCACGAATGCACCCGGATACAGCTTGAGGCAAAATCCGATCGCGAGCAGAATTGCGGCCAGTATCCCTCTGGTGCGCAAAGGAATTCGGAGGGCCATGATGAATACGGCGCCGACTGCCGTTGCCACCACCGGTAGTTCCCAGTTGTGGAATGCGTAAAGCACCAGCGGAGGGCCCACCGACCACAACAGTGCAGGCTTGCCTGCAAGACGCCCGAGCATCCACGCCGTCAACAGGCCGAACGGTGCAAGCAGCGCACTCGAATAGAGCAGAAATTCTGCGTCGGTATGTGATGGGATCGCACCGAGCCACATCAAAAGACCGCTCAATACCGGATATTCGACGGTTCCCCCGGTGAGGACTCCGTTGGGCGTGATGGCACCGCTGAGGTAGGGAAAGACGTGATTGTCGATATCGCGTCCGAGCCACAAGAATTGGATATCGGAATAGCACACCCAACTGTCCTTGACGGTGTCGAAGGCGGTACTGCGACCGTTGTCGAGGAACGGAGCGACAGCGCATCGGGCCTTGTTGAAGTAGCCGAGAGTCAGGGTCACGGCACATAGGGAAACCACTGCGACCATGGTCGCCATCGACGTGCGTTGCCCTGATCGCATGAAGACAAGACTATGTTGCCGCCGACTGTGCTCTGGCATCGTCGCTTGATTTCGCAGGTCAGGGTATCGCCGTGTACCCTCCAAGGGTTGCTGACGCAACGACCCTCCTGCCACGGATAGTCCGTGGCCGTTTTCACTAGTCCACAGGAGGTGATGAGGTCTTATGCGTCATTACGAATTGATGGTCATTCTCGACCCCAACCTTGACGAGCGCACTGTCGCTCCGTCTCTCGATACGTTCCTCAACGTCGTTCGCAAGGATGGCGGCAGCGTCGACAAGGTCGATGTCTGGGGCAAGCGTCGTCTGGCCTACGAAATCCTGAAGCACGCGGATGGCATCTACGCCGTTGTGAACATCAACGCCGAGCCTGCGACTGTCAAGGAACTCGACCGCCAGCTCGGACTCAACGAGTCCGTGCTGCGCACGAAGGTCCTGCGACAGGGCAAGTAATTGTCGTTGCTCGCCTCTAGGCTGGCATCAACAATGACTTTCTACTGAAAGAGGAACCATGGCAGGCGAGACCGTCATCACCGTCGTCGGGAACTTGACGGCAGATCCAGAGCTTCGTTTCACCCCGGCCGGCGCGGCCGTGGCCAACTTCACCGTTGCGTCCACGCCCCGCACTTTCGATCGTCAGTCCAACGAATGGAAAGACGGAGACGCACTATTCATGCGCTGCAACATCTGGCGTGAAGCTGCGGAGAATGTGGCCGAGAGCTTGACCCGCGGTGCGCGAGTAGTCGTGACCGGACGGCTCAGGCAGCGTTCATATGAAACGCGTGAGGGCGAAAAGCGGACTGTCGTAGAGCTCGAGGTCGATGAGATCGGCCCATCTCTGCGCTACGCCACCGCCAAGGTCAACAAGGCCAATCGCGGTGGTGGTGGAGCAGGCGGCGGCTTCGGCGGCGGCGGCTCCGGTTCCTCAGGTGGATCAGGCGGCGGACGCCCGTCGTCCAACGCCAACTCGGCACCCAGCGGCGGAGACGACCCTTGGGGCAGTGCGCCTCAGGCGTCGGGTTCGTTCGGTGGAGCTCGCGGCGGAGACGACGAACCCCCGTTCTAGATCCTTGAAAGATCGAGAACACCCAGATGTAACGGAGAAAGACCATGCCAAAACCGCCATTGCGCGACAAGGTGCTCAAGAAGAAAGCGTGTTCCTTCTGCAAGGAAAAGGACGCGTCGATCGATTACAAGGACACGACGCTGCTGCGTAAGTACGTCAGCGACCGCGGCAAGATCCGCGCGCGTCGAGTCACCGGCAACTGCGTCCAGCATCAGCGCGACGTGGCCGTTGCCGTGAAGAATTCGCGTGAGGTTGCATTGCTTCCTTACGCCGCGACGGCACGATAGAAAGGGAGATCACTCATGAAGCTGATCCTCACCGCTGATGTTGACAACCTCGGTACGCCGGGCGACACCGTCGAGGTAAAGGACGGATACGGCCGCAACTTCCTGCTGCCCCGCAAGTTGGCCATCCTGGCCACTCGCGGAGCTGAGAAGCAGGTAGAGGGCATTCGCCGCGCTCAGGAAGCTCGTGCCGTCCGCGGACTCGAGCACGCCAACGAGCTCAAGCAGGCAATCGAAGGACTCGAGTCCGTGAAGCTGGCAGTGAAGACTGCAGGCGATTCGGGCAAGCTGTTCGGCTCGGTCACGGCTGCGGACGTCGCTTCTGCTCTCAAGGCAGCGGGCGGCCCGATCGTCGACAAGCGCAGCATCGATTTGCCGAAGGCTCACATCAAGAGCACGGGTGGCCACGACATCGTCGTCAACCTGCACCCCGATGTGACCGCAAAGTTCAAGCTGGATGTCGTCGGAAGCTGATTTGCAGCTTTCGGCCATATCGGCTGAGAAAGGCCCCACGAACTCTCGTTCGTGGGGCCTTTTCTTGTCTTGCCCGGTCTGCACGAGCGGGGCGCGGACGCGGAAGCGCTGGGGTCGCGCATGAGCCCTTGTGCCGCCCGACGTGGTCCGGTGATCACAGAGCGGGGTTGGTGTCGTCAGGTCCCTCTGGGCGGGCAGCACGGCGGTCGGAATCTGACGTCACCTGACGTCGAATCGGCGGATCTTGCCGAATGTCGAGGCCGAGATCGATGCTTCGGAAAGTCGAGTCGATAGAAGTCCCGGCCCGGATTCGTGTGTGAATCGGTAAATCTGGCACAGACCAATCCTGTTACCCGCTTTAGTGAGTGTTCCCAGACACTGTGATCTAATTCACTATCAAATTCACCTGCTGTTTACTCAACACGCCCGAGTTGTCAACTCTGGCGACACGCCGCGAATTAGTCCATACACAGGAGAGAAACTTTATGTACATGCTTCGAGCTGCCGATATAGCCAAAATTGAAAAAGTTATACCCAGGTTATCCCCAGGTGGTCAACACGGTTAGCGGGAACTATCCACAATTACTCCACAGGTTCATCCACAGGCCGTGTTGTGGCTGACGACGAGAACACCTAACGTCCCTCGAGCGTCTCTCCACCGCACAGGTGGGTGTGTTCGATGGCGGCGGCGCTCTGTACTCGGGGGTGTCGTAGTCGAGGGGTACAACTTGTTGCAGTACGTCTTGTTGCAGTACGTCGCCGGGCTAAAACGACGATGGTGATTTCCGACAGGAAGGACGGTCGAATTCGGTGGCTGTTGTAGATGATCGAGGTCAATCGAATTACTCCTCCGAGGCACCACGAGAGGCCCCAGGCGAGGACTTCGGTCGGCAGCCCCCCCAGGACATGGCGGCAGAGCAATCGGTACTGGGCGGCATGCTCCTGAGCAAGGACGCCATCGCTGACGTCCTCGAGGTGCTTCGTCCCGGCGACTTCTACCGTCCGGCTCACCAGAACATCTACGACGCCGTTCTCGACCTCTACAGCCGCGGTGAGCCCGCCGACCCCGTCACCGTCTCGGCCGAACTGGACAGGCGCGGCGAACTGAAGCGGATCGGCGGCCCGCCTTACCTGATCACGCTCACTCAGACGGTGCCGACGGCTGCCAATGCCGGCTACTACGCGGAGATCGTCGCGGAGAAGTCGATTCTGCGGCGGCTCGTGCAGGCCGGCACACGCATCGTTCAGTTCGGCTACGCCGGAGCCGACGGCCAGGATGTGGCCGAGGTGGTCGACCGGGCGCAGGCCGAGGTCTACGAGGTCACCGAGCGTCGCACTTCGGAGGACTTCATCCCCCTCGAAGAGCTACTCCAGCCGACCATGGACGAGATCGACTCGATCGCCAGTCGAGGAGGAATTTCGCTCGGTGTCCCCACCGGATTCGCGGAACTCGACGAAATCACCAACGGTCTTCACCCAGGTCAGATGATTATTGTTGCCGCACGTCCTGGCGTGGGCAAGGCATTGGCACTCGATACTCCCCTGCCTACGCCCGATGGCTGGACCACCATGGGTGAAGTGATGGTGGGTGACCAACTGATCGATGCCCACGGCAGGCCCACCCGCGTCGTTGCAACCACCGACGTCATGGTCGACCGCCCGTGCTTCGAACTCGAGTTCTCCGACGGCACAGTGATCGTTGCAGACGCGCAGCACCAGTGGTTGACAGATACTCGCGCGTCACGGAAGTCCGCCCAGGCCGCTGCAGTCGGATACAACCGCACGCGCAATCAGCGAACTTTTGCTGAAGTACGCACAACCGAAGAGATTGCTCGGACGGCTCGCTGCAACACCAAAGACGCTCGCATCAACCACTCGGTGGTTAATGCCGAGGCCTTGCAGCTCCCCGAGCGCGAACTGTTGGTGCCGCCGTATACGTTGGGCGCTTGGCTCGGCGACGGTACCTCTGCGTGCGCTCAGATCACGAGCGCTGATCCCGAGATCATCACTCGTATCGAGGGCGAAGGCTTAGAGGTGACGAAGTCGAGCTCTGCTGCGCTGCGATACAAGATTCAGTTACCGGCTGAGACCGTGGATTCGAAAGACTGCGTCGTATGCGGGAAGGAGTTCGTTCCGTTTCCGTTGAATGTTCGTACGTGCGGGCAGTCGTGTGGCGGCAAAGCGCGTTTCATGTCAGAACCGGTAGCAGCTCCAACCTGTGTCGACTGTGGAGAACGGACCACTGGGCTGCGTCGCTGCCAGATCTGCTGGAATACGGTCGGAACGGTTCGGGCGCGCCTGCGGACTATTGGAGTACTCGGCGACAAGCACATCCCGAGCGAGTACCTGCGTGCCTCTGAAAGTCAACGTCGAGCACTCCTCGCGGGCCTGCTCGATACCGATGGAACGGTGACCGCTGGCGGGTCGGCTCAGTTCTGCGTGACCAGTGAGCGTCTTGTCAAGGGTGTTCGCGAACTCGTCGCCAGCCTCGGCTATCGCGTGCAGATGTCGACGAAACGAGTAAAGGGGCGTAGCGAGGCGTCGTCGACGGCCTATGCCTTGACCTTCGCGACCGATGACGTGGTATTCGGTTTGCATCGAAAGCAGATACTGCACAAGGAGCGTCGCGCAGCGAGCTCGTCTGTACGCTCCGGATCTCGCTTCATCGTCAACGTCCGCAAGGTCGACTCCGTTCCAGTGCGTTGCGTCGAGGTCGACAATGCCGATCACCTCTACCTGGCCAGTGAGTCGATGATCCCGACGCACAACTCAACAATTTCGATGGATTTCATGCGTTCGTGCTCCATAAAGCACGGCATGCCAAGTGTCATTTTTTCGCTGGAAATGAGCCGCACCGAGATTGTGATGCGACTGCTGTCGGCCGAGGCCGGAATCAAGCTCGGCGACATGCGCTCCGGAAAGATGACCGACGAAGACTGGACTCGTCTGGCGCGTCGTATGAGTGAGATCAGTGAAGCGCCGTTGTTCGTCGACGACTCACCGAACCTCACGATGATGGAGATCCGTGCCAAAGCCCGTCGTCTCAAGCAGCGCAACGGCCTGAAACTCATTGTGGTGGACTATCTTCAGCTGATGTCGTCCGGCAAGAAGGTCGAGTCGAGGCAGCAGGAAGTTTCGGACTTCTCCCGCCAGCTCAAGCTGTTGGCCAAGGAACTCGAATGTCCCGTGGTTGCGGTGTGTCAGCTCAACCGTGGCCCGGAACAGCGAACCGACAAGAAGCCTATGGTGTCCGATCTTCGTGAGTCCGGCTCGTTGGAGCAGGACGCCGACATGGTCATCCTGCTGCACCGTCCCGACGCGATCGAGCGTGACGACCCCCGCGGCGGCGAGGCCGACCTGATTCTAGGCAAGCACCGTAACGGTCCGACCGCGACAATCACTGTGGCGCACCAGCTTCACCTGTCCAGGTTTGTGGATATGGCGCGGGGGTAGTTTTTGTCGCTGTCGATTTGCGCCGAAGATTAGCCAGATGCGACGCCAGATTTGCGAGGTTGGTGGCGGAGGATCCGCGTCTGACGTGGGTCCGTTCAGCTCCGCTGTTCGGAATTTGGCCGGACCACCCACACGGGAACACCCGATTCAGGGTCGGATGTCGTCTATCGGGACCGATTGACGACGTCCGACATACAGATCAGTGCGATACGGGATAACGATGCGGCCGAGTGGGCGAACCAGTTCAGCAACGTCGTTCAGCGCTGTTCGCCGTGCTGCTTCTGGAAGATTGGCAACCCAACTCCACGATGCCACCTGGGCGAGAAAAGCATCGTGCCCGAGTGACTGTTCGTGCGTCGCATTGGTGTGCTGGAGGGTCTCGAACAAACGAGTGCTCTCGAGTGCCTTCTGCCAAGTGACGCCGGCCGGGTACTCGCCTGCCGACTCCTTGTGGTGCGAAAGTATGCGCCGGAGGTCCTCCAGCCAGGGCGTGGTGTCCACCGTCCATATGGGTGTGTTCCACAAAAGCCCGAGACCTCCCGAGGGTTTGAGGACTCGGGCGATTTCGCTGGTAGCCGTTGCTGTTTCGAACCAGTGGAAAGCTTCGCCGACAACGACTACATCGACGTCTGAGTCCGGCAGTGGAATGGACTCAGCGGTCCCGTCGAGCACCGTGATGCCAGGCATAGTTGTCTTGATTCGTTCGCGCATCCCATGCACGGGCTCGACCGCGATTACGCTGCCGACGCGGCTGCGGAACAACCGAGAGAGCTGCCCGGTTCCTGCGGCGAGGTCGAGGACTCGACTGCCAATGCTGAGTTCTAGGTCAGTGAAAATTCGGTCGATCGACACATCGGCGTACGTCGGTCGTCCAGTCTCGTAGTCCTCTGCGACCGCGCGGAACCCGGAAGCCGCGCGGGAATCGACGCCCATATGGGGACGATAGCGCAGAAAAGACCGACGTTGTCGACTGTTCCGGTGGGCATCCGGTTCAACGGCAGGCAATCCGTTTACGGGCGAACCACCTACTTTGGCGGGCCTCCCCGCCACACCCAACTTCTGCCGAAGCGCAATGGCGTGTGCCGTCAATCTTCGCTGCATCTCGACATCTACTACCGACTGTAGGAGTCTGCAACGAGCTGTTCGTCCATACCTCAATTCCTCCGCTCGATGATCTGCGCGCCCAGTTGAATCGGTGTCATTCCTTGCTGCGGTGGGTCTTTCTTTGGTGGGTTAAGCGCCGTAACCACAGAGCGGTTGATAGCAGGATGAGTAGTCCTGGTCCCGCATGCACGGCAACCACCCCGAGATAATGCGGTCCGCCCCAGTCCTGTTCGTACGATTCGGGGCGGGCGGGGTCGGTGGTGGCGATCTCCACCACTGCCCGTGCCACGAAGAACACTGCGATCACCGCCAGCAAGACCAGTCCGAACCAGCGCAGCACTGTCACCGCACGAGGTCGCTGCGTCGTCATGGGAGAAGTCGTTCGCGCGGTCGTCGTTGCCGTGTTGCGGCAACGAGGTCGGTGGCGAGCGGTAGCCACGGCAGCAGCAGCGCAGCAAGAAGCACAGCACTCGGTCCGCTGTCGGGTGCCCAGAGAATGTTGTCGGTCAACTGATGGGTCAGCGCTACCCACTCCACCCCAGCAGAGAGTGCCATCGCCATAGCTATGTGAAGCAGAATTGGGTGAGAGTGAACCTGTTGGCGGGCAGCATTGCCAAGCACGTCGAGCACCACCGCCGACGTCATCGGCCGGGCCTCGAGCAGGGCCCGAAACTCATCGCCGTAGCGACTCCGCCACGATTTTGGATGCAGCGCGAGAAGCAGCGTGATCATGCCGGGGCCAGCCGGGTCCGGCCAGTGTCGACTATTCGAGACCAGGTGGTGATTTGCGCTGTCAGTGCTTCGCGGCCTGACATGGTGATTTCGTACGGTCGTCGTCGGTCATCCGAAGGCAGTGGGGATATAAGCCCTAGGTCAACCATTTTGGTCAACGCGCCGTATAGAGTTCCCGGACCTAATTGGAGCCCAGTCTGTTCGAGGACGTCGGCGGTGATGGCATAACCGTGCTTGGCCCCTCCGCTGAGGGACAGCAGTACCAGCAGTCCTGGCTCACCGAAACGAGCCAGCCCGCGCGTATCGCGCCCTTGCTTCGCCATACGATGCATCGTATCGCGAGTGTCAATGGTGAATTGCCCTTGTGCGCCGGTACGTTTGCGACATCGACGCCTAGCTGTGGACCCGCGTCGAGGCGGGCGATCCGCGAGACAATGTTTTGAAGCAGCTTTGTCGGTCGCGACGGAAGGTTCGCGTGCGGGGTGCCGTTGACCGGCATGTCGGTGGCCTTCTGCCCGAAGTTGGGGCGGGCAAACATTCGATCTGGCACTCGGAGTCGATGCTTCGGTCCTGGGGGATGTACGGAATGTCGTCGACGGCAGTTGCTGAGGGATGCGCGGCCGGTTCACCGAACGCCAAGAACGCACGGCTCGGATAACCTCCCGCAGAGCCGCACCCGTGACCGTCGCCGCAGGCGAGCCGGTGCTCAGCGATTACAAGAACGTCGGCAACCCTGCTCGGCACTTTGTGCGCAACTCTCGGTGGACATACGTGCCCTACGGTCGGCTCGATCAATCGAGAGTGTGCCGATTCGGCACCACCACCACATCAGGAGAAGCCTCCTCAATGACCGTAGATTTACTGAAAAACCACGAACCGACGCCAACTCGTTGTAACCCGCTACATCGAGACAGTGTCGTCCGATCGTGCGTCAATGTCCTGCAAGGATGTAAGTGGGCATTGGGTGTCCATGCACAATGTTCTGCCGGCTAGTTCTTCGTGCGAGTACGGGGTGGCTCGTGGGGGAAGGAGCTTGTGTGGGTCGAGACCCAGGGCAATACACATGCCGTGAAAATGGCGAGGGTCGAGGCGGTGCAGGTAGTCGAAAACGAAGGCAAGCATCTTTGCCGTTTCGGGGCGGTGCAGGGGTGTCCCCATGGTCGCCTCTTCGTTATGGGAATACCTGTTGAGGTAGGTGTCGAGAACGACCCGGGTGGGGTTGTCCGCGTTGTGGGGGATCCCGGCTTTCAGGCTGTCGCGAAATCTTCCGCCCATCTTCTCGGGGTGCCGATGTGCGAGAAAGCCTTCGAGGAGACGCCGGCTGGCATTGGGGAGGAGGGCTTCGGCATCCATTTGTTCGTCGTAAGTTGCCGATCCGATGTTAAGGGTTGTCAGTGCCGTCGCGCAGCGAGCGAAGAGGTAGTGATATTCCGACCGCAAACGCGTGCGTTCCTTGTATACGTCAGGGCCTGAACCTTTATAGGGGCGTCCGGTAGCTCCGAAGGTAGACCATTCGGGGGTGCGGCGGCGATTGATGGTGGCGGCGGTGGCGGTGCGCCAGCGTGGCCGCAGTTCTAGTTGAACGTAGGACAGTCCGCTGTTGTTTTTGAAGAGTTGTGGAGGTAGACGGTCGAGTTGGTTGGACCAGTGCCGGAAGAAGTCGAAGTTGTGTGTGAAGAGGATGAGCTGATCGACGCGCATACGTTTACCCGTTCTGCATGTGCAGTGTTCGTCGTGTCCGCAGCGGCAACTAAGCCTGCCGAGAAGGTTGCCCCAAAGCACAGCAGAGGCACCGAACGCGATGTCGCTGTCGAGGCTGGAGATCGGGTCATCGATGACCACACACAGGTTTTGGGTACCGCGTCCTTTGTCGTCGAGGGAGCCGAGGAAGTGCAGGAGAGCGAGTGCGGTCTTCTCGCCTTCGCTGAGGTGGTCGACTTTTGCTCCGTAGCGGGTGATGGAGTAGTTCCGGTCATCGAGCACCTGGAGTTGGAGTTCGTCGCGTCCGAGTAGGCGACGAAGTTCGTCGTTGAGCCACTTGACCCCGGGTCCGGGGTCGAATTCTCCGCCGCTGAGGTCTCCGACGAGGACATTGAGTCGGGTGGATTCTTCGGTGAGTGTCTGCTGCTGCTCGCGCGCAGCCGTGACGCTGGCGTGTGCGGCTCGGTATCGTTCCTGGTGTGTTCCGAGAACGAACAGTTTGTAGCACTTGGCGGCCGCGGTCTTCTCGCTCGCGAATGCGGCTGTCCGAGCGTTGTGTTCGGTAATGACGCCCTGAAGTGGCTCGATGACGAGTGTCGGCCACTCGCTGTCGATGCCGGTCCGATCGGCATCGGAGTTGATTTCAATGCTGCCGACGGTCGGGATCTCGAAGGTCGGGTTGGTATGGACGTCTTCGGCTTTGGCAGTCAGCGCTGTGTGGGCGTTGGTCACGGCGAAGTGGAGTTGTTCGCCGGAGATCCGAGCGGTATCGAGCGCGCTGGTGCATGTCTTGCCGAGGTCGTCGTACACGCCGGCGTTGGAACGGGGGAGAGCGGACATCCACTGCTGCACGGTGTCGAGATACGTCTTCAATTGTTGCGCCATTCGGCGGGCGCGTTCGGAGAGGCTGTTTTCGGCGTGTGTGAGTAAAGTTTGCAGCTCGGTGAGTCGCCCTTGGGTGACGGTACCTGTGCAGAACATGCACGAGTCCTCGGCGTTGTGCAGGGCGGTGCCGGTCTCGAGCCAGTCACGCGCACGAGGGGTGAGGTCGGTGCGTTCGCCGTGCGACACCACTGGCACTTCGGAGAGTATTACTCGGATCGTGTGTACTGAGACAGGTGGCGGCGGCGGTGTGGTCGGCAGCGGCTGCAGGCACTCCTTCTCAGTGGCGCAGGCACGACTGAGGAGCGCATTCTCGTCGATGCCCTTGCGTACAGCGTCATCGAGTCCTGTTTCGATTTCCTTCTTGACGTTGGCGGCGTTGTAGCCGCGCCCGTAGCGGTAGGCGAGCGATGTATTGATTTCGTCTGCGGCCGCTTTGGCACGTGTGCTCAGCAAACGCTCGGCACGCGTGACACTGTTCTGAGAGTTGGCCAGATCTGCGGCGACTGTTTCCAGTTCTGCCTGAGCTCTTTCCAGATCGCTTTGACGCTGGACGGAGTCCGGACCCAGTGCGAGAAGGGCCTTGGTGGTCCCGCTTTTGATTCGGACTGCATTCTCTACGTAGTCGTGGTTGAAGACGACGACGTTCTGCCAGCAAGGATCGTCCGGGGATGTAACTTGACGGGTGCTACCGGCTTCGTCGATGGTGACGCTAACCCCTGCGTCCCATCCGCTGGCGCTGGTGGTGGGGTTGAGCAAACTTGCGAGAGTTGACTTTCCGCTGCCGTTATTTGCGTGAACCAGGGTCACATGGTCGAGTTCGGGTGCATCGTGGCCTGGTTTCCATTTGTGAAATATTCTAAAATCCTTGATCTCATCTACGCTCACGATCTTGACCATCGAATCAAACCCCCTCGGCCCCTGCACGAAAGCGACAGGTTTGTGCGCTTCGTCCACGCGGAATGATATCGACGTATCTGGCTTCAATCACTAAAGTGGGTGCGGCTTAACGCACAGACCCATACATCCTTGTCGGAAATGTGGGCCGCCTGACTCGGCCCTGTGGGCCGGTGTCTCCAGGCGATGGCGGGCCGAAAATAACTGCGCTGCCTGCAATCAGAGATGGAACTCGTGGTCGCATTGATCGGGACGGCCAACTGGCCTCCAGCGCTCCTTGGCTCTTGGGTGAGATGCGAAGTCAGTCTGCAACGATGCGCCTACCTCGACGGGCTTCGTCGACCCACCCGAGATTCGTCAAAGTAGCGGGGCGTGTCCCATCAATCTTCGTTGCAAGTCGACACTTGCCGTCATCTTCGGATGATGAGACAAAATCGGACATTTGCCGGAGTGTCCAAGCCGGCCAGGACGCGACGACCCGAGTGGGATTAGGGAACGGTTTCTGCCGAAGTCCGCCACCGGTTCAGGCCAGCTAGGTATTTTCATTCAAGAGCTGAGAGATTCGCCCTCGTCCGGATCGGGGGCAACGGAATCACGGATTTGCTCCTTCGATGATGAGTGCGTCGAATCTATCCAGGTCTAAGATCTGCGGACTTCGCTTCAGTTGGGTGCAGTGTCCAACTTCCGCAGATTTGGACTTGACGACTCGCGACGGGCGGTCACTCTGCTGCAGCGAAACGGAGTTCGAGATTGCGGCCGAATGCCATTCGAATCGAGCCGTTACTGTAGCGCTGCATCGAGGCCCTGGGCAGGGGAAACGATGATCCCCCGGTCAGGAGCCAGTGATCCGTCGCGAACGGCGGCGTACTTTGCTTCCATGCCATCGAGGCCCTGCACGGTCTCGATTGTGAGCCAGCCTCGACTTTCGGCAAAGGCGCGTGTCAGGAATTCCCGGGTCTGCCGAGTGAACTCTGCGGCACCCCACTGCTTCATCCGTTCTTCGATGACTCCGGGTGCGAAGAACATCTCGCTGCGCTCACGGATGATGTCTGTCCCACCGCCGGCCTCATCCCAGTGGGTCAGGCCCACGTTGAGCGAACGGAGCATCGCCTGTCCGAGATGACGGTGCACTCGTCCGAGTACTGCGCCGCTACCCGCCATGTCGACGACGACGCTGGGCCGCGGGGGGAGTGACTCCTCGATCTCGTCGTAGGTTATGACCCGGTCGTAAAGGTCGAGGCTCACGATGAAGTCTCGGTTTTTCGGCGAGGTGAGCCCGACGATCTCTGGTGAAGTCTGATCTCGCTTCAACGCCTGGGCGAGGCCGAGGCCGGTTTTGGAGGACGCCGATACGATGACGACCTGTTCAGCGGCGAACCATTCCGCTTCCCGCATCGCCTGCCAGAGCGCCCAAGCGGTGATCTGCAGCGGGTTGAGCAACATCCGCAGATTGTCGTCGGCCGGGTCGTAATGCGGCTCCTGCAGCACCCGCTCATAGGTGTTGTAACTGAGCGGAAGATTTTCGCGATGCGCAGACGCGTCCCGCACCGGGCTCTCCGACGGTCTCGAAGCGTCGGGGTGCATCACCAGATGCGTGGCCGGCGGGAAGTAGCCGAACAGCCGCTCCCCCACCTCGACATTGTCGCAACGAGACTCCACTACGTCTCCGAAGCCCCACACCGGCATTACGCCCCACTCTTCGGCACCGTCACCACCGTCGTCCTGCCCGGGGGCGGCGGGAAAGAATTTCCAGTAGCCGAAGCGATCGCCCAGTACCACGTAGGTGATGTTGTTCGATGACAGGCCGAACCGGTCGATCCGCACGAGGACATCGCCCTCACCGATGCTCGCCGCATAGTCCTCCGGAGTCATCTCGATGAGCCGAGTGCGTGCCGGATCGGTCTTGTCGATCTGAAACTGGGTCATGTGAATACTGTCCCACGGTTACCGAGGACGCGGATGTATCGAATGTGTCGGACGAGGTGAGAGGCCTTCGTGACCGATGTCGAGGTTTCGTGATGCATGTCGAGCTCGCACAGTATCGCCCTCTGAACGCAACGTCGAAACGTTCGTCAACTTCATGAATTCAGCTTGGGAGCAACGAGACTGGGCAACCAGAACATTCCTCGTCGGTCCTTCCCCATGGTCTCCTCGTTCGGACGGCAACGGCCGCCCGAACGCTCCTCGCATCCACTCCGAGACGCCACACGAATTATCCGCCCGCCGTGTGCGGCCCCACGAGGTCAGTCCGAAATACGAGTATCGAGGTTCACTTCGGTGACACCGTCGATGGTGGAGAGCAACCTGCGCACGACATGCCGTTCGGTGTCGTCGTCGAACCTCCCTCCGATCTCCACGACACCACCGCTGCGGACTGTGATCACCCATCGCCGAGTGCTGCCGGAGTAGTCGTCGAGCAGTGCGCGGACTTTCGCGGCGATGACCTCGTTGTCGCCGATGATCAGGCTTCGCAACACGTCGCTGCGGGCGATGACGCCAACCAGGATCCCGGACTCGACGACGGGCATCGAGCGCACATGTCGATCCAACATCACTGCTGCCGCGGTCGACGCTTCCCACTGTGGTTCCGCTGTTTCGACCTCGCTGACCACTGCCGGTGAGATCACGGCTTTCGGGTTCGATGTCTGAAACGCCAAAAGATCCGATTCCGACACGATCCCCACCAGTGCGCCCTTCCGGTCGACGACCGGTAGCGCTGCGAATCGCTTACTGGTCAACAGCATGATCGCCTCCCGCACCGGTGTGTCGCGTTGCGCGGTCACGACCTCGCGGGTCATAAGATCACGAACCTTCATTGCTTGCCTCTTCCGTTTGCTGCCGTACTGACACTCGTAAAAACCCTGATACACGGCGGCCGCGTACTCCTCGGACACTTTGACCCTAACCCCACAGCAACGTGTAACAGACTTCGAAGGGCAGTGTGTGAGCAACGGAACCGACACCCAAAATGACATGCCGACAACATCATTGACCTCAGTGGCCGCGCGGGCGGCCGCTCCCCGAACGTGTTGCCGATACGGCAGACAATAACGCTCCCGGAGTGAGAGAATCGGATCATGACCGCACCTGATGCGCATACCCCTGCTGGGCCGGTTCGTGTCTTCACCGAGGAGCAGAGCTGGGATGCGCTGCGTTCGGAGAGGCTGGGGCGCTTGGTGACCTCGGTCGGTGGTCGGATCGACGTGGTCCCTGTCAACTACCTGGCCGACGCCGGTCGGTTGTTGTTCCGGACTGCGGAGGGCACCAAACTTGTCGAGCTCAGTATCGAGAACCGCGTCGTCTTCGAAGTCGATCACATAAATCCCGGCGTTTCCGGGTGGAGCGTTGTCGTGCACGGCACGGCCCGCACCCTGAGCACCTCCGCGGAAATCGCCGAAGCCGAAGCTCTCGACCTTGTCTCCTGGGTTCCCACCACCAAATACAACATCGTCGAAATCGTCCCTACGGAGATCAGCGGCCGCGAGCTTATGTTCGGAGACAGCCCGGGAGCCTGATCGGGGGGTCTTCGACTGGGTACCCGGGTTGTTCAGGGATCAAGGGCAGCCGGGTGTCCGTGTTGTCCGGTAGTCGCCGATCATAGGGGGCGGGCCGGTGCCGGTATTGTGCTGTACGACCGATGCCGACGACGACGTTCATGAGATCAGACGCATTCATGGAACCGACCGTCTATACGCTCTACGCGCTGATTTTTTGGAGGTCTGTGATGGCTGGTGGACTTGTTGCTCTTCTCGACGACGTCGCAGCGCTTGCTCGTCTGGCCGCTGCATCGATCGACGACGTCGGGGCAGCGACCGCGAAAGCGACAGCCAAGGCCGCCGGTGTAGTCATCGACGATGCGGCCGTGACGCCGCAGTATGTTCGTGGCCTTGCTGCCGAGCGTGAGCTGCCCATCATCAAGCGGATCGCCATCGGTTCGCTGCGCAACAAGCTCATCATTATCCTGCCTATCGCGCTTTTGCTCAGTCAGTTCCTTCCGTGGCTGCTGACCCCAATTCTCATGCTCGGCGGTTGTTACCTCAGTTATGAAGCAGTGCACAAGATTTGGGGCGCGATCTTCGGTCATGGTGAGCATGACGAGGCGGCGGCAGACGAGCCGCGCGATGAGGACAGCGTAGTCTCTGGGGCTGTCCGTACAGATCTGATCCTGTCAGCGGAGATCATGGTCATTGCGCTCGATACCATTGCGAGCGAGGGCTTTTGGAACCGCTTGGTCGTCCTTGCAGTCGTTGCAGTCGTGATTACCATTCTCGTCTACGGAGTCGTCGGGCTCATCGTCAAAATGGATGACATCGGTCTGAAGCTTGCGGAGAACTCGACCGGGTTGCTGGAAAAGTTCGGGCGCAGTCTGGTGCGTGGGATGCCGCACGTCATGTCCGTACTGTCCGTAGTCGGAACCGCTGCCATGTTGTGGGTCGGCGGACATATTTTGCTCAACGGAATCGACGAGCTCGGTTTCCATCCGATCTATCAGCTGGTTCACCACCTCGAAGACGCTGTCGGTGATATCTCCGGCATCGGAGGGATATTGGCGTGGATCGTCAATACGATCGCGTCCGCAATTCTCGGTTTGATCGCTGGTCTGATAATCGTCGGCGGCCAGCTCGGGGTCACCCGCGTTCTCGCCAATCGGTCGAAAGCGCACTAGCGCATCGGGTCTGCCGAACTCCTACTTGCGGGCGAATTCCCGCAATCGGCAATCTTTCGAGCCACAGGTTGCGCCCCCGACCAGGGCAGAGGACAGTTCTGGTGTGCACATCGGCGACGGACTTCAGCTGGCAGGGATCATCGGCCTCGCTGCTCTCGGAACGATGCTTCTCGTTGTCGGCGTACTGGGGTCGGGCATTGCCTTGTTGGCGGTGACGGCAGTGTGGTTCTGGCGGCTCTACCGAACAGCCGAATGAAAATCTCACTGGATTGGAGTCGTCAGTGATGACACCGGCGCCGATGGAACTTGCACTGCAGTCCCGACGCGTCACGCGCGTTCTGTTGGACTTCGATCTGAGCATCGAGTTCGCCGGCGGCGCTACCGTTGCGTTCAGTGAGTTCGTGATCGGTGACGTGCTGGTGGACGAGGACAATCAGTTCGAGGGGCTGCGACTTGCCGCTGCTCTCGTCGGTCGTCTGTGCGAGAGCGTCGCTTACGCGGAGTCCGGTGAATTGACGATCGTGTTCGACGACGGAACGGTCGTCGAAGCGGCTTCGCGCGAAGAGGTCGAGTCCTGGGAATATACCGGCTCCGACGGTTCCACGATCGTCTGCCTTCCAGGCGGCGATATCGAGGTTTTCTCGGGTCCGTCGGATCCCCCGGCACCAATCCCTGCAGTCACCGCGCTACCTTCCGTCGGAGCCACGGTTGTTCGAATTGCGGTGGGAGACAAGTCCACCGTTGAGTTCTCCGACCGGACCAGCGTGTCAGCGACCGTATCGTTGGACGAGGCTTACCTGGTGTTGCGTGAAAGTGTGGCCGAAGTTTCCGAGCAACAGGTAGCGCTCACATCCGGTGTGGTCATTCCCGTAGCGCAGTGATCCTGTGCCGGTGCCAACGACTCACGAATGGACTCGTGTGGCGCGAAATGCGTAACCATCCTGCTGAGCGCCCGGCCCGTAGAGGGCGAGGAGATCTTCGTACTCGACGTTGACCAGCTGACCTGCGGTGAGAGCTCTGAAACCGGTTCCGTCGATATCGGAGTAGTGAACCCAGCATCCACCTGGCAATTCGGGTGCGTCCAGGACACCCCAGCCCTCTTCGGCGTCGAACTCCCGCACGATCGCTCGGGTCTGCAGCGGTGTCGCCGGGACGAAGGTTCCCGTGATCGACTCGCTGAAACTTTCATCCAGGTCGGTGATCTCGGTGACGGTTCCGTCGGGGTCGATGTCGAAGATACGGGCACCGGTGAATTTCGGTTCACGTTTCGGGTCACTGTCCGGCGGCATTTCAGCGCCAACGACAGTCAGGCCGGCCGTCATCACTGCCAATGCTGCGAGGGCGAAGCCTGCTCCCCTGGAGGACATGTGGGACATTCCTCGACGTTATCAATGCCCTTCACTTTCGGCACTTGCGAATGGACGCGACCCGGTCACTTCTCCTGTGGTTCGGGTGCTGTTTCCGCCAGTGCCGCAACGAGGTCTCGTTGAATATCGGTGGCGGGTACTGTGCCGTCGACGACTGCAGATACGGCGAGTTGTAACCGACGCTGCGCTTCACGTCGGAATACGAGGCCGCTGGTGGGGGTGCCTGCGGCGGTGCTGGCGTAGAGGATCGACCAGCAGTCCGGGCGATTGAGCAGTTCAGCGCTCGCGGTGTGGTCGAGGGCTACGGGTGGGCCGAAGGTCAGGCGCAGGCCGCTTCGTTTCATCGCGCCTTCGACGACGCGGTGGAGCAGTATCTGTTCGCTGCGCTTGGGTAGCAGTAGCGGGTAGGCGGCGAGGTCTTCCAGGCTCGGTTCGATTCGGTCGGCCAATGGATGCCGCTCGGACAGGACCACCACGAGGTCCTCGGTCCATAGCTCCTTTGCTTGCAATCCCGATCTTTCGACGCTGCCTCGGATCAGGGCGACCTGACAATCCCCCGTCATGACTGCTTCGATCTGTTCGGCGAATCGTTTGAGTACGAAGTCGATTTCTGCCTCGGGGTGTTGTTCGCGCACGCGCACGATTGCGGCCAGCGCGTTCGCGGCGAACGTCATGTTGCCGGTCAGTCTGAGTTGGTTGCGTTTTCGCGCAGTCAATGCGAGCGCGGACTGTTCCAGATCGATCATGTGCCGGGCGATCGAAACCAATTGTGTTCCGACAGTAGTTAATCGGACCGACCGGGATGTCCGTTCGAACAGGGGCTCGCCCATCTCTCGTTCGAGTTTGGCGATCTGCAGGCTGACTGCGGACTGGGAGATGTAGAAGCGCTCGGCGGCCCGTGAAAAGTTCAACTCCTCGGCGACGGCGAGGAAGTATTTCACCTGTCGTAGTTCCACATTTTCTCCATCCATGAGTTCTGCTCATTGATGCTATGCGATCTTCCGCGTTGATAGCGACCGGATAGAAGCGTTGCATGTACTTAACAGCTTTCGAGTAGGAGGATTTGTCGTGGATGAGTACGAGGTCGTGATCGTCGGATCAGGATTCGGAGCTTTGGCTGCCGCCAAGACTCTGGGTAAGGCTGGCGTGAAGTTCTCGCTTATCTCCAGCACCACCGAGCATCTGTTTCAACCGCTGCTGTATCAGGCGGCCACCGGAATGATCTCGACGGGAGAAATTGCCCCGCCGATCAGGCGCATCCTCGCCGAGTACGACTCGGCCGATGTCCGGCTCGGTCGTGTCGTCGACGTAGATCCCGAGCAGCACGTTCTCACCTACACCGCAGCGGGCTCGACCCGTTCGATCCGGTACGGCCGCCTCATCGTCGCTACCGGCGCTACGCAGGCATATTTCGGTCATGACGAGTTCAAGGACCGCACATTCGCCCTCAAAACCGTCGACGACGCCATCGCCCTCCGCGAGCAGATCCTGAGTTGCTACGAAGAAGCGCACCTGACCTCGGACATCGACGTCAAGCGTGAACTCCTGAGCTTCGTCGTCGTCGGCGCTGGTGCAACCGGTGTCGAACTTGCCGGCCAGATCCGCGATCTTGCCCACCGCTATTTCGCCGCTTCGTTCCCCGACATCACCCCGGACGACGTCACGGTCACACTGGTCGACGGCGTCAAAGATGTGTTGCCTGCCTACGGTGGACGGTTGAGCAAGTATGCGCGCGCCAAACTGGAGCGGTCCGGGGTGGACGTGGTGACCGGTGCCATGGTCACCGACATCGCCGATGACACCGTCACGATCAAAGACGTCGACACCAAGGACGTACGCACCATCGCAGCCAAGACCGTCATCTGGTCGGCGGGCGTTCAGGCAAGCGCACTGGCCGCGACGATCGCCGAGCGAACAGGGTGCGACACCGATCGTGCCGGGCGACTATTGATTCACGACGACCTGACTGTCGGCTCGGCATCGGACATCTTCGCGATCGGCGATGTCACGTCACTGAACAGCCTCCCCGGCCAATCCCCCATCGCGATGCAGCAGGGTAGGCATGCGGCCAAGATGATCACCGGAAAGGTGAAGGCAGGCACACCGTTCCGCTACGTCGACAAGGGCAGCATGTCGATCGTCGGTAGATTCAGTGCCGTTGCGCGTCTGTTCGGCAAGGTGGACATTGCGGGGCCGATCGCCTGGGTTCTGTGGCTGGCAGTGCATCTGATGTACATGGTTGGCTTTAGAAACCGGTACGTCGCGGTCGTGTCGTGGCTGAGCTCCTACATCGGCGATCGACGCCCACACTTCCAGTACACCGACAAATGGGTGGATCAGATCGAACTGGTCGAACCCGAAGTGGAGCGTGCGGCAGCCTGAAGTCGCCCGCATGACTCGCGAGCGGAGTTCTCGGCAGAATTTCGAGCGTCAGATCCGCGATCCGTCGATGAACGACGTCGCGGCGGCCTGTACTTCCATCACTCCGTACTGTGCGCCCGGACAACGCTGGGTGGTGCCAGGACGGTGAGCTTGCCGCTCACCGGACGCGGGTCACGACGGCAGTCCACAGTGGGGGCGATCCAGACGCGCGGCCAGATCCGCGGGTCGAACGCGCGCACCGAGAAGTCGACGTTCCGCAGGACTGTGCGTCGTGCCAACGCCAGCAATACCGCGGTGCCGGTGACCGCCATCCACGTCGGCAAGGGGTAGAGCGCGAGGCGCTCGCCGAGACCGAAATGCAGTGCCTTCGCCAGCATGAGGACTGCTCCGAGCACTCCGACGAACGCGCACAGCGCCGACCAGATCGCCAACAGACGCTTCTCGTGCCACAGGTGCCATGCGATCAGCACGAGCACGACATGTCTTGCCACGAATCCCGGCAACACCGCAGACCAATGGATGAGCGCTCCGTCGTTTGCCGGGAACAGTCCGGTGGCTGCAGTGCTCACCGCGATCACGACCGCGAGTGAGAGGATCCACTTCTTCCCTCGACCATTTCTGATGTGTCGATGCAAGAAGAGGGCGCCGATGAGCGTCAGCACTCCAAGTGCCACGAACGTCGAATTCATGACGTCGTGCATCGGAGAGCACGAATCGACGTCACAGGTCGTCACACCCAGCGAGCTGATCGAGTTCTGGGCAAAGCTGTAGGGGGTGTTCCACGCGGCGGCCGTGAACACCTCTGCCAACAAGTATGCAAACGAGAGTATCCATGCAGTTCCTGCAGCGGCGTGGCGCAGGTTGTGGCTTCGGTGAGATGTATCGGCGTTGTGTGGATAGCTGATGGTGGATTCTCTCTGTCGATGCAATCCTGCCTACTGGAAGCGACTGTAGAGCGTCAACCTGAGAGCAGTGTCCCGAAAGTCCCATTTCGATCTCAGAATCGATCACCGTCGGAAAATTGGAGAGCATTCACTTTCGGGTCGTCCGGCATAGGCGTGTGGAGCTGGGCATCGGCTCGAAGTACGGTGTATCCGTAGCGGCTGGGCCCAACGAGCGACGAGGGGATCGACGGATGCGCAAGGGTGTGTCTGTCGAGGTCACTCCCGACGGCGGTTCGATGGCGATGCCGCGAGTGAGAGTTCTCATCGTCGACGACGAACCGCAGATCCTGCGAGCACTCCGAATCAATCTGAACGTGCGAGGCTACGAGGTAGTGACGGCGGCATCCGGAGCCGAGGCTCTCCGAGTGGCCGCGAACTTCCATCCCGCGATCGTGATCCTCGATCTCGGTCTGCCGGATATCGACGGGATCGACGTCATCGGCGGCTTGCGCGGATGGACCGATGTGCCGATCGTCGTTCTCTCGGCTCGCACCGACTCCGTCGACACAGTCGAGGCACTCGATGCTGGTGCCGACGATTTCGTCACCAAGCCGTTCGGTATGGATGAGTTGCTCGCGCGTCTGCGCGCAGCTCTGCGACGCGGACCTCATGCGGCGGAAGCGGCCGTTGTGGTCACCGACTCCTTCACCGTCGATCTGTCGGCCAAGACTGTGACGCGGCACGGAGCAGGCATCCATCTCACTCGGACCGAATGGGGTGTGCTCGAACTCCTCGTCCGAAACCAGGGGAAATTGGTCTCCCAGAAGGAGATTCTGCAGACCGTGTGGGGCCCGCACCATGGGCGCGAAACGCACTATCTCCGTATCTATCTCGGTCAGTTACGGCACAAGCTCGAGGACGACCCGTCGCATCCGCGCCACCTGCTGACCGAGACCGGGATGGGCTACCGGTTTGTCTGACGGCCATCGCAAGCGGTGGTCGCCTATTCGACGGTATTCGACAAGTCGACACCGACCGGGTCCGCCGAGGTGAGCGTGGTCCGTAGCCAGTGTTCGAGTGGCGCCGGCCGCCCATAGAGGTATCCCTGCGCGAAACGGCAATGCAGAGCCTCCACCGCGCGCGCTTGTTCCTCGGTTTCGACGCCCTCTGCCACGATGGACACAGGCAGCGCCCGCGCCATCGCTGCGATGGCAGTGACCAGTGAATCGGCGGACTCGCTGGTGCCGATCTCGGCGACGAAGGAGCGGTCGATCTTGAGCAAGGCGATGGGAAGTTCGCGGAGTCGGCTGAGCGAGGAGTACCCGACGCCGAAGTCGTCGAGAACGATCAACACTTCCATTGCTGCCAGTTCGTCGAGGATCTTCTTGGCAGCGAAGACGTCGTCGATGAGTGCAGTTTCGGTGACTTCGAGAGCAAGATCTGCACCGCACAGGCCGTACTCTTCCAGCATGTCGGAGACCAATTTCGGCAACGAGTCGTCGCGGAGTTGAATCGAGGAGATATTGACCGACATCGTGACGTTCTGTCCGGCTGCCCGAAGCGCGTTCAGATCCTGTAGTGCGGTGCGCAGAACAAAGGCCCCGATCTCACCGATCAGATTCGTGGATTCCGCGATCGGCACGAACTCGACGGGTGACCGTAAGCGGCCGTCGCGGTTCCATCGCACCAGCGCCTCGTAGACGACGGTGCTCCGTGACGAAGTCGAGACGATCGGCTGATAATGGACGACCAATTCACCGCGTCGGGTCGCCCCTCGCAGGGCCGTTGCCGTTTCGATCGCTGCGATCGAGGACGCGCGCAACGACTCGTCGAAGAAGGAGAAGCGGGAGGCCCCCAACGACTTCGCGTGATACATCGCCATGTCGGCCTCGCGGAGGAGATCGTCCAGATCGCTTGGGCGGTTGTCGGCGGCAGCGATCCCGACGGATGCAGTGATGTACGTGGTGGCAACGCTGAGTACGAACGGCTCGGAGATCCGCTCGATCACCGAACGCGCCACCTCCTCCATCTCAGGACGAGTGCAGCGGCCGATGACGATGAACTCGTCGCCTGCGTACCGCACCACGGTGTCCGAGGACCGTACTGTCGCGCGGATCCGATGGGCTGCTGCTGCGATCATCTCGTCGCCCACCCGGTGACCGTAGGAATCGTTGACGGTCTTGAAGTTGTCGAGATCGACGAAGAGGACGAAGATTCGCCCGCGTCCGCTTGCGAGAGCCAATCGAGCAAACTGCTCGTCGAGCATCGTTCGGTTCGGTAGCCCGGTGAGCACGTCGTGGGCCGCGCGGTATCGGGCGTCGTCCTCACTGCGTTGGACGAGGCTCATGGCGCGCTCGCCGCGCAAGAACGTCCCGATCAGCAGTACCGAGAGCAACGCCGACCGCACCACGAGATCGACTGTCGAGATCGAGGATCCGAGCACCAACGTGGCTGCGCACACCGCCAGGAGTGCGACGACGAACAGCACCCGACGGCGACTGTGCAGAGGAGGGGAATTCTGTCGATGCGACATCGTCGCCATCTGCGGATTGAGAGCGGCAAGGGCCAGTGCGGCGTAGGCGAAGAGGTAAATGCCGTCCAGAAGTCCCGGCGACAACGGAACCGTGCGTGAGAGAGACTGGGCATAGGCAAGGTCGCCGACCAATATTGCGAGCAAAGCGACGAGGAGAAGGCGAAGCGCACGATTGCGATGCGTGGACGAGACGAGCAGGTACGTCACAAGCGTGATCATGCCTGCGTCGATTGCGGGATACACACCGTTGCCGATCGCGGCAACCGTACCGACACTGCCGTCGAGCAACGGGGATATAAGCACCACCCACGACACGAAAAGGGTGCCGACCGAGATGAGCCCGGCATCGATGAGCGGCGTGATGTCGTCTCTGGACCGTCGTTCGAGCACCCATCGCGCCAGCGCCGTCCCGATCAGGCAATAGCCACCCAGCGTCAGTGCATTGGACAGTGCGGTGACACCGCCCGGATAGACCGTCGGGTCGCCGCGGAGACCGACTCCGACCAGAAAAAGTGCAGATGCACCGAACAGGCACCACCACGACGTGGCATCGGCAGGCTTGTACCGACGAATACCGACACTGATAGCGACGATCGCCGACAGCGCGAACGCGGCCATGACGATCGAGCGAACCGAGGAGTCACCCCGGAAGAAAAGAACACTACCGGCGACGACCGCGGAAGAAATGCCCACCAATTTGGGTACACCGGCCAGCAGTTGGTGCATCGGAAGAACCTTCGAGTCCATGCGAAGGCTTCCCCTTTCGTGTGCGGCGCCGGCGCGGCGGAGGCAATCGGGCATCCGCCGACTGCGAGGTTAGCCCAGGATCGCCCGAGAGCGCGGGAACCCACTCCTGCTGCGATGAGTTTTCATCGGTCACGCGGTCCACCAATCTTCTGCTGTGGCTGATCGGACTCGCAGCGGGAGGATTCATGGAATCGACCGACCGCGGTGCTCGAGACGATTTCCGCGCCGTACGACCGCGCTTCGGTGCGCCCGATCTCGAGTAGTTGCAGTGGTGGGCACGAGCTTCTTCGTCACGAAACAGCGAGAGTCCCCGCCTTTCCGGACGAACGCAATCACCACGCACGATACGTCCGAAATCAGCATCTCTAAACTTGCTTACATCTGTCAATTGGGTCTGCCGTAATAAAATGCCCGATTCGGCGGGGCGCTCACTACTTGAAAGAGTGTGTGGTGTTGCTGTTGACTTATCGGCACAGTCGGTTGCCGTCAACGGGGGCTGCGCATTTGGGTCGGGGGACCATGGATAGTTCGGTAGACCGCAGCGAGGACAGTCAGGGCGAATTCGTGCGAGGCGACATCGTTGTCGCGTTGCAGGACTTGGGGATACGAGCGTGGCGCAGCGGAGTGCCTGCGGGATCGATCGGCTTCGTCGTCGAGGTCGACTGGCTAACCGACCTTCTCGTGGTATTCGATGTCGACGGTAGCTGGTTCACCGGACCCACCGAGGTCGAAAAAGTTGTCGCGCCCGGCGACGTTCGGCTGGTCCAACGCGCCGACCGTCACCGGGGCTGATACGTCAATTCATTCGGTGTCGGTGGCGGGACCGTCGGTGGTTGCGCCGCCTTCACCCGACCAGTCACCTGAATCCTGGCCGGCAGCGGGATCCGACTGCACGTCCGTGTGAGCGCCTTCGGCACCCTTTCCGGTGGTCTCGGTCTGTGGCGTCTTTGCGTGTTTTCCAGTCATTACGATTTGTTACCCGCGTCAGGATGGTTGAAACTCTCGGCTGCTCAGCCCCGCACGATGTCCCGCAGACGCGCGGTGGCGGTGGCTGTCCCGACATCGAACATCACTTACCACCAGAAGTTAGAGGTGCATTCCATCCAACGATGCTCCGATGTGTTCGAAGTACCTTCGCGCCGAGCGGATTACGGCATCGTGGGCGTCGCTGGTGATGATCCGGCCCCACCAAGCACCGTAGAGCGATGCAAACGGGAAGGGGCGAACAAGATCGACAGCCTTCCGGATGGTGTCGGGGTGCTCGGGGATGAGGTTGGGGTAGCTGTACATGAATCCGACCCAGCGACGGTCCGCCACTACGGTGAAGATGTCCCCGGCGAACAGGGCACCATTGCCATCGACGCCGTCACGCCAGTGCATGACCGTGCCGCCGGCAAAATGAACTCCGGCATTGATCAGGGTTCGTCCGCGAAGCACCTCATGTGTGTCACCGGTCCACAGGACGACGTTGTCGTTCCTCGGGATCCACTGCGCATCGCGCTCGTGCACGTAGATCGGCGCGTCACCGAATGCTCGGCTCCACTCGACCATCGAACTGTAGTAATGCGGATGCGACAGTGCGATCGCCGAGATTCCTCCCAACTGCGTGACTCGCTCGACCGCGGCATCGTCGATGTACGTCGTGGAATCCCACAGCACGTTGCCGTCGTCTCCGGGCACCAGAAGCGCTCGTTGACCGATGGCAAGGTGCGGAGACGTCGCGATCCCCCATAGCCCGGGTCTTTCTTCCCTGATCTCGACGGTATGGCCTTGAAGTCTCAGTTCGCCGAGGCTCGTCCACTGCTGACCGCCATGCCCCACGTACTGGCGCTCGTCCTCGCAGATGAAGCAGTGAGCAGCCGCTGGGTCGGCCGGAGCTGCGGCGTTCAGCGGGTACTGAACGCCGCAGGTCACGCAGATCGGGTAGTCGTCACCGAAAGAACGAGACAATCTTGCTTCCTCGATCTACAGCTCTTCGCGGTCTACAGACCGAAAGGGAGCACGCCCGGAGCCAGTTCGAAGCCGCTGCTGCCGGCGGAAGCCGAGCTGACGCCGCCGAGAATGAGATTGATGAAATTCGTGATCATGTGAGTTCTTTCCTCTCGTAGAGATGACGATGAACCCGGTCGAGGCTACCGGTGATTCGGCCCCAGCGGGGTCATCGGCAGTTCTTCGCGCCAAGCTGAGCGCGAGGTGTCGACCAAAGACCGGATCAACCGCTATTCAGACACTTCTGATCAGGTTGCCGGGCTCAAGTGGACCGCGTTATGGACGACGTCGTTCAGTAGATCGTCGACGGCTTTCACCCTCGCGAGTCCTGTGAGCTCTTTCGGTACCGCGACCCAATAGGTCCCCTCGATGGAAAACGATTCTGGGAGAACGCAGATCAGGTTCTTGTCAGGTTCGCCGATATATGTCGGCAACGGAGCTATCCCAAGCCCATTCTGCGCGGCAAGCCAGTGCCCGGTTATGTTGTTGGTCTGGATTTGAGCGCGACCTTCGGGGGGCAGGATCGAGTCGAGGATGCGCAGCGGTGCGACGTCGAGTAAGGCTCCGACGTACCAGATCAGTGTGTGTTCCCGTAAGTCATCTCGCTTGGCGATGGTCGGGTGATTATCGAGATACTCAGCTGTCGCGTATAGGCGCAAAGCGTAGGTTGCCAGCTTTCGAGAGGACACCAAGCGAGGCCCCGGTTGTTCCAAAGTGATCGCTATATCGAATTCTCGCGCACTCGCGGTGTGGTGTTCGGTCGCTGTGACCAGTTCGACGCTCAGGTCGGGGTGGACTCGCCGCAATGTCGCTAGATTGGGTGTGAGAACGAATGCGCCGAAGCCATCTGGCGCGGCGATTCGGACTGAACCGCGGAGGGATCCGACTCGCGATGTTTGATCTTCGAATGCGGCGATAAGGGTAGATTCGACGGTTTCCGCGTACCCGACCAGTCGTTGCCCAGCCTCGGTCAGCCGCCATCCAGACGACGTGCGGTCGAAGAGACGCTGTCCAGCCAACCTTTCCAGACTGGTCACTTTCCGGCCTACCGTCGTGTGGTCGACGCCAAGTGCGCGAGATGCTTCGTTGAGTCGGCCGTGTCGCGACAATTCTAGAAAGTACCTGAGGTGGTCTGAATTGAACACCGAGTCACAGTAGCAGTGCGTGCAATTCTGCACGGAAGGGTGCAGCATTGGTCTTTGACAGAGTCATATTTGCACCAGAGACTGGGCGCACACCTACTAAAAGGAGCGCGCTGTGAGCACTGTGATTGCACATTGGAAGGGCGGAAAGCCGTTCGCCGGAATCTCAGAGGCGACCGCCCCCGTGACCAACCCCGCGACCGGTGAGGTCACCGGGCAGGTCGCCCTAGCCACCGTCGAAGACGCGCGTTCTGTCATCGGTGCAGCCGCCGCCGCTTTCCCGGAGTGGCGTGACACGTCGTTAGCAAGGCGCACCCAGATCCTCTTCAACTTCCGCGAACTGCTGAACGCGAAGAAGTGCGAGCTCGCCGAGATCATCACCGCCGAACACGGCAAAGTCCTCTCCGACGCCCTCGGCGAAATCAGCCGCGGCCAGGAAGTTGTCGAATATGCTTGCGGCATAGCAAATCTCCTCAAGGGGGGCTTCACCGAGAACGCTTCCACCAAGGTAGATGTCTACTCCATCCGCCAACCTCTTGGTCCCGTCGGCATCATCTCCCCTTTCAACTTCCCCGCCATGGTTCCGATGTGGTTCTTTCCCGTCGCCATCGCCGCCGGCAATACTGTAGTGCTCAAGCCGAGTGAGAAGGATCCCACCGCCAGCATCTGGATCGCCGAACTGTGGAAAGAAGCAGGCCTCCCAGACGGCGTCTTCAACGTCCTGCAGGGCGATAAAATCGCCGTCGACGAACTGCTCGAGAACAAGGCAATCAAGTCGATTTCGTTCGTCGGTTCTACTCCCATCGCGAAGTACGTGTACTCCACCGGGGCGAGCCACGGAAAACGCGTGCAGGCTCTCGGCGGAGCGAAGAACCACGCGATCGTTCTCCCCGACGCCGACCTCGACCTCGCAGCCGACGCTATGGTCAACGCCGGTTTCGGCTCGGCAGGTGAGCGCTGCATGGCTATCTCCGCCCTCGTCGCGGTCGGGAGCATCGCCGACGATCTTGTAGCGAAGATAGTCGAGAGAACTACACCTCTCAAGACCGGTGACGGCACGAAGGGTGCCGACATGGGCCCGCTTGTCACCAAGGCGCACCGCGACAAGGTCGCCTCCTATGTCGATGCCGGCGAGGCCTCAGGTGCCACCATCGTCGTTGACGGACGTAAGGTCCAAGCAGACGGCGGTGACGATGGTTTCTGGTTGGGGCCGACGCTCATCGACAATGTCACGACCGACATGAGAATCTACACCGACGAAATCTTCGGACCAGTTCTCTCGGTCGTGCGGGTCGAAACCTACGACGAAGCTCTCGAGCTCATCAATTCCAATCCGTACGGCAACGGAACTGTCATCTTCACCAACGACGGTGGTGCGGCGCGGCGATTCCAAAATGAGGTCGAAGTCGGCATGGTCGGCATCAACGTGCCCATCCCCGTGCCGATGGCTTACTACAGCTTCGGAGGTTGGAAGAACAGCCTCTTCGGCGACACTCACGCTCACGGTATGGAGGGGGTCAACTTCTTCACGCGAGGTAAAGCAGTCACCAGTCGCTGGCTCGACCCCAGTCACGGCGGCATCAACCTCGGGTTCCCCGAAAACAGTTAATTCTCCGCGTTCCCCTGCGGTCACTGGGGGGACGCACCAATACCCTGCAAAGGAGTAGCTATGGTCTCCAGTATCTCTTTTCCTCGATTTGTGAAACTCGGCCCGGGTGCAGTGGAAGGACTAGGCGATGTTCTTACCGACCTGGCTCTGGAACGTCCGCTTCTCGTTACCGACTCGTTCATGGTTGGGAACGGATCCGCGGATCGCCTTGTCGCGATAATCAAGGCAGCGGGCAAGTCGGTGGCGGTGTTTTCCAAGACCGTGCCGGATCCGACGACTGACTCTTTGCAGGCGGGCATCGATGCGGTGAAGGAACATCAGGCTGATTCCGTCATCGGCTTCGGCGGTGGTAGCCCTATGGATACCGCGAAGGCTTTAGCGGTGTTGTCCAAGCAGGGCGGTAACATGCGTGATTTCAAAGCGCCGCGAGTGTATGCAGGTCCAGCGTTACCGATCATTGCGATCCCGACTACGGCAGGAAGCGGTTCGGAAGCAACGCAGTTCACAATTATTACCGATATCTCGACAGACGAGAAGATGCTATGTCCAGGCCTGTCATTTCTCCCAATTGCCTCGATCGTCGATTCTGAGCTCACAATGTCCATGCCCGCTCGGCTAACCGCTGACACCGGAATCGACGCACTTACCCACGCGATTGAGGCGTACGTAAGTAAAAAGGCCAACCCGATTTCAGATGGCCTTGCATTGTCCGCCATGAAGACAATCGGTGCGTATCTCTTACGTGCATATCTCGACGGATCCGATCGTGAGGCACGCGAGGCCATGATGCATGCGTCCACCCAGGCCGGCATGGCATTTTCCAATGCAAGCGTCTGCCTCGTGCATGGGATGAGTCGGCCCATAGGGGCGCACTTCCACGTCGCTCACGGACTGTCGAATGCCATGCTTTTAACTGCCGTTACTGCGTTCTCGATCCCCGCAGCGGTCGGCCGTTATGCAGACTGTGCGCGACAACTGGGTGCGGCCGATCGTCGCGACTCCGATGAAGCAGCTTCGTCGAAGCTCATCGAGTTCATCGACAAGCTCTGCGCCGATGTCCGAGTTCCCACGCCACACTCCTACGGTATCGACCAGAAACGGTGGGAAGAGCTAATACCACTCATGTCCGAGCAAGCGCTGGCATCAGGGTCGCCCTCGAACAACCCGGTTGTACCGTCGGTCGAAGAAGTAGCTGAACTGTATCGAAAAGTATATGGGGCCTGAAGGTTTCCAGTGATCTGCCGAAGGTGTTCCGAGTTCACTTTGAGCAGGCGAGTGAGGGGAGCAACCTTGCTATTGAAAAGTTTCTGTCGGGCGATTCGGTGGAGATCGGGGGGTGTTTTCATGGCACGCTGCCCTGCTCAGATGATTGCAGGCCCGCTCACCGTTTTTTCGGCCACCTTCCATTGAGCCGTTACCCAAGATGCGGCCTGCCTCGGCACAGACTCGAGACCACAGGCGCTTCACTAGGTTGACACCGTGTCGAGATCCAAGAATTCCCGAAGATTGAATCACCCTGACATGTCCAGAGACTTTGATGTGCCCCGAGTTTCGTGACGCCGTCATATTTGACTTCAGGCTACGGGTTGATGTGTGAAGTGTACGTTCTCGAACTCGATCGGTGTCAGCATCCCGAGAGCGCTGTGCCTGCGTTGGCGATTGTGAAAGATCTCGAGGTACTCGAACATGGCGTTGGCCAATTCGATCCTCGTTCTCCATCGCTTCCTGTTCAGGAGTTCGGTTTGCATTCTGCCCCAGAATGATTCGATGACAGCGTTGTCGTAGCAATCGCCGATCGATCCCATCGACGGGACCAGTCCCGATTCGTGCGCCCGGCGGGTGAACGCCCACGATGTGAATTGCACTCCGTGGTCGGAATGAATCAAAGTGCCGGGCGTCGGGCCCCGATTCGAAATGGCCATTCCCAGAGCATTCGTCACCAACGTCGCCGTCTGAGAACTGTCGATAGACCACCCGACGACCCGCTTCGAAAACGTATCCAAGACAACGGCGCAGTAGACCTTGCCTTCGCGTGTAGGATGCTCCGTGATGTCTGTGACCCACAGCTTGTTCGGCTCCCCGCGGGCGAACTTACGGTCCACAAGATCGCTCGCAGTCGGGGTTTGATGCTTGGAACGCGCACGCTTGTTTCCCGGAAGTCCTTTCACGCCAGCAGCTCTCATCAACAATTCGACACAGCCGTGTCCGACGGCAATACCGTGACCAAGGGTGAGTTCAGCATGAACCCGGCGGGCCCCGTAGGTGCCATGCGAGGCGGTATGAACCTCGGTGATCAGCTGCGTCAGCCATGCGTGACGTAGCGAGCGTTCCGAGGGTGGGCGATTGCGCCACTCGTAGAAGCCGGACTCCGACACCTCCAGAATGCGACATGCGGTTTGTACTGGTAGTCCTTCCTTTGCCATCACCTCGATCGCTTCGAACCGCCTTTTGGGAGCACCACCGACTTCAGCAGTTCCGTGGAGCGTTTGGCAATGGCGAGCTCGGTCTCCAGTTCGGCGATACGACGACGGGCGGCGGCGAGTTCGGCGCTCTCGATCGAGCTCAGCCCCGGCTTCTGCCCGGTATCGATGAGCTCCTGGTTACGCCAGTTGTAGATCGTCTGCTCGGTGACATCGAGACCTGAGGCGACCTCGGCGACCGTGCGTCCTGACTTCAACAGATCGAGCACTTTCCGGCGGAACTCGGGTGGATAACGTCGGGGCATCGTGGACCTCTCTCGGGTGCATCAATGCCTGAAGTAAAACAAACGAACTCCGGAAAACTCGGGGCACATCATCTCCGGGCTTGCCGGGGTGATTCACCCAGCTGAACTCGTCGAGCTTGAACGGATGCTTGTGAAGTAGCCGGTGGCAGAGCAGGGACTGCAAATCACTGACGGTGCTTGGTCCGTGTGACTCGCGTGGTGCCGGACGAGGCAAGGAACGACCATACCGATTCCGCAGGTTTCGCATCTCTGTCAGCGGTGCAAGAAGAATCACCCAGAGACGACCGAGGATGCGGGGCGTTCTTCGAGCGGGCTTTGAGTCATTTTGTTGTGCAGGTGAATTCAATGATCGAATGGCCATGCTTGCAATGTGATCCGCCGCTACCGATGCGCCGGTAGCGGGGAAGTGCGAGGCCAAGGCACCAGCAACCTTTGAACCACATGCGAAGCCTTCACCCGGTGGCTCGCGGGTGAACCATCATGTCGCGAGGCATACCTTCGCATCCGCAGCGACGGCAAGACTGTATCGGCTCGACGACTCGCCACGCCAGCGGAACGGGGTCGGCGTCGAGGCGACAGAGTGCGATCAGGCCGGGGTGTGTGAGGAGTCCGTCGGGTCTGGCGAACCCCGGAAAACTCGGAGAGCATCGGGCCTGAACTCGCGTACTAGTGCTCCACTGAATTGCTAGATCCGAGGGGTCGATGTGGGACACAACAAGATACAAAGTTACCCGATGATTCCGTACTCCTTGATGTGGTGGTAGAGGGTGCTGCGACTGATTCCGAGATATTCGGCGGCGTGCGCCTTGTTACCGTGACAGCTTTCCAACGCCCTGATGATTGCGTCACGGCTGGCCTGCTGCCACGGGGTCATCGACTTGGTGGTGGACTTCATCCGCAACTCCGTGGGCAGATCGGCGACGTCGATGAGCGCTCCCCGCAAGCGCACCATGGAGCGGAGCATGGTGGACAACTCGCGGTGGTTACCCGGCCAAGAATAGGATTCGAGTACGCGAGTCGCTTTCGAGGTGAAGCGGTAGCGCACGCCCGGACCTGCCAACTCGTTGAGTGTGGTGAGCAGTTCCGAGCGCTGCTCGCGCAAGGTCGGCAAGTCCAGACGACGCTCGAAGAGGTCCAGCATTCGAGCGCTGTCGGTGTCCGAGATCGTGATCGCAGCCAAAATGCGCGGTGCGCCGACGAAGAGCAGGTTTTCGACGAGCGCCTGCGATAGGGCGGACAGCTGGTCCAAGTTGTCGATGACGAGTAGATCGTGGCAGGGCCCGTCGGCCAGAGCGCGCAGCTTAGCCTCGACCTCGGTCTTGTCCGATGAGCGCCCGTCGATGGTGCAGTGCGACTGAGTACCGGCTGCCTCCCGCAGTGCAGTACTGCGACCGGTACCTGACTCTCCGACGATCACCCCTGAGGCGGTGTCGGTGCGAAAATCGTCGAGCCACTGGCGCAGGCGGCTCCAACGGCGCAGCGGCTCTGCGGCGCGCGGGACCATCGGTCGCTGTCTGCTCTGCACCCGAATCAACACCCCGTCCGAGTCTCCGACCAGTTCCATGTCCAACTGGGCGGTATGCCCGCTGGTCAGCTCGATTTCGGTGCGTGTGGACCCGCGCAACCCCTCTGCAAGTTGTTGCAGCCAGGCCAGATCGGTCGAGGACAGCACTCGCGCGGCAGCCGAGCTCTGCAACACCATGGATCGCGACACGGCCACCACCATCGCGGCAGGATGCTGAGCGGCTCCCTCGAAGGCGCGGATCACCGATTGGGCCCTGCTGCCGACGCTGCGTTTGATGTTTCGTTGGATGTCGGCGATCGCCGAGTCGACGAACGGTCGCATCAAGGCCGACTCGGCACCGGCATCGCTCATGATGTCCAGCACACCCACCAGCTGGCCGTTGAGCGGGCTGAAGATGGGGCGGCCGTAACAGCTGTAGTTGTGCAGGCCCTCCACGTAATGCTCTGGGCCGCGAACGAACAGCGGTTCACGAGTCACGAAGGGGGTGGCCAAGGCATTGGTTCCGGTGGTGTCCTCTCGCCAGAGAGCGCCAGGGGTGGCACCGATGCGCGTGACCACCGAGTCGATCTGAGAGCAGCCGTTGATTGTTGCCAACATCTCGGCCTTTGCGCCGACCAGCATCACCGACAGTCGTTCGCCGTCGATTTCGTTGCGTACCCGGTCGAGAACCGGGGCGGCTGAGCGAAAGAGCCGGCTCTCTGTGTCCACGCTGTCGGATGTGGGCGGATCCATGGGCTTGGACGGATCGAGACCCGCCTGCTGAGAACGCGCCCAGGATTCCTGCAGGTTGCTGCCCTCCAGGCTCGCGGAGAACGTTGCGAACGCACGCTCGACACTGTCGACCATTGCACCAGACCTCTTATCAACTCAGGCGGAGGCTATCCAGCGAGCGGCCGGGCACTTCCTACGCGGTGCGCCCGACTGTGAAACCGATCACTGGCAATGGTTCATACCGTAGCCGAACGGACGGCCGACAGACCCCCGGTGTGCAGATGTACGGATCACGGACAAATAGCTGTGACGGAAGTCGCAATGATGATCTTGGCGCTCTTCCCAGTCCGATTGTCGGGCCACTGACCCGCTGGAACGCACACACGGTAACGGCCCTCCCCGTTGATACATGCACAACATTCGAGAGGATTCTGATGACCTCACTACTCACACCCAACACCGCACTGAGCTTCGATCTGTCATCCAAGAAGTACGGCCAGCTGATCGACGGCCGACTGGTCGACGGCGCTGACGAGATGCCGGTGTTGGATCCGGGTACTGCGGCGAGAATTGCGACCACTCCGGTCGCGTCGTCCGAGCAGCTGGACCAGGCAGTGCAGGCCGCTCGACGCGCCCTGCCCGGCTGGGCGGCTCTCGGATACGACGAGCGCAGCAAGGTTTTGCACGCAGTGGCAGATGTGCTGGCCGCTCACCACGAAGAACTCGCGCAACTGACCACGCTCGAACAGGGCAAGCCGATCGGCGAGGCCCGTGACGACGTGGCGTGGTCCATCGATTTCACTCGCTACTTTGCTGACTACCGCCTCGACACCGAGATCCTGCGCGACGACGCGTCGAGCTACGTGGAGTTGCGCCGCAAGCCGGTCGGTGTGGTCGGAGCGATCACGCCATGGAACTTCCCGCTGTTCCAGGCCGTCTACAAGTTGGCTCCGGCACTGATCGTCGGCAACACGATGGTCCTCAAGCCGTCACCGACCACCCCTCTTGCCACCATGCACTTCGCCGAGTTGGTGCGTGAGGTGATCCCGGCCGGTGTGTTCAACGTCGTCGGTGATGGCGGAGATCTCGGCCCACTGCTCACCTCCCACGAGGGAATCGACAAGGTCTCGTTCACCGGCTCCACGGTGACCGGGAGACACGTCATGGCTGCGGCCGGCCCCACCCTCAAGCGCCTCACCTTGGAACTCGGCGGCAACGACGCGGCAATCGTGCTGGACGATGCTGACATCGAGAAGACCGCCGACGGTCTGTGCAACTGGGCCTTCGCCAACGCCGGCCAGGTATGCGTGTCCATCAAGCGGATCTACGCGCCGGCCTCGCTCTACGAGCCGTTGGTCGAAGCGCTCGCCCAGCGCGTGTCTGCACTGACCGTCGGCCACGGCCTCGACCCGCTGACCCAGCTCGGTCCGGTACAGAACGCGACGGCCTTCCAGAAGGCTCGGGAAGCGCTGGAGATGGCTGCACGGGACGGCCGAGTCGTGGCCGGCGGTGAAGTGCTCGACCAGCCCGGTTACTACGTGCAGCCCACGCTGGTGCGCGACCTGGACGAGAACAGTCCCCTGGTTCGCGAAGAGACCTTCGCCCCGATCCGCTCGGTGATGCTCTACGACGATCTGGATGACGCGATCGAGCGCGCGAACGACACCCAGTACGGCCTGGGTGGTTCGGTGTGGGGCAGCGATGTGGAGCGCGCGATCGAGGTCGGCGCTCGATTGAACGTCGGCACGAGTTGGATCAACCATCACTTTCAGCTCACCCCGGACGTACCGTTCGGCGGAATCAAGCAGTCCGGTCTAGGTGCGGAGTTCGGCCGGAGCGGAATCGAAGAGTTCACCAACGTTCACGTTGTGAACCTCAAGCGCTCCTAGCAGACGCCTCACCAACATCCTCGACGGCGCAAGTGCGCTGCCGCCGATCAGGACAGAACAAAACAAAACTTCCGAGCCGCTCCCACCCGGGAGTGGCCGCGGCCAACCGAAGGAACCGAAATGAAAACCCTCGCAGCTGTCGTCATCGAGCCGGGCAAGCCCATCGAGATCGAAGAGCTCACGCTCGAAAAGCCCGGCCCCAACGAAGTGCTGATCCAGTACCTGTACGGCGGCCTGTGTCACTCCGATGTGCACATCTCCATCGGCGACACGATCGCCCGTCTTCCGATGGTACTCGGTCACGAGGGCGCGGGAATCATCCAAGAAGTCGGTCCGGGCGTCACCAGGGTCAAACCGGGCGACCACGTCGTCTGTTCGTTCACCCCTACCTGTGGCCGGTGCAAGTACTGCGCAACCGGACGTAGCTCGGTCTGCGACATGAACGCCGCAATGCTCGATGGCCACCTCGAAGGCCCGCGCTGGCCAATCAGCGGGCCTCGCGGAACGTACGGCGCAATGTGCACCCTGGGCACCTTCAGCCAGTACAACGTGATCAACCAGTACTCGGTCATCAAGGTCGACGACGACATCCCCCTCGACAAGGCCGTACTGGTCGGCTGCGGTGTTCCCACCGGCTGGGGTTCGGCTGTGTATGCCGCAGAGACCAAGCCCGGTGACGTCGTTGCCATCTTCGGTATCGGCGGCATCGGCATCAATGCCGTGCAGGGAGCCAAGCATGCCGGCGCTCAGCACATCATTGCTATCGACCCGCTGAAGAACAAGCGCGACAAGGCAATCGAACTCGGTGCCACCCTGGCCTTCGAGACCGCGGCCGAGGCCAAGACGGCCATCGACGACCTGACCAACGGACAGGGTGGCGATTCGGCGATCATCACCACGGACCTGATCACCGACCAGCAGGTCAGCGACGGGCTGTCGATGATCGGACGCTGCGGTGTCATGGTGCTCACCGCGCTCAACCGTATCGACGAGGTGACCGTCAAGGTGCCGAGTACCGAGATGAGCTACTTCCGCAAGACCATCAAGGGCTCGCTCTTCGGCGACTGCAACCCGGCCTACGACATTCCGAAGCTCATTCGTATGTACGTCGACGGCAAGCTCGAGCTCGACGGTCTGATCACCAATGAGTACAGCCTCGATCAGGTCAACGAGGGCTACGCCGACTTGTTGGCAGGCAAGAACATTCGCGGAATCATCAAGCACCAACACTGACCGCTGCTCGGCCACGCGGTGGTGGCAGCGCCATGTAGGTGGGGCTGCCACCACCGCGATCCGGCTGTCTCCACGACACTTCGACCGAAGGGCTTCACATGACGCTCACTGTGAGTGAGTTCGTCGGCGCCGCGGGCGGCGGCGCCTTGGGAGCGGCACTGGGTGCGCTGGGGGGCTTCGCCCTGATGGGTGTCGTCGTGGTGGTCGCCACGCTGCTGGCATCGGTCGATCCGGACACCACACTGGTCGGGGGTCTCGCTTTCGGTCCCGTATTCGGCCCCCATGTGATGTTCGCCAGCGGTGCAGCGGCCGCCGCTTATGCCGCCTACATCCGTCGCCACGACTCCGCGCGCGATATCGCGCAGCCGCTGATCACGTATAACAACATGTCCATCGTTGGTGTCGGCGCTATATTCGGCGTGCTGGGCCAGTTCCTGGCTCGCCTTGCCGGTAGTGTCCCTGCCGTCCATACCTCTGATGGCAAAGAAATTGCGATGATGGATTCGCTCGCAGTCAGTGTGGTGCTCACTGCGCTGATCGCCGCCGCCCTATGGGCGCGCAAGCCCGCTGCCATACGCCAACAATGGCTGCCCTGGCAGCACAATGCCGCCGCGGTGCTCACTATCGGTGCCGTCGCCGGCGCGGTGGCCGGATCGGTCTATCTAGCCTGGCCGGAGGAGTCCCGGCCGATGGCAGGCCTGTTCCTTTACGGCGCGTCAGCGCTTACACTGCTCGCTCTCGTCTTCGGTAAAGCGGTGCCGGTGACCCACCACATCACGCTGCCCGCGGCGTTGACCGCCGGCGTCGCTGCTGCGCACACCGACGAGGCCACGCTGATTCTGCTCGCCGCCGTCGGCTCAGGCCTCCTCGCCTCGGTGCTCGCAGAAGTCTGGGCGAGACTGGTCCTGGAGCGCTGCCGTATGCACCTGGACCCGCCGGCTGTCGCCATTGCGATCATGGCAACCTTGCTGGCCCTCATTCAGCTCGGGATTGGTTGACGCGGACACCATCGAGCCGTGAGCCGGGCAGCTCGGCCCGGATGGTGAATGCAGACCACCCGTGAAGAAAATCGCAGCCATGCAAAGAATTCGGTGCATTCCGCACATACGCGACCAGAAAGAAGTCTGTGAACCAATGGCCAATTTCGACACTCTCACCCTGACCGTCGACGACGATGGCATCGCCCAACTGACCTTGGACCGGCCGGAAGCGCTGAACGCTCTGAACTCAGCGATGATGACCGAATTCTCCAAGGCACTGCGCGAGGCAACCCGATCCGGTGCGCGCGTGCTGGTGCTGACTGGCAACGGCCGCGCTTTCGCTGCCGGCGCGGACATCGCCGAGATGCGCGACCAAACTTTCGGAAGCATGAACGACGCCAACCACCTCGCCTTATGGGAAGGACTAGCCGACCTGCCCATCCCGACCATCGGCGCGGTAAACGGGTTCGCGCTCGGGGGCGGCTGCGAAATCGCCATGATGTGCGACATTCTCATCGCCGGCGCGAGTGCGTCCTTCGGCCAGCCGGAGATCGCACTGGGCATCATCCCTGGGATTGGTGGAACGCAAAGGCTGACCCGAATCGTGGGCAAAGCCCAGGCGATGGACCTGATCCTTACCGGGCGCCGAATCGATGCCGACGAAGCCCACCGGATTGGTCTGATCAGCCGCATTGTCCCCGACGATGAGGTAGTCGAACAGGCTCGTGTCATCGCCCGGCAGATAGCCGGATTCTCTCCGCGTGCGGCGCGGGCGGCCAAAGAATGTGTCCTGCGGGCCGACCAGACCTCGCTGGCGGAGGGTTTGCTCTTCGAACGTCGCTGGTTCCATTCGCTTTTCGCGTTCAGTGACCAGACCGAAGGCATGACAGCTTTCCTGGAGAAGCGTCCGGCCAGGTTCCTCGATGCCTGAGCGCGACGCGGCCGCACCGCTCAAGATTTACACCGCGACGATGGATGACGCCAGCCGGGACCCGGGCGACTTCTGGATGACAGCAGCACGTGCAATCACCTGGATCGATGAGCCGAAGCGTCCCTATGAGGAGAACCCGAACGGCCTGGTCGATTGGTTCCCAGGGGCGACTCTCAATACCGCGTACAACGCCCTGGATCGGCATGTCGACGCTGGTCGCGGTGACGCGCCGGCACTCGCGTACATTTCGGCCGCTACCGGCCAGGAGTACGTCTACAGCTACCGTGAGCTTCTCGAGCAGGTATCGCGGGCGGCAGGCGCCCTCGCCGGCCTGGGCGTGGGCCTGGGCGACCGGGTCCTGATCTACCTGCCGATGATTCCCGAAGCGGTCATCACGATGCTGGCCTGTGCGCGCCTGGGTGCCGTACATGCAGTGGTCTTCGGCGGCTTCGGCGCGGCCGAGCTCGCCTCCCGCATCGATGACGCGCGGCCGGCCGTCATCGTCACTGCGACTGGTGGCCTGGAGCCCGGCCGAATCGTGCCCTACCTGCCGTTGCTCGACGCCGCGCTCACTGAGGCGCAACACCGTCCCGGGAACGTCGTCGTGGTGAACCGACCACAGATCGAGCCCCCCGCTGGGCGCGGGGTCGACTGGCCGGAACATGGATGGACCGAACTGCTCGAGGCCGCCGAGCCGGCTAGCTGCGTCCCGGTCGTTGCTACCGATCCGCTGTACATCTTGTACACATCCGGCACCACCGGGAAGCCGAAGGGGATCGTCCGTGACAACGGCGGCCACGCCGTCGCCATGCAGTGGTCGATGAAGCATGTCTACGGCATCGAGGCCAGCGACGTCGTCTTCGCCGCCAGTGACATCGGCTGGGTGGTGGGGCACTCCTACATCGTCTACGCGCCACTTCTAACCGGTGCCACCACCGTGCTGTTCGAGGGCAAACCGGTTGGCTCCCCCGACGCCGGAGTCTTCTGGGACATCATCGAGCGGTATGGCGTTAACGTGCTGCTCACCGCGCCCACCGCGATGCGGGCGATCCGGCGAGAAGATCCGCAGGCTGCTCTGCTCGTTCGGCGGGACCTGCACACGCTGCGCGGAATTTTTCTCGCGGGAGAGCGATTGGACCCCGACACTCAGCGGTGGCTCGGCCAGGTGCAGTCCGCTCCGGTGATCAACAACTGGTGGCAGACCGAGACGGGCTGGCCGGTGGTGTCGAACTTCCTCGGCCTGACTTACTTTCCGCCCAGACCAGGTGCATCGACAAAGCCGGTCCCCGGTTTCGTCGTGGCGATCCTCGACAGCGACGGGAACGAGGTCGAGTCCGGGCAGGAAGGTGCTGTGTGCCTGCGGTTGCCGTTGCCGCCCGGCTTCATGACCAACGTGTGGGGTGATGAAGCCCGCCTGGCGAAGGCATATCTGAACCAGCACCCCGGATACTATGACTCCGGGGACGGCGGCCATATCGACAAGGACGGGTACGTATACATTCTCGGCCGCACTGACGACGTGATGAACGTCGCCGGGCATCGGATGTCGTCGGGGCAGATCGAGGCGGCCATAGCCGAACATCCGGGTGTTTCCGAATGCGCGGTCGTTGGGGTCAGCGATTATCTCAAAGGGCAGCGTCCTTATGCAGTCGTCGTGCCGGAGCTCGACCACGTGGACCGGGTCGAAGAACTGCGCACGCAGATCCAAGAGCTGGTCCGTCATCAGGTCGGACCGATCGCCTCACTAGGCGGCATCGACATCGTTGCCGCTCTACCCAAGACACGTTCAGGGAAGATAGTGCGCCGTTGTCTGCGACAGATCCTCGACGGAGACAAGCCTGATATTCCACCGACTATCGAAAACGCTTCGGTCGTCGACGATCTGATATCCACACTCAAAGCAACAAATCGCTGAATCGGTCCCCGCACGAGACCACATCGAAATCGAATATCCAAGGAGGAAACGCTTCAATGTCCACTTACCTCGCCCTTACCGCCGTCCTCACCGATGGAACCATCCATCCGGAGGTCCGAGAGCTCGAGCAGCAGGCCCTCGGAGCCGATGAGCTACGCATCCAAGTCCGCTATTCCAGCATCAACTTCAAAGACGCTCTCGCCTTCACTCCCGGAGGCGGCGTCGTTCGTGAGTATCCGATCGTCCCCGGCATCGACATCGCTGGTGTCGTCTCCGAATCAACCTCGCCGGACTTCCAGGTCGGCGACAATGTGATCGCCCACGGATACGGGATTGGAACCGCCCGTGACGGCGGTTACGCGCAGGAGGCCGTCGTGCCGGCGGCATGGACTGTGAAGCTCGACAGACTCACGCTGCGGGAAGCTGCCACCATCGGCACCGCCGGCTTCACCGCCGCGATGAGCGTGGCCGCAATCCTCGAATGGGGCGTCACCCCCGACTCCGGTCCGGTCGTCGTCACCGGCGCTACAGGTGGCGTCGGATCAACGAGCATCGATCTGTTGTCGGCGAAGGGCTTCGAAGTGGTTGCCTCGTCCGGTAAGCCAGATGCCACGCCGCGCCTGCATGAACTGGGTGCCACCGAGGTGATCGGCCGCCTACCGCTGGACCCGGACGCCAAACGTAGGCCGCTGGGTCGGAGCCGGTGGGCCGCAGCCGTCGACTGCGTCGGCGGCGCAGCCCTTGCCGATATTCTGAGCACCATGAATTACGGTGGAGTCGTCACCGCCAGCGGGTTGAACGGCGGTATCGCTCTCGAGACCACAGTGATGCCGTTTATTCTGCGAGGGGTGGGCCTGCTCGGTATCGACTCGGTACAAATGATGATCGCCTCCCGTCGTGCGCTTTGGCAGCGAATCGAAAGCGAGCTCAAGCCGCGCAACCTGGAGAGCATCTGCGTCGAGGTTCCGATCAGCGAGGTCTCGACAGTGGTGGACGCACTACGGCGCGGTGAGTTCACTGGTCGTGCCGTCATCGACATCAGCGAGAGGTGGACATGACACTGGTGCGGGGTCAACGGACAACGGGCTGTGCTGTGGGCTATGAGGAGGCATCGAGCTTCGCGTCGAGTGCATCGAAGGCGTTGGTGAGGCGCGGTGGGACTTGCCTCCATCTTGGAGGGCTTCGATGACAGCGCCCTGAATTTTGCGGAATGCGCTCATCGGAGTGCCATAGCCGCTGAGGGCGGTATACGAGTTGGTCGGATCCATTCATAGGTCCACCCAGCGTCGAACCGGCGTAGCATCGACCCGATGCGGCGTGTGGTGGTGGGTCTGTTGGCAGCTCTCGTGCTGGTGAGTTGCCAACAGAATCCCGCCGAACAGAATCCCGCCGAACTGCCCCCGGCCATTGACTACGTCGCACTCGGTGACTCTGCGGCTTCGGGACCGTTGATCCCGGACCAGGTGGGATTCGCGGGTTGCTTGCAATCCGACGAGAACTATCCGCACGTACTGGCAGGCATGATCGGGGCCGCGTCGTTCACCGATGTGTCGTGTTCGGGCGCGAAGTCCGAGAACATCACCACGGTCGAGCAGATCACCGACAGCGGGTCGGTGCCAGTCCAACTGGATGCGCTCTCTTCGGATACGGACCTGGTGACCATCACCATCGGCGGCAACGACGTGGATCTGGTGTCGACGGCGCGTCAGTGCATCAACTTCTCGCCGGAGCCGACAGGGCGATCGTGTCGGGATGCTCTGACCGAGGGCGGCACCGACAAGCTCGCCGACGCGATCTCCGCGGCGGCTCCGCGCTGGGGGCAGGTCTTCGAGAACATCAAGGGACGCGCCCCGAACGCGGATGTCGTCGTAGTCGGTTATGGAACCTATGTACAACCGGGCGGTTGCTATGGCGTTCAACCGGTGTGGGCCCGAGACGCCGACTACCTGCAGCAGAGCATCGACACGATGAACGACGCTCTCGCCGAGCAGGCCGCGCAGCACGGTGCGAGTTTCGTCGACACCAGACCCGTCAGTGTCGGTCACGACGCGTGCGCAGTAGGCGATCAGCGCTATCTCGAGGGTGTGTTCCCCCTGAACCGAGCAGCACCACTACACCCGACTGCAGCAGGAATGGCGGCATTCGCCCAGGTGATAGAGGATTCGCTTACGCTGAACTGACCGTGGCTCCCAACGGGGGAGCCCACACTCGGTAGGTGGACTTCATGGCATCGCTCGACGAACTTCTCGCACAGATTCCCATCGGTCAGATTGCATCGAAACTCGGTGTCGATGAGGAGACGGCGAAATCCGCTGTCACTCGAGCACTGCCCACATTGGTCGGCGGCCTCGAAGCCAATGCCCAAGACCCGGCAGGTGCTGCGTCCTTGGAGAATGCGCTCCAGCAGCACAGTTCTTCGGGATTGCTCGATGGCGGCGTCGACATCGACCAGGTGGACGAGACAGACGGTGCGAAGATCGTGTCGAACGTGTTCGGAGACAACAAGAACGACGTAGCAAGCGCGCTCGGCGGAATCAGCGGCGGCGCGGACAGTAACCTCGTGAGCAAAGTGCTGCCGATCCTCGCGCCGATCGTATTGGCTTATCTGGCAAAGAAATACACCGGTGGTCAGAGTGCGGGTGGCTCGGGTGGTGGCGGTCTCGGTGATCTACTGGGCAGCGTCCTCGGCGGAGCAACCAGCGGTTCGGGATCCGGCGGCGGCCTGGGGGGACTCCTCGGCGGCATTCTCGGCGGTGGCTCCGGCGGCTCGGGTGGCTCCGGTGGCGGTATCGGCGATCTGCTCGGCGGATTGCTCGGGGGCGGCAAGAAGTAGTGCGGCTGCAGGTCCAGGACTCGAGAACTGGCCCGATACAACTTCGTCGACCGGATGGGGTTGGTCGTCTATGTGGTGGCGGCCGATCTCGGGCTGTTGGCCGTCCGGTTGGCGGTCGATCCTGCTCGCCCTGTTCTCGCGTGAAAACGCGGCGGCCCGAGTGGGGAGGTGGCCTCACACCATGGTCGTCAGCACACCCCCGTCAGCACGTAGTGCTGCACCGTTCGTGGCGGAGGACAGCGGACTTGCCAGGTAGACAGCGAGATTGGCTATCTCGGTAGGTTCGATGAACCGCTGTAGCAGTGAGGTAGCGTTGCCGCCGATGATGGCGGCCTTGAGATCATCGGCGGGCATTGCCTGAGCGCTAGCGATCTGGGTGACAGTGGCTGCGACCCCGTCGGAGTAGGTCGGCCCGCCGAGGATCGTGTTCACGGTTACTTCGGTTCCGCGTGTGAGCTTGGCGAGGCCATTGCTCAGTGCGAGCATCCCCGCCTTCGTTACTCCATAGTGCACCATGTCGGCTGGAATGTTCACCCCCGATTCGCTGCCGACGAAGATGATCCGGCCCCATCCGGTTGCGAGCATCTTGCCCAACACGTGCCGCGACAACCGGACGCCGCTCATGACGTTGATGTCGAAGTAACGTTGCCATTCTTCGTCGGAAATCTGCTCGAAGGATGCGAGTTCGAAAAGACCGACGTTGTTGACGAGTATGTCGATGTCGCCGAGAGATTCCAGAAGCTTGCCGACGTCGGTTGGATCTTCGAAGTCTGCAACGGCGCCCGAGATCGTCGCGCCCGGAACCTCGAGCCCCAATTGCCGGACGGCCTCGTCGAGCTTGCTCTCGCTGCGCCCGTTGATGACAACCGACGCTCCCTCCTGGAGGAGAGCTCGTGCAATCGCGTAACCGATTCCTTGCGTCGAACCGCTGACGAAAGCCGACTTGCCGTGCAGCTGCAGATCCATGTCTCTCCTGGTGCGCTCGATCGATGCCGTCGCGGGCATCAAATGACTTTCTCAGTCAAGTGAAACTATGACGATTGACTTTCTCAGTCAAGTCATGGGGTGCGGTGTCGAGTAGTCTGCTTCCATGTCGGACCCCAACGAACGAGCAGCACTCAGCGACGGAGACCTCCAGACGTGGGCCGCCCTGGCCACCCTGCTGGAGTGGCTGCCCACTGCTCTCGATGCACAGCTCCAACGCGACGCGGGCCTGACCCACTTCGAGTACGGCATCCTCTTCGCCCTGTCGAAAGCGGCCGACCGCACACTCCGCATGAGCACGTTGGCAAGCTATTCCAACAGCTCCCTCTCGCGGCTCTCGCGTGCAGTGGCTCGCCTCGAGACCAAAGATTGGGTACGACGCGCTCCCGACGCTACGGACGGCCGCTACACCCTGGCCACCCTGACCGAGTCGGGGTCGGCGAAGGTCGACCAGGCAGCCCCCGGGCACGTGGACGTCGTCAACCGGCTCGTCTTCGACCCGTTGACGCAGGTCCAGGCGCGTCAGCTCGGCGGAATCAGTCGGCGCATCATGGCGGCGATACGGTCCGAGGAGGGCTGGCAACCTTCGGCGGACCCCGGGCGCCCACGTTGAGACCGCGCATCCTTTTTCCAAAGCTGCACGCTCTGTTCACGTCCGAGCGCGGCCGTTCGGTTTACAAAAAGGGTGCGCGGTCCAACGAGTCACCGCGCACCGAAGCCATGTACGCCCGCCAACCACCGAACTCGGTGATGTCGATGCCTGCTTCGCCCGCTTCGTGCGAGCAGCAGAAGCCGGTGACCCAGCGACCGTCGGACAGCTCGACCGACGTCAGACCCATCGGTGCGGGCAGTGCGGCCAGGAATGTTCCGAGTCCGGCGGCGGACATTCGGTAGAGCTCGCCGGCAATTGCCGAACCCTCCCCTCGGTGGTGGCGCACCAAGCCCGGTTTCGCGGGCGTCGTTCCCAGGTCGACCATGCGGTAGGCGTCGGACGTGTGGACCTCGCCGAGGTACCGCGCGCCGCGATCGGTCAGTTGATGGTGAACCGGAAAGCCTTCGAGATGCGCACCGACAACGAGTACGTCATGGCCGTCGGTGACGAGCGAAGGTGAAGGTGTTCCGATGAGTCGCGCAGCAAGGTCGATGGCGATCTGGTCTCGTAACTCGGGTACGACGAACATGACTCCGAATGGGTCGCCACTACTCGTGGGGTTGCCGGGGACAGCGACGGCGGCCATGTTCAGCAGGTTGCAAAAGTTGGTGAAGGTACCCATTCGACGGTTGATGGACACTGGATCAGCTTGAACTGCATCAATTGTCGGATGCTCGGTGGTAGTCGGCAGCAGTAGTCCGTCGAACCCGTCGAGCAATGCTACCGCGATCCGCTTCGTGCGTTCGAGAACCGAGACATCGTCGACGTATCGGTGGGCCGACGACTCGGCGGCGTTCAGAATGATCTGTGCAACAGTCGGATCGCAACTGGCCCGGTTGCTTTCGACGAAAGCCCCGACGGCCGAGAAGCGTTGCGCGACGATGGCACCGTCGTACAGTAGGGTGGCCGCGTCGAGCAATGGTGAAATGTCGATCTCGGAGTGAGTGAATCCCTTCGCTTTCAAGCGAGCCACCTGGCGATCGAATGCCTCTCGGTACTCTGGGCAAAGTTGCTCGAGATCCGCTGCTCGCGGAACGGCGATACGAGGAACTGTGCTCGCAGACAACCGCACGTCCGCGGGCCAACGCCTGCTACGTGGGTCGGCGTCGTCGTAGCCGGCCATCAACTGCGTGGCCAGGGTCGCGGTCTCGAGGTCGGCAGCAAGTACTGTCACGCAGTCGAAGTCGATACATGCTGGTACGACGCCGGTCGTCGGGACGATTCCCGGGCTTGTCTTGACGCCGACGAGGCCGTGGAATGCAGCCGGAACCCGGCCGGAACCTGCTGTGTCGGTACCGATGCCGATGTCTGCGATTCCGAGAGCGACGGCGACTGCCGACCCTGAACTGGATCCACCGGACACCCGCTCCGGGTCCCAGGAGCACCGGACCGCGCCGTAAGGGCTTCTCGTCCCGAGGAGACCGGTGGCGAACTGATCCAGATTGGTCTTGCCGAGGATCACCGCGCCCTGCTCCAACAGTCGCGCTACGGCCGTCGCGGTGCGATCGGGGATGTAGGCGAACTCCGGGCATGCTGCGGTGGTGGGGATACCTGCCACATCTACGTTGTCCTTGATCGCAACCAGTAACCCGGCCAGCGGAAGGGCCGCGTCGACAGTTGCTGCATCGGCCAGTACGTCGTCCTCTTCTCGTAGGGTGATCCAGATTTCGGGTCGGTCGACCTCGGCAATGCGCTTGTACGCCTGCCGTACTCGCTCCGAGATGTCATGCTGCTGCATCGGAATTGCCCCTTGTCGTGAACTCGCCTGCCGCGGACCATGCCGTGCGTTCGGCGTCGAAGGCGACTGCCTGCGAGGCCCTGAACTTCTCGATCGAGGAACTGTTCGACGCGAGGAATTGCTCGTGTTCAGCGAGTGAGAATTTGCCGTCGACGATCTCGACACCTCCACCGCGTCCGGCTGCGGTGTCGGCGCGAAGGTCCATCAGCTCCTCGGGCTCGACTGGGTACCAGGAGATTCGATCGAAGAACCGCAGCAACCAGGGAGACTCGCGCTCGAACGGTCCGGACTGCTCTGGATATCGGTGATTCCACACCTGCGTCGTCCGGCCGACGAACTGGTATCCGCCGGGCCCTTCCATGCCGTAGATGCACAGATATGCCCCACCGATCCCGACGGCGTTCTCCGGTGTCCAGGTCCGCGCCGGGTTGTACTTGGTGGTGACCAGCCGATGCCGCGGATCGAGCGGAGTCGCAACGGGCGCGCCCAGGTAGACGTCGCCAAGACCGAGAACCATGTAGTCGGCCGCGAAGACGGTATCGAAAACGTCTGCGATGGAATCGAGTCCGTTCATTCGTCGGATGAACTCGATGTTCCACGGGCACCACGGTGCATCCGCTCGCACTCCGTGCATGTAGCGCGCAATTGCTTCGCGGGTCGACGGGTCGTCCCAGGACAACGGCATCCGAACGGTACGGCTCGGGACCACGAGCTCCGAAGCGGCGGGTAGATCGTCTTCCACCTCGGCCAGTAGACCCATCACTGTGTCGATCGAAAGAACGTCAGGATCCACTTTGACCTGCAGCGAGCGGATGCCCGGCGTCAGGTCCAGCAACCCCTTCGGTGAGATCGCCTCGATGCGCTGATGCAGTGCGTGTGCGCGGGCGCGGAGCGCGAGGTCCAGCTTCATGTCTCCGTACTCCACCAGCACGTTGTCGTCTCCCGATCGGCGGTAGGTCACGCAGGTCTCTGCCTCCCGCCGGGCAAGGACGCCGTCGTCGCCGTCGCCACCGCTCGAGAAGACGAACGGCAGTGCTGCGCGACGTGCAACACCGAGTGCGCCGAGCGGAGCCGCGTGAGCTGCCCGCACGGGTACGAACCGGATCGTGTCTCCAGCTTTGAGCTGCCCGAGCTTCCATCTTTCGGCGGCGACGACGGTGACCGGGCAGACGAAGCCGCCGAGGCTGGGGCCGTCCGGGCCGAGCAGAATCGGTGTGTCGCCGGTGAAGTCGAGTGCGCCGACCGAATAGGCGTTGTCATGGATGTTCGACGGATGAAGCCCTGCCTCGCCACCGTCCGTGCGCGCCCACTCCGGTTTCGGCCCGATGAGTCGGACGCCGGTGCGATCGGAGTTGAAGTGCACCTCGTAGTCGGTGGCGAACAACGTGTCCATGTCTGCGCGCGTGAAGAACTCCGGTGCCCCGTGCGGTCCCTCGGTGACGGCGATGCTCCACCTCGTCGTCAGTGCCGGTCGGTGTTCGGAAGGAATGCAAGTAATGCGTTCGGCGGCGTCCTTCGGCGTCGAGATCTCCAGAATATCTCTCTCGCAGAGAGTTCCACCTCGGTGTCCACCGAATTTGCCGAGCGTGAACGTCGATGCACTGCCCAGGTACGGCTCAACGTCGATGGCGCCTTGGATGAGTACGTACACGCGCAAGCCTGCCCCGGTTGTCGTTCCCACATCGAGCGTCGTATCGGCCGGCACCAATACCGGACGCCACTGCGCGACGTCGACACCGTCGACGCGGACCCGAGCGTCGGCGCCGGTGACGCACACCCAGGTATCTGCGTCGAAGCTCAGTGCTGGTCCAGCCATGGCAGATTCGAGTCCCGGTGCGCCCTCCGGGTTGCCGAGAGCGACGTTGCCCAGGCGGAACGAGAGGTCGTCCATCGGCCCGGACGGCGGCACCCCGACCTTCCAGTATCCGACGCGTCCGGGCCAGTCCTGAACCGTGGTCAGCATCCCTGGCCGAAGTACCGTCATCTTTGCTCGCGTGGTGCCGGTCGGCATCATGGTCGTGTCACGATCATGCGGACAGCGGTGGGGTCGAATCCGTTGCACGGGTTGTTGATTTGCGGGCAGTTCGAGACGAGTACCAGAGTATCGATCTCGGCTCGCAACGTCAGCGACTTACCCGGTGCTGACAGCCCGTCGACGATTCCGATTGTTCCGTCTGCATCGACGGGAACATTCATGAAGAAGTTGATGTTGGACACCAGATCCCGCTTGCCGAGGCCCCATTTGGAACCTTCGGCCAGGAAGTTCTCGACGCATGCGTGTTGATGCTGCGTGTGATGCCCGTACCGTAGCGTGTTCGATTCCTGTGAGCAGGCGCCGCCTACCGTGTCGTGATTGCCTACTTCGTCGGCGACGATCGTCATCAACGCTGCCGAATCATCGCTGCGCAGCACGCTGCCGGTGCTCAGAAAGAGGTTCTGCTGCGCGACCACGGTTGCGGCCGCGCTATAGCGGATGGTGTGATCGTGCGCCGCGTAGACCAGTGTGTCGACGGCCTGGTTGCCGTGCAGATCGACGATCGTCAGCAGATCTCCGGCCTTCACGACGGCCGACCATGGGCCGAAAGCTTCGGCGGTCTGATCCAGCACTACCGTGCCTGATTCGAGAGTGATTGTCATCGTGCACCTTTCGGGTGTGCCGCGGCCCAAGTGTCTTCTGTGTTGAGAACGGCCCGCAAATACTCGGGGTCGGCGTTGGGCAGGTCGTCGAGTTCACCCGGTGCCTGCCAGGCCAGAACCTCGAGCGCCGTTGTGGCGAAACTCGGCGACGGATCGAGTGGGTGTGCGGTGTTGGCCAGCAACACGACTACCGGCAGGTGAATCAGGAGGTCCACTTCGGTGCCGCATCCCGCATTGCCGGTCGAGTGCAGGTGTCCGTCGGCTTCGACGCGTACACCGTGGAAGAACGAGATCGATGGTGGCAGGTCACGTGGTCGAAGGTCGTTCTTGGCAGCTGCCACCGTGAACAGTTCACGACCGGCAGGTGATGCCCCGTGCAACGATCCGTCGCCATACTTGCTGCGATTGGTGGCCAGAGACGTTGTACCGCAGAGTGCGTCGTGCCGGGACGAACTGTCGGCGACGATCGTGGCGAGCACTCGCCCCTGATCCGAGAGCAGTGGGTGCCCGATTCCGAGGTATGCGTTCCACGGAACTTTGACGGTGTCCGCGGCATTGAGTCGCTCCCATGGTGCGTCCGCGCGGTACAGCAGCAGGTTGGCGCATGCGGCACCGTCTACGTCGCGCAGCCGTACTCGGGTACCGCGAGCGAGAACTCTGGTGGTGTAGCGACCGCCGGGCACCGATTCGGCCCAGGTGAGTTCGGTGACGCCGTCCGGGGCAGTCGGGACGGAGACTTTCTCTGCCTGGCTCCGAGCATGTTCCTTGGCGGCGAGAGTGGTTGCGGTGCTCATGTCTTCAGGCTCCGATCGTGACTGGCTTGGGGTGTGTTCTGCCGCGCGGTAGGCAGGCGATTCCGACCAGCACTACCGCCATCACCGTCAGGGGCGCCGCCCACTGCAGAAGCGGGAATTCGCCGGTGGGGTTGAAGATCTCGGCGCGCGGCCAGGAAAGATTGATCACCATCAGCCCGCCGTAGAGGACCGCGGCGATATTCACCGGGATGCCGAACTTGCCGAGGGTGAAGAGCTTCTCCTCTGCCGAGATGGGCTGTGCCTGCCGACCACCGTGCGGCCATCCCTTGAGGCGTTGCATCAGCAGTGGCACGGTCACCATCAAGTAGGCCAGGTAGATCAGGACGATGCAGACGCTCGACAAGGTGGTGAAGATCGCCGAGTTCCCTACATTGATGGCGAGGATTGCCACACAGGCGAATCCGATCAGGACCGACGGTGCGATCGGGGTTCCGCTGCGGGAGTTGACTTTCGATAGAATGGTCGATGCCGGTAGGCGGCCGTCGCGAGCCATCGAGAACATCAGCCGCGATGCCGCTGTCTGGATCGCGAGGGTGCAGATGAAGACGGCGATAGCCACATCGATCAGCAGTACCGTGCCCCACGGGGAGCTGAGGATGGAGTCGATGACGTACGGAAGTCCCTGCGTCGCAAGGTTGCCGTCGGTGAGAGAAGGCGCGGCCATCAATGCGCCGACGATCATCAGTCCTCCGCCGAGAGCGGATGCGGATAGTGCGAGCCGGATAGTGCGAGGTGCCACGCGTCGTGGATTGTGTGTCTCTTCGGCAAGTTCGCCGGCCGAGCCGAAGCCGACCATGACGTATGCAGCCATGAGCCCGGAAACGATCCAGGCCCAGATGTATCCGGGATCGGCACCGGGTGCGCCGGTGTCGAAGACGACCTGAGGTCCGCGTTCGGCGTGCGTGAAGAAGACGAGAACGAGGGCGATGACGCCGACGATCTCGCAGGTGACACCGATGCTGTTGATCCGCGACATCCAATTGACGCCGATGCAGTTGATCGTGGTGGTGAGCACCAGGAGGATAGAGCCGAGAATAACGGCGTTGGCGGCGCCGTCGGCCGAGGTCAGTGCGGTGTCTTCCCCGACGAACTGGAATCCGCTCCAGATGCTGGGCAGGACGACCTGCAGTGCAATTGCGGCGGCCGAGGCCGTGACGATCTGCGCGATGATCATGAACCATCCGGCGAACCAGCCGATGATTTCACCGCCCATGCGCCTGGACCATTGGTAGATGGCACCTGAAATGGGATATCGCGCAGCAAGTTCGGCGAAATTCAGAGCCACCATGAACTGGCCCAGAAACACCAGCGGCCAGGTGAAGAAGAACGCCGGGCCGCCGAAACTGAAGCCGAGACCGAAGAGCTGGAAGATTGTGGTCAGGATCGATACGAACGAGAAACCGGCGGCAAACGACGCGTACTTGCCGAGACTGCGATGCAGTTGCTGGTCGTATCCGAGTTCGGCGAGGTCCAAGTGGTCGGTGCCGAACGACGGTGCCTTTTCCCCGGGCGAGGGCAGAGTAGTCGAGCTCATGTCTTTGTCTCCGTACAAGAGGTGAGAAGGACCGCCCGTCTGCGTCGACAGGTGCGGGATTGCCGGTGCGGTTTCTGTCAGTTGATAGTTTTCCGCGCCGTTGTGCCCGGCTGGTGACCGTCGTGAAACGAGCTTGTTTCGTCTATTTCGATCAGATGACAGGAATCTCACAGGCGTGGATTGCTGACAGGATGGACCAATGTCCGTTACCGGTGCCGGGAGGCCGAGGCTTGCCACCAAGAAACGTCCGGGTGACACCGCACGTGAAGAAATACTCGACGCGTCCGCCGAACTCTTCACCACCCGTGGTTACACCAACACCTCGACACGCATGATCGCCGACGCCGTTGGGCTGCGGCAGGCCTCGCTCTATCACCACTTCTCGAACAAGGACGACATCCTCGATTCGCTGCTCAGCGGGACCGTCGACGAGCCACTCGCCGTCGGACAGGGCATTCAGGGTGTCGAGGAGTCGGCGGTAGTGAAGATGTACGCGATGGCCTGGTTCGATGCCGATCAGCTCAGCCGTTCCCGTTGGAACCTCGGTGCGCTCTATCTGTTGCCCGAGCTCCGGACCGATCGGTTCGGCTCGTTCAGGGAAAGCCGCTTCACGCTGATGAATCTGTATGCCACCATCGCTGGTGGGGTTGTGCAAGAGCTCGAGTCCGACGTGTCCGCCGGCACCGAAGAGCTACCGTTTCGACTTGTCGAGACGATAGTGAACGGCCGGGCGGATACAGAAAACGGTCGAGGCTCGGCGGGCCTGCATCATGCTTCGCTCATTGCCACCGCCGCAGTCCGAGTTCTCGGGTTCCCCGGTGACATCGACGGCATCCATGACAGGGCGGTACGCGTGGTGGCCGACGTGACCGCAAGCAGTATTTTCGAGAAGAAGGCAGGGCATGGCCAATAAGAAGACACGGCCGGAAAATCAGACAGGGCCGAAGGCCGGGGTCTACGACATCGACACCGGGACTTGCGAACTGGTACGCGACACTCTGACCGCGGACGGCTGGATGGTGCATGTCAACGGTGTGCCGAGTTCGCACATCGATATGGACGACCCGTCGCAGCTGGATTTCGAGTACATGCGTTGGATGGCGGGACTTGTTCGCTACCAAACGTTTTCGAGCTCCAAGCTGCGCACCTTGCATCTCGGTGGTGGCGCCTGCACTCTCGCACGCTATTTCGCTGCGGAGTATCCCGATGCACGACAGGTCGTCGTCGAACTGGACGGCAAGCTGGCAGAGTTGGTACGCGAATGGTTCGACCTCCCGCGCGCACCGATGCTGCGTATCAGAGTCGGTGAGGCCCGTGCGGTGACCGAGACGCTGTCCGAGGACAGTCGAGATGTGATCGTCCGCGACGTTTTTGCCGGAAGTGCCACTCCGGAACCGCTGTTGACTCTGGAATTCACCGAGCAGGTGCGACGCGTACTCGCCCCGCGCGGCATCTATGTCGTCAACTGCGGCGACACCCGTGACCTGACGAGAACCCGTCGCGAGGCTGCCACTATCGGGCAGGTCTTTCCGCACACGGTGATCATCGCGGATCCGGCGATGTTGAAGGGGCGCCGATACGGGAATGTCGTCATCGCCGGTAGCGACACACCGATCGGTGAGGACCCGGCGCTGGCTCGTGAACTGCTCGGCGGAGGAGTGCCCGCACAGGTATGGCTCGATGAGAGGGTGCGGAGTTTCAGCGGCGACGCGAAAGTCCTACGGGACGTCGTACAAGCGATCGGTAGGCTGGAAAAGTAGTTCGAGGCTCATACATTGTTACTGTCGATTTGGGAGAACCGAATGGCGCTCATCGCCCTGCTCGATCTGAAGTTCAAGCCGGAAGCACTCGACGACGCCAAGGTCGTGCTCGCCCGTGTGCTCGCCGAGACGAGGGCATTCGACGGGTGTCTAGGAGTCGACGTTCTCGTCGACGAAGCAGACCCGACGCACTGGATCGCGTACGAGCGCTGGGATTCCGCCGAAGCGGACGCGAAGTACCGCGATTTCCGTGCCGGTCCCGGCAAGATCGTTGACCTGGCCCCACTCCTCGCCGGCGCGCCGAGTTTGACGAAATACTCGATCACCGACGCAGTCTGAGTGGTCACCCACGTCAGGCTGGTTCGACCGATGCCGGTCGGCCGGTGAGATAGCCCTGCACCATGTCGATGCCGAGTTCGACGGCGACGCGCAGTTCGCCGTCGGTCTCGACACCTTCCATGATCAGGGTCGCGCCGACTTCCCGCGCGAACGCAGTGAGCGACGCCACGGCCGCCCTGCGGGTCGGATCCAGGTCCACGCCGTGGACGAGTGAATAGTCCAGTTTCAGCGTGTCGGGTTTCAGTTCCACGACTTGGCGGAGTCCGGCGAATCCGGCTCCGACATCGTCGACGGATATTTTGACGCCTGCGGCCCTGAGGTCTTCGACGGATCGAGCCACAGCGCGATAGTCGTCGACCCGTTCATGCTCGGTTATCTCCAAATATATTGTGCGCTTGCCTATGTGCGGTCGAAGACGGGCCAGCATGTCGGTCGTCCTGATAGTTTCCGCCGAGGCGTTGACCGAGACGAACGCATCGGCGGGAAGGCCTGCCATCGTGCGTAGTGCCGTATCGATCGCGGCGAGTTCGAGACGTGGACCGACACCGGCACATGTTGCGTCGCGAAACCAGATGTACGGCGAACCGTGACCGAACGGGAAGCGGGAAAGTGCCTCGTACCCGAGCACGGCTCGGGTGACGGTGTCGCAGATCGGCTGGAACACGATCGAGGGTCCACCGGAGTCGATGAGTGCGTCTATTCGATCCCGTATGCCGAGAGGATCCAAGCGAAGGTGGTTTGCCGCCGCAGCTGGATCTGCTTTCTCGCGGTACATCTCGATATCGGCCAGTGCAATCAACCGCCGCATGGGTGCGTCCGTGCTGTCTCCGCAGATCAGGCTGTCGCCGGCCGATCCGATGCTGGTGGTGAACGGCGGACCGCTGAACGATTCTTCGAGTCCCGCGCGGATCCGAGTCTCGGCGTCGTCGACCTCGTTGCGGCTGCCGATGTGTACACACACGAACTGGTCGCCGCCCAACCGTGACACCACCGCATCGGCGGACGCAGCGTGTAGCAACCGGCTTGCTACCTCTGTCAACACCGCATCGCCCGAGGGGTGCCCGAATCGGGCATTGATGGCCTTGAACCTGTCGATGTCGATCACTACTACGCCGATGTAGCGCATCTCGTGTATCGGCGAGGCGTTGAGGGTGTTGAGGTATCCCACCGCATGAAACAATCCACGACGGTTCCACAGCCCGGTCAGCGGATCCCGGAGTGCTCCGTCTGCGCGTTCGCGGAGATAGCGAATGTAAGGACGAAGTGCGAACGGCATCACGAACATCGATGCAACGGTGACGGCGCGCGAGGAAACTGTCCAAGGGTCTGCCCCGTCGAGTATCGACATCCCGGCCGTGAGCAACAGTGCCGTGAAGGCACACGCGAGATGGATGCCGAGCACCCTCGACGATGTCCCGATGATGGCGAATAGGGCGACGATGGCGAACATTGCCGAACTCGACATCGCGAGCAACGGCGAATTGGGTAGCAGCATCACTGCCAGGATCCCTAGGTCGGCCCAGATGATGAACGCTTTGATCAGAATCGGACGAGGCCAGGGCCCGAGAAACCAACGGAGTGCGACGGGGACCGTGCTCACGGAAGCGAGAGATATGAGGATTGCGGCGGGAAGGGCCAACTGTCCGGACGGAACCAGCAGGATTCCGGACAGTCCGAATGACAACGTCAGTGAACCGATGAGGGCCTTCGCCCAGTGCTCACTGTTCGGTGCGCGAACCCTGAAGGAGTAGTCGGCCGCTTTCAGAACTCGAGGTTCGATCGCACGAGTGTCCACTGGGTTGGTAGCCACTGGGTTGGCGTCCCTTGTGCGGGAAGCCCAGGAGTCAGGGGACTCGTCGTGGAACGCGAGCTTGCCGGTCACCGATCGACAGCCTTTCATGCGGGACCTGCCGGTACTCGAGAACTTTCTTGTCCATGCAACGGCCGATCGTTCGTATTCTCAGGTCCCCGACCTGTCAAGGAACGGTACCAGTGAGTGGGCTGTTAGAAGGCCGAAATGGGATCCAGCTGCCGGTTACAGCCGACGAAAGTGTATGCGCGGCGCGTTTTCCTCGGGCAATGCATTGTGGGTGACTGCCGAGATGATACGTACTGGACGGCATATCAGACCATGTCTTTCTCGGTCAGCCATCGCAGCGTCGGCCAACCGCAGAACACCGGTAGCCAACACGTGAGCACCCGATAGAGCAGTACGGATGGAACGGCGATGCTAGCGGGAAGGCCGAATGCCGCGAGGCCACCGATCAGGGCTGCTTCGACGGCTCCGACCCCGCCCGGCGTCGGGGCCGCCGACGCCAGCGTTCCGCCGATCATGGTGACGACGGTGACCGTGATGAACGTCGTCCCACCCCCGAACGCCTCGATGCTCGCCCATAGAGCCAGTGCAGCTCCGAGAGTGGTTGCAGCACATCCGAGTACGATGATCGAGAAGCGTTTCGGATCACGTGCGAGTTCGCCGAGTTCGCCGAACAGCTCCTTGAGCTGTGGGCGTACGTCGTTCCGCAGCCATCGGCGTAGTTTCGGTACGAACAGCAAGGTGCCTACGGCACCGAGGGCAACACCGGCGATGAGGTAGAGAACAGTCGGGTCGGGCACGAAATGTGCCAGATCCGCCGAAGTACCGGCAGCAAAGGTGAAGAGGATCAACAGCCCGACGTGGGTGATCACCTGAACGGACTGTTGCAGTGCAACTGCGGCCGTAGCTCGAACGGCTCCGAGACCACCCTTCTGCAGGAATCGAACGCTCAGTGCGAGACCGCCGACGCCTGCAGGGGTCGTCGTTGCCGCAAACGTATTGGCAAGCTGCATGATCGTCAGGTTGCGGAAACTCACCATGCCCGAAGCGCATGCCCATAATGCTGCGGCAGCACCGACGTAGGTCAGCGCTGATACAACGAGTCCGAGTAGTGCCCACCACCAGTTCACCGATTGCAGCTCTGTCAGGAATGTGGGCACCGCACTGATGAACGGGTAGGCGACGTAGACGAGGCCGATCAGCAGGACGAGCTGAATGATCTGACTCCGCGAGAAGCGGGTGACCTGTTCGGCCTTGATCTTGTCGGCACCCGTCTGTTCGGCGACCTCATCACGTACGGCCTTCATGACCTCGTTGCCGTCGGGAACCGATACGCGGACGCGTTTGGGTATCGCCGATTTCGTCAGCCTGCCCGATGCCGCAAGAACAGTGTCGGCGTCGAGGGCCTCGATGGCACTGCCCACGGCGTGTTCCTTACCGAACAGCGCAGCAGTTGTGATCAGCAACTGCGCAATGTCGGACTGCATCTGAGCGTCGGTTGCGCCTAGTTCGGCGTTCGCGAATCCGCCGAAGAGTGCCTTGCCTTCGTCGTTTCTGATCTCTGCAGTGCGCAGGTCGCCATGGGAGACCTGGAACCCGTGCATAGTCTGCAGTCCCCTCCAGATGCTGGTGACCAGAGTATCCGGGGAGGTTTCGTCGACGGGAACTCCGATGGGCGCGGTATGTGCATACATTGCCCACCCGCGTTCGAGTGCCGATGCTGCCAGCGGGCGACTGCTGGCGATGGACAGGTTCCCGATAGCGATGCCCATCAACGCCCGGTGCTCGACGGCTCGGTGCAATGATCCATGCGATGGAACGAACTCTGCACTGCGGAAGGACAACCATCGCCACAGTTGGCGCAACGCACCTCCACTGCGCTGGTTCTGCCCGTACATCTCGACGATCAGATCTGGCTCTGCACCCTCTGTCGACGCCGATAGTACGAGGGGCCCCGGGCCTGAAGGTTTCACCACGCGTAAGGAATTCACGATGTGCCCGCGCTTGGACAACAGACGTACCGCGTCTTCGAGCGGCACTTCGAGGGCTGGAGTGCCGACGACCAGAACGATCAATGCGCCGATGAGCCAGCCCACCGACAGGCCCAGCAGTGAGCGGGCAGGCACGACAGTGCTTACGAACAAGTGAATCGGAACGAACGCCAGGAGCAGGATCCACCAGACGCGCCGCCAGCGCTTCGGTAGCCATGGCCCGGACACGGTGAGGACCGCAGCGAGCATGCCGATCCAGCGAGGATCGTCCAGGAACTGGGAAAGAAATGTGTCGAGCCGATCGGGGACTTCGAGGTGCCAGGCGGGCGTCGAGATTCCGCTCCCGGTAATCGACAACGCCAGACCGGCGAGCAGTCCAGCCGCGCCGTACCCGGCCAGTAGCTTCCATTCCCGGCCGGCGATCAGTCCGATCAGAATTCCGAACGGCAGCGCCAGGATCGCCACGCCGTACAGCACGTACACCAGATTCGACTTGTCCGGACTGAGCACCCCGACGATGTTCGAGACCGAGTTCTCCAGCGCGTCCCATTGATTTCGAGTGATGAGCGATCCGGCGATGACCGTGGACAGCAGGAGCAGTGCCAGAACGACCCGCATGATGTCACTGGTGCGTCGTACCAGCGGTTGCAGCAGGCTGCCCGTCACTGGTATGTCGCGCCCATCAACCCGCATGCTGCTATCAGTACCTTCGATCGAACCCGTGTGCGCCGGCCGACGCTATTGGCAAACCTACCGCGCGGGGCCGAGATGGTGGGTGATCCGGCGGTCGAGTTCGTTTCGTACCGCGGGCCACTCCGAATCGATGATCGAGAACACCACGGTGTCACGCAGCGAGCCATCGGGCATACGGGTGTGGTTGCGGAGAACCCCATCCTGTTTGGCCCCGAGTCGCGCAATCGCCGTTCGTGACTGGAGATTCATCCAGTGAGTCCGAAATTCGACTGCAATGCAATCCAATTCGTCGAACGCGTGGCTGAGAAGTAAAAGTTTGCTCGCCGCGTTCGTCCCGCTCCGATGCGCAGATGCAGCGTTCCAGGTGGACCCGATCTCTACCCGTCGGTGCGCCGCATCGGCATTCATGTACGTCGTCATGCCGAGTATCTGACCCGTGTCGTTCCGTCGCAGGGCGAACGGCAACATCGACCCCGTCTGCTGCAAGCCCAATCGTCGATCGATCTCGGCGGCCATATCGTCGGGGTGCGGAACCGAGGTGTACCAGAGGTTCCACAGCTCACCGTCACGGGCAGCGTCACACAAGCCTTCGAGATGATCGTGGCTCAGCGGCTCGAGCGTCACGACATCGTTCGACAGGTTTACCGGCTGCAGAAAAGTCACGCTGGGGACTATACGCAGGCGGGCCGACGCCGAGCACTGAGATTGGTCGGGGCCCGATTCGGCTACCTGGCCACCCGATGAACCGAGGGAAATCGTTGGCGTGCGGGCACACTGCAGTTTTATCAGGTACTTGTGCAGATTCGTGAATCCGAAAGCGGGAGAAGGTACTACAACACCTACTCCTCGTGGCTGCAAGAAAACGGTGTCGATGCCGATCCATGGCAATGGATCTCGCACCCCGATGATGTTCTCTCCCTTGTCCCGCGAGTAATGCAATCGAATGCCGACCGGGCACCCGAGACCGTTCGACTCGACGACGAGGATGTGACGGCGTCCTCGCTGCTTCAGGCCGTCGAAAGCGTCGCCAATTCACCGGCACTCGCCGCGAGACTTGCACATATCAGTGCGAGCGCACGGCGGAACTACCTATGCGGCCGATGAGGTGGAATCTAGACTTCCAGCACGCTGACGCTGACACCGTAGGGCAGGAAGCGGACGCGTCTGGCCGGATCCACATTGTCCTTGTGGGCGCGCAGAGCATCCAGTTCGGTCGCGTACAGCTGGTCGATGTGCGCAGAGCCGTCGGAATCGACGGTGTAGATCGCCCAGACACCATCGCCGGTCTCGCCGGTGGTTTCCGGAGCAGGAGCCTGCTCCGGCTTCTTCTGTGCCGATGTGTCTCCGAAGAACGCGCCCCAAGAACCGCCTGCGCCGGGTTGCCCGAAAATTTTACCTACCTGATCGACGACGTCGCGGAGTCCGTCGCTCGCTTCTTTGGCGAGGCGATCGAAGTCCTCGGGGTCGATGCCGAAGGGTCCGTTGTTTGTCATCTCTCCATAGTGCCCTTGCCAGTCAAGTTATTGCTGCTGGAGTCGCGAACCGATCGTGCCGTGCAGCGTCCGCAAGCTGTCCTGTCCGAGCGAGACGGTCTGCGACTCGATGTGGCGCAGCAGGTGGCCGTCGTCCAGAACCTTTTCACTGGATTGAATGAGCACTGTTCCTGCGCCGGTGAAGTCGAACTGACGCTCTTCGCCGGTGTTGGCCCCGAGGAATCCACGAGCGGCGCCCAGAAAGTTCTGCATCCACCCGGCGTCGAAGTGGTGTGACGGCGACGGGCAATCGGCCCAGCCGACCAGCGCTTCGGGGTCGATGCGCAACGGCGGCTCGGCGAACATGACAGGCCCGTTGGACGACGCCAGAAACTTGCCCGTGCCCAGCAGCGTCAGGAATCCGGGGACGATCGACTGCTTCAGATCGAGTGTTGGTTCGAAGGCCAGGAGGTTCGAGGCTCGGATGGTCAGGTTGCCGTCGTCGAGGTCGTAGCTGTTGATGTTGAATCCACGGTCGCCGAGGATCAACTTGCCCTGTCCCTGTGCGAGCACCCAGTCGTTGGAATACAGCGGCGAGGAGAATCGAGCGGCAACGATGGCAGGCATCGACGTCTGACCGAGTGGTTCGAATCGAATATTGCCGTAGTACGCAATCATCGCGCCCTTGGACGTGAACCAGGGTTGGCCGGCGAGTTCGATGCAGAAGGCGTAGTCGTTACCGGGGACGTTGTCGTCGATGGGCAGCGTGTGGGGGGTGTGGATCTCGATGTTCATAACTTGCCCTCAGAATTTCTTCTCGGAGGCCTGGACCCATACGGTGCCCATACCGGTCATCTTCAGCTGAACGGCCTCGCCGCTGCCACGCCCCACCGCGTCACGCCAGCCGACGTTCGCCGAGATATCGACGTCGATGTTGCCCAGGTGGCAGACATAGGCCTGTGGATCCACGACGACCTGGGGATGCTCCGGGCCGACCTGCAGCGCCATCGCCCCACCGTGCGACAGAACTGCGACGCTGCCCACACCGGTCAGCTGCGTCGTGAACAGTCCCTGCCCGGTCATCGCACCCCGGACGGCACCCCGTACTGCGCCGCCCTGAGAGCCAAGGGAGACAATGGAACTCGACAAACAGCCGTCGTGGGCCAGCAGTCGGTCGGCCTCCACAGTGAGCATCGACGATCCGTCGAGGTGAATCACTTCCACGTACAAGCCGGCGTCGCCGTAGAACACCTCCCCCTGGCCCTCGGCGGCCATCATGGCAACATGCTCGCCCGACATCAGTCGTCCCGCCATTCCTGCGACGCCGCTGCTCCCACCCATCGAATGTGGAATGAAGTGGACGTCACCGGTGTAATACAGCATCGAACCCTTACGAGCCAAGACGTTCTGCCCGGCCGCCAAAGGGGATTTGACGACTTTGCTGTTGACGAGCTCGAGCGGCATGTCAGCGTTCCTCGGGTTGGATGTAGACGACGCCTTGGCCGTCGAAACGGAGCGAGAAGGCTTCACCGCTCCCACCACCGACGGCGGATCGCCAGGTGACGTCGGTGACGAAACTCTGATTGAGCCGACCGCGATGTGCCACGAAGGAGTCCGGATCGACGACGAGCGGATAGGTCGGGTCGACGGCGAGCGCGATCAAGGGTCCGCCTGCCGAAAGTAAGGCCACCGAACCCGAACCGCAGACGACGGTCGTGAACAGGCCCTGGCCCGAGGATGCTCCGCGGAGGCCGGCGAACTTGACCTCGGTCTTCAGCTGGCCGGTCAGTGCGAGCAGCTGTGAGGCCTCTACGTGCATGGTGTCGTTCGCGAGTTCGACGATCGTGATGTCCTGAGCATCGACGGCGAAGTACACCGTGCCCTTGCCGGAAACCTCCATGAGAGAAAGAGATTCACCGGTTACCTTCTGCTTCAGCGCCGCGCGTAGTCCACCGCCTCCGCCCATTCCTGCGCTCTTGAAGGCGACGTCACCCTCGTACGCAACCATGGAACCGGACATCGCACGTAGCGAATCGCCCTGCGGTGATCCCTGAAGTAGATTCGCAACGAGCACCCTGTGCCCGTTCATTGTCAGCTGAGCCACGGGGGAACTATCCCACGCAACGTTCCCCCGTGCCAAAGCTGAAGTCGGTTCGAATTACACGAGCGGGCGCAGTGTCTTACCTGCGAGTTCGACGATGCCGGGCTCGTGACCGTTGGTGATCAGGTTGATGATGATGCCGTCGATACCTTGATCGAGTACCCGTGTCTGCACCTGTTCGGCGACGTCGTCGGGTGTGCCGCAGAACTGGCGGTCGGTTGCTGCCGCCTTGTCGGTGTCGGAGAGGTTGGACAAGTCGACTCCGTTCGACAGCAAGTAGTCGCTCTGCAGCTTGCGCGCTTTGTCACCGTCCTCGTCGAGGATGACGAAGGCCAGGAAACTTGTCTCGAGATCCTTCGGATCACGGTCTACCTCTTCGCACCGAGCTTCGACTGCCTTCATCTTGCGGGGCAATTCGCTTGCGTCGCAGATGATGTTGAGATGATCGGCGAATTGGGCAGCGAGACCGAAGGTCTTCTTCTCTCCGCCTCCGCCGAGCATGATGGGCAGATCGTCGCGGATGCGGGGCTCGTTGATGGCGTTCTCGACCTGGTACCACAGCCCGTCGAAGCTCGGCCGTTGCCCGCGGAGCATCGGCTCGATGATCTGCAGTGCCTCGTCGAGACGCTCGAATCGGTCGGTGAAAGTGCCGAACTCCAAGCCGAAGCTCTGGTGCTCGAGTTCGTACCACCCGGCACCGATCCCGAGGATCGCGCGACCGCCGCTCACGACATCGAGCGTGGTGACGGTCTTCGCCAAGATGGCCGGGTTCCGGTACGTGTTTCCGGTGACGAGTGCCGAGAGTTGGATCGTCTCGGTAGCGGTGGCCAGCGCCGACAGCGCCGAGTACGCCTCGAGCATCGGATCGTCGGGTTTACCGATTCCAGGTAATTGATAGAAATGGTCCATGACGAACGCGGTGTCGAATCCTGCTGCTTCGGCTTCGCGCGCCTGCGCGATGACCTTCGGGAACAGCTCTGCGACGGAGCCTGAGTAGCTGAAATTGGGCATCTGATAACCGAGGCGGATAGTCACCCGCTCAACGCTACTCTCGTCGGTGGCCTGCTCGGAGGCACACCGATGGCTTCGATACCGCCTCGTACCAACTTCGAAAGGGGCACGATGAGGTATGCCCACTATCGAATTGACCCGCGCACCCTTCACCGGATTCGCTGTCGACGACATCGAGGCCGCACGCGCCTTCTACTCCGAGATCCTGGGACTTACCGTCGTCGACGGCGAGATGGGCCTGATCAACCTGCAGCTCAGCGAGACAAACGAAGTGTTGATCTACCCCCGGCTCAATCATGTGCCCGCGGCCTACACGATCCTGAACTTCCCGGTCGCAGACATCGAAGCAGCCGTCGACGCCCTGATCGCCAAAGGTGTGGCCTTCGAGCAATACCCCGACATGGGAACCGATGAGCGGGGAATCTTCAGACACGGCGGCCCGCTGATCGCATGGTTCACCGATCCCGCTGGAAACGTCCTGTCCGTGCTGCAAGCCTGAGCGACTACGCAGTCGGAGTCCCCAGTTCGAGGGTCACCGATTGTTGCTGACGGACTCCCTGCCCAGAGACCCATTCGAGTTCGATGACATCGCCCGGACTCTTCTCGACCATCTCTTCGATCAGATCCCTCGACGTACGCACCGGCCTCCCGTCGAACGACACGATGACGTCGCCGCGAAGCAAACCGGTCCGTTCGGCTGGGGAATCGTTTTGAACAGACGTGACCGCGGCACCCTGTGATGGTCCCGTGTCGCGCAATGCCGAGACATCGCGAACGCCGATACCCAGATACGGCGTCGGCCCAACATGGACAGTGCCCCCGGATCGGCCGTCACGGACCTGTTCGAGCACGGCCATCGCGGTATCGATGGGAATGGCATATGCCTCGGGAGCAGAAGTCTCCCGAGCCTTCTCGGACAGCCCAGCCGCGTCGACGCCGATGACATTGCCCCACGCGTCGACGAGCGGGCCGCCCGAATCGCCCGCACGTACGTCGGCGTCGATTCGAATCATGTCTGTCAGTTCGTTCCGTGAACCATCGACCGAGCTCTCGGCGATGACAGATTCCCGTAAGGCAACCACGCGTCCGGGCGCGGCGACGAGGACTCCCCCGCCCTCCGCGTTGCCCACCGCGGTGACCCCATCTCCGACGGCAACCTCAGCAGACCTCCCGATCGGGGCCACCGGAAGATCCACGGCAGAAGCCAATCGGAGAACCGCAAGATCACGGGTCTTGTCATAACCGAGCACCGACGCGTCGTAGATCAAACCATTGCCCATATGTACCGCAGTGACGTCGGTTGCTTCCTCGATTACATGGAAGTTGGTGAGCACGAGGCCGTCCGAATCGACGACGAACCCGGTGCCCGCGACGCCGTAGAAACCGAATTCCGCCGATATGGTCACGACCGTCGGATTCACCCGAGCGGACAACTCCTCCAGAGTCAACGGCGCAGGTAGTGGCTCTGTGAGCACAGGTGCCGGCGCGGCCACGAGGGATTCGCGGACACCGGGCGCAAGTGGCGTCGGCAGAGCGGAGACAGCGAAGACCAGCACCGTGAGGAGCGCCGTCCGACTTGCCGCCTGCATGAGTATCGATTATGGCTGCGATGGCTGCGGAATGCAGTGTTCTGGGCTGCGGTGTTCTGGGGCCGTCAATCCGGCGCGCCCGCTGGATGGTTTGCCCCGCGGGCAGGGGGCAGGGGGCTTGCGGCATGACTGCCAGCGGCACATGTGGTGCTCTGTGCCGCTGGCAGTCACTGGTGGCCGGCTACCAGGGTGGTGTCACGTAGGTGGCGGGTGCGGATCGGGTACGTCGGGTTGTGTTGGGGGCGCAGCGTTTTCAGGTTTCGGGTAGATTTATTCGTTGGGGTGGTGGTAGTGGTTGATGTGGCCTTTTCGGGTGGGGTCGAGTGTGGTCGGGGGATGCCAAAGGGTGCGGCCAGGGTAGGGGTCGTCGGGTCCGATGAGCGGGTGGTGCAGGTCGCAGCCGTAGGTGAGGGCGTCTATGTCGGTGTTGCCACCGGTGGCCCATTCGTCGATGTGGTGGACCTGTGATCAGGTCGCGGGTCGGGTACAGCCAGGGAAGGTGCAGCCGCGATCGGCAGCGATGAGGACGATGCGTTGATCAGCGGTGGCAATCCGTTTGGTTCGTCCAAGGTGCAGGGGCCGTCCGTGGTCGTCGAAGAGAGCGAGGTAGTGGTGCGCGTGGGAGGCCATGCGGATCGCATCGCGCATACGGATCAGGGAACCGGTGGCAGTGACGGCGTGGCCGGTAGCTGTTTCGAGGTCGGACAGGGTCATCGTGACGACAGCGGTGACGGGTAGCCCTCGATGGGTGCCGAGGTCGCCGGAGGCGAGCATTTGCCTGACGACGGTTTTCAGTGCGTCGTGTTGGCGTCGTCCTTGGCTGCGGCGGTCTCGTCCGGCGCGACCGTCGGTGTCGGTGCTGCTGGCCTCGGAACTACCATTCTCGCTGCCACTCGCACGGTCACTCCCCTGGGTACTCGCACTGTCGCGGTGAGTGCTGTCGGTGGTGGGTGTGGCGTCGGAGGGATTGCACATTCCTGGTTTGGCCCATTTGGCGAATGCTGCTTCGAGGTAGGCCCGGGTTTCGGCGTCGATGAGGAAGGTGCCTTTGGAGAGTCCATGTTGGCCTTGGTCTTTGATGCGGAAGTAGCATTGTTCGGCGATCTGTTGTTCGTCTTTGTCGGTGCCGTCAGGGTCGAGCGTGTCGAAGAGTCTTCTGGCGGCGACTTTGAAGTTGTCGGGGCCGAGTTGGCGGGCCAGTTCGGTGAGTTGCTGCTCGGCGTGGTGGCGGGTTTCGGGATCGATGTCGGGACTGAGGGTGCGGAAGAAGTTGGCGATGATGTGTTGGTGTTCTTCGTCGAGGGTGCCTTCTGTAGCGGCGGCGGCGGCGGCTGTGGTGGTCAGGATCGGATCGAGTCGTTCGCCGGTGATAGCTGAGCGTTGTCCGTACTGTTCGGCGTGGCGGATGCGTTGGCTGGCAAGTCTTCTGGAGAGTCGCAGGAGTATTGCGAGAGTGTCGGGTACAGATCCGTAGATGTGGTCGAGTCCGTGTTGGGCGATGAGGTCGGCGATCCAGGTGTGTGAGAGCGCGAACAGGGTGCGTTGGACTGTTTCGGCGCGGACCAGTAGTGGACGTCGGTCGGAATTCGATGCCCCGACGGTATCGAGACGCGTGAGCATCGAGACTTGATCTTCGATTGTTGCTATCGCGTGTGCGAGGTCGACGTCCTCGATCTCCAGCACGCACGATGGCGTCATCTCTGCCGAAGTGTTGCTGCTCCCGGAAGACCCACTGCCACCGATAAATCCAGTGTCAGATGCCACCCCGGCTACTCCTGAAATACCGTCCCCTGAAAGCATGTGATGAGAGTAACCCCGCCCACCGACAAGAACTCGAACATATGTTCCCCTGGTCGGCCGGCGGCGTTTCAGCTCACGATTTCGGTCGAAGTCCGAACGCAGTAATCGAAGCGACGTGCAACGACTTGTCGCCGAACTCTACGAGGACGACGCCGCGTCGCGACTCGTGTTCGACTGTCGCACTGACGGTATTGCCGGCGGCGATCAGCTTCCGGAATGTCATTCCACGCAGTGATCCCACAGCGACGTCGTCTCCTGCGCCCGTTCGTACTGCCCCGCCGTGTCCTTGCGAGATCGATTCCAGCGCTTCGGTTGCCGCGCGCTTACCTTTGCTCCCGACGCCACGCAGGCCGCCCATGAAGCCAACTACGCCACCGATGCCTTGGTTCCCGATCAGCTGAGGTGTCAGCTTCGCCGACGCAGCCAAGCCTTTGGTTCCCGCACGCAGCAACTGTCCGATCATCGATGCCAATTCCCAGTGCGCAGCGAGGCGTGCGATCTTCAGCTCGCCTTCCTCGTCGACGAGGTCGTACCGAATATGCATCGGGACGTTCAATGTCGCTCCGGTGGACATGATGGTCTCGAGGGATAGATCGCGGACGACGGACATTCCGTCCACCGCGTCGTTCTCGACGTGGAAGTTGATCGTGTTGGGAGCGATGAAGGTGTCGTAGAACTTTTCGATCGCCTGCCTGCCCTGATGCGGTCGAGTGCCAACGGGATCGTTGACCACTCCTCCGCGTGCGTACAGGTTCACCCAGGCTTCGCGGTCGTGGACGGCGACAGCGGCGGGGGATGCATCGATCGTTGCCAAAAGATCTTCGGAGGTGTGCACGCCATCGAAGCTATCGGTTCCGCTCGGTCGAGACCCTGGAATGCTTGATCTGTCTCGTCGGACCTGGCAGGCTACGTCGCGCTGACGGCTCTACTTCTCGAGCGCATACTCGTCCCATGCCACGGCTTACGCGACCATCAGAGGTTCGAATCGGTATCTCCGGCTGGACGTATGCGCCGTGGCGAGGCGACTTCTATCCAGCCGGCCTGCCGCACCGCGCTGAGCTCGGATACGCGTCGACGCACCTGTCCTCGATCGAGATCAACGGCACTTTCTATGCAATGCAGAAGCCGTCGAGTTTCGTGAAGTGGCGCGAGGAGACGCCGGTAGATTTCGTATTCGCTATCAAGGGCGGCCGCTACATCACCCACGTCAAACGTCTCGTCGGAGCCGAAGTGGCGCTGGCGAACTTCTTTGCTACCGGGGTGTTGAGCTTGGGCGCCAAGCTCGGTCCCATTCTGTGGCAGCTTCCACCCAATTTTCAGTTCGATGCGGACAAGCTCGCGGCATTCTTCGACGTTCTTCCTCGAACAACCACGGCCGCAATCGAACTCGCCGAGCAGCGGGACGACAAGCTGCCCGAGGATCGAGTCAATCTCGATGTCGACGGTGACCGCCCGCTGCGACATGCGCTCGAAGTTCGGCATCCGAGCTTTCAGGTGGAAGAAGCAGTCTCGCTGTTGAGGGAGAACGGTATTGTCTTCGTCGTTGCAGACAGTGCAGGTAAATATCCGTACGTCGAGACGCCGACGGCAGATTTGATGTACTTACGTCTGCACGGTGCCGACGAGCTCTACGCGAGCGGCTATACCGAGGAGGCGCTCGACGGTTGGGCAGCGAAGATAAAAAAGTGGACCGAGCAGGGCCTCGACGTCCACGTGTACTTCGACAACGATGCGAAGGGTTTCGCACCGTTCGATGCAATGAGGCTGATCGAGCGGCTGTAGCACTTTCTATCCGAGTATTGGATACTCGCTAGATAGTTATAGATTGACCGAGACGGAATAGTAGAAGCCAGCGAAGCGTCAGAACCTGCATGACTACTTCGGACAATGCCACGCCCGCCGCCGCTTCCGGGACGTTCCGCCTCGGCGGCGACCTCGAGATCAATCGCCTCGGATACGGCACGATGCAGCTGCCGGGCGAAGGCGTCTGGGGAGAGCCGAAAGACCGAGCCGCCGCCATTCGCGTTCTACAGCGGGCCGTCGAGCTGGGCGTGAACTTCTTCGACACCGCCGACAGCTATGGCCCCGAGGTTGCCGAGGACCTACTGCGCGAGGCCCTACATCCCTACCGTGACGACGTCGTCATCGCCACCAAAGCCGGACTGACCCGTCAGGGACCCGGCATCTGGACGCCTGTGGGACGCCCCGCCTACCTGCGCCAGCAGGCAGAACTCAGTCTTCGACGTCTTGGGTTGGACCGGATCGATTTGTTCCAGCTCCACCGAATCGACCCGGAGGTGGCGTTGGAGGACCAGGTCGGCCAGCTGAAGAAACTGCAGGACGAAGGAAAGATCCGCCACATCGGGCTCAGTCAGGTTTCGGTGGCCGAGGCGGAGGCCGCGCAGAAGATCGCGCCGATCGTGTCCGTTCAGAACCTGTACAACCTCTCCGACCGATCCTCGGAGGAGCTGTTGGACTGGTCGACGGCCAACGGCGTCGGCTTCATCCCGTGGTTCCCCCTGGCAACAGGCAAGCTCAGCGGCGAGGGCAGTCCGTTGTCCACGCTCGCGAAGCAGCACAACGCGTCGCCGTCGCAACTTGCACTGGCTTGGCTGTTGAAGCGTTCGCCGGTCGTGTTGCCGATCCCGGGAACGTCGAGCGTGGAGCACCTGGAAGACAACCTCGCGGGCGCGAGCATCGAACTCACCGACGACGAGTTCGAAGCGCTTTCTGCCGCAGGAGCCTAGAGCTGTCCCATGCTGCCGCGTTCGAGAAGTGACGAGAGCAGCTCGCGAGGCAACGACAGCGGCGGCATCGAGCTGAGCTGAATGTTGTCCGGGGCATCGAGATTGCTGTTCTTGATTTCACCGATCTCGTCGTGCAGATGTTCCATTTTCACGTCGAGTCTGTTCGCGCTTTCGGCAGCATCGGTGAGCTCGTCGAGCAGCGAAGCGGGGATAGCGCCTCGGTACTTGTAGAAGATCTTGTGTTCCAGGCTTGCCCAGAAGTCCATCGCGATGGTGCGGATCTGGAGCTCGACGAGAACGGGCTGGACTCGGTCCGTCATGAAGACAGGTATCTCGACGATCACGTGAAGACTCTTGTAGCCGTTGGGTTTCGGATTGGCGATGTAGTCCTTGATCTCGATGACCTCGACGTCGGCCTGACCGGTCAGCATGTCGGCGACTCGGTAGGTATCTGAGATGAAGCTGCAGGTGATCCTGATGCCGGCGATGTCGAAGATGTTCTTGCGAATGTCTTCGAAGGTGAGCGGGCAATTCTTGCGCCGCGCCTTCTCGAGCAGGCTTTCCGGCGTCTTGAGCCGAGATGCCACATGTTCGATCGGCGAATACTGATGTATGTGCGTGAATTCCTCTTTGAGGATATTGATCTTGGTCATCAGTTCGTCGGTGCCGAATTTGTACCCCATCATGAACCGCGTGAAGTCGTTCCGCAGTTGAGCTACCTGCGCAGCGGTCGTATCCAAGGAAGCTGCGGCCGAATCGCTGTTCTGCATAGCTCGATTGTCCATTAATGTCGGGATCGATGCGTCAGGCCCCCGCGCTGGGGTCTTGCCTGCCTGCCCGCGAGTCGAAGCTTGCGTCTCCGCAGCGATCTCCGAGTGGCGGCGTGAAGGTGACGTCGCCGCAGGTTCGGCAGGCATGAGTGCGGTGGTGGCCGCGGCCGCAGGAACATGCCCTCGACCCGACCAGCACGGTTCGCGGGCCGAGGGCATGACCGCGAGCGCACCGCGAAGGTGCGCTCTCGGACCATCGATCGCCCGATCGATGGAGCGTTCCTGAGGTATCGGGTCCATCTGATATCGCCATGGAGGCCCCGCTTGCCGAATGGTTTTGGACCGTCCGCGAGTGCTGATTTCCCGGACGGCTCGATGAGAATAACACAGCAATCGAACGTATGTTCGTATCGAACGTATGCGATGAGATTTCGGGTGCCGTGGTGTCGACATAAGAAGCACCGAATTCCCGGCCCGAACATCGGAGAATGCAATGACCACAACCACAACCACCGCAACGCGCACCAACTCACCCGTCGCTGCTCGTGTCGGCTGGGTGCTCACCGCGGTGATCGCGATCTTCCTGATTTTCGACGGAGTCACCAAGCTGCTGAACGTGCAGGCGGTGAAGGACGCGAGCGTGGAACTCGGCCTTCGGGACGAGATGATGCCCGTCGTCGGCATCGTTCTACTCGTATCGCTGGCCCTGTACTTGCTGCCGCGCACCGCATTTCTCGGTGCTGTACTGCTCACCGGTTACCTCGGTGGCGCGGTCCTCACCAACTGGCGCGTCGACAAGCCGCTGTTCAGTACCGTGCTGTTTGCTGTGTACGTCGGAATCGTGGTGTGGGCTGCGCTGTATCTCCGGGATCCGAAAGTACGCCAGATCATGCCCTTCGTACGCTGACAAGACGGCATTCCGGAATCAGCGGGCATCACTGGCCACCTCGAACAGTGTTCCGGGCTGATCGGGGTCGGCTCGTGCCGCCAGGAATGCCTCCGGGTCGATCAGATCCGCTTGACCGACGATCGAACCCAGATCGGCGATGCGCTCGACACCGGTCAGTACCATTTCCTCCTCGACCGTGCCCTCGGCATATCCGTAATAGCAGGTCGAGGTGGTGTGGTTGTGGTCCTTGTCGATGCGATTCGCGCGCCCCTCGATCTGACGGATCTCGATGGGTGTCCACCGAGGGTCGTGAATGAGAGTGATGCGGGGAGCGGCCGTCGACACCGTCTTCTCGGGCAGCAGTAACTCGTTGGAATGCAGGTTGATCGCACTGGTCGTCGTAGACACGATGACTCGTGCAGCGCCGGTTTGGAATCGGCGAATCTCGGTCTCCTGGGCTGCGCTGCTCATACTGCCGTCGACCACTGCGACATCGAGACCTTCGTCGCGGAGAGACTGCGACAACTCGGCGACGGATTCGCGATAGAACATCGAGACGAACACCTGATTGCCGTCCCGCACCCAAGCGCGGACCTGGTCAGCAGATGCGGGAATGCGTAAGTACGAGCACTTTTGGCGTAGCCGCAGTGCGGCTGCTCGCGTACTCGGGTTCTTCTGGAGCACCCGCCTACCGCTCACCGTTTTCCAGTTCGGCAGACCGACCTCCTTGCGGTAATCCACCCATGCCGAGTGATAGAGCCGCTTCTGCACGGCTGTCAGTTCCTGGCCGAGAGGCTCGCGCGGCGTGGGCGGAGACGGCCGCGAAATCGACCATGGGACAGCGCCACCGGACAGCCAACGATGGATGGTGCCGATGTCGCGCTCGCGTCGTGCAGCATCCTCGGGCTCCCACCGCCACGTTTTCAGCCCGGTCGTCGCCTTGCCTTCCTTGAGCGCGAAGCCCGACTCCTCGAGGAACGTCGCCCACTGCGCGGTGATGGCATGTCCGAGGCCTTCGTCGTCACCGATGATCTGCTCCTGCGCACGACTCTGCTCGATCGCCCGGGCCATGTACGCGAAATGCATCGGTTGATAACCGGGTGTGGCAGACATCCAGACGACGGCGCGAGCAGCCTCTTGGTAGCGCCAGAGGATCTGCGACTGCTGCGACTCGATATTCATCAACGCGTGCGACTCGTCGGCCACCACGATGTCGATGTCGAATCGAAGTTCGCCGAGCGTGATGGTCCTCTTGTTCTGTGTTCGCTTGCGTTTGCCCAGATCTATATCTTCGGGGACCGTCAGCAGCTTCTTCGTCGACTGGTATGTCACCAGTAGCCAGCGCTTGCGCTCGGACGGATGAATGTCGGCCTCGGTGTCGGCGATGGTGCGCCGCCAACCAGGAAGAGCACCTTTGGGCGCTACGACCAGCACGGTTCCGATGCTCGGATCCTCCATCTGGCGGACGGCCTCGCACACGGCAAGAGTCTTGCCCAGTCCCGTCGAGTCCATCTGGGCGAAATACGGAAACCCGTTGTCCAACGCGTCGAGATGCCTGCGCACCGACTCGAGCTGCGTCGCCCGCGGCGTCATCGACCGCTCGTGCATCTCCTCGGGCCGCCACTCCTCGTTGGCATCGTCCTCGATCCAGCGCTGCAGGCTGTACGGCATCGACTCGAACGACGCCAAACCGTCGGGCAGCTCGGTCCCATAGAACGCGAACACCCGCGGACCCGGATGCCATCGAGCGCCGGAGGCCGACGCGAGAGCGCGATCCTCGAACGGCACGTCGAGGACCCATACCCGCTCACCCGGATCTGGCAACCGCAGGTCCGGCGAGACGGTCTTACGTGGCGCCCGCTTACGCGTCGTGGTCCGCTTGGCAGGCGTCCGTTTGGTAGCGGCCTTCTTCGCGGGGGCTTTCTTGGCCGTCGGCGATGCGGCCGACTGTGCTGCCGTCGACTCCTTGAACTTCCGCGCGGCAGCGCTCTTGCCTGCGCCGATGGTTCTCGCGGTGGTTGTGGGCTTGCGTCTACGAGGTGGCATCGGATCCAGTCTGTCGTACGGTGTCCGGAATACCGTAGAGGACGGCGCCGACATCCCTGGGCGGTGCGAAGCATGCATCATTTTTGCAAACCGAACGCCCTCGCCATGACGTGATCGAGGGAGCGAGGTTCCGAATAAGGGTGCGCGCTCTCCCACCGCCCGCTCTCCCACCGCCCGCTCTGCCACCGCCCGCTCTCCGCACCACGTGCTCGGTGATGTCCTGCCATCTGGCCTGCGGCGGCACTACGGTGGTGACCATGAACTTCAGTGACCATCAAATCGGTATATATGCCCAGGGCATGTTCACCGATCAGAGGCCGCAGATCACCACGAACCTGGCCAGGTTGGAGGAGCAGGCCGCTGCCACGCTCAGCCCGGAAGCTCTCGGGTACATCGTCGCCAGCGCAGGTAGCGGTTCCACGGCACGCGCGAACCGCGATGCGTTCGACGAGTGGCGCATCGCCCCGCGCATGTTGCGGAGTTCAGCGGAACGAGATCACGCGGTCACAGTGCTCGGCACCTCGATGCCCGCGCCGCTGCTGATCGCGCCGGTGGGTGTTCAGACTCTCGCGCATCCGGACGGTGAGCTTGCGACGGTGCGGGCAGCCGCGGAGCTTTCGGTGCCCTACATTCACTCCACTCAGGCTTCGCATTCGTTCGAGCAGATCGCCGAGGCGGGTGGCGACGCCCCCAGGTGGTACCAGTTGTACTGGCCCACAGATGAATCCGTTCTCCTCAGCTTCCTCGCGCGAGCCAAGAAATCGGGATTCACGACGCTTGTACTGACGCTCGACACGACGCTTCTCGGCTGGAGGCCGGCCGACCTCGACCGTGGATACCTGCCGTTTCTGGCGAACCTCGGGATCGAGAACTATCTGACGGACCCGGCATTTCTTGCGGGTCTGGATCAATCGGTCGAAGCGAATCCTGTTGCTGCAGCCATGCACTGGGCGCAGATGTTCCCCAACCCTGGGTTGAACTGGTCGCAGTTGGCGTTCCTGCGTGAGCAGTGGGACGGACCGATCGTATTGAAGGGAATCTGCACGGTTGCCGACGGATGGGCAGCCGCCGATCACGGGGTGGACGGGATCGTGGTGTCCAATCATGGTGGCCGCCAGATCGACGGCGCTCGCTCGTCGTTGAGCGCGCTGCCGGAGATCGTGGACGCCGTCGGTGATCAGCTGACGGTTTTGTTCGATTCCGGTGTGCGCACCGGGTCCGACATGGCGAAGGCGCTTGCGTTGGGGGCCGATGCGGTGCTGCTGGGACGGCCGTTTCTGTATGGATTGGCGCTCGGCGGCCAGGACGGTGTGGCGCATGTATTGCGTTGCATTCTCGCTGAATTCGATCTCGTCACCAGCTTGTCGGGTCATACCGGGGCTGCCGAGCTCGGTCGTGAGTCGGTGATCCGGGCATGAGCGGTCAACCTGCCTGGGTCGAGCACGCCATCTGGTGGCACATCTATCCCCTGGGATTCGTCGGCGCCCCGGTCCATAACTGGGACGGCGCTTCGCTCGAGGACGAGCATCGACTGCACCGCATCGTCGACTGGTTCGACTACGCCGTGGAACTCGGGGCCTCGGGAATCGCCCTCGGCCCGATCTTCGCCTCCGCAAGCCATGGATACGACACCATCGATCACCTTCGCATCGATTCGCGGCTCGGCACCGAATCCGACTTCGACGACATGATCCACCAAGCTCATTCGCGTGGGCTGCGGGTCATGCTCGATGGCGTATTCAACCATGTGGCACAAGCATTTCCGCGGTTCGTACAGGCGCTCGAAGCAGGACCGGATTCGCCGGAGTCCGAGTGGTTCCATCTCGACTGGTCCGGGGCGAGACCGACTCATCGCAATTTCGAGGGCCACGATGAACTGGTGACGCTCAACCATGACAGCGCCGCGGTCGAGCAGTATGTCGTCGATGTCATGTCGCACTGGCTCGAACGGGGTGCAGACGGGTGGCGTCTCGACGCGGCATACGCTGTGCCGCCGCGGTTCTGGGCGGCGGTCATTCCGAAGGTTCGGCAAAAGTTCCCCGACGCCTACTTCCTCGGTGAGGTCATCCACGGTGATTATGCAGCCATCGTGAAGGCGAGCTCACTGGATTCGGTGACTCAGTACGAGCTGTGGAAAGCGTCGTGGAGTGCAATCTCGGAAAGGAACTTTTTCGAGTTGTCGCACGCGCTCGGGCGTCACAACGAGTGGCTCGAGACGTTCGTTCCGGCTACGTTCGTCGGTAATCACGACGTGGCCCGCATCGCCAGCACCATCACCGACGAACGCCATCTCGAGCATGCGCTCGTGGTCCTGTTCACGGTCGGGGGCATGCCGATGATCTACTACGGCGACGAACAGGGCTTCCGTGGCGCGAAAGAGGAACGTGTCGGTGGCGATGACGAGGTACGGCCGGAATTTCCTAGCAGCAGAGAGGAACTCGCCCCGTACGGTTGGCCGACCTTCCGTCTGCATCAGCAGCTGATCGGGCTTCGCCGCAGGCATCCCTGGCTCGTCGAGGCGCGCACCGAGACGGTGGAGCTGTCCAATACCGCGATGTTGTACCGCGTCCACTCGGGTGACGAGCAGTTGCACGTGGCGTTGAACCTCGGCGACGAGGAAGTGACGTACCGCGTGGCCGGTGAGATATTGTCCGGCGACGCACAAGTGGGCGGCGGATCCACCAGGGTTCCACCCCACGGCTGGGTGGTGCTGCGCTAGGCGCAGGGCGTCAATAAGGGTCCGGACGTGTACAAACCCGACTTGTCCGGTATCTATACGGCTTTCTATGATCGATCCTAGATAGACGGATATTCGACAAGAGGTTACAGTCCTCTTCGACACGGGGTGCCTAACGGCTGAGAACACACCCGTCGAACCTGATCTGGTCAACACCAGCGTAGGGATGTCTGCACGTGTGATACGTGCATGCTCTGCGCGGTGTGGGCCGGAAGAGCGAAAGGCCTGACATGAACATCCAGTCGAAAAAGTTGGACGAGCAGACAGTAGTCGTCACCGGAGCGGGCAGAGGTCTGGGCACCGCGGTGGCCAGGGCATTCGCGCGAGAAGGCGCTCGCGTCGTGGTGAACTACCGCAACAGTCGAGTCTCGGCGGAGGCGCTGGCGTCAGAGATCGGCGGGATAGCGATCCAAGCAGACATCACCGACGCCGAGCAGGTGGACGCGTTGTTCACCGAAGCCGAAGCGCACTTCGGTTCCTCCGTGACGACGGTGGTCAACAACGCGTTGGCCGACTTCTCGTTCAACGGGGACGCGCGCAGCAAGGCCGACTCGATCACATGGGACGAGTTCGACGCGCAGTTCCGTGGCACTGTGCGTGGTGCGCTGACGACTACGCAGCGAGCGCTGAAGGGGATGCGCGCAGCAGGATTCGGCCGAATCATCAACGTGGGCACCAATCTTTTCCAGAACCCAGTGGTGCCGTACCACGACTACACGGCATCGAAGGCTGCGCTGTTGTCTCTGACTCGAACTCTCGCAGCGGATCTCGGCGGCGACGGTATCACTGTGAACATGGTGTCGGGTGGCCTACTGCGGACCACCGACGCCAGTGCCGCTACACCAGAGGAAGTATTCGACCTCATCGCGGCGTCGACGCCGTTGCAGCGAGTGGTGACACCAGAGGAGTTCGCAGATGCCCTGTTGTTCTTCGCGTCTCCGTGGTCGAGGTCGGTGACCGGACAGAATTTGGTTGTGGACGGCGGCTTGGTCAAGGACTGACATGCTGCACCTCAACGCATTTCTCTACGGCTGTGGGCATCACAGTGCAGCGTGGCGTCACCCGAATTCGAGGGTCGAGGACCTCGGCGATATCAGCTACTACCAAGAACTCGCGCAGACCGCGGAGCGGGGCAAGTTCGACGCCGTGTTCTTCGCGGACGGACACTCCGTTCGTGATCCGGCCGGCGCGGGCACCTGGTTTCTCGAACCGATCACAGCCCTGACGGCGATGGCCGGAACGACCACCCATATCGGCCTGGTCACCACCATATCCACGACGTTCTACACACCGTTTCACGCTGCGCGGTTGCTCGCCTCGCTCGATCACATCAGTGGTGGCCGCGCAGGATGGAACGTCGTGACCTCGATGTTCGACGCCGAGGCGCGCAATCATGGATTCGAGGACATTCCGGCACGGGTCGAAAGGTACGAACGCGCAGAGGAATTCGTCGAGGTTGCCCTCGCGCTATGGGACAGCTGGGAACGGGACGCGCTGGTACTGGATCGCGAGGGAATGTATGCGGATCCGGCGAAGGTGCATCCCATCGATCACGTCGGCAAGCACTTTCGGGTGGACGGCCCGTTGACGGTCCCGCGGTCTCCGCAGGGACGGCCGGTGCTGTTCCAGGCGGGCGCGTCGGGACCTGGCCGTGATCTCGCGGCCCGCTACGCGGAGGCGATCTACGCCGTCGCCTACGATGCCGAGGCCGGCGCCGCCTATTATTCAGATGTCAAGCGCCGCATAGATGCTGCCGGACGAAACAGCTCGACCGTTGGGATCATGCCGGGTCTGGTGACGTACGTCGGGTCGACGATGAGCGAGGCCCGTGCGAAGAAGGCCGAGCTCGATGCACTGCTTCCCGTCGAGCAGTCGTTGCGCACACTGGGGATGTTCGTGGAGCAGGATTGCAGCGATTGGGAGCTCGACGCACCGGTTCCTGCTCTTCCGCCGATCGAGGAGTTCACCGGGCCGCACGGTCGATACGAGACGATCCTGCGGATAATCGCCAAAGATGACCCGACTGTCCGTCAGCTTCTCGGGACACTCGCAGCGGGTGGAGGGCACGCCACGATGATCGGGACGCCGGAATCGATCGCCGACGAGATCTCGGAGTGGGTGCGAAGAGGAGCTGCCGACGGCTTCAATCTGATGCCACCGCTGTACCCGGACAGTCTCGACGACTTCGTCGACGAAGTCGTGCCAATTCTTCAGTCACGTGATCTCTTTCGTAAGGAATACTCTTCGCGCTCATTGCGCGAGAATCTGGCATGATGCGCTGGCACGGGTGGTGCATCCGCAGAAGGGGAAGTATGTCGAAGCGAATGGCCGTCGTGAGTGCCGCTGTTGTTCTCGGGTCCGTGATGATCGTGTACGGGGACAGCGTCCCGGCTGCCGCCGAACCCCTCGTCCCTCCCGGCGCGTGCGCGGCCGATCTGACGAACGAGACAGGGTCGCTGGTCCCGGAAGATCTCTCGATTCCGATCCCTTTTCCGCAACTCGCACCTGTGCCGTATCCAGCACCGACGACGGCCCCGACACGTATCGACCCGGAACCGTTGCCGGCGGACCCTTGCTTGGATCCGTGCCCGAACCTGACCGATGACACCCGCGAGCCCACCACGCTCTCGAGCGAATTGAACATTCCGCGAATCGGATTCGAGTTCAAGCCTTTCACCATTCCGATCCCGATTCCCGGACCCGAAGTGCAGCTCCCGCCTCCGCCCGATCCGGCGTCACCTCCCGTCGAACCGGCGGTCAGAACTTCTGCACCTCCAATGCCGCAGATCGGAAACGTCACCCGTGTTGCCAAACAGACAGGGGCGGGGTCGATCAATCGCACCGACAAACGGTGGCAGGTCTACGGGACGGACCTGGGCATTATGTGGGAGAGCGCTCCCGGGCAGATAGCGACGGCGTTCGGCGATACCGTCGGCAAAGGCTTCCATCCCCCTGGAGGTCAGGGACCGGATTGGCGCAGCAATGTGCTCGCGTTCAGCACCGATACCGATCTGTCCGACGGGGTCACCTACGACAGTATGGTGCAGGACAGTCGTTGTCACGCAGCCGAACTCCTCAGCAGTCGCAAGCTCGACAACGTCGAGATCACCACGATTCCTACCTCCGGCTTCGCGATCGGCGATCGCCAATACATGAGCTACATGTCCATCAGGACGTGGAACAGCATCCCGGGAACCTGGTGGACCAACTATGGGGGGATCGCATACTCGGACGACGGCGGCTCCACCTGGACGAAGGATCCGTATGCACAGTGGGACAACATCTTCGGCGTCAGTAAGTTTCAGGTGACGTCGATGGTCCCGCAGGGTGACTACGTGTACATGTTCGGCACCCCGAACACCAGGCTCGGTGACGTCGGCGTCGCACGCGTCCCGAAGGATCAGGTGCTGAACAAGTCCGCGTATCAGTATTGGAGCGAAGGTAACTGGACACCGGTCGGAGGGTATACCGCAGCGTCGACGATCGTGGCGGCCCCGGCAGCGGAACTCTCGGTGCGGTACGACGATTCACGCCAGAGATGGCAGATGACCTACCTCGACACCGCGAAAACGGCTATCACGCTGCGGGAGTCCGACTCTCCGCAAGGAGCGTGGTCCGACGGAGCGCCGATGGTCAGCGTCGCCGAATACCCTGAGCTGTACGGAGGGTTCATGCATCCCTGGTCCACCGGCACCGATCTGTACTTCAACATCTCGACGTGGTCCGACTACAACGTCTTTCAGATGCACGCGGAGTTGACGAACTAGCTCTTCAGCGAATCGATGTACGTCTCGGTGAGCTCGGCGATCTCGACAGCATGGGAGATCGGTGACCAATGGCCCGCGTGAATATCGTTGCGGGTCAGGTTTTTCACCCATTTTCCGGTGTCTTCGTAATGATCGGGCCGCACTGCGACGTCCTCGGTGTTGACGATCAAGTGCACCGGGATGTCGATGAATCGGTCCCGCGGCTTCATCAGGCGTGGAACGAGGTTCGCTCGATACAGGTTCACCCCGTTGGTCGCGTCGGAGAACAGCGTGGGGTTCTCGGTGACCAGCGACGGGTCGACGCCGGAGAATTCCTGCAGGAACGCAGGCCATCCTTTGGCGAACTGGCGTCGAATTCGCAACGTGGAGAGGCCGGGTATATGGAAGGTGACGGTGTACCAGGATGCGCGCGTCTGGGCGAGAACTTGCTTGACGTTGCTCCAGGTCGGCCTGGCCAACCGCGACCGCGACCACTTGCCGAGATGGTCCAGGTTCGGGCCCGAAATGGAAGTGTACGAACGGATTCGATCTACCGCGTGAGGTTCGCCGGCTGCTTCCCATACGGTGACGGCGCCCCAGTCGTGTGCGAGAACGTGGACAGGCGCGTTCGGGCTGACTGCGTCGACGACGGCATAGAAGTCCGAGGCCAGATTGCGGAGCCGGTAGGCGGAGCGTTCACGCGGAACCGTACTTTCGCCTGCGCCACGCGCGTCGTAGCTGACGACGCGGAAGTGCTCGGTGAGTCGTGGAACGATGTGACTCCACATCTCGTGTGTGTCCGGCCAGCCGTGGACGAGGACGATGGTCTCGCCGTCCGGATTACCTGTCTCGTAGACCGCCAGTGACATTCCCTCGTTGACCACGGTTGTGCGGGTGGCGGTTTCGCTCATCGGGTGGTATGTCCTTTTCGGTCGTTGGTTGTCCCATACATCAGAAACGGCCTCTCTCGATGTATGGGGGCGTCCCACTTTTTCGAAGGTTACTATAAGTGCCGGTTACATGTAAGTGGATTGTCGGTGCAAGGTGGGAGGATTGCTCAACCTCTCCGCCGAACAAAAGGAACCCTCGAGATGTGGCCCAACGACTGGCCTGCGACACCGCGAGCTATTGCGACCTCTACCGAGGAGGCGCTTGCTGCCGCTCGTGCACGCTCGGAGGATGCCTATCGCGACGCCGTGGGCGATGTGGAGTCCGAGGACGCGGCGCAGGTCGGTCTGGTGCATTCCGAGATCATCCGAGCGTTGCTCGAAGAACTGCATCCCGACGGGCTGACCGGCGAAGATGTTCAGGATGTGCTGGCGCGGACAGTGCGCTCGGCATCGGGATGGATCGGTGACCTCGATGTCGATGGATTCGTAGAAGTGCTCACGGGTGCGCTCGGGGTCGCGGACACCGAAGCGGTACGTCCGCGACCCCGCGCTGGTCATGCACTGTTGATCATTGCCGAACTGTCCAGCGCCGGCCGGCGTACGGCCGCCGGAAAAGGTGAGCATGCCTCGACGTCGAGCGAGGTCTACATCCGGCGGGCGATCGAGGAGATAGCGCGTTCTCAGACCATCGAGATGCCCTAGTGCTCTCTACCGAGATCTAGCTCATCGACGAGAGTGCAGTAGAGGGCCCGAGAGTCACCCGTGCAGCATGTTGGCCGCACCGATGACGGCCCGGATGGACGAGCTCGTACCGTCACCATCCATCGCCATGGACCACGCGCGGCGGCCGTCGAATTCGCAGAGAACGAAGGTGGCGATCTTGGCGGCGTGTGTGCCGTTTTCCGAAATGCTCTGCTGGTGGAAGTTCAGGATTTCGATATGGAAGCCTGCGTCGTACAACATCGAGGTCAGGGCGTCGATCGGGCCATGGGACGTTGCCGCCGTCGTGTGGATCGCGTTCCCGACGCCGAAGGTCGCGTCGAATCTCGTCTGACCACCGGGGCCGGGCTGGGCGGACCAGCTGCCCAGTCTGATGGGGCCGGTACGTGCGCCGAAGCGCTGCAAGAATGCGGCCCAGCTCATGTTCGCGGCCTGGTCACGAAGGTCGCGCGGTAGTGGTGCGCCATAGCGGGCAGCGAAGCAGTCGCTCGAGAAAGTGGTGGAAGAGAGAGTGTTCATGTCGGTGGTTCCCCGAAGGCGAAGGGAGGACCGAGATAGCACGACGACCCGCAGCGAGGGGTCGGTCCGAATTAGACCCCGCTACGGCGGCGTACTACGAGAAGGTGTTCCACAGAGTCCAATGTAGGCGCAGTTTCCCCTCTCGTGCAACCGTGTAGTCGAGTCTAACCAAATCTAGGACATCGCGAAGACCTGCCGATACAAGCCGAGAAGGTTGCTAGCCGTCCATACCGGCGTCTAGGACACGCGCTAGATGTGCCGATACTTTGCTATGGCGGTTGTTATCTTGGCCCCATGGACCCCGTGCGTAATCCCTACGCTCCGGGCGCAGGCCAGCGCCCACCCGAACTGGCAGGCCGCGAGAAGCAACTCGACGCGTTCGACGTCGTGCTCGAGCGGATCACTCGCGGTAAACCGGAGCGAAGTGTGGTCCTGACGGGGTTGCGCGGCGTGGGCAAGACCGTTCTGCTCAATCATCTTCGCTCGGCCGCGGTCGCACGTGGTTGGGGAACCGGCAAGATCGAGGCAAGGCCGGATCAAGAATTGCGTCGACCGCTGTCGTCTGCGCTGCACATGGCTGTTCGCGGCATTGCAGCCGCTCATCGCGATCCGGACAGAGTCGACGAATTCCTCGGTGTACTCAAAGCCTTCGCCTTGCGTGCCTCCGCCGACAAGGGGATGCGTGAACGTTGGCAGCCCGGTATCGATGTTCCCGCGCTGAGCGGCCGGGCGGATTCCGGGGATATCGAGATCGATTTGGTGGAACTGCTGCTCGACGCGTCGGTGCTGGCTGGTGACGTCGGCGTCGGTATCTCGATTTTCATCGACGAAATGCAGGATTTGGGGTCTGCCGACATCTCGGCACTGTGCGCGGCCTGCCATGAGCTCAGCCAAGATGCGGCGCCACTCATCATCGTCGGAGCAGGTCTTCCGCATCTCCCCGCGGTGTTGTCGGCGTCGAAGAGCTACTCCGAGAGGCTTTTCAGCTACCACCGGATCGGGCGGCTCGAGCGGAAGGCTGCCGATCTCGCATTGATCGCTCCGGCAGATCGCGAGGACGTGGAATTCACGACCGAGGCACTCGACGCGCTCTACGAGGCGGCGGATGGATATCCGTACTTCGTTCAGGCCTACGGCAAGGCGACGTGGGATCTGGCGCCCGCGAGTCCGATCACGGTCGAGGACGTGCGGGTTGCAGCCCCGACCGCCGAGGAGGAACTTGCCGTCGGATTCTTCGGGTCTCGCTACGAGCGCGCCACCCCTGCCGAGCGTGAGTACATGCGAGCGATGGCCGATCTGTCCAGCGACGACACCTCGGTACCGACGTCAGCGGTGGCGACGGAGTTGAAGCGCAAGCCTGCGTCGTTGTCGCCGGCTCGTGACGGATTGATCAAGAAGGGGCTGATCTACTCCGCCGAGCGCGGGACCATCGCGTTCACTGTTCCGCACTTCGGACGGTATCTGCGGGCTCAGACCGACGAGTAGCGGGTCAGCTGTTGATTCGGGACATGTCCCCGTCGTAGAAGTCGATCAATCTCTGATCCATCACTTTTCGCCACAGTGGTGGGATCAGTGCGCAGAAGATCATCACCGCGTACCCCGCTGGGAGCTGCGGTGATTCGTCGACGGTGCGAAGGGATTGGTAGCGGCGGGTCGGGTGAGCGTGGTGATCGCTGTGCCGCTGGAGGTGGTACAGGAAAAGATTGCTCCAGAGGTGGTCGCTGTTCCAGCTGTGCCGGTGATCGGTTCGTTCGTACTTGCCGTTGCTCCTCTTCTGCCGCAGCAAGCCGTAGTGCTCGAGGTAATTGGCGGCCTCGAACAGGATGATGGCGATGACTGCCTGTATCAGGAGGTACGGAGCAACCTGCCAGCCGAAAACCCCGATGAGGACCGCGAACAACGCGAGCGAGATCGCGGCGGCGTTGAACAGGTCGTTGTGTGCGGACCATTTCGTGGAACCGACCCGGTCCAGACGACGTTGCTCGAGACTCCAGGCCGAGGTGAGGCCGCCGATTATGCTGCGGGGCAAAAATTTCCAGAAACTTTCCCCGTAACGCGCCGACGCAGGGTCCTCGGGGGTGGCGACGCGAACATGGTGCCCATGATTGTGCTCGACGTAGAAGTGCCCGTAAAACGCTTGTGCGAGTGTGACCTTCGACAGCCAACGTTCGACGTTTTCGCGCTTGTGTCCTAGTTCGTGAGCGGCATTGATGCCTACGCCGCCGACGATTCCGATGGTGACGGCGAGTGCGAATCGCTCGGGAACTCCGAGTGGCCCGTAGGCCCAGAGGTAGCATGCTGCAACCAAACCCGCGTATTGAAGCGGTATCAGTAGGTACAGGCACCAGCGGTAGTACTTGTCGTCCTCGAGGGCGCGCGCTGCTTCGAGCGGTGGGTTGCTCCGGTCGACCCCGGCGAAGACGTCGATCAGTGGAATGAGGATTCCCATGATCAACAGACCGAGAAGCCAGAATGCGCCCGGCCCGAGAACTGTGACCAGTCCCCAGGCCATGAACGGGCTCAGCGGAATGACCAGACCGAGCGGCCACAGGTAGCGCTTGGGGTCCCGCCACCGCGCTGCAGATGTCGCCTCGGAGGGAGCATTCATGGGGGGTGGAGCACGCCCTCTCGATAGATCAACCGAACTTCCAAGCAATCTACGATAAAACGGTAACAGCTAATTGTCGGCAAACGTCATGACGGATCTCATATAATTCGGCGCCATGTCGTGATCGGATAGGTACGCCGTCTTTTCAAAGCAGAAGACCGCCTTTCGAGATCGCTGAAGTTCAGCGGCGCAGACGAGGAGAGATACACGTGAAACGCACCGAGGCATCGTTCACTGGAGTGCATGGAACCAAGATCGTGTACGACGTCTGGACGCCCGAAGACCTCCAGCCGTCGGCCATCCTGGTGCTCTCGCATGGGCTCGGTGAACACGCCGGTCGCTACCACCACGTCATCGAGCGTCTCGGGACACTCGGTCTCGTCGTTTATGCGCCCGATCATCGCGGGCACGGAAGGTCCGGTGGCAAGCGGCTCGAGCTGAAGAAATGGTCGGATTTCGTCGAGGACCTGCACGAGGTCTTTCGAATCGCCGATGCGGCGTACCCAGGTATGCGGAGTTTCCTGCTCGGCCACAGCATGGGTGGTGCGATCGCCTTGTCCTACGCGCTCGAGTATCAAAACGAGCTCGATGGGCTGATGCTGTCCGCCCCCGCGGTGGTCCTCGGTGACAGCACTCCGAAAATTCTGATTCCGATCGGCAAAATCCTGGGCAAGATCGCGCCGAGCTTGCCGGTTCAGAAACTCGACTCGGCCGCGGTGTCGCGGGATCCGGCCGTCGTGGCCGCATACAACGCCGACCCTCTCGTCTACCACGGCAAGATTCCAGCCGGGCTGGCCAGCGGGTTGGTCGGCGCCATGGAGAGTTATCCCGCGCGGCTGCATACGCTCACGCTCCCGGTTCTTCTGCAGCACGGCAGCGAGGACAAGCTCGCCGACGTATCGGGCAGTCGCTCGATCGCCGAATCCGCCGGATCGACCGACCTGACCCTCGAGGTGTACGACGGGCTTTACCACGAGATATTCAACGAACCGGAACAAGACCGAGTCCTCGACGACCTGATCGCCTGGCTGTCGCCGAGACTCGCGTGAGCCGGTAGGTTCTACCCAGGCTACGAAAGACGAGGGTTGCACGTTGCGTACAGCATTGGTTCTCGGTGGTGGCGGGGTTGCCGGCATCGCCTGGCAGACAGGCTTACTGCACGGTATGGCCTGCGCGGGTGTCGACGTGACGGCCCCGGGGTGGTCCGATATGGTGCTCGGCACGTCAGCGGGATCGACCGTGGCAGCGCAGGTGACCAGCGGTACTTCACTCGGCGATCTCCACGCGCGGCAGATCGATCCGTCCCTGCAAGTAGACGAGCTGCGGGCGGACGGTTCCTTGACGGACGTCCTCGACCTGTTCGCTCGGGCAACCGAGCGGGCAGGGGGGAACGAGCAAGAGTTCGCCCGGCTGGTCGGTGCTGCTGCGATCGCTGCTCGAACCGTTCCCGAGGCCGAACGACGGACCGTCATCGCGCAACGGCTCCCCTCACACCGATGGCCCGACCGCGATCTTCGCGTGGTTGCTGTCGACGCCGTGACCGGACGCCATCGAGTGTTGGATCGAGGCTCGGGAGTACAGCTGGTCGACGCCGTGGCCGCGAGTTGCGCGATCCCCGGGATGTGGCCGCCGGTCACCATCGGCGATCACCGCTATGTCGACGGCGGGGTCCGATCCGATGAAAATGTCGATTTGGCAGTGGGTTTCGCACGCGTGCTGGTGCTGAAGGTCGGTCTCGTCGAACCCTCGGGCGGGAAGTTCGAGCGTGAGCGTGCGCGTCTGGTCGCGCGCGGATCTGCTGTGGAACTCGTGCAACCCGACGAAGACGCTGTCGCTGCTATCGGACCGGACCCAACCGATCCGGCCAGGCGAGCTGACACCGCCGAAGCGGGGTTTGCTCAGGGTGGCCGGATCGCCGATGCGATAAGCGCATTCGGGAGGGCCTGAGCCTTTCGCTACAGGAACAGGCTCGCTCCGTTTCGATAGCACACGTCCGACACCCACTCGTCTCCCAGATCGAGGCGAGCCACCGCGGTCAGTGCGTCCAGATACGGATACGGGATGTTGGGGAAGTCGCTCCCGAACAGTATGCGGCCCTGTAGATCGATCAGTTTCGATCGACCCGATTTCGGGAACGGCCATGACGCTTCCGAAAAATCGGTGAACGCCATGGTCGTATCGAGGCGCACGTTCGGATACTGCAACGCCATCTGAAGGAACTCGAGGTATTCGGGCATGCCCATGTGCGCGATGATCAGCGGGAGTCGCGGAAAGCGTTGCAGTAGCGTGGCAATCGATTCCGGTCCAGTGTGTGGTCCGGAGGCCGGCCCCGAACCGCAATGGATCACGACGGGGATCGCCGCATCCTCGATGATCCCCCATACGCCGTCGAGCAGTGGATCGTTCGGCGGGTAGTTCCCGACCTGTATGTGGGACTTGAAAATTTTTGCGCCGGATGCCACCGCCGATTCGACGTACTGCGTGGCACCTTCCTCCGGATAGAACGTTGCAGTGTGCACGCAATCGGGCACCCGCTGCGCGAACTGTGTGCCCCACGAGTTCAGCCACTCCGCCATGCCTGGCTTGTGCGGGTAGATCATCGAGGTGAACCCTCGTACGCCGAACTCGCGCATCATCTCGATACGCGTGTCCTCGTCCTCCCGATAGGTGATCGGCCAGGCCATTCCGGTGAGCGGCCCCGCGGAGTCGAAGTACGTCCAGACCTTGTCCATGACGTTCTTCGGCATGAAGTGGGTGTGTACATCGAAGAGTCCGGGCAACCCGAGGTCTGTCCAGAAAGACCGAATCTGCTCGGTTTCAGTGGGCGACATGGCCGTCGAACCACTCGAGCGTCTTCGTCCAGGCATCGGCTGCGGCCTCGGGATCGTAGACCGCGGGGCGGTCGTTGCAGTTGAATCCGTGCTCGCCCTGAGCATATCGGGTGATGTCGGTCGATACCGGCGAAGTCGCGACTGCGGTACGCAATTGCTCGACCTCGTCGATGGGAATGCCCTTGTCCAGGTCGCCGAAGAACCCGTGCCAGGGCGTCTGCAACGCATCGGCGACCGACAACATTGCCGGATATCCGAAGCGTCCCTTCGAGATTCCGCCGCCGTAGAACGTCGCTGCGGCGCCGACAGCGCGTCGTACAGCGGTGTGGAAGGTGACCGATCCGCCCATGCAGAATCCGACGATCGCAGTCTGCTGTGGCTCGAATCCGAGTTCGGCCAAGGCAGAGAATCCGGCGTCGACATCGGAGTCGACCTCGCTTGCGTTCAGTGCGCCGATGGCTGCCATGGCTGGATCCATGTTGTCGTACGCGATGATCTGGGTTGGTTGTCGATGAAACAGATGGGGCGCGGTGGCGACCCAGCCGGCATCGGCGAATCGTTGGCAGATATCGACGATGTGTTCGGTGACGCCGAACGCTTCCTGAACTACGACGACACCGCCGCGCGGGGTTCCGGAAGGCTTGACAGTGGTGAGGGGGATGGACATACCTCGATTGGACCACCTCGGCCGATCCATCTCCGCTCCGGCCTCCCCCAGCCGGGTCGGCACCCCTCACACCGGTTTTGTACCGTGGGTCACACGGCGCTTCGCGCCCTGACCGAAAAAGGGACTTTTCCCAACGAGAGGACAGTTCATGCGTGCGGTGCACATCACGAAGCTGGATGGGCCGGATTCGGTCGAGATCGTCGAGGTCGATGAACCGGTCGAAGACGGGAAGTCCGTGCTGATCGACGTACACGCCGCCGGGGTCGCGTTCCCGGACGCTCTGTTGACTCGTGGGCTCTACCAGTACAAGCCGGCGTTGCCGTTCGTGCCGGGCAGTGAGATAGCGGGCATCGTTCGGTCGGCACCGGAGGGATCCGGGTTCACCGCAGGTGATCGCGTCGCCGCCCTGACCGGACTGTCCGACGGTATGGCCTCGGTCGCCGCCGTGGCTCCGGAGACCGTCTTCGCGCTCCCGGACGCCGTCTCGTTGACGGCAGGTGCCGGACTGCTGTTCAACGATCTGACGGTACATTTCGCGCTACGTGAGCGCGGACGTCTCACCGAGGGCGAAACGGTTCTCGTGCACGGCGCCGCGGGAGGCATCGGTACCTCGGTGCTGCGGATGGCTCCGGTCCTGGGCGCTGCGCGCGTCATCGCGGTCGTCAGTTCGGAAGCGAAGGCCGAGACCGCGCGGGCCGCGGGCGCCACCGACGTCGTGCTCGTGGACGGATGGAAGGACGCGGTGAAGGAACTCACCGGAGGCAAAGGCGTCGACATCGTCGTCGATCCCGTCGGCGGTGACCGATTCACCGACAGCATTCGAAGTCTCGCGCCGTCGGGTCGGATCCTGGTGATCGGGTTTACCGGCGGTGAGATCCCGACGGTCAAGGTCAACCGACTCCTGTTGAACAACGTCGACGTCGTGGGAGTGGGCTGGGGCGCATGGTGGATGAGCAACCCGGGCTATCTGAAACAGCAGTGGGCCGAGGTCGAACCATTGCTCGCCTCGGGCAAGCTGACTGCGCCCGAGCCGTCGGCGTTCCCGCTCGAGAAGGCGGGCGAGGCAATTGCTTCTCTCGAAAATCGAACCGCCGCAGGTAAAGTCGTCCTGACGCTCAGCTAGTCCGACAGGTCGATGCTAGTCCGGTAGGTCGACCTCGCGGGCGTGCGCCAACGCGGCCACCTCCGCGGGGAAGACGTTCTTGAAGACGAATGGATCGGTTCCGAGCGCCCAGTTCGGGGCCAGTTCGATCGCGTAGCGCTCGAAGTATCCGAGTTGCTTGCCCACCAGGATCAACTCCTCAGGGCTCGAGGTTCGGTAATGCTGCCCCATGCCCACGAGTGCCTTGATGAAATCGGTCAAGCTGAAGTGCGCCAACGTATCCGAGAGCATCGGTGCGAACACGGACTGCAGAATCGAGCCGACCTCGGCGTCCGTGCCGACGTCCTCGGAGATGATGCCGAGCCGTTTGACACTGCCGGCAAGCCGAGTGAAGTCTCCGTCGATCACGGTGGCGTGAAAGAGATCCTGCAGCAGCGAACGCCACTGTTCGTCGAGTTCACCCATGACGCCGAAATCGAGAAACGCAACCCGCCCGTCGTCGAGCACCCAGACGTTTCCTGCATGAACATCGCCATGGAAAAGCCCATGCAGGACAAGGGCTTCCATCCATACCTTGGCGGCCCTGCGGACGATCAACTCGGATTCTTCGCTGGGGGTGCACTGATCCAGCGGGTATCCGCGCATACGTTCCATGCAAATGACTCGGCTGCCGCAGTACTCCTCGATCACCTCGGGCGCCGTTACGAAAGTGTTGTCGCCGAAAGCAGAGATCGCGGCCCGAAACGAGGCCTGTCGCCGTGCTTCGACGACGCTGTCCAACTCTGCGAACGTCGCAGCGTGCAGATCGACGATGATGGCGGAGGCGTTGGCAGTCTCGAAGAAGGCGATGTACTTCTCCAATGCCCGAGCGAACACGTAGGCGATGCGGAGATCGATCTTCATACGGTGGTAGATGCCTCGGCGCTGAACCTTCATGACAGCTTCCCGGCCATCGTTCAGTACGCAGAGATGTACCTGGGCAACCGATGCAGACGAAAGCGGCACGTCGTCGAACCGAGCGAAAAGGTCCTCGATGCTACGACCGAGGTCTGCTTCGATGATCGCTCTCGCTTGCGCCCCCGGAAACGGAGGCACCTCGTCGAGGCAGCGCAAACAGGTATTTGCCAGCACCTTCGGAAAGAGTCCGGGTGAGGACCCCATCAGCTGGCCGACCTTGACGAACGTCGGACCGAGCGAGAAGAACGCGTCGACGACACCCTCGGAGGCATGCGCTGCCCAGCCGCGGCGGGGCCGAAGAATCCACTTGCCCACCGCCAGAATCTGATAGGAGAGCAGAACAGCAGCGATCACGACGAGACGCAGAAGTTCACGAATGCCGATCTGGCGCAGCGGCGGAGCGAGACTCTTGCTCATCGAGCCACCGGACAGATTGCTCGGGAGGGCGGGAAGTAACACCACCTGGCGGCGGTCTGCAGGTACTCGTGCCACAGTTGCTCCTCGAGGGCGTGTTCCGCATGCACGGCGCGTGTCGAACGGGTCCGACTGTACCCACTTGTACGACAACCATTTCTCCGCCCTGAGGAGTACGACATTCCACGTAGGAAAGCACGCGCTGCAGGCCTGCTCTTCGCCTTCGCCTCGCTGCAATATCTGCTGCTCGAGGGATTGACAGCCTCACGATCAGAGGGCTACCGGTACGCCTATGACACCGTCAGCGATCTCGGAGTACCGACAACGTCGGACACCTCATGGCTGATGAATGTGTCCTTCTGCGTGTCCGCAAGCTCGGTGCTGGCTGCGGGCATCTGTTCGGCGTCGCTGCTGGGACGTCGGCGATGGGTGTATCTCGGAGCGATAGCCGCATACGCCCTCGGCAGCGTGCTCGTTGCCGTCGTACATGCCGGTGACGGAAATGCGCACTTCATCGGCGCAGTCCTGGCGATCGGCGCCGGAAACAGCATTGCCCTGCTCGTCGGTACGGGTATTCCGACCTGCCCGCGTTGGTACTCGAAGGGCAGCATCGGATTGGGGGCGCTCGGTTTCGTTGCATCCGGTCTGCTGATCGCCGGTATCGGCCCCGTAGGCGTGATGGAACGCGCGTCGATCTACACGTTCACCGGCTGGGAGCTGCTCACCGCAGCAGCGCTCGGGATGGTTGCGGCGCGTTCGAAGCATTAGCGGTTCGTTCTACACCGTTCCCCGAGTGAACCAGGCGCGCGCTTACATCGTCCCCCAGGCCTGCTCACGCGAGACATTTCGCGTACGCCGGCCGACGTACATGCCCGTCGTGACGGGGACTGAATCGGCGAATGTCGGTGCCGATGTAGGCAGATAGCGTCCGATCAGCCGGTCGTAGTCCGCTGCCGGCGCTGCGAACATCGGAGAAGTCTTATCGCGCATAGCTCTTATCCTCCGCCCGAACACGTCATAGGAGCGATCGAATCGGCCGATGAGTCGATGGTTGACCTGGGGATTGGGAGATCCGCGACCAAGCATGTAGTGTTTGTTTCACAACGACGCGGGGTGGAGCAGCTCGGTAGCTCGCTGGGCTCATAACCCAGAGGTCGCAGGTTCAAATCCTGTCCCCGCTACCAATGCTAGAAAGAGAACCAGCACCTTCGGGTGCTGGTTCTTTTTTGTTTCCATTCCCCCGGTCAGCTCAACCTGAACTTGACGATGTCGGTGACGTTGTCGACAGCATCGACGAGTACCCGTAGTCGTTCGGACGGGCCGGGTGCCTCCAGGACGTCCTGACGGTCGGCCTGCCCCATCGGAACCTGCGCGGCAAGGGTGAACAAGCGTTCACCCGCCTCGGCGGGAAGAGCGGAGAAACTCGGATCAGGCGGTGGCGCAGCACCTTCGGCCCGTGCCAGGTTACCGATCAATGTGTACAGCTGAGAAATCTTGTCCTGCAGTGACTCGAACTCGGATTCGGCCGGCGGAGCGGCCGCGTTCTCGTCGGCCCATACACGGAGATCAGCACGCGGGTAGGGGTCGTCCTCCAGCCAGGCATCGATCCGAAGTCTTTCGCTCCCTACACATTCCACGTAATGCCTGCCGTCACCGACCTCTTCGTGGGCGACGATGTGAGCAGCCGTTGCAATATGGTGGCGGACGTCTCCGCCTCCGGATTCTTTTCCGCGCGCAATCAGCACGACCCCGAAACTGGGGTCCTCCATGGCGAGACAAGCGGCCAAGAGTTCCTGGTAACGCGGCTCGAAGATGTGCAGAGGAAGACGCTCCCCTGGCAGCAGCACGCTGCCGAGTGGAAACATTGGCCACAGTGACATCGTCAGTCCGACACTGCTGCTGTCGGTGATGCCTTGACCTTGGGGTTCGCGGTGAGAAATTCGTCGAGAACCCGGAAGAAGAGATCCGGCTCGTCCAGCTGCGGGAAATGTCCTGCGTCGGAAAAGATCTCGACGCGACTGTTCGGTACTTCCCGCCTGATGTTGTCGGCATGGGAGGCCGGAATCATGCGGTCCTTACCGCCCCAGATCAGTAGTGACGGGATAGATTCGAATTTTGCGAAGTGCTGCTTGGCGCTGACCGTCTGTCCGCGCGGACCGACGACGGCGCGCGTCGAGGCAAGGAAAGCTTCGCGGGTCTGTCTGTCGGACACCGACTTGAACGAGCGCCACGTTTCCGTCATGCTCGCGCCCGGCCGTACCGGAAGCCCCCATTTGTCCAACTGCCCCATAACGCTCTCGGCGTTCCTTCGTACCCAGTCGGACGCCAGTACCGGAAGAACGAGCTCACTGCCGGGCAAGGTGGCAGCCTTGAGCAACAGGCTCACTTCGGTGCCGAGGCCGCCGCTGCTGACGAGCACCAACCGCTCGACCAACCCCGGGAACAGGTAGACGATCTGCATGACGATCCCGCCGCCCAGCGAATGGCCCACCATCGGCGCGGACTCGATGTGCAGATGTTCGAGCAGATCGCGGATCGTCGCGGCATGCGAGCTGAGCGAATAGTCTCCGGACGGCTTGTCGGATCGGCCGTGGCCGAACAGATCGGGTGCGATGACACGGTGCCGTTCCGACAGGCGTTCGATTTGTCCCGCCCAGGACTCGTTCGATCCCAGCAGGCCATGCACCAGCACAATCGGTGGACCATCACCGACGTCGACATAACGAAGTACGTCTTTGTGCAGTTCGACCGAATCCATCGGGTAACGCGGTGAGTCCTTGTTCATGGATCGAGAGCCTCCCGGCTGCGTTGCTACAGCGTCGAAAACCAACGTACGCGTATCGAGGGACCGAGGACAGCTCATCGAGTCCTGGGGCAGGTTGCAAGGCTGCATCGAGGACTGGTAGCCATCACGATGACTGGCGATGGACGTCATCAGGGGTCTGCGGCTTCGCCGCCTTTCTATCGAGTCGGTCATCCGTGATCTGTCCGTTCCCGCCGCCTGCGCCTGTGTAATGCGTCGTCGATAATGTCGGCAACTCTGGCGACGATAGGTTCGCGAACCATGTCGATGTGATTGCCAGGAACTTCTCTGATGACAAGATTGCCCGTCGCCAACGTTTCCCAGGAACGTCGATCGGAGGTGTTCTCGCCCGTCACGACGACAGTGACCGGGCCACTCCACGGCTTCGGTCGATGAGCGTCGAGTGCTCTGTGGCCGATGATGCCGAATGCCAGCCAACGTTCGGTGGTCGGAAACCGGACCAATCCGGCCAGTGCCACCGACACCGCCCGGCGAGCGAGCGCAGGAAGACAGGGTTTACGGAGCGGTGCCCTGTCGGGGGCCGCTTCGAAATCGGTGTTGCCCTCCGACAGCTTGTCCAACATCGTTCGGTACAGGCGAGGGTCGAGCAGAATCAGCTCTGCGACTATGTCTCCGTCCGATTCGAGAATGCGAGCCATCTCGAGCGCAATCCATGCCCCGAGCGAATGGCCGACGAGCAGATACGGTCCCTGGGGCTGAATCCGGCGGATCTCGCGGACATATCGACGCGCGGCTCTGCCGATGCTCCGGTCTGGAAGTGCCTTTTTTCCAAGCCCTTTGGCTTGTATCGCATACACGGGACGGTCGTGGTCCAGGTGATTGGCCAGAGGGATGAGTCCGACTGCTGGTACGCCCGCTCCAGCGATGACGAAGAGGGGAGCCGTCGAACCTTCGCTTCGCAGCGGCACCATGACTCCGTCGTGTGACGACCTTGCGGTGTCCAGATCGGCATCGGCGAGCTTGGCATCGACAGTCCGGGCCAAGCTGCGGATGTTCATCGCCTGCGCGAGTTCCTCGGTGGAGATCTCGACGTGGAAGGACTGTCGCACTCCCACCACGATCGTGGTCAAAGCAAGTGAGGTGGCACCCAGCGCAGCAAAATCCGCGTCGCGATCGATCTTGTCCAGCCCTAGTTCTTGTTGAACTATATTGCCTATCCACCTTTCGGTGGGTCCATCGAAAGTGTTGTCGGACAGAGACGTCGGCAACTCTTCGGAATCGAAAAGTTTCGAACGATCGACCTTGCCTCGTTCGTTCCGGTCGATCCTGTCCACCCGCGTGATATGCGCGGGGACCGTCCATTCCGGTAAATCTCTCCGCAGTGCATCGCGCACTGCGGCTACAGAAGATCGATCGGAGACGAAGTACGCGACGAGTTGCTTGCCCGACTCGACATCGCGCGCAACGACCGTGGCATCGTTCACACCGTCGATAGTGCGAAGTGCCGCTTCGACTTCCGTGGGGTCCACCAGGTAGCCGGACACTTTGATCACATCATCGACTCGACCCACGAGGTGCAGAACCCCGAACCGATCGATTCGACCTACATCTCCGGTGAGATAGCGGTGAGTTGCGTCGTGGGTACTGAAACGCGAGCGCGTCAACTCTTCCAGCCCTAGATATCCATCGGCCGACAACGGCGCCGAGATCCGAATTTCGCCGATCTCACCCAACTTCCGCGTCCGACCGCCTACTCCGACGATCTCCACGATTTTTCCGTGTGGGCTGTACCCGGCAGGAATGAACCCGTGGGGAAGAGCCTGTTCCGCGCTGTAGGAATTGTAGGCGACTACACCGGATTCCGTTGTGGCGTACCAGTTGACGAAGGTTGCATCACTACCGAGCACGGATCGAAAGAAGCGTACGTCGGAAGAGTGAAGTGATTCTCCGTACGTGGCGACGACGCGAAGTGACGGGATTGTGTTCTCGGGTACCGCGCCTACGAGAGAAGGTGGCACGTTCGAGGTGAGTAGCGTCGTGCGCACGCTGCTCACGAGCGAAGGTGAGCAATGCAAAGTTGTGATGGAGCACCGCTCGATCCATGGCGCCAGCTGGTTTGGGTGGATAGCTCGCGGATCGCGGCAATGTACCTGTGCGCCACTGAGAAGACCTGCGAACAGGGTGTTGATGCCGGCACTGAAGCTCACTGGAAGCACATTCCCCACACGGTCACGTGGTCTGAGCGCCAGGGCCGAGCTGACCTCGTACGCTTTGCTCAAGCACATCCGGTGACTGAGCAGAACTCCCTTGGGGACGCCTGTCGATCCGGAGGTGAACGCGATGATCGCAACTTGATCGCCGGTCACCGTCGGGAGGGGCGCAGCCGAGTCCTCGGCGTCCGAGATGTCGGCAGTGTCCATCCGCAGTGCGGCTGCCTGCTCGACGATCTGCCGACGTCGAGTCTCGGGCAGGTTGGAGTCGAGAGGTACCAGTGAGTGCCCGGATGCGATGACCGCAAGCATCAACGTGATCGACTCGGTCGTGTTGCGCCCGTCCACCGCGATGGGACTTCGATCGACCTGGGCCAGGTGCGCAATCTTGCGGGCCACTGCATATGTCCGGTGCAGAAGCTGGTCGAAGGTGAGCACGCCGTCGTCGGCGACCAGAGCCGTCGCGTCGGGTAGCGCGTGGGCGACCTCGCACAACCGATCCAGCAGTGTGTCCCGCAGATCGGGTTTGCACATCGGCGCGAGATCGGAGTGTGGGGACGTGTCGGTCGGATGAAGCGACATGCCCCCCCTTGCAGTGCCACAGCCCATTCGGGTCTTGACTAGAAACCGTCGTCGAGTCTGTTTACGCGCTACAAGGTAACCTTAGGGTCCTTTTATGCGCAACCCTTATGACATTGTTACTTTGGACAAGAGGGCGGGCCTCCACGATCAGGCGTCGGCAATGGCCTCCAACGGGCGCGTGCGCGCAGCTCTGGCAGCAGGCCAGAGGGCCGCACCGACTCCGACGATCGCCGACCCGATCAGCATCCCGATGACCTGCCCCCACGGAACCGTCACGACGCCGAGGCCTTCGTCGCGAAGCGTCCGCACGAAACCCCAGCCGAACACTATTCCCAGGACCAGCCCGACGATGGCACCGAACAGCGCTATCAAAAGGGACTCGAGATAGATGGTGCGACGCACCTGGGCACGCTGCATCCCCACAGCCCGCAACATCCCGATCTCTCGACGGCGTTCGACCACGGAGAGAGCGAGTGTGTTGATGATGCCGAGGATCGCGATCACGACTGCCAACGCGAGGAGCCCGTAGAGAACTGCGAGCAGAGTATCGATCTGTTGGCTCTGGCTGCCCTTGAACTGGTCGCGATCCTGTACCTGTACGACGACGAACGGCTTCGTCGACGCCTCGAGGTCGCTGCGGAGGACATCGAGATCGGTACCCGCGGCTGCACCGACGAGAACCACGATGTCCGAGCGCACGATGCTCGGCGTCACCTGCTCGTAGACGCTCTCGGATACGAGCCAGTCACCTACCAAAGGGCTGTCCTCGTAGATACTGGTCACGGTCACCGGGACGCGCACACCGTCGAACGAGTCCAAGTCCACCACGGTTCCCAGCTGCCAGTTCTTCTCGCTGGACGCCGACTGCGAGACCGCGATGCTGTTGCCGGAGAGTTCTGGATCGCCCTCGACAACTTTTCGATCGAACAGGCCGTCGGGACTTCCGTCGAGGGCAACCCCGAAGGTGGGTTCACCGGAGATGTTCACCCGTACCGGGTGCAGTATTGCGACCCTGTCCACCCCGGGGGTGTTACGGGCGGCTTGTCCTGCCCCGACCGGAACACCGATGGCTTGAGGTCCGCTCAGGATGTAGTCCGCCTCGATCCCAGTGTCGACGAGAGCGTCCACACTGGCTTTCGCCGACGCACCGAGTACGCCGATGACGGACACGAGCATCAGACCGAGCATCAGAGCGAAGGCAGTTGCTGCCGTGCGGCGGGGGTTGCGGACCGAGTTGGTCCGTGCGAGACGACCGATCGCACCGAAGGGCCGAGTGAGCACCGATCCCAATGCGCCGACTATCGGCCGCGAGAGTGACGGAGCGGCCAGCGCGACGGCGATGATGACGGCAACGGCTCCGACTCCGACGGTGCCGGCAGCGGCTCCACCTGTCGATTGTGCGCCCACGACCAGTGCAGCCGCGCCGAGCGCGCCGATCACGATCCCGATGATCGTCCGCACGCGAAGACTGTCACCCGCAGAGGCGAACTCTTCTCGCATGGCCGCGATCGGTGGGATCTTGGCGGCACGACGGGCCGGCGCGTAGGCGCTCAGTACCGTCACGACGATCCCGACGAGGAAGGCGACGAAGACGGTTCTCGGTTCGAGAGCGAGTGCGCCCGATGGCAATCCGACGTCGAAGGCATTGAGCAGAGCACGCAGGCCGTAGGCGAGCCCTACGCCGCCGGCGAACCCCAGTGCGCTACCGATGATTCCGACGATGAGCGCTTCGAACACCACCGAGCGGCTGACCTGGCTGCGGCTTGCGCCGATGGCACGGAGCAATGCGAGTTCGCGGACTCGCTGCGCCACGATCATCGAAAACGTGTTGTAGATGATGAATGTGCCGACGAGTAGGGCGATGCCGCCGAACGCCAGCAAGAAGTAGTTCACGAAGGACAACGCGGATTCGATCGTGTCCTGGGCCTCGGCGCGTACCTCGTCTGCTGTCTGAACCTTGGCATCCGGTAGCGCGGCGGCGACCTCTTCGCGTAGATCGGCCTGCGTCATGCCCTTTGCCGCGAGATCGTTACCAGCGACGTCGTAGTACTGGACATGCGAGCCGTCCGAGAAAAGCTCGTTCGCTTGGCTCTGCAGGAACTGGACTCCGATATAACCGCCGGATTCGGTCGCGGTGTCGTAGATTCCGGTCACCGTGACATCGACCGTGCCTTTGGATGGGATGAGGACCTGAGTCGAGTCCCCGACGGTGAGGCCGGATCTCTCTGCGCCACCCTCGTTGATTGCGACTTCACCGGGGGCCGTGGGCGCGGCGCCGGAGAGAAACTCTTCTTTTGCTCCGAGTCGCTGCTCGTCGGGGATGTAGGCCTCCCCGATGGTGGGCGCACCGCCGGACTGAACTGTCGCCCCGGACTTGTCGAGAACGACGATCTGTCCACCGACGTAGGGCATCACCGCGGCCACGTTCGGGAGGGCCTCTATGGCCGCGGCATCCTGGGTGGGGACTCCGCTCGAGCCGGCTTCTTCCGCACTGACCCGAACATCCGCACCTGCCGCGGTGTCGGAGAAGATCGAGGAGAACGTGCGCTGCAAGGTATCGGTGAACACGAACGAACCTGCGACGAAGGCCGTTCCGAGTACGACGGACAGGACAGTGAGTGCAAGACGAACTTTGTGTGCGGCAAGATTTCTCAGTGAAACCTTGCGCATGGGATTGGCGGCCATGATCAGACCGTCTCCAACTGCTTCATGCGGTCGAGGACTGTCTCGGCTGTCGGATTCGCGAGTTGATCGATGACAGCGCCGTCGGCCAGGAACACGACGCGGTCCGCGTAGCTTGCTGCGCGCGGATCGTGGGTGACGATCACTACCGTCTGGTCGAAGTCGTCGGCCGCGGCGCGCAGAATGCTCAACACTTCGCCGGAGGAACGCGAGTCCAAGTTGCCGGTCGGCTCGTCGCCGAAGACGATGTCGGGTCGGCCTGCGAGTGCTCGCGCGCAGGCGACGCGCTGCTGTTGTCCTCCTGACAGTTCGCTCGGGCGATGATCGAGGCGATCGCCGATCCCGAGCTTGCTCACCACGGTGTCCAACCATTCCTTGTCCGGCGTGCGGCCGGCGATGTCGAGCGGAAGGGTGATGTTCTCCAGTGCCGTCAGGGTGGGGACGAGGTTGAACGACTGGAACACGAAACCGATTCGGTCTCTGCGCAATCCGGTCATCTGCTTGTCGGACAGGTCGGTCAGTTCGGTGTCACCGATCGTCACGGTCCCCGACGTTGCGGAGTCCAGGCCCGCAAGGCAGTGCATCAGTGTCGATTTTCCCGAACCGGAGGGGCCCATGATTGCTGTGAACTCGCCGCGCGCGAACTCCACGCTCACCTCGCGCAGAGCGTGGACTTGGGTATCCCCGGAGCCGTAGGTTTTGGTCAGGGCGATCGCGCTGGCGGCGATATCAGTCATAGTGTTCAGTCTTTCAGTGTTCGGGAGTCTTCACTATCGGGGGACACCCTGAGGCGCGCCCACCTATCATGGATACATGCGAATCGGGGCACACGTCCGCGACTCCGCCGACCCGATCGGTTCCGCGGAGAGTTTCGGCGTCGATCTGGTTCAGCTTTTTCTCACCGATCCGCAGAAGTGGAACAAGCTCGAGCCCCACCCCCAGGGCGAGGACTTGAAAGCCGGCAACATCGACGTCGTCGTGCATTCGTCGTATGTCCTGAACGTGGCGAGCCTGAACAATCGGATCAGGATTCCTTCGCGTAAGGCTGTGATCGAGCAATCTGCGGCCGCTGCCGAGATCGGCGCGATCGGTCTGGTCGTACACGGCGGTCACGTGCGTGATGGCGAGGACGCCACGAAGGGCGTCGAGAACTGGCGCAAGTTGTTCGAGCGCCAGGAGGATGTGGGGGGCTTCGGCGTGCCGGTCTTCATCGAGAACACAGCGGGCGGAGATTTCGCCATGGCTCGCCACTTCGACGACATTGCGCGGCTGTGGGACGCCGTCGGCGAATTCGGTGCCGGTTTCTGTCTCGATACCTGCCACGCTTGGGCGGGAGGCGAAGAACTCATCGGCGTCGTGGATCGAATCAAAGCCATCACGGGCCGAATAGACCTGGTGCACCTCAATAATTCGCGCGACGAGTTCGGCTCTGCGCGCGACCGGCATGCCAACCTCGCCGACGGAACGATCGATGCCGACGTGTTGGTCGCGGTCGCCGAGGCAGCAGATGCTCCGGTGATCCTCGAAACGCCCGCCGACGGACTGGCCGAGGACGTTCGATTTCTGAAAAGCCTCTAGAGGAACATCGAGATCGTCTTCTCCCAGAAGCGTTCGAAGTCGTCGACGTCCGCGCAGGTGAAGACTCGGCTGTTCCAGCGGAACTCGGTGTCCACCATGGTGACGCCTTCGATGTCGATGACGTTGCAGGTGACGGACAGGTTGTGGGTCAGCGGGTCACTGTCCTCGGGGACAGCTTCACCGGTGCCGTACTCGAACGAAATCTGAGCGCCTGCTCTTCGTGCCAGCGCTGGAGGGCTCAGCACGTGCTTGGCGGTACCGAAGTCCAAGCCTTCGTTGGGGGCTGCGGCGACGCGGCGACGGACCTCGGAGGTGAGTACGTCGACATGGCCGGTGGACGGAAGGCGAACCGGGAAGAATCCACGATCCTCGGACGCTGCGTCGAGATCGCCGAATCGGCCGGCTTGGATGTCGACGAGCACTCCGGAGGTGCAGTTGCGACAGCGATCGCTCTGCCACGAACCGACGGTGGCGGCGAGGACGGCAAGCAGAGTGGTGGCCGGTGGATGATGTGCACCCGCCCATTGAGTACGCGAGGAAGTGACGACCGAGGAATCGATCGTGTCTATCCGGGGATCGGTGCGACGGCTTCCGAACGGCCGTTCTTCGGGAGTGAGAACTGCAACCCAGTAAGGAACCTGTGCCGCTGCGGACTGTGCTGTCACCGACTGCCTTCCGCTCAGTGTCGCCTAACCTAACTAATCTCACTGTAGCGAGATCGGGAACGATTGGCGAGAGGGGGTCAGCCCAGAAGCCGAGGAGCCGAAGGTGACGGCGGAAGCTCCCCGTCGTTCAGCCGATCCAGAAGCTTTTGCGACCACACCAGAAGTCCGGCCACATCGAGTCCGTACGGCGGATCGACCTCGTAACCGAGGATTCGGTCGTGGCCTTGTTCGAGTAGTGATCGTGCCCCTACGGCATTACCACGTAGGAGGTGCGTCAGGCCTACAGCGAGCTGAGCGAGGCCCTGCCAGAGCATCTGCTCCGGTTCCGGTGAGTCCTTCCACGTTCCTTCGAGAATCTCGTGGGCATGGAAGGGCATGTCGGCATCGAGTAATCGTTGTGCTTTCGCGATGGACTCGTGCGGCGCAAGCCTGAGGTCCTCTGGGATCCGTTCGACACCGATTGCATCGCGCGCGAGCGGCCGTCCCAAACCGTCGCGGGGGCGTGCATTCAGCGGTTTACCGTTGGCATCGCGTTCTCGTTCCGGCATGTGCGGTCACACCTTGCTGGTCGTCGTCACCGTGTGGGTCGTCTCGGTCGGGGTCTTTGCTGTTACTGCAATCAACGCGAGGAGCGCAATCGCCGAGACACCGACCATCGTGACCGATACTGCCACGGCGTCGTTGCCGAGAACACCGACGACCGGTGCGACTATGGCGCCGGAGCCGAACTGCGCTGCGCCGAGCAGGGCTGCGGCAGTTCCCGCGGCTTCACCGTGCCGGGACAGCGCCAGGGCAGGCGCGTTCGGCATGACGAATCCGACTGCCCCGAGGACGAACCACAGCGGTACGAGAAAGCCGATTATTCCGCCGACGTCGCCGACGGCGAGGACGGTCATCACTGCGGCGGCGAGCACACCAGCCGACAATGCGCTGATCACGATACGTACGGGTGTGAAGTGGGCAAGGAGAACGACGTTGAGCTGTGAGGCGCCGATCAGGGCGATCGCACCGAGCGCGAATACGACAGCGAATTGCTGCTCGTCGAGTTCGAATTGTTCCTGGAGCACGAACGACGAACCTGCGACATAGGCGAAGAGGGCGGACATCGCGAGAGCGGCAACCAGCACGAGTACGACGAACTGTCCGTCGCGCAGGAGGCTGCCGTAGGTGCGGACCACCGGCATGATGCCGCGACTGCGACGCCGCTCCGGTGGAAGGGATTCACGAAGTGAGAACACAGCGAGCACGAACAAAGCCACACCGAGCACGGCAAGGACACCGAACACCCAGCGCCACGAGCCGGCAAGAAGAACCGCCCCACCCAGCGACGGCGCCAGGACCGGCGCAACCCCCATTACCAGCATCAGGCGAGACAGAACGGTTGCGGCGGCTCTACCGGTGAACAGATCGCGTACGACGGCCATTGCCACGACCGCAGCTGCCGCTGCGCCTAGGCCTTGCAGCCCACGAAAGAGACCGAGGACGGCGACATTGGGAGCGAGGACGCACAGCAGTGATGCGACGACGTGGACCGCTGTGCCGGCGATGAGTGGCAGTCGACGGCCGACGATGTCGGACAGTGGACCGATGACGAGCTGGCCGAGGGCCAATCCGATCAGTGTTCCGGTCAGCGTGAGCTGCACTGCGGCCGAGGACGAGTTCAGATCGTCGACGATCGCCGGCAGTGCGGGTAGGTACATGTCGATGGTCAGTGGGCCCAGCGCGATGAGCGCACCGAGAACGAGAATGACCCTCAGTCGCTCGGACGATGTCGGCTCGGTGCGGACCACTGCTGGTTGGTCGACAGTCGCTGTTTGTTCCGGGGCTCGAGACACCCAAAGGTCAGCAACGAAGTTGACCGATATGTTCCCGTGAGGGAAGCGTTGGGGCTAGAGTCCGCAATCGTGACCACGCCAGAGGACAGTCCGCGGCAGGCTATCGCCCGGGCGTACATCGATTCCTTGCTCTCCCACGATCCGAGCGCAGTGAAGTTCGCGCCCCACGCACGCCGCGTAGAGAACGGACTGACCACAGGATTCTCGGGCCCTGGGTTGATCAAGGCGCTCGGTAACGCGTTCTATTACCGCGCGATCATCGGGATACGGAACATCGAACTCACCGAATCCGGAGACACGGTGCACTCGACCTTCCTGATCGATGCGGGAGTGCGTGGCAAGCGGATAGTGACCGTCTCGGTCGAGGAAAGCTTCCTGATCCCGGACGACACCATCCACCACATTCGCGCGAAACTTCGGATCCCCCTCAGGCGGGCACGCGCAACCGCCTGAAACCCCGGTGTCGAGCCCGCCTACGCGGACACAGCAGCCGACGTCGCGTCGAGCCGTGCAAGCTCCTCCGTCGACAAGGACAGCGTCGGGGCGGCCATCAACGCGGGCAGCTGAGAGATTGTGCTGGCGCTCGCGATAGGTGCCGTGACAGTCGGCTGATGCAGCAGCCACGCGAGCGCGACGGTGGCGATCTCTTCCTCGTGAGCGAAGGCGATCTCGCTCAACGCATCGACGACCTCGAGTCCCTTGTCGGTGAAGTAGCCCGTCGCGAGCCGCTTCCGGGGCTGGCCACCCTCTAAATCCTTGCGCACGCGGTATTTGCCGGTAAGAAACCCCGACGCCAAAGAGAAGTACGGAAAGACCCCGAGATCGTTATCGGCGGCGAGTGGGGCAAGGTCGGATTCGTACGCGTCCCTGGTGACCAGGTTGTAGTGCGGCTGCAGAGCAATCGGTGCTGCGAAATTATTCTCGCGTGCGACCTTCAACCACTCCTCGACGCGATCGGCCGAGAAATTGGAGATCGCGACGTACCGGACCTTGCCGTCTTCGATCAGCGAATCGAACGCTGCGAGCGTGTCGACGAGTGGGGCATCGCCGGAATCGGTATGGGCGAAGTAGACGTCGATGTGGTCGCTCTGCAACCGCTTCAACGACGCCTCGGCCGCGGCGGCGATGTTCTTCGGTGTCAGTCCCTTGAACTCGGGATGCTGGCTGACCTTGGTTGCGATGACGACGTCGTCACGGTTGCCGCGGGCAGCGGTCCAGCTTCCGATGATGGTTTCGGATTCGCCACCGGAGTTGCCGTCGACGAACGCGGAGTACGAGTCGGCCGTGTCGATGAAATTTCCGCCACCGGCGGTGAACGCGTCGAGAATCTCGAAGGATGCGCTTTCATCACTGGTCCAGCCGAAAGTGTTGCCACCGAGAGCCAGCGGAAAGATGTCGAGGTTCGAATGTCCGATTGCTACCACCGAGTACTCCTTCAGTCGTTCAGAACTAGCCGTGACGGGGAACACCGCCTCGGTGTCGATTATTCCGCTCGAGGGGGCCAGCGCGTGTTGGGCGCAGCGGGGCGCGGGTGTGGAGCCGCTCGGGCAATTTACTCTCCGTGTTGGGATTCGAACCTCCTGCAGGGGGTTCGAATCCCAACAGGCGGAACATTTGCGCGGAGACGGATCTTCCGCGACGAGCCCGGCCCGTTCACCCGCGCGAAGCAGTCGGTCGGATGCGCCTGCGAGCCACCGGATGATGTCAGTGGCCGGTGTGGTCGACGAGCGGCGTGCGAGGTCCGAACTTCGGTTTGACGGCCTTGCCGCTCACTGCAAGAAGGCGCACCGCCCGAAACCTGTGTGGTGCAAGAGGTTCGAGGTACTCGACCATGCCGGCATCGTCGAGGGGGCGTCCCAGCAACGACCAACCCACGACGGCAGCCAAGTGATAGTCACCCACGGACAACGCGTCGGGATCTCCGAATGCGCGTTGCGCGACCTCGGCGGCGGTCCAGACGCCGACCCCCGGAATCGCCCGCAGCCGACGCGTCGCGTCCGCCGCGGACATCGTCGCAGTCTCCTCGAGCCTGCCTGCCGACTGGGCGCAGCGAACTATGGCCTTGGACCTGGCCGGATCTACATTCGCCAGATGAAACTCCCACGACGGGATCATGCGCCACACCTCCGCCGCGGGTGGCACGAACATCGGCTTCGGCGTCGGCCCAGGGGCGCGCTCGCCGAACTTGGTGACGAGTCGGCGCCAAGACGCGAATGCGGAAATCCCGTGCACACGCTGTTCCAGAATGGCTGGCACCAACGCTTCCATGACGAGGCCGGTGCGGCCGAGTCGGAGGTGTGGAAACTCCCGATGCGCCTGAATCAGCGTCGGATGCTCGGGCGCGAAATCGGACGCGTCGTCGCCGATGCCCAGCAGGGCGGGCAGCATGCCCGTGAACTCTGCAGCGCCGGGTCCCCAGGCTTCGCTTCGAACGCTGAACCGAGAAATTTGCGTCAAGCGGTAGGTGAGAAGGCCTGTTTTCAGACGTGAGGTTCGCCACACCGAACCCGTTGAGTCGCGCTCGAAAGTGGGGTCACCTTTGCCTCGACGAAGCGGGGAGAGCGTCATCGCCACGTCCATCGGGTGCTCCGAAACGAACTCGGTCACGACCGAGTTCGAGGCGGCGTGGAGATCGGACGACAACATGTCCGATGGAGCCTAGCGCTCAGAACCTACCGGCGACCGAAACGACGGTTCGACCGGTGATCTGTCCCTCTCTGATCTTGTCGAGAGCGGATTGGACGTCGGTGACGGGAATCTCCGTCGTGAGTGCAGCGAGGTGTCTCGGACGCATGTCGGTTTCGAGTTGCTGCCAGATTGCCCGCCTGCGCTCGATCGGCAACTGCACCGAGTCGATGCCGAGCAGTGTGATACCTCGCAGGATGAACGGGAGCACAGTCGTCGGGAGTCGAGTTCCTCCGGTCAAACCGCTCGCAGCCACAGCGCCCCCATAACGCGTCGTGCTCAGGAGATGGGCGAGCGTCGCGCCACCGACGCAGTCCACCCCTGCGGCCCACTCTGCACGCCCCAGCGGCCGCGGCTGCGCGTCCGGATCATCCGGAATTCGCCCCATAACCGTGGACGCACCGAGGCTGGTCAGCAATGCGGCCGCCTCTTTCTTTCCAGTCGATGCATGAACTTCGAATCCGGCTCCCGCCAACAGATCCACACTGACAGTCCCCACGCCGCCACTTGCGCCGGTGACCAGAACCGGGCCGTCCGACGGCGTGATGCCTCGATCGAGCAGGGCGCAGACGAACAAAGCTGCCGTGAATCCAGCTGTTCCGATCGCGGCCGCCTCACGCGTGGACAATGTAGTCGGAGGTACGACCCAATCTGCCGGTACGCGAGCAAATTCGGAGTAACCACCATGTTGCGCGGTGCCGATGTCGTACCCGTGAGCAACCACGGATTGCCCGACAGTGAAGTCACTGCTCGTGGAATCGACGACGGTTCCCGCGATATCGATTCCGGGAATGATCGGATATCCGCGTACGACGCCACCTTTCGCGGTGATCGCCAAAGCGTCCTTGAAGTTGACGGACGAATTCTCCACAGCGATGGTGACAACACCCGATCGGTCGGCGTGCGTCGATAGAAACGACTCGTTCACCGGTTCCGGAGCGAGCACGATCCCGTCGGATTCCCGGGCGACAAGAGCTTTGAAGGACACGGGCACGGAGTTGCTCACAAGAGGTGATCCTTCCGATCTCGGTTGCGCACCGACCAAATCCAATCCAGCGCGGCGCCTGTTGTTTGTCGGAGGACCGAAGTAGGGTCCTGCTTCGTGATCATTGTGAGTACGGATGGCTCGTGTCTGCGTAATCCGGGAGGCGCAATCGGGTGGGCTTGGGTCGATCACACCGGTCCCAGCGACTCCGGCGGCGAACCGTCGGGAACCAATCAGATCGCCGAGTTACGGGCTCTCCTCGAAGCAATCCTCGCCCATCCGGGCGATGAGCCGTTGTCCATCGAGTCGGACTCGCAGTACGCCATCAAGTGCGCATCCGAATGGCTTCCCGGTTGGAAGCGCAAAGGGTGGATAACCTCCTCCGGTTCCCCGGTCAGCAACATCGAACTCATCAAAAGCATCGATGTCGCGATCACCGAGCGCACCGGGCCGGTCCGGTTCCGTTGGGTACGCGGACACGTAGGGAATCATTTCAACGAAGCCGCCGACGCACTGGCCGGTGAAGCTGCGCGCGCCGTCGCCGCTTCCGGAGCAGTTGCGACGCCCTCGAAAGCTGCGCCTGCGAAGGCTGTACCCGCGAAGGCTGCGCCTGCAAAGGTTGCACCGAGTGCTGCGAAGCCCCGGAGTAAGGCCGCCGAGCCGGTCGACGAAGTAGCGACGCTCTTCTAGCGATCGTCGCTGTCGTAGCTCAAATAATTCATCGCTGTACAAAGCATGAATGCAAGGCTGGGGGCATCGAAAAGAAACTTCTGGAGGTTGGACCCATCCACGTTCACACCAGCGGCGAATAAGTCATGAGACACCCGCTGCTGCTGTCGCCCCCGACCGCCGTCAGTAGTGGGTGTCTCACCTTATTTATCAACCTGTCGCACAGAGGTTACTTCTGATCCGACCGCTGGTTGCGGGGAACGCCCCACTGCTTGATTTGAGGTCGCCAGTGCGCTGAGTTCGCGGCCAGCGCAGTCGGTGGTGTGAGCTCGCGCGCAAAGTGTCGCAGCACCAAGAACAGCCCCACCGCATAAAGCGCCGAGAGCGCATTGCCCAAGAGGAGCGTCTGGATCACCTCGCCCATTGGGCCATAGTCGACCGGGGCATCCGATCCCCCGGCACCGACTCCATCTTGCAAAGAGTGCAGCGCCGCGGCCAATGCCCAGCCGCCCAGTCCAGCGATGGTGAACAGGTGAGTGGATCGATAGGCCGCCAGCCAAATTATCGCGGCCGCTATTGCCGTGAACAGGGGATGCGCGATCTCGGTAAGGGGGCGGATCCCCGACATCACTAGATGGACATGCTCGCCCGAAGGCAAGATGTAGAAAACTCCCTCGATGATCCCGAGCGTGGCGCCGCTGATCAACACCATGAGCATTCCCGCGCGGGGGTCACGGAAACGGTCCCCGGCAATCTTCCACAGCAGTAAAGGAACCAGTAGTTTGGCTGACTCCTCCACCAGTCCGGTAAGCCACATCTGGTCCGACAAGGGCATTTTTGCAAGCGGCTCGAGCCAACTCTGTACAACTGCCGAGATGCCAAATCCGACTAGACCGGAGATGACACCGGCTATGGCGATCGACCGCAGATTGGGTAGGTCCGAGAAATGCAGGTGACGTTCGAATATCAGAAGGAAGCCGTAAATGCTGATGATCAGTCCGAAAGCGACGAGCACCAGCCACCATTTGTTCTCCGAGCTTTGAATGGTGCCGATGATCCCGCCGCAGACCGTGATCAGCCAACCCAGAATGAACAGCCAGAACCAGGTTTGGGAGAGGAATCCGAACAAGCGCCGAGTTGGTACCGGTGGTGGGACCGCGTGAGGATCCGGGCGGGTTGCTCCCGTCCAAGCCCGACCATCCCATTCGCCGGCGACCCCGGGACGTGTCGGTGAATACCAGGCGGGCGCGACTGCTTCGACCCTCACCGGCGAAGTGGCATGGCCATTTATCTCGTTCAACGAACTCTCCCGTCGGCGCGGCGAGGCACCGGTCAACTCGCCTTGAGAAAAGGATACGGATTTAGCTACCCACTGCCGGGGGATTGCAGCAAGATGGACCCTCGAACGTGGTCAGGGCCGAAGAGGTGAATGACATAGCGGGCAAGTGCTGCAACGGGCGGTCGTATTTGCGCAAAGAAAAAATCTAGAAGTAGTCGCAGACGGTTTAGTGGAAGTATGTTGTGGGTACTGGTTCTTTTTTAATTGTAGAAGCCCCATCGAATGTGTCGCTCGAGACAGTCGAATATGCGGACCGGATGGTCTCTGCGCGGGGTACGAATGACCGTTACTTCAAGATCTCTGAATAATAGGTGGTCATTTCGCCCTATTTTTTGCCGCGGGATGGGATATCTTTTTTCTGAAAAGTCCCTCGACACCCGAGTGAAGGCAGTGGTCATGAAAAAAATATTTGTGCTGGGCCTGGCATTTACGGCAGCGACATTCATCGCTTCGTGTTCGAACGATGCGAGTAGTCCGAGCACCTCGACGTCGAGCGTGACATCCACCTCCGCGACATCCTCGACCCCCACCCCCTCGAAGTCGGCGGCTCCAGCAGTACCTCAAGCTCCGGCGGCTCCAGCGGCTCCAGCAGTACCTCAAGCTCCGGCGGCTCCGGCGGCTCCCGCGGTCGTTCCGGCGCCAGGTGTGCAGGGCGCAGACGGATCCACAGGCAATCAGCTGTCAGCGGGTTACTGCGCACAGAACGAAGACCCGGGTTGCCCAGCAGGAAGCTACGTCGGCCCGAATGCCATTCCTAATCCCGACGGATCCGATACCTACGTTCCGTGCGAGGGCACAATTTGCACCAATCCGGACCAGGGTGCAAACACCGATCCTGATGGGCCTCCCGCGCCAGGACTGCCAGGAAGCGACACCGACAACTGCGACGGAACTATCTGCACCAATCCCAACAACGGGGGCAATTGAACTTGCCTCCACCGTGGCGTGGCGTGGCGTGGCCACAGTCTTCGAGACGGCGGCCACGGCACACTGCTTCGTTTCGGTAAAAACGCCGAGTCCCGATAACTCGCTCTTCGAAACTGTGTCGTCGGATCACCCATCCGCCCCTCCACCGGCGGCGAATAGACAATGAGACACCCGCTGCTGCTGTCGCCCCCGACCGCCGTCAGCAGTGGGTGTCTCTCTTACTTTCTTCAGTCAGCTCGCACAGTCTGCTCGAGATCCTCGCCATGTCGAGGCCGCTACATCCCGCTGTGAAGCTCGCCAGCGGCACCGTGGCGTGAAAATGCGTCGGAACATCCGCGTCGTACAGCACGTCGATCAGGTTGCAGAAACGCTGGACGGCATTATCGTCTGTATCCTTCAGCGCCGGAATGCAGCGAACTGTCAGGGATTCGAGTCCTTCGATCATCGCCAGATAGTCACCCGTCGATCTGGGTTCGACACAGAGTTCGGTGAACGACCACCCGAACGACGCATCCGCCGTCGACCACGTGCCCGTCGAGAATCGGGTCGAGGCGATTCCATTGACTCGATAATCGAGCGGTCCATCGACTTCGATCACCTGCATTCGGGATTCCAGCAGCGCAATCGTGGGAAGGAACGCCTCGTGGAACAGCGGATTGGGCAAAAGTCCTGCTGGCGGGTAGTTCGACGTCGCCACCAACGAGACTCCGCGAGTGAAGAGTTCGTCGAGCATGCGGGACAGGAGCCTCGCGTCGCCGATGTCGTGCACGTGCATTTCGTCGAAGCACAACACTGCTATGTCCCCCAGTAGTTCGTCCAAAGCCCGCTTCAGCGAGAATCCATGCCGAAAGTACGACGCGTGGAGGTCACGAAAGAAGCTGTGGAAGTGCACTCGCTTCGTGGCGACACCGGTGATGGATTCGACATAGCGGTCGAGGAGCCAGGTCTTTCCGCGCCCAACGGGTCCCCAGAGGTAGACGCCGCGGATGTCTGCACTGGCGAGAACGTCGGCAGCGGCGGCTTGGGCAGCGTCGAGTACGAACGACGAGTCGAAGCCGGCGCGGGGAACTCCAGGTCTCATGAAGCTGACTCTACATATGTAGAGTGTTTGTTATGGACCGCCGAACTGTGATTGCTGACGCAGCGATCTCACTGATCGCAGACTCAGGGGTACGTGCGTTGACGCACCGAGGGATCGACTCGGCACTCGACTTGCCTTCCGGTTCGACGTCGTACTACTTCCGTACAAAAAAGGATTTGATCGATGCCGTGGCCGAACGAATCACGGAGTCATCACGTACATCGTTCGAACAAATGGCTTCCGGCGATCCAGTGGAGGTGACGGTCACATATCTGGTGGATCTCCTGACCGAACGTGGAGATCAGCTGAGAACTCGGCATGCCCTGACGCTCGATCCGTCCCTCGATCCCGCAGCGCGCGAGCGCCTGGCTCGATGCCTGTTCTCAGCCGAGCGTGCAACCGAAGTGTTCGGCGATGTGCGGCAAGGTGATGGATTTCTCGCCCTGTGCGAAGGGCTCATCGTTGTTGCGTTGATTAAGGGCTCCGACAGAGCGCTGGGTTACGACGTCGAGTCCCTACGTGCCCCGGTAGCCAGGTATCTCAACGGCCCCGGGGCGTAGCGCGGACAGAAACTACTTGGTGAACGCCAACGATTGGACGATCTGCAGGCCGAGCGACTCATCGCCGAGAAACTCGATCCGGTCGATCGCCGCGGAAGCGTCGATCCGGCCACCGCACAGGCGGGTGAAATCTCCGGTCGGAAGCGCGATCGTGACCGTCGCGGGGCCTGCCAGTTCTTCGACGACCTGTGCTCGCCCGGTGACGTCGACGTGTGCTCGGCGGGGCCGGTTACCGGTCAGGTCGAAGGTGACCGACGAGCCTTCGGGTGCTTTGCCTAGTTTGCCGACGATGTATCCGAGTCCTTGGACGATTTCGTCGACCGAGTAGTCGGCGGAGACGCTGTCCATACCGCCGGGCGTCCCGATGGCGTCGCGGATGTCCTGCTCGTGCATCCAGCAGTCGAACACTCGGATACGCATGAATCGTCCGTACGTCGCTTGTCCGGCAGGGGTCCACGACGGCGCGGCGAAGTCCTCGTCCGACATTGCTTCGAGGGCCCGAGCACGATCGCCCGTGACCGTCCGGAACCGTTCGATCAACTCGGCGGGGGTCAGTTGACTGAACGCCTGAATCCACTTTTCGTTGAGCACGCCCATGTCGTTGTGTACGTGCGCGAGTGCGCTGACGTCGACGTCGGATTCAGGAGGCGTTTGCCCGGCGAGCGAGAGTTCGGTGCCGACGATATGCGCGATCACATTGTGGACGCTCCAGCCCGGGCAGGGCGTGGCAGCGGCCCACTGGTTTTCGTCCAGTTCGCGCACCAGCGCGTCGATGGATGCCCACTCCTCGATCAGTGCCTTTACGATGCTGTCCTTGTCGATCACTGCGTGCTCCCGTTCGTTCGAGATTGTCCGGTCGGCCGGCTGTCATGCGGGAAGTAGTTGCTGCACACGAGCGTTCAGCTACTTCCCGAAGTCGTACGTGATCCCGGTGAGTCTTTCGCTTGCGTGCCAAAGCTTTTCGGCAAGCTCCGCGTCCTGAGCTTTGGACGAAATCTTGGCAGGGCCCGGGACACCCCTGGATTCGAACAACGAGCTCGGGCCGCTGTACGAGCCCGGCCCGCCGCTCTCGAGGGCGTACAGGGTGGGAAGAGCGCCTGCGCGCGCGGACTGGGATATGAACTTGAGCCCGATCGAAGCGGCGAGGGCGGCGATCTTCGAACTCCCCAAACCGTCCGGGCTGGTGTAAAGCGCAGTCTCGGAAATACCCGGGTGCGCTGCATTGCTGGTGATCGGGATTCCGGCCCTGTCCAGCCTGCGTTGCAGTTCGAGAGCGAACAATAGATTCGCGAGCTTCGAATTGGCATACATCCGCTGCGGTTGATAGCCCTTGGTGGCTTGTAGGTCTTCGAAGTCCAACTTCGGTCCCTGCTTGTGCGCAACCGAGGAGACGGTCACGACCGTTGCGTGATCTGCTGCACGCAGATTCGGCAGCAGATGGCCGGTCAATGCGAAGTGTCCCAGGTGGTTCGTTCCGAATTGGAGCTCGAAACCATCCTTGGTTCCCGCTCTTCTCGCCGGCATCATCACGCCCGCATTGTTGATCAGTACGTCGAGACTCTTCGGGGCGGACTCGGCGAACTCGCGGACCGAACCAAGGTCGGCGAGATCGAGGTGTGCAGTGTGGACAGAACCTTCCGGTGCCTCCGCGGCGATTTTCTCTGCTGCCCTGTTCGCCTTGTCCAGGTTTCGGCAGGCCAACGTGACGTGGTCGCCCTGCTTGACCAGTTCGAGTGCTGTGAAGTAACCGATACCGGTGTTTCCGCCGGTGAGAATGACATTTCGCTGCTTGTTGTCTGGCACGGGCAAAGGTTACCTTCGGCTAATCGGATCTGCCTATGACCGAAATAGGCGCAGGGTCGACGCAGTGCCGGTCGATTCACCGCCCGCTAGTTCCAGAGCACAGCCACAATTACATTCACGATTGCCAGTCCACCGGCAGCATGGACCAGGTTCACCACTGGCTCGGAGCGCTTCTGCCGGGCGCGGGCGATCTCGGCACAGGCGACGACGGCCAAGCCGACGAGCAACTTCACGCCGATCTTCCCCATGTTGTAGTCCTTGCCCAGAGAATCCACGCTTTCGCCCAATCCGACGAGGACGATGCCGGCCAAGAACGCGATCCGCGCGCCCCACACCATCACCTCGGTGATGCGCGGTGCCTTGATCACTGTGAGATAACCACCCACGATGGCGGCCATTGCGACAAGGTGCACAAGCACCACGGCGTTGTATATGAATTCCATGCCGTCACCCTATCGGTGATCGGATCCAGAACGATCAGCAAATCGAGCAAGTGAGGTGCGAGGCAGTGAAATGCCCGCGCTCCACGAGTACACCCGGTGGCACCGCTAGGCTGCGAGGATTCGGTTCGAGCGAGGGGCGTGTCACCGTGGGCGAGACGGCAACGAGCGTACTGACAGCGGGTGTGGTCACCATCCTGGCGGTCGCGCTGATTACGACAGTCGCTCGCCGACTGGTCGGCCTCCGGGTCGGGCTGGTGCGGTCGATATCGGCCGCGGTCGTCGCCCTTGGCACCGAGTTGGGATTCGAGTCTCAGGTTGTGTGGCAACAATCCTCGAATCGGCTGGCCTTCATCCCACTGCAGATCGGCATTGTCGTCCTGGTTGCACTGCTGTTCTTGGTACTCATGGAGTTGCTGGTCCCCCAGGGCAGCCTCGACCGCCCAGACCAGATGGTGCGAGCGTTCCGAAGGCAGATCACCATGGCACGGCGCGGAGCGCAACTCATCGCAGTGGCGTTCAAGCACGGCCTGCCCCGTACCGCGCGCGTGCGAGGGGGGCCGTTCGGAGGCACACCTGAGCAGCGGCACGCTCGAGCTCGGGAACTGCGCAGTGCCATGGAAGAAGCAGGCGTCGGGTTCGTCAAATTCGGCCAGATGCTCTCTACCCGCAAGGATCTGCTTCCAGCCGAGTACCTCGACGAGCTGTCCCGGTTGCAACAGCGAGCCGCCCCAGTCGGCTGGGAAGACATCACCCGAATCTTGCACCACGAGTTGGGCCATGACCCGGAGCACGTATTCGCGCACATCGACCGCGAGCCAATCGCCGCTGCGTCGATCGCGCAGGTCCACCGCGCACGCCTGCACACGGGTGAAGAGGTGGCCGTGAAGGTGCAACGGCCAGGTATCGGACCGCTAGTGGAACGGGACCTTCAGATCGCCACCCGAACAGCGCGCAAACTCGATCTGTCGACATCGTGGGGGCGTTCCATCGGGATCTCGGCGCTGACCGAGGGATTCGCCGACGCGCTGCGCGAAGAACTGGACTTCCGGTTCGAGGCTCGCAATCTGGCCTCCCTGCGGGCAGTTGTCAGCACCCACGAGTCGACGCCTGAAATTGTCGTTCCCAAACCGTTTCCGGACTATTCCACCGGCCGGGTGCTGGTCATGGAGTTCACTTCAGGAAAGACTCTGGCCGCGCCCGGTGCCCTCGATGGATTCACCGCTGCCGAGCGCGAACGCCTGGCCCACACCCTGTTCGACTCGCTGTTGCGCCAGGTAATCGTCGATGGGGTCTTTCACGCGGACCCCCACCCTGGAAACATCGTACTGATGGGCGACGGGAGGGTCTCGTTCATCGACTGCGGCTCCGTCGGGCGTATCGACTCACATCTGCGCGCCGGTCTCGGGCAGTTCATGCTCGCAATCGAACGAAACAACCCCGACCAGGTGTGCGATGCATTGCTCGGGTTCGTGGCGCGGCCCGAAAACCTCGACGAGGATGCTCTGCGCCGCAGCATCGGGCGGTTCCTGGCGCTCTACATGTCCCCGGGCGCAGAGCCCAGCGCCGATATGTTCGTAGATCTGATCCGACTGGTTTCCGACTATGCGCTCGTGATGCCGAACGAGGTCGCCGGGGCCTTCCGAGCAATCGGGACGCTGGAGGGGACGGTCTCCGCCATCTCACCCGGACTCAGCATGGTCACAGAGGCCCGCGCGTTCGCTTCGCAGCACTTCGCCGACAGTCTCTCTCCGCAGTCGCTGCAGGAGGCTGCGAAAGACGAGCTGATCACGATGCTTCCCATTCTGCGCCGGATGCCCCGACAGCTCGACCGCGTCGCGTCATCGCTCGAGGCCGGACGGCTGAAGGTGAACCTCGGATTGTTCTCCGACGCGCGCGACCGCAAGCTGATCGTGGGACTGGTCAACCAGGTCGTCTTAGCGTTCCTCGGCGGGGTCGCCGGAATCATGGCCGTCGTACTGCTGGCCAATCCTGGCGGGCCGCAGGTTGCCGAGTCGATCACGCTCTACGAGATCTTCGGCTTCAATTTGATTCTCGTCAGTGCGATCTTGTTCTTGCGCGTGCTCTATGTGGTGTTCGCGGGAAGACGCCGCTAGAACATTCTGGGCCACCGTTGCCAACCCAAACCCTCCACCAGGACCGCCTGGCTAGGGTGGAGACATGTTCGTCAACTCCGCCGACATGTTCGTCAACTCCGCCGACATGTTCGTCGCCGATGCGATCCGCGGGCTCGTGGCGTCCACCGGCGACATTGCGTGGCACCCGGATCCAGGATTCCTATCCCGACGCGATCGAATCCCGCAAGGCCAGGTCGCCTTGTTGTCAGGCGGCGGATCAGGCCACGAACCGATGCATGCAGGCTTCATCGGTGAGGGGATGCTCACGGCAGTCTGCCCGGGGCTGGTGTTCAGCTCGCCGAACGCGCTGCAGGTCCATGAAGCGTCCAAGGCGATCAGTGCAGGCGGCGGCGTATTGCACATCGTCAAGAACTACACCGGCGATGTGATGAACTTCCATATCGCGCGGGAGTTGTTGCGCGAGGACGGTATCGAAACGGATTTCGTTCTGGTCGACGACGACGTCGCGACCGAACGGTCCGACGGTGACGGCCCCGGTCGCCGCGGGACTGCAGCGACGGTCGTCGTCGAAAAGGTATGTGGTGCAGCGGCGCAACGGGGTGACTCGCTCGATGTGGTTGCAGCGCTCGGTCGACGGGTGGTATCGAATTCGCGCAGCATGGCGGTGGCTCTGAGTCCGTGCACTCTTCCAGGTTCGGCTTCACCGTCGTTCGACCTGCCCGAGGACGAGATCGAATTGGGCATCGGTATCCACGGCGAGCGCGGAACCTCTCGCGTTCCGACGATGTCGGCGCGGGAGATCGTCGCCGAGTTGGCGGGCGCAGTGGTGGCTTCGCTCGCGCTCGAACGCGGCGCCACCGTGCTCGCGTTCGTCAACGGTCTGGGCGGTACCCATCCGCTGGAACTGCATCTACTGTTCGGTGAGCTGGCAGAGTGCTTGTCGGACAAGGGAATAACTGTAACTCGCGCCCTCGTCGGAAGCTTCGTGACGGCTTTGAACATGGCAGGCGCTTCGATCACGCTCGTCCATGTCGACGAGGAGATCCTCCAACTGTGGGATGCTCCGACATCCGCGCCCGGGTGGCCCAATGCCGCGCAATCGGAGTTCCGCGGCGTCGGCGAACGAGGTGGCTTCGGTCCGGGCTTCACCCCTAGCGTAACGAGCAGTGAGACAAGCGTATTCGTTGGCAAGTGGGTGTCGAGTTGGGTGCGGCGGGTGCTCGATGAAGAGCCGGCATTGACAGATCTGGACCGGAGGGCCGGGGATGGGGACTTCGGGACCAACATGGCCGCCGCGCTTCGTCGGCTCGATCTCGACAGTATCCGCGAAGAACTGCCGGCTGCAACGGTATTCGAGGCAGTGTCCGAGGCGTACCTTGGTCACGCGGGCGGAACATCCGGTGCACTGTTCGGGTTATGGTTTCGGCAGTTCTACCGTGAACTCGGTGAGACCGTAGACCTCGACGCCATCGTGCGCGCTGCACGGCACGGGCTGGACAGCATCACCGAACTCGGCGGCGCACAGGTCGGCGACAAGACCATGGTCGACGCCATTGCTCCTGCCGTGGCAGCGTTGGAAGAAGCAACGTCCCTGGTGGCCGGGCTCCACGCCGCCGCCGTGGCTGCAACGGGAGGTGCCGCATCCACCAGCGAATTGACCGCGAACCGCGGTCGCGCGTCGTATGTCGGCGAGGCGGCCCGCGGTGTCACCGACCCGGGCGCGCTGGTGATCGCGTGGTACTTCGAGGCCGCGTCGGAGGCTGCAGAGTCAGTGCTCGCCCAGTGAGGAGAGAAACACGCGCGCCAGTGCTTCGAGACCGGCTTGGTCGTCGGCATCGAACCGATTCGGTCTGGGGCTGTCGAGGTCGAAGACTCCGATCAACTTGCCATCGCGGGTGAGCGGAACCACTAACTCCGATCGCGTGGCAGCATCACAGGCGATATGTCCGGGGAAGGCATGGACGTCCTCGACACGCTGTGTCGTAAGGGTTGTGGCTGCGGCCCCGCACACTCCTTTGTCGAGTGCGATGCGCACACACGCAGGCTGCCCCTGAAACGGTCCGACCACCAACTCGACGCCGTCGTACAGGTAGAAACCGGCCCAGTTGACCTCGGGGAGCGCGTGATAGACCAGAGCCGAAATGTTGGCGGCATTGGCGATGCGATCCGACTCCCCGGACACCAGAGCTAGAGCCTGCTGCACCAATTGGGCGTACTGCTCGGTCTTGGTACCGGCAAGTGAGGTGGGGGTGAACGACATAGGCCGAAGTCTATTTCTTCGGAACCTTGCGCCCGGCACTGAGGCGACCTGCCGCGAACCCGACAGCGAACAGCACCAGCAAAATCAACCACAGTGGTGAGGTGACGTGCAGCCAGAACAGCTCGATGGTGGTGCTATACCGGTTCTGGGCGATGAATACCGCCGCGAGAATCACCAGGATGATGGATATCCAATGATTTCGGACGATGCCCAGTGCTCGATCTTTTCCCGACATACACCGGAAAGCTACCTTCTCAGAGCGACTCTCGGTGGCGAACCGCACACAACCCTCATGTCCACCGAACCCCGTCGCGGCCTACGCTCGCGCCGAGGACTACGAGATACAGCGACATTCCCCCGACTTGAATCCGCTGCGCGATACCGAGTCCGTACTCGCCTGGCAGGTTGTCGGCGATCATCAACCACGCAGTCGCCACCGACGTGACGATCAGAACTGCGGTGCCGGCAGTGCGCAGAAGCGGCATCGACCGGTACCGAAACGACGCTATCGTGAACGCGAGCATGGCGGTGAACACGGCAAACACTGCGATCGTGCTGGTGAGCGCATGAATGTGGTGCAACTGTGGAAAGAGACCGCTCGGCTCGACAGGGCAGCTGGGGTCGTTCTCGGCCACACACTCGATCGGCAATTGGGAATCTGCGATCGTGGCAATCCCGAAAATGCCGAGAGCGATCCAGCCGAGTGTCGTGAGGCGATGTCGTCGAATCCAACACAACCCCAGGACCGCGGCGAGGACGAGGAGCAGCCCGGTGATCAGATCGGCCGTGCCGAAGAATTCCTTGTAAGGCTGATCGGCGGCATCGAGCTCACTGAGAAACGAGTGCGCCGGATCCAATCCTGTGTCGAGGAAGAACTCCGCCACCCATGCCGAGTACAACAGTCCGGCGACTATCGAAATCACCATCAGTAGGGTGGCTCTCCGTCGCGTCACTCCCGCCACTCTAGTTCTCCGGCGGCGCGGAGCCGTCTTCGTCGAGCGCCCGAGTGACCTTGTCGGCTGCGTCTCGGGCCGCCTCGTGCTCCCATACGCGAACGACGGTCCACCCCGCAGCATCCAATCGGGAATCGGTATCACGGTCGCGGACCACATTGGCGGCAAGTTTGTCGGCCCACCACCGCGCATTGTTGCGGGGCGAGGTGGCGTGAACAGGGCAACTGTGCCAAAAACAACCGTCGACGTACACGGCCACTCTGCGTCGTGGGAACACGACGTCGGCGCGCCGACGTAAGCCCTTCAGCGGAGCCCGATCGACGAAGTACCGCAGGCCACGGCGATGGAGTTCACGACGCAGTGCCAGTTCGGGGCCTGTATCGCGCCGACGCTGCTTGCTCAGACGCGCGCTGGTTGCGGCATCGGTGCGGGGACGATCGGCCATATGAACTAGCTGTCTTCGCTGTCTTCGGGTTCGGACCAGTTGGGTGCAAATCGGTTTCTGCGCTCGACCTCACCGTGCACAAGTGCGACGAACTCATCGAACGACAATGTCTGGGCGTCGGAAGGACGTCCGTTCCGCGGTGGGGACTCGTCGACGTCGAAGAACCGAACCTCACCGCGATCGGGGCCGTCCGGCTCGTAGAGGCCGATGAACACCTTCTCGAACAGGTCGTAACGCGTGTCCTCGGCGCCCAGATCGACCCACATTTTCCCGGTCCCGCCGACGACTGGACGTTTTCCGCGGCCGGATCGTTTGGACAGCGTCGTCACATGATGCGCGAACGAGGACTTGCCGATGTCGCTCGCTTTCGCCGCATCTCCGTCGTCACACGTCGACAGCGGCTCGAACATGACCGCGATCAGGACGCTGTACGGCTGACGCTGATGCAACACCATTGCCTCACCGCGCAGTTCGTGATCGTTTCGGACGATGTTCTTGGTCCAACGCCCCAACTTGCCGGTCCTCGGGCTGTAGTCCTGGAAGCTGTAGGTCTTGATCGACACACACAGAATCAGGCCCAGCGTCGGGTCTAGCGCCTTGACGTCGAGTCTTTTACGGCCTTTTGCGACGTCGACCTGCGCTTCCTGGCCCATTCCCATCGCGTCGGGAGTGATTCCTGGATAGTGGGGTCGCAATGCGTCGGCCACCGTCTGCGCGAGATGGTTCGACAAGCGTTGGGCGTAGTTCTTCTTGTCGCTGCGGTCTGCGCTCGGAGATGGCTTGTCTCCGGCCAGCGTCAATGGTCGCGCCAGCGCAGGGGGGTCTGGAAACAAGTGATCGCTCATGCGGCGCGAGGTGTGGGGTGCCCGCCCATGCGGTCGAGGTGGCTCTCCACGTCGTCGAGAAAACCCGGAACGAATCGAAGGTTGCCCATCTTCGCGCGCTTGAGGAAGCCCGCGGTGGCCCGAGCGGACAACAACCGAGAGTCGTCGAGGAAGTCGCTGAGGTCCTCGTACGGCTCGTGCACCGGCCAGGTGGATCGGTGGACTCGGAACGAAGAGCCGTTGCGTCCCCAGGCGGCCGTCGGCCAGGCCTGCCCAGGTAAAAGCGGGGTGTCCTCGGAGTCGTCGTGCGGCTCCGGCCGATCCAGTTGCGAGGCGACCCACGACGCCATCCGCACACTGACCGCATTGCCGACGAGCTTCCACCGATGGCCGGCCCGTACCCCGGGCAGCGACAGCGCGGGCGCCGTCCAATCGGGGTCGAAGCCCTGCAGACGTTCGGCGCCGATGATGCCGGGTGTCACGATCTCCCCGGACGGCAACCGGATAGCAGGTGGACTGGCGATGCCGATCGAAGATCCGCCCTTGAGCGTCGGGACGGCATTGATGGCCCAACCGAGCCCACGCGTGCCCTCGGTCCAGTAGAAACCACACGGCTGCTCACTCGGGTCGCCTTCGGGCACGGGACCGGCGTCCTGCCCGAACAGCACCTCTCGCGGATCTTCGGTGCGCGAGGCCAGCATCAAAACACGCTGGCGCCGCTGCGGAAGCCCGAACGACCGAGCGTCGACGACGCGGTAAGCCCACATGTAACCGAGATCGGACAACGCGTCGGTGATGTGACGCATCGCCGCGCCCCGGCTCAGTTGCAGCATGAAGGGGACGTTCTCGATGAGGAGCCAACGCGGCCCCTGGCGTCGTTTGACGAGCCGAAATACTTCGTCGACGAGCCCGGAACGAGACCCGGTGATACCCGCAGTGAGGCCGGCCTGAGACAGGTCCTGGCAAGGGAACCCCGCCGCGACCAACTCGGTACCCGAAGGCAGCGATCGCAACTTCGTCACGTCACTGTGCACGGGAGTGTCGGGGAATCGAGCGCCGAGAACGGCCTGTGCGCCAGGGTCGATCTCGCACAGCAGTTCGGTGGACCAACCTTGCTCCGAAAGCCCCAACTCGAGCCCGCCGATCCCGGCGAACAGCCCGACCATCGATCGTGAACTCACGGGCACCCTTCTGTGAAGCTTGGAACTGATCGGCTTTTGGTACTGATCGGCTACTGGAACTGATCGAGAACCAAATTCATACAGAAGGTTACTCGAGACCTCCGACAGGTTAGGCGTGGCGCACGGTAAGGCGTACGAGTTCCCGTGCCGTGGAATGTGGCGGCCCGAAAATCGGTTGGTCGAAGAACTGTGGAGTGAAACCATTCCTCTGACAGTGCGAAGGAGTTTGAAGTGTCGACGAGTGTGCTCGAGCCCGAGACAGGGACGGTCGATTCGTCGTCCTCGAATCCTGAGGAACGCAGTTCGTTGGCCCGCTTTCTGCCGTTCATCGCACCGTATCGGTGGTATTTTTTCGTCTCGATCGCCGTGTCATTGGTGGCGACTCTCACTGGGCTGGCGATTCCACTCGTGATCCAGGGCGTCATCGACGGCCCCATCACCGAGGGCAACGTCGCGGGCGTGTGGTGGCCTGCAGCATTGATCCTGCTGCTGGGCACCATCGACGCCGTGGGTATCTGGATTCGGCGCTATCTGGTGTCGGGGCCGTCGAGTCAGTTCGAAATTTCGGCGCGGGCAGCCGTCTTCGAGAAGTTGCAGCGGCTGTCGGTGTCCGCGCACGAAGGCTGGGAGTCCGGCCAGTTGCTCTCACGCGCGATAGCGGACCTCTCGGCGCTACGACGGTTCGTCGCCTTCATCGGCCCCTTCTTGATCATCAACACGGTGACGCTGGTTGTCGGGTTGGGCGTTCTGTTCGTGCAGTCCTGGCAGCTCGGTCTCATCATGGCCGTGACAGCTGTTCCTCTGGTGATCATCTGCGCGCGGTTCGAGTCGCTCTATCGCGTTCTCGCGCGCGATGCGCAGGATCAGGCAGGCGACGTCACGACGACCGTCGAGGAGTCCATTCAGGGCATCCGGGTGCTCAAGGCGTTCGGCCGGAGCGCGCATCTGGGTCGTAGATTCCTTTCCGAAGCGGCGACGCTGCGGGGCACCGAACTGCGGAAAGTTAGATATCTCGCGATCCTGTGGTCGCTGATCGTCGGCATACCGCCGATCGGAATCGGGCTGATGCTCGCGTTCGGGACCTACTCGATCGTGGCAGGCACGATGACAGCAGGAATGTTGGTCGCGTCGATGGCCATCGTGTCTTTCCTGCTATGGCCGATCGAATCATTCGGATTTCTGCTTGCCGAGTTGAACAATGCACGCACGGCCGCAGATCGTTACTGGGAAATCATGGACACACCCGAGACGATCAGCGAACCTGTTGCGCCGGTGCCGCTTCCGGAGCGCGTGCATGGAACGTTGGCGTTCCATGGCGTCGGGTTCACGTTTCCCGACGCGTCGGCACCGCTGCTGACCGATGTCGACTTCCGGATAGAACCGGGCGAGACGGTCGCGCTCGTCGGGGTGACGGCCAGTGGCAAGACTGCGCTGACCAATCTGGTGCCGCGACTGTACGACGTGACCGCGGGTGCGATCACGATCGACGGTATCGACATCAGGACGTTGGCGCTCGGGGACCTACGCTCGGTGGTGTCGGTGGCGTTCGAGGATCCGGTCCTGTTCTCGGCGAGCGTGCGCGAGAACATCGCGCTCGGCCGGCCGGGCGCATCGGACGCCGACGTCGAGGAAGCGTTGCAAATCGCTCATGCCGTCGAGTTCGTGGGTCAGCTGCCCTGGGGGCTGGACACTCGAATCGGTGAACAGGGGATGAGCCTGTCCGGTGGCCAGCGTCAGCGATTGGCCCTGGCGCGGGCGGTGCTCGGCAAGCCGCGAATTCTGGTGCTCGACGACCCGCTTTCAGCGCTGGACGTCAACACCGAGGCTTTGGTTCAACACGATCTACGACGCGTCCTGACTCATTCGACGACGCTGCTGGTCGCGCATCGGCCGTCGACTGCTGCGCTTGCAGATCGGGTGCTGTATTTGGAGAACGGAAGAATTGTGGAACAGGGAACGCACGAGCGCCTTCTGGCATCGTCGCCGAAGTACCGCCACGTCATGGGTTCGATCGATGGCTGAGCAGCAGAAGGTCGGTGATTGGCGCGGCGTCGGCAACGAGGATTCCGACGTCGATTCGACGGGCAACCTGGTTCTGGCGGCGAGGTCTCGTCGACTGTTGGCGTCGTTGGTTCGCCCGTACAAGAAGCAGGCGCTGCTGGCGCTGACGGTCATCATCGTGGACAACCTGGCGTTCGTCGCCGGTCCTCTGTTCATCGCGTACGCGCTCGACAACGGGATCTCCGCTGCACAGGACGGCCGCTGGATGCCGCTGGTGTGGACGGTGCTGGGCTACATCGGTTTCGGCGTTCTCGGTGCGATTACCACGTACACGTTTCTGATCGTGTCCGGGCGGCTCAGTCAATCGATCCTGTTCGATCTGCGTAAACGCGTATTCGTGCACGCGCAGCAGTTGAGCTTGTCGTTCCACGAGAAGTACACCTCGGGCCGGCTCATATCGCGATTGACCAGCGACGTGGAATCGCTGCAGGCGTTGCTCGAAAGTGCTTTGAACGACGCATTGTCCGCGGTTCTGTCGATCGTCACCATCGCGGTCATTCTGGTGTATCTCGATGTACCGCTTGCGCTTGTGGTGTTGGCAGGCTTCGTTCCGCTGGTGCTGGTGACGCGGTGGTCGCAGCGCAGGCAACGCACCGGTTATCGACGCACACGGGTGGCGATCGCGAAGGTCGTCGTTCATTTCGTCGAGTCGATGGGTGGCATTCGCGCGGTGCAGGTCTTCCGCCGGGAGCAGCGCAACGATGCGATCCTCGAGGTCGAGGACAGTGAATACCGAGATGCGACGACGTCCGCGTTGCGCGGAATGGCGAGCTACACCGGCATCGTTCGGTGGATCGGCAATCTCACGCTCGTGATCATCGTGGTGTTCGGCAGTTACCGAGTGATCAACGGACACATGGATATCGGCGTGCTCGCGGCATACGTGTTGTATCTGCGCCGCTTCTACGGACCGTTGGACGAACTGGCGCAGGTGTTCAACTCGTATCAGTCCGCTGCGGCTGCACTCGAGAAGATTTCCGGAGTACTCGAGGAGGAGCCGTCGGTGCCGACGTCGAAAGATCCGGTGTTGCTCCGCTCTGCGCAGGGGGACATCGACTTCAATCATGTGCGGTTCGCGTGCAATACGGACCGCGTGGTGCTGCCGGAATTCTCGTTGCACGTGCCGGCTGGTCAGATCGTGGCGATGGTCGGTGCAACCGGTGCAGGAAAGTCCACTCTCGCAAAGCTTCTCGCACGGTTCTACGATCCGACAGAGGGCACGGTCAGCCTCGACGGAGTGGACCTACGCAGACTCGATGACGAGAACATGCGCGAGCACATCGTCATGGTGACCCAGGAGTCGTTCCTGTTCTCCGGCTCGGTCGCCGACAACATCAGACTCGGCAGGCCCACCGCCACCGACGAGGACGTGCGGGCAGCAGCAGATGCCGTCGGGCTCACGGCGTTCATCGCCACGCTTCCCGACGGAATCGACACCGACGTCCGTAAACGAGGGGGCAGGCTCAGTTCCGGGCAGCGGCAACTCGTCGCATTCGCCCGTGTGTTCCTGGCCGCGCCGGCGGTGATCGTCCTCGACGAGGCGACCTCGAGCCTCGACATCCCGAGTGAGCGGTTGGTGCAGCGCGCCCTCGAAACAATTCTGCGGGGGCGGACCGCATTGATCATCGCGCACCGCTTGTCGACGGTTGCGATCGCCGATCGCGTCCTGGTGATGGAGAACGGTGAAATCGTCGAGGATGGGACTCCGGATCAACTCATCGCCCGGCACGGCAAGTTCGCCGAACTACACCACGCGTGGGAAACCAGCCTTGTCTAGTCGCGAAGCGACCTAGGTCCATGGCGTGATGGGTGAGATAGCTTGGCTGCGTGCCGTTCAGTGCTTTCGAGGCCTATGCAGCCCAGGCGGGCCTGACCGCCGCCGCGGTGACTCCCGGGATGCACAACAGTGACTACGAGTCGGGCATTGCCCAGATCTGCGACGAGGTGTGGCATATCCGGACTGCGCGAAACACCCCCACCAAGCCGGGGGCTTTCGTGAGCTTTTGGCAGCGAGACACGGACGGAACGACGATGCCGTTCAGCGATGACGATCTCGCAGCGGGCTTGCTTGTCTTCGTGGAACAGCGAGGCCGACGCGGCGTGTTTCGGTTCACCTGCGCGCATCTTGCCGAACTTGCCATCACCTCAGGGAAGCGGCCGGGCAAGCGGGGGTTCCGCGTGTATCCGAGTTGGTGCACAGGGCTCAATACTCAGGCCTCGGCTACACAAGGTGCTCAGGCGTCCGCGTTTAAGGAGTATTGAACTCCGGCGGGCCCTATGTCCATGGCGTGATCGGCGGTTTCACCCACATGATCTTCTCGTCGGCGTGCTTCGGCTCGGCCGCGGGATGGTTCGGGTTCGCGAGCGCCCACGCGCACTTGCTGTCCACCAACTCGGCAGCAATGGTCCACGTCTCCATCGTGCTCGGCGGAGAAATGTCGGCTGCACGAGCGAGCTTGCGTCGAGCGGCGTCGGTCAGCCCGAGAAGCTCCTTGGCGTCCATGCCGCGTTCCCAGACGAAACGTGCGAGAGCCGTCGCCTTGTCCCGTCTACTTTTCGCCGCCTGGTCGGAGTGCGCGAAATCGAAGTCACCTGCAGTCACGACGACAACCCTAGTTAAGGTGAGCAGTTTCGAACATCAGGTTCGATGTAATCGACACCACCGCAAATGTGCCCGAAATGTCGGATTGAGACGCCTGGAACCGGCAGAACCAGGACTCCGTCAGCCGTACCCGGAGGATAAAAGTCGCTACCGCTTGTTCTAAAGGGCCACCTGTCGCTTACCGTAGTCGGGTGACCACTCCAGCCCCGGGTGAACAACGCGTTTCCCCCCCAGCAAAACCAGGTCCTTCCGCGGGCTCCACTCCAGAACCCCTGGGTTCGTCGGCGCTGGCCTTTCCTGCCATCTTGACGTGGCGGGCACCCGAAGCTCCCCGGATGGAGTCGGTACGCGTTCAGCTGAGCGGAAACCGCATCAAGGCAGCCGGCCGAATTATCGGCGGCGCCTGCGCGGAGCATCCCGCATTCAGCGCGTCGTACGACCTGGTGACCGACGAAGAAGGCGTCACCAGCAGGCTCTCGCTGCGAACATTTGTCGCAGGCGGCGAAAAGCAGGCTTCGGTGAGTCGCGACGACGAGGGTTACTGGATGATCGAGAACTCCTCGAACCATCAGCGGTCCACCTACAACGGCGCACTCGATGTCGACGTCAGCTTCAGCCCGTTCTTCAATACGCTGCCGATCCGCCGACTCGAGTTGCACACCGATGCCTCCGAAGTGCAGGTTCCGGTGATCTACGTCAACTTGCTCGACTTGTCCATCCAGCAGGCCGAACTCACCTACAGCAGTGGCGCCGACGGCATCCACGTTCTTTCACCGGTCTCGACATCCACGTTGAAGGTCGATTCCGACGGTTTCGTGCTCGACTACCCGGGGCTTGCCGAGCGGATCTGACGGATCACGCCGCCTATTCTTCCCGCGGAGCCGAATTTTTCGCGCCAATGATCATCACCCGGTTCGATGCCGGTGATGTCGAACCGCTGGTGCTCCTCGTAGAGGGTGCGCGCGCGATGCCCGGCTGTCACGAGCGTGCGCGTCGACCCGTCCGTCGTCAGTTCCTCGCGGGCCCGGGTCAGCACGTCGAGCGCTTCGTCGAGCGCTTCGGTGAGGGCGGTGGAGTTCGCCTCGCACATTGCACGAACCAGGGCTGGCGCCGTCGACGCGACGCGTGTTCCGTCACGAAACGAACCCGCTGCCAGCCCAAGCGCCAACGGACTGCCGGAGGCTCCGACAAGGGCGAGCGTCTCGGCCAGGAGATGCGGGAGATGTGAGATCCGGGCGACAGCGCGGTCGTGCTCGCCGCTTTCGACGGGCACGACGACCGAACCACAGTCGAGTGCCAGCGACGCCACCTCACGCCACACCTGCGGATCGACGCCGTCGTCGACGCCGACAACCCAGACTGCGTCGCGAAAGAGTTCCGGATCGGCAGCGGACCAACCCGACTGGTCGGTGCCGGCCATCGGATGCCCGCCTACGTACCGTTCCGACAAACCCCGTCGTGACACCGCCGCTGCTACCTCGGCTTTCACGCTGACGACGTCGGTGAGCGCATTGTTGGGCGCATGCTCTGCAATGGCAGCGAGGATTGCATCGACGGCAGGCATCGGGACCGCGATGACGATCAACGCACCGGCCTCAGCGGCGCGTGTGAGCACTGCGGTCAGATCGGTATCGGTGTCATAACCCGCCTCGACAGAGCCGGCGATCGCGTCGGCGGACCGGTTGTATCCCCATGCGATCCGACCACCTCGAACGGCAGCTTGCAAAACCGATCCACCGATCAGGCCGAGTCCGAGAACGCACACAGGAGCAGTAGTCACCCGAACAGATTGACACACCGATCCAAACGGGCTCTTGACGGCGGACTTCATTTTCGGAGGTCCTCACGACTACCGTTGCGCGCATGGCTGCACAGCGCGGGAGCAACAGCTCCGCCGAGGCGAAGAACGACGACGGTCCGAATAGCAACAGTTACGACGATCTGGACGGCTTCGGCGTTGCCGTCGTCAGGGAAGACGGCAAGTGGAGAGTGACGCCGCTACCGATGTCGGCACTGACGTCGTTGTCGGCGGCGGAGACCGAACTACGGGAGATGCGCAGTTCGGGCGCCGTATTCGGGCTACTCGACATCGACGACGAGTTCTTTGTCATTCTCCGGCCCGCGCCTTCGGGCACACATTTGCTGATCTCCGATGCCACCGCCGCGATCGACTACGACATCGCCGCCGAGGTACTCGATGCACTCAACGTCGATATCCCCGATATCGACCCGGATGACCTCGATGACATCGAGCCCTGGGAAGAAGGCAATCTTGCGTTGCTGGCCGATCTAGGCCTGCCTGAAGCGGTCCTGGGCATCATCGTGGCCGAAACCGATCTCTATCCGGACGAGCAGCTCGGTTCGATCGCAGAGCGACTCGGCTTCCCCGACGAACTCGCGGCCGTTCTGGACAAGCTTTCTCGGTAGTCCGGCGTGGTCGACGAGAATCTGATCCGAGCGGCATTGGCCGCTGCCGGGGATGCGTCCGATCGTGACGTTCCGGTCGGCGCAGTGATCTTCGACGCCGACGGACGCGAACTGGCCCGTGCCGCCAATGCGCGCGAGTCCACCGGCGATCCGACGGCTCATGCCGAGATTCTGGCGTTGCGGGCGGCCGCTGCTGTGCACGGCGACGGGTGGCGGCTCGAAGGGTGCACGCTGGCCGTGACCCTGGAACCCTGCACGATGTGCGCAGGCGCGCTGGTCCTGGCTCGTGTCGAAAGGGTTGTCTTCGGGGCCTGGGAACCGAAGACGGGCGCCGTCGGATCGCTGTGGGATGTCGTTCGAGACCGGCGGCTCACACACCGACCGAAAGTCCGCGGGGGGATTCTCGAGGAGGAGTGCGCTCGCACGCTGCGTAGTTTCTTCGCCCACGAACGCTTATGAAATTCTCATGTTTGGCGTCCGCACCCACGGGATAAGCCCTTGATGCAAGGGGCGCGGTACCCGCGCTCAGTAACTCCATTGCCTAGGAGGCACTAATGGGACTCGACGACAAGATCTCGAACAAGACCGAGGATCTGGGCGGCAAGGCAAAGGAAGCTGCCGGTTCGGTCACAGGCAACAAGGACCTCGAGAACGAGGGCAAGGGCGATCAGGTTTCTTCCGCAGTCAAGGACGGCGCGGAGAAGGTCAAGGACGCAGCCTCCAACATCAAGGACAAGCTCACCGGACACTGATCCGTCCACGCTGAGCTGGCGATTTAGTGTCGCGCCGTCACTGCGGTACAGTTTTCCGCGGTGGCGTGTCCGAGCGGCCTAAGGAGCGCGCCTCGAAAGCGCGTGACGGGTAACCCCCGTCCGAGGGTTCAAATCCCTCCGCCACCGCCAAAGCTCCCCACCTGCATCACGCAGGTGGGGAGCTTTTTTGTGCCTTCATCACGTGCCCTCCGCAACCACAGCTCCCGAAATCCGTGGCATAAAGCGTGAAATTGCTCTACTCTACCTAGAGTGACTAGCTAAACAGCTATGATGGCAAGTTTGAAGGGGGTTCGATGGCACGCGCAGGAGTGACGCTTTCTCGCTTGACCGAGGTTGCGGCCGATATTGCCGACGAGATCGGTTTCCAGAACGTGACAGTGCTCGCAGTGGCCCGCTCGTTCGGCGTCAAGGACGCGAGCCTGTACTCGCATATAAAGAACCTGCGAGATTTGCGCCAGCGGGTATCCGTGGCGTCCTTGTCCGAGCTTGCAGACCGTGTCTCCGACGCCTTGGCCGGCAGGGCGGGCAAGGACGCACTCGTCGCATTCGCGAACGCCTACCGCGACTACGCCAGGGAGCATCCGGGTCGCTACGCTTCGACGCAATTCGAGCTCGATCCGGATGTGGCAGCGGCCAGTGATGCCCGACGGCATTCGGCCATGTCGCGTGCTGTCTTGCGTGCCTACACTCTCGCCGAACCGGACGAGACCGATGCGGTCCGACTGCTGGGCAGCACGTTTCACGGTTTCATCGCACTCGAGGCTGCGGGCGGCTTCGCGTACACCCCGCGTGAGTCCGAGGACTCGTGGAAAAGGGTGCTCGACGTCCTTCACCACGCACTCGAACACTGGCCGACACTTACCTAGGAGTGATATCACCATGGACTCTGTCACCGAACAGGACATACGCGCATCGTTCGTCAATTGTTCCAAGGGCGACACGAAGCGGATGAGCCTTCCTCGTGACCTCGACGAGAAACGTTGGGAGGAGCTGGATTTCCTCGGATGGACCGATAGCTCGTACGCTGGCCGAGGTTATCTCGTCGTTCCGCGTCCAGCGGGTGTCATCGGCATCGCATTGCGTTACGAGACAACAGGATCCGACCGTGCCCAGATGTGCATGATCTGTACGACCACACATTCGCGGGGGAACGTGTCGCTGATGACGGCGAAAAAAGTCGGCGAATCAGGTCGACGTGGCAACACTGTCGGCACGTATATGTGCACCGATCTCGCCTGCTCGCTGTATGCGAGAGGTAAGAAGACTCCGGCGCTGGGCAATCGATACCGCGAGAACCTCACTCCCGAAGAGCGTGCGGGGCGAGTGCGGGAAAACATCGAATTGTTCGTCCAGCGGCTTTATCTCTGAGTACGGGTGAGCCTAGCGGTCGAAGTGCTTGGAAACGGCAGTTGCGTTCAGCAACTTCCGTTTCCAGCGGCGCTGAGTCCGCGCACGATTGCCTGCTGATCTTCTACCGACACCGTCGACCAACTCGGATTGGATTCCATTTTCGCTCTCATGCCCACGACGGACTGTTCCCTGTCAGCGGCACCTGTCGATTCCAACGCATCGATCGCGGGAAGAAAACGCTGGCAGATGTCGAGGTACAAGGCTTCACCATGCGGCATGTCGGTTCCTTCCGGCGGTAGAGCCACATTCGCCTCCGGTGCAGGCATCGGCTCGGGGGATGTGGGCGGCGTCGCGAGCCGAGGTGAATTTGCTCCCTCGGGCACCGGCTCTTGGGACTGCTTCGGCGTCGCGGCCGGTGGGCTATCCGCTGCGTCCGAGGGGCGGGCGGGAACCGAGGATGCAGTCGTAGTAGCCCCCGCTGTTACCGAAGACGTCGCCGAGGTTGCCGGAGCCGATGCCTCGCTCGACGAGTTCGACGCCTCCGAACTGCAACCAGTGAGCGCAAGAACCGAGAGCACGCCGACCCATATCATCCGCATCATGAACAAAGTATGTACCAGGGGAGTGGCTCGATCAGTCCAGCGATGCAGCGTGTTCGGCGATCGTGTCGATCGACGTCGACCACGCCATGGACGTGGGATCGACGAAGTCGCCATGCCCCAGACCGGGCAGAATCTCGAGCTCGGCAGAATCCCCCGCCAACCGAGCGGTCTCGACGTACACCTTGCTTTGGTTCACCGACACGGTCGCGTCGCTGTCACCGTGAATTGCGGTGACCGCGACGTCGGTCGGAAGATGGTTGATCGGCGACGCGATGCGATACCGGTCTGGAACCTGGTCGGGCATGCCTCCGAGGAATGCGGGGACGAACCTGTCGTGGCCGATGGTCGCTGCCCGCGTCATGTCGAGGACGCCGGCCATGATCGTCGCGCTGGCTGGCCGGATGCGTGGTTGCGCCCCCGGCGCGGACGCGTCGAGTGTGTGTCGGCCGGCGATCCACGCCGCAAGTTGCCCGCCTGCGGAGTGTCCCGCAACCTGTACGCGGTCCAAGTCCAATCGACCACCAGCGGCTTCCTGAACGGTGTTCGCAAGTGCTTCCGTTGCGTTGTCGACGTCGGCGAGGGTGTCCCGCCAGTCCACGCCGCGGCGATACTCGATGTTCCACACCGCGATTCCGCGATCGGCAATGGCCTTTGAAATGGGAGCGAAGTACGTCATGTCGTACTTCGCCTGCCAACCGCCGCCATGGACCATAACTACAACGGGGAGCCCGTCGACGCCGTTGTCGGGGAGATAGAGGTCGCCGATGTTGTCTTTGTCCGAACCGTACGCAAGTCTGATCGGTGGATCGGACAGCGCGGGAACCAACGCGGGCGATGGTGTTGGAAGTGCCTGCGGCGCTGGGGGCTGCTGGGTGGAGGTGCATCCGCAGAGAAGGGCGAGTGTCGTTATGCAAGTGAGGGTTCGTCCGAATCTCATCGGCTACCACCGGTCCAAGCGAGGAGTTCGTCGAGTGCCCAAGTGTTGATGATGCGTTCGGCCGGAACTTCCTGTTGCTCGGCTCGAATGCATCCGTAACCCTGCCAATCCAATTGGCCCGGCGCGTGGGCGTCGGTATCGATGGAGAACAGGCAGTCTCGTTCGAGCGCGATGTCGATGAGCCGCTCGGGTGGGTCCTGGCGTTCTGGTCGAGCATTGATCTCGACCGCAGTGCCGAACTGTTTACAGCCCTCGAACACCACTGCGGCGTCGAACTTCGATTCCGGTCGAGTGCCGCGCCCACCCTCGACGAGCCTGCCGGTGCAGTGACCGAGCACATCGACGTGGGGGTTGGCGATTGCGGTGACCATGCGCCGCGTCATGGTGTCCGAGTCGGCACGAAGGTTCGAATGCACGCTTGCAACAACGATATCCAGCTCGGCGAGCAACCCTTCGTCTTGGTCGAGGCTCCCGTCGTCGAGGATGTCCACCTCGATTCCGGTGAGGATGCGGAACGGTGCCAGTTGCTCGTTGAGTTCGGCGACGATGTCGAGTTGACGGCGTAAGCGCTCCGTAGTCAGTCCGTGGGCGACGGTGAGCCTCGGAGAATGGTCGGTCAGTGCGCAGTACTCGTGGCCGAGACTGCGAGCTGTTCGCATCATCTCCTCGATCGGGCTTCCGCCGTCGGACCAGTTCGAATGGGTGTGCAGATCACCACGCAGCGCGGCACGTAGATTGTTCTCGCCGATCGGTTGGGCCTCGGCGCGCTTCTCCTCGAGATATTCCGGGACCTCTCCTGCGACGGCCTGCCGGATGATGAGGGAAGTCTTTGCACCGATCCCCGGCAGGGCGGACCAAGAATCGGTTCTGTTGCGCTCCGAACGAGCAGCTTCGTCCAACGATTCCACGACGTCGGCTGCCCGTCGGTATGCCTTGACGCGGTGCGTGTCCGCTCGGGAGCGTTCGAGCCAGTAGGCGATCTCGCGGAGTGCTTCGATCGGGTCCATGTCCCTATTGTCCAGTAGCCGCGTGCGGATCGACCAACGCGACGTTCGGCTGCCAGTCGTACACCACCGAGGTGCGCAGCACGATGTCCTGCAACGATCGCCTGCGCCCGTCGACAGCCGCCCACAACAGACCGAACGCAAATACGACACAGAGCACGGCCCGTAACGCCGCCAACGGCCACCGCAGTACTCCATGACGAGGCGAGACGAGCCTGACACCCATCAGAATTGCACCGACCGTACGACCGGTCGTAGCCCAGCACAGCGTCAGATAGCCGATCGACAGCGCGAGGAAAACCGAAATCGACAGGAATACCGCCGGAGACCGAAAGTTGAAGGACTGCGGACTGAACAACAGCTGTATGAAGAGGGAACCGACATATACCGATCCCATCAGTACCCCGACCACGGCGAGATCTATGAACGCTGCCACTCCACGCGTGACTATCCCGGCCGACCGCATGTCCTCGAGTGAAGGTTGCGGATGGCTCATGGGGTCGCCGGGCCTGGATCGCGTCCGAACAGCCGTCCGACGAAATGCGTCACCGCATCGTCGGCCTGCATTCCCTGACTGCGGACTCCTCGCACAGCCTCGGCCGACAGCGACCCCGTCGACTCGCGAATGATGTCCGGCAGGTCGACGCCCTCGATTACGAAGTTCGCCAGTCCGATCAAGTCCACCTTGGCGATCGCGGAATCGAGGTTCACCCGCGCAACGGCGCGATCGAGGTCGACGGTGTCGACGATCGCGTCGAGATCGACTCGACCGATGACGGCGGCAATGTCGACCCGCGCCACGGCTTTGTCGAGGTCCACTCGTGCGACCACGCTGTCGAGATCTACCCTCGCGACAGCTCTGTCCAGGTCGACACCCTCGACGATGGCATCGATATCGACGTTCTCTCGGATGAGCCGCGTCAAATCGATCTCGTCCAGAGCAGCGGCAACCACCTTGGTGATCGTGACACGAAGCAGCGCGTCCACGACTACAGCGGCCGCAGCTACCGCCCGCTCGCCGCGTACCGACAGAGACTCGGCAGGTCCGGACAGACCGGGGAGCCGGGTCAGCATGCGTAGGGATCCGCGTGCGGCACCTGCTGCCGTCACCGCCATGCCGGCAGCGAGGTTGATCAGTCGTACTTCGTCCGGCATACGTGCCACCACCTTGATCGTCGAACACCAGCATTCCAGTTCGAGAGGAGTTTTGTCCCGGCTATCCAGACCGAGCCCTGCCGGCTCATACGGACAAATCTCTCAGTAACTTGCCAAGCGCAAGGCCACTCGTCGAGTTGAAGACGCAACTATCGTGGGGCTGCATGACCAAGAAACGGTGGGGTGCACTCGGGGTAGTGGCCGCCGAGGACGACGCCCCTGCGGCTACCGTGTCCACATCCGGAGCGCAGGCCGCATCGACCGACGACATCGACGGACGGTGAAGGTGGTCGCAGGAGACGCGGCGAACACGACGGCCGCAGGATACTTCGTCAAGGATGTCCTCAACGGGGCCGACGTCACGGTCGTAGGTTCGACCACCGAAGTAATCGGAAGCGTCACCATCGCCGACAATTTTCTCACCGCGGGTGAGGTTGCGGTGCAGACGAATTCGATCAGCACCGACAGTGGGCGACGCGACAGCCAATTCCGGGGGAACATCTTCGACACGGCCACCTACCCGTCGGCAACGTTCACCATCGATTCACCCATCGACCTCTCGACATCCCGAAGGACGGAACAACCGAAACTGAACCGCCTTCACTAGGATTCGTGACAGTCGAAGCAACCGGATCCGTGGACTTTCTGATCAACTCCAGCACTTGGAACACCGATTCGAGGAACGTCGATCATGTACGTCGACCTCGTGGCAGGATTTGGGAAAGGAAGTTCACCTCGCGGAGGAAATTCACATGAAAGTCACCGATATCATCGCCGATATTGCGGTACCCGATATGGGCGAGGCTCGAAGCTTCTACACCGACTACCTCGGCCTGAGCGTCGAAGAGTTCAACCTGGGATGGGTCGCCAGGTACACGTCGCCGAGCACCGGCGCCCACATCCAAATTCTTACGCACGACGCGTCTGCCTCCGCCAACCCCGTCGTCTCGATCATGGTCGACGACATCGACGAGGCCCTCACCGAGGCGAAGGAGAATGGGTACGACATTATGCACCCGTTGACCACCGAACCCTGGGGAGTAACGCGATTCTTCGTCCGGGCACCAGATGGGAACGTCTTCAATATCGTCCAACAGCACTGAGAGAACAGTGTTTTCGCCCGCGCTATCTGGGTGCGTCGACTCCTACTTCGGTCCGTCGATGTTGAAACTCGACGCGTTCTCCCCGTCGGTTGCGACGGTGCTGACGATGTACTTGCGGAAGACAGTGTGCATGGATTCGACTACGAGAATGTGGCTGTCCAAGACGTCGACGAGGTTGTTGTCACCGCCCACTGCTTTCAGCGAACACTTTCGCGCCAGCGCCCTGCCGGATTCGAAGTCACCCATGCCTTTGACGTGCGCGAGTTCGTAGGCGCGATTCTTGCAGGTTTTCAGCAAATCGAGATACTTATCGCACGCCACATCGCACGCCCTTGCGGCGTCAGCAGTCAAGTAGAGGTGGCCATCGTCTGCTGCGGCAGCGAGGTCTTGCCAGGACAGACCGATGACTGCACTCGACTGCCCGGTCTGCCTACTGGAACAACCAGATTCGAGGAGGGCGCAGTACATGCGGAGATTGTTCGATTTCCACGGTGCCGGCGGATTCATCGACGATCGCCCAATCGCAGAAGGACTTGCGCAGAGACTCGGGTGCGCCGTGGAGATGCCGCACATCCCGGACGAGGACATGTCGTTCGAGGCATGGGCCACAATTGTTCGCAGGTACCTGGACGCGATGAAGTCGGGGGATAGCGTCGTCGCGCATTCTTTCGGCGCATCTATCCTGCTACGCGTGCTTGCAGAGAAGCGGCGGGCGGTGCCGTCGAAAGCGGTGCTGCTGGCAATGCCCGGCTGCCCTCGACGTCGGTGCACGAGCACAGATCGGGTGGGTATCAGTTGGTTGGCGTACTCGACGCGATCGCAGCGGAATTGACGGCGTAAGCGCGCGCCGTTTTTACCAAGCAAGCCCCCATGTTCGCGTGCGAGAAACGGTGAGGGCTTAGCAAAAAGGGTGTCCGCTCCACATGGATGCTCGCACTGGCTCATTTCCTATTCCAATGATAGGAATTGGGGATATTCTACGAAGGGACCGACGGTGCACATTACCGCCAAGGCGGACTATGCCGTGCGGACGCTACTCGAGCTCGCGGCGGCCGGTGGAGTTCCGGGAAAGGCGGAGGCGCTGGCGACGGCGCAGCAAATCCCGCACAAGTTCCTGGAGTCCGTTCTCGCCGATCTCCGGCGAGCCGATTTGGTGCGCAGTAGGCGTGGTCCGGACGGCGGTTACTGGTTGGCCCGTCCGCCCGCGGAAATTTCCGTCGCCGATGTCATTCGAGCGGTCGAGGGTCCGTTGGCGTCGGTTCGGGGTCAGCGCCCGGAGGATGTCGACTATCCCGGTCCTGCCGAACCGCTTCGGTTGGTGTGGCTGGCTGTGCGATCGAACATGCGTGCCGTTCTGGAGACTGTGTCGTTGGCGGAGATCGCCGACGACGACCTGCCGTCGCTCATTTCCGACCTGACCAGCGATCCGGCAGCGTGGGCACGACGGTGAAGCAGTCCTTAGTGATGTGTCCTAGTTCATAAGCAATAGGTGTTGTGATGCATTCGACATACTTGCAGTCGAGTGCAACATTGCAGAACTCTGCAAAGTCCGTAGTTTGGGTGGAGTGACCGTTCCCAACACCGGCCTTCGTGACCTGAAGAAGGCGGCAACCCGCGATGCTCTCGGTCTCGCGGCTGTCCGTCTCGGCACGGCTCGGGGACTGGACGCGGTCACAGCCGACGCCATCGCTGCCGAGGCAGGCGTATCCACGCGGACATTTCACAATTACTTCGCCAACAAGGAAGAAGCTGTCCTCCATCACATCGAGACATCTGCGCTCGAGTGGTTCGGCATGCTTCGTGCGCGGCCGGCGGAGGAACCGATCTGGGAATCGCTGCGCTACATCGCGGTGTCGATCGTGACCGATCCCGAGCGTGATCTCGGCGAGACGTTCGCCGCCGCACAGCTCATCGAGTCCAATCCCGCTGTGATGGCCCGCAAGCTCGAAGTTCACCAGTCGCTCACCCGCGTACTGGGTGAAGCGATCGCGCAACGAACCGGCACCGACATCGAGACCGATCTTTATCCGAATCTGCTGCAGATGGTCGTCGGTGCCGCTGTCGTTGCAGCGCTGACCCTCTGGACCAATGACACCTCGGGGCTGCTGTCGCCCAAACAGCTCGTCGAGGATGCATTCGATCAACTGCAAGCAGGCCTTCCGGCCCCGAATACAACGAACACGAACTGAGGAACCAACCAGTGGCCACCTATCTATACCGAATCGGCAAGTTCGCTTACCGACGAAAAGGCATAGTCATTGCCCTGTGGCTCGCGATTCTGGTGCTGGCGGGCATCGGCGCGTCGACCCTTTCGGGTCCGACTGCCAACTCGTTCAATATTCCGGGCACGCCCGCGCAGTCGGCACTCGATCTGCAGTCCGAGCGATTCGGAAACGCCGAAGATCCGCTGACGGCTGTCTCGGCGAACTACGTTTTCGCAGCGCCTGATGGTCGAAGCCTCGACACACCTGAGTACACCGCAGCGCTCGATGCCACCATCGCCGAGATCGACAAGATCGGCGACGTCGAGGCCTCCGCCAAGCCTGATGGGCAGAAGCCGCTGGTCAACCCGGTTGCAGGCAACAAGGCAATCGTCGAGCAGTACAACGAGCTCGCAGCCAAGGACGGCACCGCTCCAGACGTCGCGGCCGCGAACGCCGCAGCGCTGTCACCGTTGAGCCCGGAGGGCAACATCGGCACGCTCGATGTCCCGATCGCCACCGAACTCGCCGACGTCACCGACGATCTGCGTACCGCACTCGACGATGCTGCTCAGCCGGCGCGCGATGCGGGCCTCACCGTCGAACTCGGTGGCAGTGTCGCCCAGGATGCTTCCCCACCGGGCGGAACGTCCGAAATCGTCGGACTGGCCGTCGCCGCCATCGTTCTGCTGATCATGTTCGGTTCGGCCGCCGCAGCCAGCCTTCCGCTGATCACTGCCATCGTCGGCATCGGAATCAGCAGCCTCGCCATCACCACCGCGTCCGGCTTCGCCGATCTGTCCTCGTTCACCCCGATTCTCGCGGTGATGATCGGCCTCGCGGTCGCCATCGACTACTCACTGTTCATTCTCGCCCGATATCGGCATGAACTGACGCTCACCGATAACCGGGAGGAAGCCGTCGGACGCTCCGTCGGAACGGCAGGCTCGGCCGTCGTGTTCGCCGGCGCAACTGTGTTGATTGCCCTTGTCGCGCTACGCGTCGTCGGAATTCCGTTCCTTTCGCAGATGGGTCTGGCCGCGGCCTTTGCCGTGTTCACCGCAGTACTGATTGCGTTGACCTTCCTGCCCGCAATGCTCGGCCTCTACAAGGGCAAGGCTTTCGCAGGCAAGATCAAGTTCGTCAACACCACCGACCCCGAGGATCCGAACGCGAAGCCCACCAACGGTCTTCGTTGGGCACGCTTCCTGGTCAAGCGACCGGCTCTGGGTCTCATCGGCGGCATCGTGCTCCTCGGCGTCATCGCAGGCCCGACGACCGGACTCTCGCTCGCACTGCCGAGCATCGCCACGGCCGACCCGGCTACATCCGTGCGCAAGGCTTACGACCTCGAAGGTGAAGGATTCGGACCGGGCAAGAGTGGACCGCTTCTGACCATCGCCGACGCCACCGATGTGGCCGAAGCCGATCGCACCGCGGCCTTCCAGGAGGTCGTCGACGCGATCTACGAACAATCGGATGTGTCCAACGCACAGGTCATCGCGGTGAACGAGGCCGGCGATACCGCTCAGATCATCGTGACACCGTCCAGTGGACCGAACAGTCAGGAAACCAAGGACCTCGTCGAGAACCTGAGGGCTGCGGAATCCGGAGTGAAGGAGAGCACCGGCGTCTCCTACGGCGTGACGGGTCAGACCGCACTCGAGATCGACGTCTCCGAGCGCTTGCAGGACGCGTTGGTGCCGTACCTGGCAGTGGTGGTCGGACTGGCGTTCGTGCTGCTGATGCTGGTGTTCCGCTCGATTCTGGTGCCGTTGACGGCCACGATCGGCTTCTTGCTCAGCGTTCTCGCCACGTTCGGCGCCACGGTGTTCATCTTCCAAGAAGGTGGCCTGGGGTTGATCAGTAACCCGCAACCGATCGTGAGCTTCATGCCGATCTTCCTCATCGGTGTGGTGTTCGGGCTCGCGATGGACTACCAGGTGTTCCTGGTGTCTCGAATGCGCGAGGAGTACGTGCACGGCGCAACTGCGAAGGACGCCGTCGTGAACGGGTTCAAGTACGGCGCACGCGTCGTCACCTCCGCTGCCGTCATCATGATCTCCGTGTTCGCGGCGTTCATGGCCGAACCGGACTCGTTCATCAAGTCGATCGGCTTTGCCCTGGCTGCCGCAGTCTTCTTCGATGCCTTCGTCGTCCGCATGGTCATCATCCCTTCGGTGATGGCGCTTCTCGGCGACAAAGCGTGGTGGTTGCCGAAGTGGCTCGACAAGATTCTTCCCGACGTCGACATCGAAGGCGCCAAGTTGAACGCAGCCAGGCCGAAGGCCAAGGAGGAGCAACCAGTCACGGCCTGAGCCGAGATCGGTTGAAGGTTGCCTCGTACACCCGAAAAATGTGGAGACTGTTCTATATGTGCACGAGTAACCTCCGGCCGTCATGCTGATTCCACTTCTGAAGACCTATCTGGCCCCGTACAAGCGTTCGATTGCGGTACTGGTGGTGCTGCAGTTCGTGGCCACGGCCGCTTCGCTTTACCTACCGCGACTCAACGCGGACATCATCGACAACGGCGTCACTCGCGGGGACACGGACTACATCGTGTCCACCGGCATGTGGATGCTGGGTGTCTCGCTGGTTCAGATCGTCTGCTCGGTCGCGGCCGTGCTCATCGGTGCGAAAGCTGCGATGGGTGCGGGCCGCGATCTGCGGAAGTCCATTCTGCATCGCGTCGGGACGTTCTCGGCACGTGAAGTCGGGCAGTTCGGCGCACCGTCGCTCATCACCCGAAACACCAATGACGTGCAACAGGTCCAACTATTGATCGTCATGGGCTTCACCATTTTGGTGATGGCGCCGATCATGTGTATCGGCGGGGTGGTGATGGCGCTTCGGGAGGATATCGGCCTGTCCTGGATATTGATGATCGCGGTTCCCGGACTGGCAATCTCGATGGGGCTCATCGTGGTTCGGATGGTGCCGGGGTTTCGCTCCATGCAGGTTCGTATCGACGCAGTCAACCGCGTCCTTCGTGAGCAGATCACCGGTATCCGCGTGGTCCGAGCTTTCGTGCGTGAGCGATTCGAGATCGATCGCTTCGCTGTCGCCAACGACTCGTTGACCGATGCCGCGCTTCGTGTCGGTCGGCTGATGGCCTTGATGTTTCCGACGGTGATGCTGATCAGCAACGTGACCAGTGTCGCGGTGATCTGGTTCGGCGGCCACGCCATCAACGACGGAACCATGGAAATCGGTTCGTTGACAGCGCTTCTGAGCTACATCATGTTGATCCTGATGTCGGTCATGATGGCGTCGTTCATCGCGATGATGGTGCCGCGGGCCTCGGTGTGCGCCGATCGCATCAGTGAAGTCCTCGCGACCGAATCGTCGGTAGTCCTGGTGCGCGACCCGCTGACATTCGAGACGACCCCGGGACTCGTGGAGTTTCGCAGGGCAGAATTCTCATTTCCCGGAGCAGAAGTCCCCGTTCTTCAGGGCGTCAACTTCGTGGCCGAACCCGGTCGAGTCACCGCAATCATCGGCGGTACCGGATCGGGTAAGACGACCCTGATCAACCTGATTCCCAGACTCATCGACGTCACGGACGGACAGGTTCTGGTCGGCGGCGTCGATATTCGCGAGCTCGACATCGACATCCTGAGATCGGAGATCGGCCTCATCCCGCAGAAGCCGTACCTGTTCTCCGGAACCATCGCCAGCAACCTTCGATACGGGAAGTCCGACGCCACCGACGAAGAACTGTGGGAGGCGCTCGAGATCGCGCAAGGTGCAGACTTCGTCCGCAAGATGCCCGACGGCCTCGAGACCGCCGTCGCGCAGGGGGGAACAACCGTATCCGGTGGACAGCGTCAACGGCTCGCGATCGCACGGGCCCTCGTGCGACGCCCGAGCATCTATCTGTTCGACGACTCCTTCTCCGCGCTCGACCTCACCACCGATGCCAACCTCCGAAGCGCGCTCAAACCCGTCATGAAAGATGCCTGCATGATCGTTGTTGCACAACGCGTCTCGACCATCGTCGACGCGGATCAGATCCTCGTGCTCGACGACGGCAGACCGGTCGGGCTCGGTACGCACGAGGACCTGGTCATCACGTGCCCCACCTACGCCGAGATCGTCGACTCGCAGCATGCGGTGGCAGCATCGTGACGAAGCCGGCTACACAGCCTGTACTCACGAAATCCTCATCCGAGGAGCCGGCAGCAGAACGTAGCGACGCAGCTGGAGCACCCGGAACGAAGGCGCTGAACTTCAAGTCCTCACTCAAACGACTACTCGGACTTCTGAAGCCGGAGAGGATGTTGCTGTCGGTGATGTTGACGTTCGCCGTCGTGAGCGTCGTCCTCACCGTCGCCGGCCCGAACATCCTCGGGCATGCCACCAACTTGATCTTCAACGGTGTGGTCGGGAATCAGCTCCCCGCCGGCCAGACCAAGCAGGAAGCCATCGCCGGACTTCGGGCGCAAGGTCAGGGAACCTTCGCAGACCTGGTGTCCGGAATGGACGTCACCCCTGGCGTCGGGATCGACTTCTCGGCCGTCGGGAATGTTCTGCTGTTCGTACTCGCGCTCTATCTGGCGTCGGCGGTACTCGCCTGGGCCCAGGGATACATCCTCAACATCGCGCTCCAGCGCACCGTGCGCAATCTTCGTGACAGTGTGGAGCGCAAAATTCACCGACTTCCCTTGAAGTACTTCGACTCTCGAACCCGGGGCGAGCTACTCAGTCGGGTCACCAACGACATCGACAACGTCTCCACCAGCCTGCAGCAGACCTTGAGTCAGTTGATCACCTCCGTGCTGACAGTGTTGGGCATCTTGGGGATGATGATCTGGATCTCGCCGCTGCTCGCCTTCGTCGCGGTGCTGACCGTTCCTGCGTCGTTCGTTGTCACAGCAGTCATCGCCAAGAGATCGCAGCCGCACTTCGTCGCCCAGTGGAAGCACACGGGGCGGCTCAACGGGCAGATCGAGGAGACCTACACCGGCCACGAACTGGTCAAGGCATTCGGCAGGCAGGCGGAGGTCGAGCAGGAGTTCGGCGACCGCAACGACAAACTGTTCGAGTCGAGCTTCCGGGCACAGTTCATCTCCGGAATGATCATGCCCGCCATCATGTTTCTCGGAAACATCAACTACGTGATCATCGCCGTCGTGGGTGGGTTGCGAGTTGCATCGGGCACGCTGAGCCTCGGCGAAGTACAGGCGTTCATTCAGTATTCGCGTCAGTTCACCCAGCCACTGACGCAGGTCGGTTCGATGGTGAACCTCGTCCAGTCCGGCGTCGCTTCGGCCGAGCGGATCTTCGACCTGCTCGATGCCGACGACGAGGATGCAGATCCAGACGAACCTGTTGTCCCCGTGTCGAGTCTCGGCCGCGTCGCGTTCGAGAACGTCTCGTTCCGCTACAACGAGAGTCAGCCGCTGATCGAGGATCTTTCGCTGGTCGCCGAACCCGGCCATCTCGTTGCGATCGTCGGGCCCACGGGTGCGGGCAAGACGACATTGGTGAACCTGATCATGCGGTTCTACGAACTCGACTCGGGCCGAATCACCATCGATGGCATCGACGCCCGCGCTATGAGCCGCGATGAGCTACGTGGACGGACCGGAATGGTCTTGCAGGACACCTGGCTGTTCGGCGGAACGATCCGCGACAACATTGCCTACGGAGATCCGAACGCGTCGGAGGAAGAGATTCACGAAGCGGCGCGAGTCAGTTATGTCGACAAGTTCGTGCACTCTCTGCCCAAGGGCTACGACACGATCATCGACGAGGAAGGAAACAACGTCAGTGCCGGAGAAAAGCAGCTCATCACCATCGCTCGCGCGTTCCTGGCCAAACCGCTGATCCTGATTCTCGACGAGGCGACGAGCTCGGTCGACACGCGCACGGAGTTGCTGGTGCAGCAAGCAACAGCAGCGCTCCGTAGCGACCGCACCAGTTTCGTCATCGCCCACCGACTCTCGACCATCCGCGACGCCGATCTGATCGTCGTCATGGAGGACGGCCGGATCGTCGAGCAAGGCGATCACGACTCGCTCGTCGAGTCGGGCGGGGCGTACAACAGGCTGTATGCGTCGCAGTTCGCCTAAGGTTGGTCGAGTGAGCGCTCCAAACGACCCCTTCTTCGACATCGACAGCCGTCTCGACGGTCAGCTCGGGCGAACCGGTACCATCCACACCCCACATGGCGACATCGCTACCCCGGCGTTCATTGCCGTCGGCACCAAGGCAACCGTCAAAGCGGTTCTGCCAGAAGCGATGAAGGAGATCGGCGCACAGGCCGTACTCGCCAACGCATACCACTTGTACCTGCAGCCGGGCTCGGACATCATCGACGAAGCAGGTGGCCTCGGTAAGTTCATGAACTGGGACGGGCCGACCTTCACCGACAGTGGGGGCTTCCAGGTGATGTCGCTCGGTGTCGGTTTCAAGAAGGTCATCTCCATGGACGCGAGCCGCGTGGAGTCCGACGACGTCATCGCCGAAGGCAAGGAACGCCTCGCCCACGTCGACGACGACGGCGTCACCTTCAAATCACATCTCGACGGTTCGAAGCATCGATTCACGCCTGAGGTGTCGATGCAGATTCAGCATCGACTCGGCGCCGACATCATGTTCGCCTTCGACGAGCTCACCACGCTGATGAACACCCGTGGCTACCAGGAACTATCGGTCGACCGAACCCAGGCATGGGCCGTCCGCTGCGTCGAGGAACACGAAAGACTCACCGCAGAACGCGTCGGGAAGCCGTATCAGGCTTTGTTCGGTGTGGTGCAGGGCGCGCAATACGAAGATCTACGACGCAAGGCCGCACACGATCTGGAGACGATCATCGGTGAGACCGGGCGAGGTTTCGACGGTTACGGCATTGGCGGCGCTCTCGAGAAGCAGAATCTCGGGACGATCGTGCGGTGGGTGAACGAGGAACTGCCCGAACACAAGCCGCGTCACATGCTCGGCATCAGTGAACCGGACGACTTCTTCACCGCCATCGAGAACGGCGCCGATACCTTCGACTGCGTCAACCCTTCTCGCGTGGCACGCAATGCGGCAATCTATGTCCCCACAGGACGTTTCAACATCAACACGGCAAAACATCGTCGTGATTTCACGCCGATCGACGAACACTGCGACTGCTACACGTGTGCTCACTACACGCGGGCCTACATCCATCACTTGTTCAAAGCGAAGGAAATGTTGGCCTCGACGCTGTGCACCATCCACAACGAACGATTCACCGTGAAACTGGTCGACGACATCCGAGCGTCGATAAACGAGGGACGGTTCGAGGAGTTCAAGACCGAATATCTCGGTCGTTTCTACGGAACTTCTAACCGGTAGTCGGTTTCTGTTGGGCGAGTTGATCTTCCAGATCTACGATCCGGCTGAGCAACTCTGCTTCCCGCTCGGCTGCCTTGCGTTGATACACCTTCGACAACTCTGAGAGGTATGCCTGGTCGTATCGAGGAATGATGCTGCGCGAGCAGTTCCAGTCGAACGCCTCGACGTCGATGACGACGCTGCGATCGGACTTCGCGGCAACCGTTCGAGTTCCCAGATCCTCGAGCCTTGCCTGCAGTTCGGGGTCGGCATCGGCCTCGATCACACGTGCTCTGCCGTAGAGCTTGAGTCGCTGGCGTAGCGGATAGTTCACCAAAAACAGTGCAACGCGGCCGTCGTGATCGATATTCGACGTGGTCACATATTGGTTGTTGCCGGCGAAATCAGCGAAACCTAGCGTCGAATCGTCGAGTACCTGAAGGAAACCCTGTGGGCCACTGCGATACTGAATGTAGGGCCAGCCGGATTCGGCGACGGAGGCGATGTGAAACTGATCGGCCTCGCGGATGATGAGCTTCTCTCGGGTATCCAGCGGCATGGGGCCGTCGTCGGGGCGTTCGGTCTGTGCACCGTACGCGGTGTAACTCCCTGTTGCAGTTTGCCGCTCGATGGCGGAAGGCCCGAACATCAGATGGTGATAGTGGTTGTTGGGCATGGATCACGCCTGGTCCTGATGCTCAGCTTTTTGTTGCATAGCTTGGGCGAGGTAGTCACCGAGTTCGCGCCCGAGGTTCTCGTCGAGCGCTCGCGCGAGGGTCGCGTTCACCGAATGAACGGCGAGCTCACGCATCTTGACCAGCATGTCCGCAGTGGCACCGACTTCATCGTCACCCGGCAGCCAGCCTTCGCCGTGCACGTCGGTGATGTGTTTCTTTGCGGTACCGATCATATCTTTGGCGATGCCGTCGACGGCGGCGTGAATGCGCTCGTGGACGTCGATGAGCTGACCGATCGTCAAACCGTACTCGGACAGTGACGAGAAACTTCCGAGGAGTTCCGGATCGGTGAAAACGCAGGTGTCGCCCTCGACTCGTGCAAGGCCGAGTGACTGTAGGCGCGTCAGTTGGTCACTGCCGCCCAGGAATTCGTCGACGAGCGAGAGTGGAACCTCGACGGTGTCGTCTTTCGACCATTGCTCGGTTACTGCATTCTGCAAGCCGAGTACTTCGGCGAGATCCTTGCCGTTCTCCCAGCCGGTGATGAAGTCGCTGATATGGCTGGTGGTGAATCCACGTTGCAGAAGGAGATCGATGAGCCGCAATCGTGCGAGATGTGAGTCGTCGTAGATCCCGACGCGCCCGCGTTTTTCCGGCGGCTGAAGAAGTCCCCGCTCACGGTATGCCCGGACGTTACGGGAGGTCGTGCCCGCGGCATGCGCAAGATCGTCGATCCGATACTCCACCGAAGATCCTTTCGCTTACCCGACTGCTTTGTATACCGTAGCGCGGCTGACTTCTGCGGAGGTCGATGCCTGTGATGAGTAGTTGCCGGTGGTATCGATCTCAGGTCACCCGAATGGTGTGAGGTGGCGATCCTCCGCAGTTCGTAGTGTCGAACGAGGTCCTGTTTCACTCTTCGGTCGCGACCGCACAGGTATGCCATCACCACGGTCGAGGTCCTACGGAAGCAGGAGACGGGCGGACCGAAAGGAAGCTATGTCCACTGATACCGGAGCTACTCCAACGGTGCGAGCCGTGCACGAAGACGCATTGCGCACGCTGCCGTTCTCCGACGAGCAGGACTTCGCGGATGCAGACCGGGGGTTCGTCGCGGCGCTACAGCCCGGCGCCATCACCGATGCTGCCGGGTCTGTTGTCTGGGACTGCGATTCTTTCGCGTTCCTCGAAGACGCGTGTCCACCGACAGTGCATCCCAGCTTGTGGCGTCAATCGCAGCTGTGCGCCAAACAGGGTTTGTTCGAAGTGTGCGATCGGGTGTACCAAATCCGAGGTCTGGATGTTTCGAATCTGACGTTGATCGAAGGAGATGCGGGGGTTATCGTCATCGATCCGCTGATCTCGGCGGAGACAGCAGCGGCAGGACTCGCTCTCTACCGGGCCCATCGCGGCCAACGGCCTGTCACCGGTGTCATCATCAGTCACAGCCACATCGACCATTTCGGCGGTATCAAGGGTGTCACCACCGTGGAGGACGTCGAGGCCGGCCGGTGCCCGGTATTGGCGCCTGCCGGATTCGTCGAACACGCTGTGGAGGAGAACGTCTATGCGGGAACAGCAATGGCTCGCCGTGCCGCCTATATGTATGGAGCTGCGCTACCTCGTAATCCTCTGGGGGCGGTGGGGGCAGGTCTTGGTTTGACGACGTCGACAGGTACACCGACGCTGATTTCGCCGACTGTCTCCATCGACCGGTCAGGTCATATGGAGACGATCGACGGCGTCCGGATCGAATTTCAGCTGACGCCGGGAACCGAGGCTCCGGCGGAGATGAACTTCTACTTCCCGGATCTGCGCGCCCTGTGCATGGCAGAGAACGCAACCCACACTCTGCACAACCTGTTGACGTTGCGTGGCGCACTCGTGCGTGATCCGCACGTGTGGTCGGGATACCTCACCGAAGCGATCAATCGGTATGCATCCAAGTCCGATGTGCTGTTCGCTTCGCACCATTGGCCCACCTGGGGGACGGAGCGGCTGACCGAATTTCTGGCACTCCAACGCGATCTGTACGGATATCTTCACGACCAGACGGTGCGGCGGATCAATCAGGGGTTGACGGGTACCGAGATCGCTGAAGAAATCGAGTTGCCTCCAGCCATAGCTCGCGCCTGGCACACCAGGGGTTACTACGGATCGGTCAGTCACAATGTCAAAGCGATCTACCAGCGATACATGGGATGGTTCGAGGGCAATCCAGCTTTGCTGTGGGAGCACACTCCCGTCGACTCCGCAGTACGGCATGTCGACTTCATGGGTGGTTCCGCGGAAGTACTCCGGAAGGCGCGAGAGACGTTCGATAGTGGCGACTTTCGCTGGACCGCGCAGGTTTTGAACTATGTACTGTTCGCGGAGCCGGACAATTCCGACGCCCGTACTCTTCAGGCCGATACCTTCGAACAGCTCGGATTCGGCTGTGAGAACGGCACTTGGCGCAATTTCTACCTGATGGGCGCATACGAGTTGAGGCGTGGCAACGTCGGCACACCGATCATCGCTGCTGCCCCCGACATCCTCGGCGCGCTCACGGTCGGGCAGATTTTCGACGCCATCGCACTACGTGTCGACGGCCCGCGGGCATGGTCCGCCGACATCGTGCTGGACTGGGACGTCACGGACGAAGAGTTGGTGCACCGAACGGCGTTGCGTAACGGCCTTTTGGTTCACTTCGATCTCGATCACGATGCAACCCGCGGAGACACCGTTTTCCACCTGACCCGGCCTGACCTGATCGGTATATTGCTCGGCGGGATGGACCTCAGTGCAATGATCTCGGACGGAAAGGTTCGCGTCGACGGCGATCCGAGCCAGCTTGCGGAATTGGCAAGTTACCTCGACGCGCCCGATCCGAACTTTGCGATAGTGACGCCGTGACTTCGAGTTGCGTGTCAGAAAGAATATCTACGCTGCTCAGTTATCGAGCTCCGTAAAAATACGGTCCGACAGTTCCTGGTTATCAATGTCGAGGATCTGGTTCCAGAAGTAGACAGCTTCTGGGCCGTAGGCGTGGCCGTGGCCGTAAGGAACCTCGGCAGCGAACACCATGTCCAGGGTGACCTGCCAGAACGAGACGAATGGCACCCAGGTCATGCCTTTGTCGATGTCCTCGCCCCGTGGCTCGTCGAGCCAGTCGGGTTTGTTGAGGAGCAGACTCGGGGACCACCACACGATGGGATCGCTGGCATGCTGCCAGTACACGATGCGCGGCGAATCCCACTCGCCGAGGCCCGGTGCATCGAGGTCGGCGGGAGTCGAGGCGAAGCGCACATTCTCGCCACCGTAGATAACAGGCAGGATTTCACGACTACCGGGATCTCGGGAATCGGTGATCTGCCGCCACTGCTCGGTGAAATTGGGGGTGCCCACGAACAGGGCGCCGTCAGTTCGGGCAATGATGTCCTGGGCGCCGGAGAATGCGTCCTGCGCGCCATACGAACCCAAGGACTCCCCGAACACCAATAGCTTGGGCCGCTGCTCAGGGGGTTGCTTGCTCCAACGGGCGTACACCGCTTCGAACAACGCGCGCCCGGCAAGCTTGGGTGTCTTCCGATCCGCAAGGAATGCCAAGGGACTCGGCAGGAACGAGTACTGCATCGCCGCAATCGCAGAATCGCCGCCGGACAGGTATTCGAGTGATGCCGCCACATTCTGATTCACCCAACCACGCCCGGTGGTGGTGGCCACGGCAAGATACTCTCGATCGAACGCGCCGGTTCGGTCGAGCTCGGCGACAACATTGTCGGCAAGTGAGTCGACGACGTTTCGGCTCTCGTCGAGACCATCGGCGTCTACCGAAACTCGACCGGCGTACACCCGGATCGGCTCGAGTGCAGCAGCTCCCGTAATTTCGGTGATTTGTGCCGCGTCCGGTCCGTCTGCCACGAACGTCCGGCCTTCACGCCCGAGCGAATCCCAGCTCTCGAGCGACTCCGGAGACCCTGAGCGTTCTGGCGAAGTAGGCTGAACCGCTCCGTCGGCTGTGCCCTTGTCTGCTACGGCGGCAGAACCATTGGCGATACGCGCAATTCCCGTCGAGAGAATGCCTTCGATCATGAGCACCACGATCACAGTTACGACGAGCGCACTGACGCCCAGCGCAATGGGTGCGGGTAGGAATCGATCGACGAATCGGTCGAGTAGGTGCACGAGCTGCCGAAGTCCGCGTCCGATGAGTAAGCAGAGCAGGAAGACCACTGCGCCGACGGCAAATACTCCAAAGTAGTCCCAGTTGCTGCCAGGCTCGATACCAACCAGTTCGCGGGAGATGTCCTGCCACCATGATCCGAGTACGAGGAAGGTGGGGATCAGGACCAGAGCCACGATTCCGATCGTTATCCAACCGGCCCGCTGCCATCGCGGTGTCCACTGTCGGGTCAGACCACATTTGTGGAGGAGCCAAAGAACCAAGACTCCTAAACCGTAGCCGATCGCCGCACTCACTCCGCTGGCCACGGCCTGGAGGCTCCAGGGGCGCGGTAGCAGTGACGGGGACATCGACCAGCAGTAGAACGCCAGGGCGAATATCAGACCTATCGGATTGAACCTGGCCAGCCAGTGTCGAACTCGTCCGAAGCGAACCTTGTTCGGTGGTGAGTTGCTTTCATCGAGGGGCGAGTGCTCTGCGTTCGGAGCTTCTTCTGTGGAGGCGGGCATCTCTTGGCTCCTGATCGATCGCGCGTATATCGTCGTGCTGGTTCGGAGGTGACGGTTGGCTCAGCAATGGGCATAAAGCGGATAGAAGGGCAATTGCACGGGTGTCCCGACGGCAAGGCGGCGCCAACCGTCCCCAGACTGAGAAGGAATGTGGTGGTTCGGACTTTACCCCGCATCCGAAGACTGGAAAGCGAAAAATCGACCCATCTCGTTCAGCATCGACATACGATGCCTTTCATGGCCAGATCCGAGTTTTCGTGCACACCGGAAAGTTCGTCCCCGCGACGGACAGCGGTGAAAGAATTCACTGAACCTTGTTGAACACTTCTATCCGATTTCACAGACTGACCTACTAGTGAACTGTGTTTTTGGTTAGCTTCTGATGTCTGAACAGACAGAGCTCTGGTACGAGCGAAAGAAGGAAGTCATGACCAAACATCACACCAATGCTCGACAAAACACCAACCTCGGTGACGTGCTCTCTATGAACACAGTGTTCGTCAGGCCGGGTGAGGCCACCGAGTTACCAAAATTCAGGATTCCAGACGACATGAGCCTGCCGGAGACGGCGTATCAGATCGTGCACGACGAGGCGATGCTCGACGGCAACGCGCGTCTGAATCTCGCCACCTTCGTCAGTACCTGGATGGACGACGAGGCCAAGAAGCTCTACAGCGAGACCTTCGACAAGAACATGATCGACAAGGACGAGTACCCACAAACAGCTGCAATCGAGGAGCGCTGCTGGAAGATATTGGGCAACCTGTGGCACAGTCCCGACATCGACAACGCTATTGGTACGTCGACGATCGGTTCCTCGGAGGCGTGCATGCTCGGCGGACTCGCACTCAAGCGGCGTTGGCAAGGTCGTCGTAAAGCGGAGGGCAAGTCGACCGAGACCCCGAACATCGTGCTGTCCACTGCAGTTCAAGTGTGCTGGGAGAAGTTCTGCAATTACTTCGAGGTGGAACCGCGGTGGGTTCCGATCAGCAAAGACCACATGGTTCTCGACGGGTACGAACTCGAGAAGTATGTAGACGAGAACACGATCGGCGTGGTCGCGATCATGGGGCAGACCTACACCGGCATGTACGAGCCGGTCGCCGAGATCGCCAAGAAGCTCGACGAAATTCAAGCCGACACCGGGCTTGACGTTCAGATCCACGTCGACGGCGCATCCGGCGCCATGATTGCCCCGTTCTGTCAGCCCGATCTCGAGTGGGACTTCCGAGTAACCCGGGTGGCGTCGATCAACACCTCCGGGCACAAGTTCGGCCTCGTGTACCCCGGCGTCGGCTGGATCGTGTGGCGCGATGAAGAAGCCTTGCCCGCGAGCATGGTCTTCCACTGCAGCTACCTCGGGGGAGACATGCCGACCTTGGCGCTGAACTTCTCGCGTCCAGGAGCTCAGGTATTGCTGCAGTACTACATGTTCCTCCGATTGGGGTTCAGGGGATTTCGGCAGGTGCAGCAGGGTTCGCTCGATGTGGCACAGCATCTTTCGTCGAAGATTGCGCGACTTGATGCTTTCGAACTGGTCAGCAAGGGGGACACCATCCCGGTCTTCGCTTGGCGCTTGAAAGAGGGGTATACCGACAAGTGGAATCTGTACGACCTCTCCGATCGGTTGAGGATGAAGGGATGGCTCGTTCCTGCCTATCCGATGGCCGACAATCTGGGCGAGATGACAGTTCAGCGCATCGTGGTACGTGTCGGGTTGAGCGAAGATCTAGCAGACGCACTGTTCAGAGACCTCGAAGGGGAGGTTACTTTTCTCGACAGCCTCACTGTGCCTATGCCGCGAGTGGGCGAAGGATCCCACTTCCACCACTGAGCGTGGCAAGTCGTCCGGTGGTGGTGCGTGGAAACGAATCGAAGGTTGCATGAGTATTGCTGCGGAAACACCACGTTGGCACGCCGCGATCTTGACGCCGACTCTGCGAAAGCAGTGCTGGGGCTTCATGATCGGATCGTCACTGTTCGCATTGGGGGCGGTACCGGGTTTCGGCGCCTGGGCCGGTGCCTCGGTTTCCAACGTGTGCTTCTTCATCGGCGCGTGGTTTTTCACCTCTGCCGGATTTATTCAGCTACTCAGAAGCGGTGCGGTCAAGACGAAAGTTTCCGGTAGTTCAGATGACATGGTCCGGCTCGAGTGGCTGGCCGCGGCAACTCAATTCGCAGGAACGCTACTTTTCAACGTCAGCACCACCGCGGCCCTGAAGCCGAGCTCGGTCACCCAAGAGGAACGCCTCGTCTGGAGTCCGGATGCGGGAGGCTCGGTCGCTTTCCTCATCAGCGGGGTACTGGTGATCATCGCCTATACCCACGCCCGAAAGTTCTGGGACCCGAGCGCGGCCGACTGGTGGTCCGGGCAGATCAACTTGATCGGGTGTCTCGCATTCGGCGTCTCCGCGGTGGCTGCCTTCGTCACCCCGGACGGTGCCACGGTCGACTCGACCCTCGCCAACTCCGGCACCTTCGTCGGTGCGTTGTGCTTCTTCTTCGCATCGTTCCTCGTATTGCCCATGTGGAGTCGAGGCAAAAATTCGACTACGTGATGCTGTGTTCACTTAGAAGTTCACCTAGATGACCGCGAGAGAGGCCGGCACTCGCTCACGGAGTAATCCTCGTAATCGACGGCCCTCAATTGCCCGACGTACTGCGTGGCGAACCCGGGGAACATCGTTGCGTTGAAGCCGTCCTCGGTGAGATACCAACTGGAGCAACCGGAGTTCCAGGTCGTTTTCTGCAAGCGTCGCTGCAGGTCCTCGTTGTACTCCTGCTGGCGGTCCTCTCGGACATCGAGGACGAGATCACGGGCTAACGCGTGCGAAATCGCTTCGACGAGGTAATCGATCTGGGCCTCCATGTAGACCAACGCCGAGCTGTGTCCGGGACCGGAGTTGGGGCCGAACGTGAAGTACATGTTCGGGTATCCAGCTACCGAAACGGACTTGTATGCCTTTGCCCCACCGCTCCACTCGTCGGCCAACACTCGCCCGCCCCTGCCTCGGATCGGAACGGGGGTGCCCGTCTTGCACACGTCGAAACCCGTCGCGAACACGATGACGTCGGCTTGGTGCTCGATACCTTCTACCGTCCTGATGCCGTCAGGCGCCAGTGTGGCGATCGGCCAGGTGACGAGCGTGCAATTGTCCTTCTGCAATGCCGGGTAGAACTCACTCGTCATCAGCAACCGCTTACAACCCGCTCTGAAATCCGGGGTGAGTTGGCGACGTAGCCATGGGTCTTCGACCTGGCGTCGCAAGTGCACTTTCCCGACGGCTTCCACGACGCGAGTCAGGGGAGAATTCCACACCACACCCAGAGCGACGGACTCGTGGCCCCAGAACCAGGCCTTCCGTGCTGCTGTCTGCGCTGTGGGAAAACGTCGGTAGAGGTCCTTGGTGGTCTGCCTCGTCTCGAAGTTGACTCGGGGCAATGCCCACCCTGGCGTGCGCTGAAAGACTTTGACCGACTTGGCAACTTTGACCAACTCGGGGACGATCTGGACACCGGACGCGCCGGTGCCGATGACGGCGACCTTTTTGTCGGTGAAGTCGTAATCGTGGTCCCAGCGGGCACTGTGGATCTTGTGGCCGGTGAAGGTGTCGAGACCTCTGATTGCCGGAAAGCTCACATTGGCCAAGGGTCCCGACGCCATGACGACGGTGCGAGCATGCATTGGCGGTTGGGCGTCGAAGGTGATGTCCCACAGCGACGTTGCGTCATTCCAGCGCACGTCGATGACGTTGTGGCCGAATCGAAAATGTGGCCGCAGGTCGAACTCTTCGACCATGTGCTCGATGTACCCGAGGATCTCCGCGCTTCCCGAGTATGTGTGCGACCAGTCGGGATTGGGAGCGAAACTGTACGAGTACAGCCGCGACGGGATATCGCACGCGGCACCCGGGTAGGTGTTGTCGCGCCATGTGCCGCCGGCCGCAGTGCCTCGCTCGAGAAGCGCAAAGTCTTCGACATCTTTCTGCTTCAACCGGATTGCAGTGCCGATTCCTGCGAAGCCACCGCCGATGATGGCAACATTCAACGTCTCGTTCACGCGACAGGCTCGTAGGTGAGTTCTTTGGACCAGGTCGGCTGGGGGCGTAGCAACCGCTTGGGGTATTTCGAAGTGAGGCGGACAAGGCCGTCGGCGAGCTTGTGGTACGGGTGGGCTCGGTCGATTACCACCCCGGAATGCCAGGTGATGAACCGGTACATGGGTAGACGCCTGGGGAATTCGCTTCTTTCCCCGACCTTTTTGAATCGGCCCATAGCGGAGTACAGCCGTTGCTCGTCGACACCCATGTCCACGATGTTGTCTCGCATCTTGTTGAGCAGCGGGATATATCGGAGGGTGCCGATGATCAGTGAAGGTTTCATCCACGCCCCGACGGTCTCGACGAGGATTCTGCGCATCTTGGCGTGACCGAGAAGTTCGATCACCTGGAAATCGACTGCGAGGTGCCGTGATTCGTCGGAGTTGATTCGTTTGAACACCTCCTGGCAGACCGGGTCGTCGATCTCGTCGACGATGAATTTCACCAGTGCACCGTCGAGAGCAACTTCGAGCATCGGGATCACCGTACCCAGAACGGCGAGCGAGGTCTGGTCCGAATACTTGTCGAGCCAGTCGATGACAAGTTTGACGTTGATGTTGGGCTGGGGAATCTCGTCACCGTCGAGCATCCCCCAGCGCCTCATCAGCGCGAGTTCGGCATTCGCGTGCTTCTGTTCCTCCGCGTGGAAGTAGGTGTAGATTTCTTTCAGGGTCTCGGTGGGGGCTTTCGTCGCCATCGCGGCGAACCCGCGGGCTCCGACATTTTCGATCCACATCAGGTCGGACATGAAAGGCTTGAGCTTGGTCCAGAGTTCGGGACCGATCGTCTCCGCTCCCGGCGCATCCCAGTCGATGTCGACCAACGCCCACTGCTTGTCCTTGATCTTGACGAGCATGTCCTCGAAATCGAATGCCATGTCAAACTCCTGCCTTCTCGGTGGTTTCCTGTGGTGCCAGCCGTCCCAGCAACCCGAGGGCGCGGGTATAGAGAGCTGGAGCGATTCGTTTGAGGCGCCAGATGACCTTGGCGTCGAGCTGAGGGACGACGTACAGGCGTCCGCGGTCGTACTTGTTCAGGGTGTCGACGGCGATCTTGCCGGGCGTGAAACCGGTCGAGTGCATGAGGTTCTCGGCCAATGTCGATGCCGCGCCGGTGATCCGACCGTCGACGGCGACGTTGGTTTTGACGAACGTCGGGCACAGAACGGTGACCTTCACGCCGGTGCCGGATAGTTCGGCGGCCATCGTTTCCGACAGTGAAATGACCGCGGCCTTGCCGACGTTGTAGGGCGCCATGAACGGGGCAGCGGCAAATCCGGCGGCCGAGGCGACGTTGATGAAACCGCCTTCGCCTGCGGCTTCGATTGCGGGCAGGAAGACTTCGCAGCCGTGGAGGACACCCCACAGGTTGATTCCGAGTGCCCAGTTCCAGTCCTCGAAACCGATGCTGCCGACGGGCTTTCCGCCGATGCCGACGCCGGCGTTATTGACGACCAGGGTGGGTGCACTTCCGAAGGTCAGCTCGGCGAAGAGCGCTAATTCTTCGACCTGTTCGCGGATGGCGACGTCGCAGGCTACCGCGTAACCGTCGATCATCGCCGCAGTTTCTTGGGCCCGAGAGAGCGAGATGTCGGCGCAGATCACCTCTCCGCCGCGAGCAGCCAGTTCGATGGCGAAAGCGCGGCCGATGCCGCTCCCCGCGCCGGTTACGACGGCACGAGAGTTGTAGGACGAGGTCATACGAAGAGAATCGTACGGACCACGCCATTTGTCAATGGCCCGGTAGGCAACGGCTTGGTGTTGGGCGAAAGAAAGGGCCCGACCAAGCAATGGTCGGGCCCTCTTCGTCGGTAGATCTGCAGGCCGATTACACGACCCTGTAGCTGGGCTCGCGCTTCTTGATGTAGGAGATCACCCGGTACGTGATCGGCATGACGATGATCTCGGCAATCGTCTTCCACAGGAATCCGACGATGACATAGTTGATGAAGTCCGCCCAGGTGCTGATCCCGATGACCCCGGCCGCGATAGAGCAGAAGATAAGAGTGTCGAAGAATTCACCGACGATGGTCGAACCGATGAGGCGCGCCCAGAGGTGTTTCTCTTTGGTGCGCTCCTTGATGGCCACGAGCACGAGTGAATTGAGCATCTGGCCTACGAAATAGCCGGCCAACCCGGCCACGACCAACCGCGGAACCACACCGACGACGGTTTCCAACGATTCCTGATTTTCGTAGAAGCTGGCGGCAGGAAGTTCGATGGTGAGCCAGAAACAGACTGCGGCAAGGATTATCGACCCGAAGCCGAGGTAGATGGCGCGCCTTGTCGCCTTGAACCCATACACCTCGCTGAGCACGTCGCCGAGGATGTAAGCCAAGGGGAACAGGAAGAACGCCCCGTCGGTATTGATCGGGAGAATCTGGAAGGGGCCGAGGAAGACGTCGCTGTCACCGAAGAATGCGACGCCCTTGCTGGCGGACACATTCGAGATGATCAGGGTCGCCACGAACAAGGCCACGATCGTTGGATAGTAACCACGGCTCACGTGCGCGAACTGCGCTACGGTATCGGGTTCGTCTGGGGTCTGCGGAGCTGTCACGTGCCCTATCCAAACACGCGCAATCCCCAGGTCCGAATCACTGCCGAGAGAATATCCCTTATGTCTCCAATATCCACGGCGTACGTGGCAGCGAGTCAGGGTCCCAGCGTGTCAGCAGCTCGGCTGTCGTGACCGGTTCGTTCGGGCCGGCCATCTCGATCGACTGCGCCAGAACTGCGAGTACATCGTGCGGGCCCAGGCCGAGCGCAGCTTGATCCTCCAGGGTGACCGCACCATCGCGTTTGGCGAGCCTGCGCCCCTGAGCATTGAGTGCGAGCGGCACATGCATATAAGTGGGAGTGGGTAATTGGAGCAGAGAAGCAAGGTAGGCCTGGCGCGGCGAGGACGTCAACAAGTCGTCACCACGCACAACCTGGTCGATGCCCTGCTCGCCATCGTCGACGACGACAGCAAGGTTGTACGACGCAACACCGTCCGCTCGGCGGAGCACGAAATCGTCGACGATCCCGTGAAAGCGGCCGAGTAACGCGTCGTCGACAGAGAAGTCGGTCACCTCGGACCGCAATCTCAGCGCGGGAGAGCGCGACACCGACGTCTTCTCGATCGAGGTGAGGTTTCGGCACGTCCCCGGGTATGCGCCGTCCGGGGCGTGCGGCGCCGATGCCGCCTCGAGAATCTCTCTGCGGGTGCAGAAGCACTGGTAGGTCTGCCCCGACTCCTGCAGCCGAGTGATCGCGTTCTCGTACAACGCGGTGCGCTGAGACTGGCGGACGACAGCGCCGTCCCAGTCCAGGCCTATCGCATGCAGGTCGGCGAGTTGACGCTCCTCGGCGCCGGGGCGGACGCGATCGAGATCCTCCATCCGCATCAGAAAATTCCGACCGGTCGATCGGGCGAACAACCAGGCCAGAAGCGCAGTGCGCAGATTGCCCAGGTGTAGATCTCCCGACGGACTGGGAGCGAAACGTCCTGCACCCGTGCTCATGAGACCACTCTAGTTTCGGTGCATCGATCGACGAAGCCCGGTCGAGTCGGGGATCGATCAGGAAGTAGCTTCGGCGGCCAATCGACCGAGCGTGTCCGTCAGCTGCTCCTTGGTGACGAGCGGAAACTTGACCTGCTCGAGCAATTTCTTATCGGTCACTTTCGACCAGTCGTAGGTGTGGCGCACCAAGGTCTCGTTCGGCCCCTGCGACTCCAGCTCCCACAGCCACTCCCATCCGGGAGGCTCCGTGCCCGCGGGTGCGGTCTTCCAGGCCAGCAACTTGTCTTTCGCGTATCCCGAAACATGATTGTCGGTTTGGTAATCGCCGCCCATGTGGTCGCCCGCCATGTTCATCGTGAACACCTCGCCGACCTTCTGGATCCGGTCGGCATGGTCCACGCCGCGAATGAAACCGGAGCCGTCGAGCGCTTGATGTCGCTCGGGATTGGACAGGACATCGAATACCGCGTCGACGGGAGCCTCGATGGTGCGTTCGACAGTGATCTTTGCGTTGTCGGTCATACCTCCACCATGCCGAAGGTTCATTGACTCGGCAACCTCGGCCGCCTCCGGATGTCGCCGTGACCGTCTCATGTTCGCGCACACTGGAAGGATGAACAGTCCACATCGGGGTACCTGACTGTGAAGACACCGAGGCCGAGAGTGTGGAAGAAGGCCCGGGCTTACGCGCGTCGGCTCGAGCTTCGCTACCGGCCGGTCGACCCGAGAACCCGAGCTGCGTTGGACGCAAGGTGGGCGGCTCTACCCACGGCGGCACGAACACCGGCTCAGACGCTCGGTCGGCATGCGGTGGGATGCGAGGGCACTCACGGAGTGTTTCCGAAGTGCAATCTCACCTGTAGCCCGTGCTACCACAGCGCCGATGCGAACAAAGTCCGCGTCGACGGCGAGCACACCCTCCGTGAGATAAGGGCGCAACTGAAATTCCTGGCATCGCGCCGAGGCCCGCGGGCACACGCACAGTTGATCGGCGGGGAGGTCAGCTTGCTGGCCCCCGACGACCACGCTGCAGCGTTGCAGATCATGCGGGACTACGGACGCGAGCCGATGTCGTTCACACATGGGGACTTCGACTACGAGTATCTGCAGGCCGTCGTCCTCGATGCCGACGGCAACGCCAGGTTCGGGCGAGTCTCCTTCGCTGCGCATTTCGACAAGCTGATGCGTGGGCGAAGCGGAATCCCGCGTCCGCGAACGGAAGCCGAGCTCACGCCCTATCGCCGCCGATTCGCAGAGATGTTCACTCGGTTGAAAAGCGAACACGGCATTGCGTCGTACCTCGCGCACAACATGACCGTCACCCCGGACAACATCGACGAGGTCGCAGCTGTCGTCGGCGAAGTGGTGGATATGGGCGGCTACTCGATGGTCTCTTTCCAGCCCGCGGCGTTCGTCGGCGACGAGCGACGGTGGCACGGTGACTACCGTGAGATCGACATCGACACGGTCTGGAAGCAAATCGAACGCGGTATGGGACAACCTATTTCGTACGAGGCGATCCAGTTCGGTGACCCACGCTGTAACCGAACCGCATTGGGATTCATGGTCGGTCTTCGGTGGCATCCGTTTCTCGAGGTGACGTCGAAGGTCGAGGAGCGTGCCCGCGAAGAATTCTTCACCCATCTGGGCGGGGTGAACTTCGGTGGCTCGGCTCCGCTGACCTTGGTTCTGAAATTGCTCCGAGTGCTGGTGGGTCATCCGCACGGTGTTGTCGTGGCGGTGAAGTGGGCTGCGAGCGTTCTGCGGCGATGCGGCGGGCCGCGAGTGCTGTCGGTAGCTTTGCTCCGGAGGGAAGTGCGCCCGATGACGTTCGTCGTGCACCGCTTCATGGATGCCGAAAATGTTGCCCCCGCATGGAAATTGATGCAGGATGGTCAGGTTTCTTCCGATCCTGCACTGCGCGAAACGCAGGATAGGTTGGCGGCATGCACCTACTCGATGGCACATCCCGAGACCGGTGAACTGGTGCCGGCGTGCGTGCAACATTCGGTGCTCGATCCGGGTGAGAATCAGGAACTACGCCGACTGCTTCCCTTGACGGTGGCAGATTCCCCCGGATGCTGTGGCTGAGGATCAGCGAAAAACCACAGCCCTCGCCTGGGGCGGAATCTCCAATGAAATCTCCTCGCCCACCCGAGTCCTCGCCCCGGCGGGTAGCTCGACCTTGACGCTCCCCCCGCCGATTCTCACGTCGGCGATGCTCCGGAAGCCGGTTGGACGCAGTGCCGCTACAACGCCGCGAACCTCGGAAGTGTCCACCACACGGATCATTTCGTGGCGCAGTAGAAGCACCGCAGACCCGTCGCCGGAGGCAACATCGACCTCGAAATCTCCGATAGCGGAACGATGAACGCCGCCGGCGAGGTGTCCCTCGATCTCGTTGAGTCCGCCCATGAGACGGTTGACGGCGAGTGTGCTGGGTCGGGTGTAGGCGGATGCGACGTCGGAATGGTGTTGTAATTCGCCGTCGATGAGTACGGCTACCGAATCGGCCAGTGCCGCAGCTTCCTGCTGATCGTGAGTGACCAGTACGAGCGTTTGGTCGAGTTCGGTGCGAAGCTCCCGAACGAGGTCGTGCATCTCCGTGCGCAGTAGGGGATCGAGCGCACTGAAAGGCTCGTCGAGGAGCAGCACCCGCGGTGAACCGGCGAGGGACCTGGCCAACGCCACTCGTTGTGCCTGACCACCCGAGATGTCGGATACCGATCGATCGCCGATGTCACCGAGATGGACCAGCTCGAGGTACCTGTGCGCCTGTTCGCGGGCATGACTCCGCTTGTGGCCTGCGGCGCGGTAAGCAAAGCCGATGTTGTCGACGACGGACATGTGCGGAAAGAGCATCGGGCGCTGGAACACCATCCCGACGCCACGTTCCTCGGCCGGGATCTCGGTGACGTCGACGCCATCGATGCAGATGGTTCCCGTCGTCGGTGCATCGAGGCCGGCGATCAACCGAAGTACAGTGCTCTTGCCAGAACCGGACGGGCCGAGTATCACCGTGCACGAACCTGGTCGAACAGTCAGATTCAACGATGTCAATGCTGAACTCGTTTGGCCTGAATGAACTTTGGTGAGTCTGTGAACCGATAGTTCGACGCTCATCGGGCCGTCCTCCTTCCGAGACGCGAGAGCAGCGCAATCAGCACGAGAGGGGGCACTATGGCTGCGATCGACAGGGCCGCCACGACGGCGTCGTTTCCGGTCCCTGCAGCGAACGAGGCTACCAATATCGGCACCGTCACCAGCCTGCCACCGCCGACCAACAACGTGATCACGTAGTCGCTCCATCCCACGAGAAAAGCGAGCAAGGCGGATCCGGACAGTGCCGGCGCCAGCAACGGAATTCTGATCTGCCACAGGACCATCGACTTCGAAGCACCGAGCATTCGCGCTTCCTCCTCGTACCGTGAGTCGTATGCACCGACGGCCACTCGCATCAGATATGTGGTGTAGGGAATCGCGGCCACGGAGAGCAGCACGATCACCGCGAGCGTGCTCGGAATTCGTGCACGCAGAATCACTACATTCAAACCTAGCGCTACCGCGAAGGGTGGCAGTGCCAGCGGAGCGAACAGTATTGCCGCGACGACGCCAGGGAAGTGCACATCGCCACGCGCGAGGGCCCGGGCCGCGAATGCTCCTAACGGCGTTGCGATCGCGGCGACAGTCAGGGCGAGACCCGTAGATCTCATGAAGGCTTCTGTTCCGCCTGCCGCGACGGCGCTACGCACTCCGTCCACTCCCCATTCCTGCGGCAGCACAGCGGGAAACGACCATTGATTGCTCACCGCCCACAGAGCTATCGGGATGAGCGGCAGCACGAACCACACCACCAGAAGTAACCGCCCCGCGGGCCGCGTCGCCGTCATTTCCAGACCGCCGATCTGCGGAGATAGTTGAGCGCGACCGCGGCCACGACAATCGCCAGTGCGGCGGCAACCATCGCAGCGGCCGCAGCTTGGGGACGGGCAGCGAGGTCGATGGAGGTGAACAATCGAATTGCCATGACGGACAATGGTTCCGGATAGGGTCGACCGAGAATTCGGGCTACTTCGTAGGACCCGACGGTGTAGGTGAAGGTTATCGCAGCCGACGCTGCCAGAGCCGGCCGCAGCAGCGGCAGCGTGACCAAGCGGAAGCGTGCCCATCGTCCCGCACCGAGAGTGGCCGCTGTCTCGTCGAATCCTGCCACCCGAGTTGCCAGGGTGCCGGCCACGACGATGGCGACGAAAGCCGATTCCTTCCACGCGTATTCGAGTGCGACGGCAATCCACCAGCGTCCACCGACAAGCTCCGACCATCCGCCGTCGGTGAGCCCGAAGACGCGTGGGAGTAGTCCTGAGTCGGCGAGCAGCAAACCCATGGCGGCCGCACCGATCAGATGGGGTACGGCCAACGTCAGCGCCGCGGCGATCAACACCGTTCGGTTACCGGACAGCACCGTCGATGCCGCTGCAAGACCGATGAATGTAGCCAGCAAAGTCGAGACTGTCGCGACGGCAAGAGTAAGCGCGAGAGAACTCCAGAGATCTCCACCGAGGGCAGAGTAGGCATCGAGGGTGAGTGCGGGCCGTCCCACCAGAGGCATCAGACCGAGACTCTGCAGCAGGGCAGCTCCGAGGCCACCGCCGACCACCAGTAAAACCGGAATCACCGCTGGAAGCACCCAGAGGGTGCTGCGTACCTTTCGCTGGCTCACTGCCCCGCGAGAACGGATCGCCGCCACCCCTCGTCCAGCGGCGTGACCCACCCCGCGGCCAGTTCGGGATGAGCGTTGGCCGAGAGTTCCTCGTATGGCGGGAGGACAGGGGAGGCCGGGAGCGCCTCGAACTGCGCCCTGACTTCCGGTGTCAGGCGGGAAGTGTCCAGCACTGTGAACTGGCCCCATACATCTGGTTCGGATTTGGCGAGCTGCTGCTCCGGTGACAGTGCGATGTTGGCGACGACCTGCGCTGCCGCGGACTCCCCCGACGTCGACGGGATCGCCAGGAAGCTCGCATTACCGACGGTGCCCTCATCGAGGGTCAGGATGCGCGTCTCGGGGGGATAGGTGCCGTCGGCGACAAGTTGTGGCAGCGTTGCGGGGCCGTAGGTCATGGTCATGTCGACCTGCCCACCGGCGTACAGGTCGTCGAGTTCGCTCGATGACTGCGGATATGTGGTGCCCCCGCGCCAGAGCGACGGTGCAAGGGCGTTGAGCCGATCGAACACGGCCGGCGCGAGAGAATCGTAGGTGTCCTGATCGAACTGGGCGGGCACCTTGTCGACGCCGCCGGACTGGTTCACCAGTGCCTCGCGGACGAATACCGAACCGGTGAAATCCGGCGGTGCGGGATAAGTGAAGCGGCCGGGGTTGGCCTCGGCCCAGTCGAATACTTCGTCCAAAGTGCGGGGCGGGTCCGCTATTGCCGCCGAGTTGTAGACGAGCGTGAACTGCGCCTTGTGCCAGGGTGCTTCGCAGTTGTTCACCGGCGTACCGAAATCGCTGCTCAGCAGCGGATCCTCGGGGTCCGTGTACTCCATGTTCGGTAGATGTTGTGTCCAATTGCAGAGCCACGCGCCTGCCTGCTGACCGGTCCCGAAATTTGCGCCGTTGACCCACACCAGGTCGACCTCTCCATCGGTGACACCAGCTTGCCGCTCGGAGAGAATCCGGTTGACGGCGTCGGTGGTGGATTCGACGGGCACACGACGCAGCGTGACCCCTGCGGCTGCGGCGGCGGGGGTGAGGACGTTGTCGACGTACGTATTGCCCTGTTCGTCACCGCCGTACATCCACAGTGAGACTGTTTTCCCCTGCGCTTGCTGTTCGATCTCGCTCCAGGACAGTTCCTCGGCGACCGGCGCGTCGGACGACGGGGCTGCGCACGAGGACAGGACCAACCCCACGCTCGCGGCAACCACAAGGGCCGCGAACGCGTACTTTCTCGGTCGACGGGTATGAGATCGAGAAAACAACGTGGGCCTCCTGGTCCGAGGATGCAGACAGAGTCGACGCTGCCTGATCCACGGTAATCGGTCGAATCCGGTGATAGGGGAACACACTGGGGTAGTCGAGGACTTCCCGTCGTAGATGAACTGTTTTGGGTGTCGAGCACGAGAGGTAGCAATTGTGAATCAGGACCCCCGACCGGCACGTAGCCGCTCCACCGCGATCAAGCTGGCAGCTGCTGCCGCCGTGATCATGGTGGTCGTCATCGTGGCCGCGACTGTGGACCTTCCGGACCCGGAGTCGATCCGAACCCTGGTCGCGGACGCAGGTGCGTGGGGGATCGTTGCGTTCGTAATTCTGTATGTCGTGCTGTCGGCGACGCCGTTCCCAGCGAGCGCCCTCACCATCGCTTCCGGATTGCTGTTCGGGTTGGCGGTCGGTGCAACGGTGGTGGTCGTGGCTGCAACGGGAGGCGCCTATGTGGGTTATTGGGCGGCGCGTGCGCTCGGCCGTGGATCGGTTGCACGCTCGGAGTGGGGCAAGCTCCGCAGGCTGGACGCCATGCTCGGGCGACGCGGTTTGATGTCGGTGTTCATCGTCCGCTTGATCCCAGTGTTCCCATTTTCGGTCGTCAACTATGCGGCGGGTATCAGCGCCGTGGGCCAGCGTGATTACCTGCTCGGCACGGCGGTCGGCATCATCCCGGCCACTGTCGGTTTCACCGCCCTCGGCGCGTACGGAACCTCTCCGCTGTCCTGGCCGTTCGCCGCTGCGCTGGTGGCCGTCCTCGTGATCGGCGTCGGGTCGTCGTTAGCTGCCAAACGTTTCGCCCTGAAGAGTGATCCGGAACCCAACGGCCCACATCTCGACGGCATCGCGGCCCCATGATCGACAGCTATCTGCGTCGCAAGCTCGAGGGGCCGCTGGATCGGTGTGCACGAATCCTCGACATCAGCCAGGTCACCCCGGACCGAATCACCGCGGTCGGTCTGCTGCTGGGACTGGGCAGCGCAGTGGCCGCTGGGCTGCAGTTCTGGCTACTCGCGTTGGCACTGTGGATCCTCTCGCGCCTTGCCGACGGACTCGACGGACCACTGGCCCGTAGACGACTCCGCGGTGGCGGACCAACCTCCGGTGCAGGCGGGTTCTTCGACATCACAGCGGATTTCACCGTCTACGGGACCACGGCCGTGGGCGTCGCGGTCGGTGCGTCGGCCGGTTACGACGCCCCGTGGTGGCCGTTTCTACTGGTGTTGCTGGCGTACTACATCAACGGCACAGCCTTTCTCGCGTTCTCCTCCATCGCTGAAAGAACGAGCAGAACACTCGACGACGGCCGCTCGCTGTCATTTCTGGGCGGGTTAGCCGAAGGAGCGGAAACGATTGCCGTGCACAGTCTCTGGCTGCTGTTCCCAGCAGTGTCCTGGCAGATCGCAACGGTATGGGCGGCGGTGGTAGCGGTCAGTTCGGGTCAACGCATCATTGCCGGCTACCGCGCTCTCTCCTGACGATCCACCTAACTCGGGCCTTCGCGAGGGTGTTCAGCGCTCGCGATACGACGGGAGTGCTCAACTGCGAACGGACGTCGCCGACCGCAGCGTTCCACGGCCCGTCGTTGTACGTCGGATACGGGTGGGTGGCACCCGCGAGATCGCGAGTGCGCAGGCCCTGCCTGACGGCGAGAATCAGTTCGCCGATGGTTTCGCCCGCCCGTGGCCCCACCACGCTGGCACCGACGATGCGGCGCTTGCCGTCGAGTACCAGCGTCGTGAAGCCGGTGGTTTTGCCCTCGGTGACCGCGCGGTCGACGTCTTCGTGCCCGAGTGTCTGCAATCGCAACCCGGGGATACGCTTCGCTGTGCGCACATCGATTCCAGCAGAGGCGATTTCGGGATCGGTGAAGGTGACGCGCGGAGTGCCGGTCTTGTCGATCTTTCGGAGCACACCGAGTACGGCGTTGCTCGCCGCGAGGCTGCCGTGCATCCCTGCCACGTGAGTGAACTGTGGGTGACCGGTCAGATCTCCGGCGGCCCAGATGCGGGGATTAGTGGTGCGGAGATGATCGTCGACCACGACGTAACCGCGCTCTTTCAATGACACCCCGGCGGCGTCCAGGCCCAACCCCGTGGTTCGAGGAGTACGTCCGGTGGCGACGAGGACTTCGTCGAACGTACACGTGAGACCGGAATCGGTGATGGCCTCCCCGTCGTCGATTCGGGTTACCGTCGTAGAGGTCAGAATGTGTACTCCCTCGCCGGTGAGCGCTGCGGACAGTACTGCCGATGCCGAGGCGTCCTCCCTCGGAAGAATGGTCTCGGCCCGACCGACGAGGGTGACAATCGAGTCGAGTCGGGCAAAGGCCTGAGCCATTTCGCAGCCGACGGTGCCGGCCCCGATGATGAGTAGTCGTTCCGGCAGCGAGGTCAGGGACCACAGTGTCTCGCTGGTGAGGTAGTCCGTCGAGTCCAATCCTGAGATCGGCGGTATCGATGGACTGGCACCGGTGGTGATGATGGCTTGGCCGAAACGCAAGGACCCCGATCCGACGGCCACGGTGCCGGGTCCGGTGAACACGGCATCACCGGCGACGACGGTCACCCCCGCTTCGGTGAGCGCTTCCGGAGAATCGATCGGGGCGATCTCAGCGATGGCGCGGGAAACGTGCGCCATGACACGGGGAAAGTCCACGCGCGGCTCGCCGGCGTCGATCCCGAAGTAGCGCGCGTCCCGGATCGTGGCAGCTGTCGATGCCGCCGCGAGTAATGCCTTGGACGGCACGCACCCGGTCCACAGGCAATCACCGCCGGGCCGCTCCCGCTCGATCAGTACGACGCGCACGCCGAAGCCAGCAGCAGTCTTGGCTGCAACGATGCCTGCTGTTCCGCCGCCCACCACGAGAACATCGGCTTCGGTCGGCATCGAACTCATGTCATGTCACCTCGGGTAAGTCGATCCACGAATTTTCGAGCATGCTCGACGCTCTTCTCGTCGGGGACCGTCCGTACCGTCCACCTGGACAACGCCGTATCGATCTGACGGAACTCGCCCTCGGCGGCCCGGCATCTGGCGCACACGGCAAGGTGCGCCTCGATCCTGCGCACTTCGGTGGGATCGAGGCGGCCCGACGGGTCGGCGTCGAGATAACGCTGCAATCGTCGAGCCGACCAATGGCAGGTGAGCATCATCCGCGCGGTCTTCATCATGGCTTTCCCTTTCCGGTGGCAGCGGCGAATGTGGGACGTAGCCGACGTCGAACCCGATCACGGGCTCGGCTCAATCGGGACATCACCGTTCCGACCGGGACGTCCAGAACGTTCGCGGCCTCGGCGTAGGTAAGTTGATCGACGTCGATCAGTAACAGAACCGTCCGGAATTTCGGGTCCAGCGACCCGACTGCCCGCTCGAGGTCGTCGGACAAGATGGATGTCATGACTCTCTCCTCGGTTCCGAGTTCCTCGACACCGAACGCCGGCCGGGTGGACAGGTAGTCGCCGAGCTCGGCGAATGTGTCCGGCCGCTGCCGTCGGTGCATATTCATGTTGGTGTTGCGCAGAATGGTCAGCAACCAGGCCCGAGGGTGGCGCCCGTCGAAGCTGTCGACGCTGCGCCACGCACGTATGAGCGTCTCCTGCACGAGGTCCTCGGCTTGCGAGGGCCGAGTCAACGTGGCGGCAACGCGCAAGAGCACCTCGATCTCCGGTTCGACGTACAGACGAAAATTACGTGCCTGAGCGTCGTTGACGGCGTCGGATTCGATTTCGGGCACAGCTATGGAACCCTTCGACTGTCCTGCGGTGTTCCCATAGCGACAGAGTGTGCCCCTGAAGGCCTCGACGAAATGGACAGACCGATGAAGAAGCCGACGCCGTACACAATCTCGGCGCGCATGTACGACGTCATTTCTTTCGAGTGGCCGATCTATCGCGCTGGTCGCACGGCAGCGATCGATCTGATGGCTCTTCCAGCGGGCAGTCATGTCCTCGATGTCGGCTGCGGAACCGGCCTCAACTTCGCTTCGCTGCAGCGCCGGATCGGGCCGGCAGGTTCGATCACCGGAGTCGATGCCAGCCCGCAGATGCTCGAGCAGGCCAGACGCCGCGCTACCTCCGCTGGGTGGGAGAACGTGACCCTCATCTCCGCGGACGCCACCGCCCTCGATTCGGTGGACCTGGGAGAATACGTTCCCTTCGATGCGGCTATCAGTACCTACGCGTTGTCGCTGATGGCGCAGTGGCAGATCGCGCTCGATGCGATGATCTCCGCTACCAGGGCAGGGGGAGTCGTGGCCGTCGTAGACATGCAGAAACCCGTCGGACGCGCAGAATTATGGACACCGCTGGCGCGCTTGGCGTGCCGACTCGGTGGATCCGACATCGACGCTCACCCCTGGACTGCAATGCCCACTCGACTCGACACGGTGCAGTCGGCATCGGTGCGCGGCGGTCACATCCAGGTTCGCGTCGGGTCGGTCCCCCCGATGTGACCGCCACCGGTAGTCATTTCTTCTGACGTCGGCTACCGGCGTGCCAGTCTTGTTGCGTGCCGACTTCGTCCTCCTGCACACCTAGAGCCTTCAGTTGCGGAAGCTCACGCATGCTGCGCTTCATTTCGGCGAACCCTGGGAAGCGTGCGAGTCCGATCACGTTGTCCCACAAAGGCACTGCCTCTTCATCGCTGGGTAGTCTGCTGATCACCGGGCCGAAGAATGCAACTCCGTCCGGAGGCTCGAAGGCAATGATCGGTGTGCCGACGTCCTTGCCGGTCAGCGAGAGCGCATGGTCGGTTTCGGCACGAATTTCCTCGTCCAACGAGGAATCATCCAGTGCGCCGGTGTGCCGAGTCGGCAAGCCCAGTTGTTCGAGGATCGGTGCCAGGAATGCCGCGGTGCCGCGATAACCGTGGCTCGCAGCGTCGTCGGGCACCACATCGGTATCGAAAATTTGCGTACCGAGGGCGGCATACAGTGGCCCGATCGCAGCGGGCCCGTGCTCGCGACGAATGTCTGCGGCGGCCCTCAGCAGTCGTAGACCTGCGGTATGGCCGGCCTCGTACTCAGGTGGAAAGTGAGACGCGTAGTCGATGTGAGAATTGAGCAGGCGCAGGGAGATGAATCGCCAGTCGACCGTGTAATCACGCTGCGCCTGAACCTTACGAACCCATTTGCTGGTCATCCATGCGAAAGGGCACACCGGATCGAAATAGAAGTCGATATCGGACATCGAAGGACGCTCCTTGCCAGTCGGAAACTCCGTGTGCACGACGGTATACGCAGGGGCGCGCTTCGTACCTCCGCACAGACGGTCAATTCTCCCCCAATAACTCCGCTCGCTGCTCGACTACCACCGCGCGGATCGCGTCGACTACTGCAGATACCTCGGGCCGCCGCAGCGATTCCTGCCGGGTGACGAGCCAGTAGGACAGTCGTGTGGCGACGGTGTCATCCAGAATCCTGACGAGGTCCCCGTGCCGATCTGCCATGAAGCACGGCAGCAGGCCGATGCCTGCCGATGCCCGGGTGGCTTCGACGTGCACGAAGACGTTGGTCGAGGAGACCGATTCACGCATGGTCGGGGTGAAGTTGGGCGCGAGATCTAGGTCGTCGACCTGGAGCATCGAGTCGATGAAATACACCAGCGGATGGTCGGCGAGGTCGTCGACGGTACCCGGTGTTCCGTAATCCACAAGGTAATCCCTCGACGCGTAGAGGCCGAGACGGTAGTCCCCGAGCCTGATGGCCTGCGCGCGATGCAACTGCGGTTCACCGACGACGATCTCGATATCCAAACCGGACCGCTGCTGGGACGCGCGACGAGTGACCGCGACGATTTCCACCGCCACTTTCGGGTGCTGGCGCTGCACGCGAGCGGCCGCTGGAGCTGCGATGTATGCGCTGAATCCGTCGGTCGCCGAGAGTCGGACGACGCCTTCGATCTGTCCAGGTTCATCCCCGCTTTCGAGTGATCTCATCGCCGCTTCGACGCTCTCGGCCGCGCGGAGGGCGCCGCGTCCCAGCTCGGTGAGTTCCCACCCGCCGCCTGCCCGGATGAGCACGCGGCCGCCGAGACCGGCTTCGAGCGTCGCGATTCTCCTCGAGATGGTGGTGTGGTTGACGCCCAGTTCGTTGGCTGCGGAGCTGAATCTTCCGCTGCGCTCCACAGCGAGCAGCACTAATAGGTCGTCTGCACTCGGACCGGGCTGATCACGTGTCATATCTGCATTTTTGCAGACTGGGCCTGCAATCTTGGCCATTGTCTGCACACCGATCTGCATCGATACTCAGGAGCAGCGGTTCACTGTGTACCCCGTCACACTTTCAGGCACGACGGCTTTCGATCACACAAGGAGATGAAATGAGCGTTGACGATCGAACACGATCCGGCGGTCCAGACCCGGACGCAGCCCCGACCGGGCTCAAGAAGGTCGTCGCAGCGTCGATGGCAGGCACGATCGTCGAGTGGTACGAGTTCTTCCTCTACGGCACCGCAGCGACGCTGGTGTTCTCGAAGATCTTCTTCGCAGCCGGCACCAGCGAACTCGATGCCATTCTCGCTGCATTCGTCACCTACGCCGTCGGATTCGTGGCTCGCCCGCTCGGCGGTATCGTCTTCGGTCACTACGGGGACAAGTACGGCCGAAAGAAGTTACTGCAGTTCAGTCTGGTGCTCGTCGGCGGAGCAACGTTCCTCATGGGATGCCTCCCCACCTTCAGCCAGATCGGCTACTGGGCTCCCGCACTTCTCGTGGCGCTTCGATTCATCCAGGGCTTCGCAGTCGGTGGCGAATGGGGTGGCGCGGTTCTGCTTGTGGCAGAACACAGTCCGAACAAGAGCCGCGGATTCTGGGCCAGCTGGCCACAGGCCGGGGTCCCCGCCGGAAACCTACTCGCCACCGTCGTACTCCTCGTGCTGACCACCACGCTGTCCGACGCGGCATTCCTCAGCTGGGGATGGCGTGTCGCGTTCTGGCTCTCCGCCGTCATCGTCTTCGTCGGCTACTACATCCGCACCAAGGTCACCGACGCCCCGATCTTCCTCGAGGCACAGAAGCAGGCCGAGGTCATCAAGGCCGCGTCGTACGGCGTGTTCGAGGTCGTGAAGCGTTACCCGCGTGGCGTTCTCACCGCAATGGGTCTTCGATTCGGCGAAAACGTCATGTACTACCTCGTCGTCACATTCACAATCACCTACCTCAAAGTCGAGGTCGGCACCGACACCCAGACGATCCTGTGGTGGATGCTCGCAGCTCATGCCGTCCACTTCGCCGTCATTCCGCTGGTAGGACGTCTAGCCGATCGTATCGGTCGACGCCCGGTCTACCTGTTCGGTGCACTGACCGCCGGCACGTGGGGCTTTTTCGCATTCCCGATGTTCAACAGCGGGCACAACGCCGTCATCATGCTCGCCATCATCATCGGCCTGGTCTTCCACGCCTTCATGTACGCCACCCAGCCGGCGATCATGGCCGAAATGTTCCCGACGCGTATGCGGTACTCCGGCGTCTCCCTCGGCTATCAGGTGACCTCGATCGTTGCCGGCTCGCTGGCTCCGATCATCGCGGTGTTCTTGCTGAACAGGTACGGATCCTCGGTGCCGATTGCGTGGTACCTGGCCGGTGCGTGCACTATCACGTTGGTTGCGGTCATCGCTGCCCGTGAGACCAAGGGTCTTTCGCTGGAGTCGATCGATATCGAAGACGCCAAAAACCTTGCAACGGAGTCGGAATTGGCCAAAGCAGGACTGAAGTGACGGACCTGACCGGACGGTCTGCGCTCGTCACCGGCGGGGCAGGCGGCATCGGTGCAGCGTGTGCCCGAATGCTCGCAGATCGGGGCGCGAGAGTCACCATCGCCGACGTCGACGAAGTGGCGGCGAAGGAGCTGGCATCGGAACTGCACGGGGAGTCGTGGGCGGTGGACCTGACGGACGTCGCGGCTCTGGAGAACCTCACGCTCGACACCGACATTCTGATCAACAACGCCGGCATCCAGACCGTCTCACCGATAGTCGATTTCGATCCAGCAGCATTTCGTCGGATTCAGACGCTGATGGTCGAAGCACCCTTCCTTCTCGTCCGAGCTGCGTTGCCGCACATGTACTCTCGCGGTTTCGGCCGAATCGTGAATATATCCTCTGTGCACGGCTTACGTGCCTCGGCATTCAAAGTCGCCTATGTCACGGCCAAACACGGCCTCGAAGGACTCTCGAAAGTCACCGCGCTCGAAGGTGGCCCGCACGGAGTGACGAGCAACTGCGTCAATCCGGGCTACGTCCGAACCCCATTGGTCGAGAAACAAGTCACCGACCAGGCTGCCGCGCATGGCATTCCGGAAGACGAGGTGCTCCAACAGGTCATGCTGGCCGAGAGCGCGATCAAACGGCTCGTCGAACCGTCCGAGGTTGCCTCGTTGGTCGGATGGCTTACGTCCGCGGACGCGGGCATGGTCACCGGTGCGTCCTACGCCATGGATGGTGGGTGGTCGGCGAAGTAGGCACCCCACCGCCGGCTTGCGTTCGCCCCGCCGACTGGTGTTCACCACCACCACCACCACCACCACCACCGGCTTGAATGGACCCCTCTAGCTATTTGATCGTATGAGTGGTCCATTCGAGCGATGGGTGAGGCACTTTCAGGCCTCGCGACCCAACTGGGCGCGGGCCTTCTTCCAGCGAGCGACAGACCCAGGTCTTGGACAAAAAAATAACCCCCTGCGAACTGCTTCTCAGCTGTTCGCAGGGGGTCCCTGGCGGAGGATAGGGGATTTGAACCCCTGAGGGCGTTAACCCAACCCGCGTTCCAGGCGAGCGCCATAGGCCACTAGGCGAATCCTCCGTGTGGAAGCGTACCGGATAACCCCCTCCAGATCCCAAACGGGCTCCGGTGAGGGCCACCGAACCGGCATGGCCGCCAGTGTGGTTACACTCTTCAATGGATCCCGCGCGGCGCGCATCCTGTGAACTCCCCCAGGGCCGGAAGGCAGCAAGGGTCAACGGGCTCTGCCGGGTGCGCGGGGTCCCCTTTACTTTCAAGGGACCAGATTTCGAGCCCCGACACCGAGAGGGAAGCTCCACATGCCAGCGCAAACCCAAATGGGGTTGATGAGCCATGAGGAGCTCGTCTCCGAGAACGAGCATCAGTCTGCCAAGTACCAGCAGCTCGAGAACGAGAACCTCGCACTCGACCTCACCAGAGGCAAGCCGTCACCCGAGCAGCTCGATCTTGCTGCCGGCCTGCTGACGCTTCCCGGGGAGGATTACCGCGACGGCAACGGAACCGACTGCCGCAATTACGGCGGCCTCGCAGGTCTTCCCGAGTTACGAGCAATCTTCGGTGAAATCCTCGGCATTCCGGTGAAGAATCTGCTCGCCGGCAACAATGCGAGCCTCGAAATCATGCACGACCTGGTTGTGTGGGCCCTGCTGCACGGTCTTCCCGATTCGCCACGGCCGTGGTCGGCCGAGCCCAATATTCGCTTCTTGTGCCCGGCGCCCGGGTACGACCGGCACTTCGCAATCGCCGAGAGCTTCGGCATCGACATGATCGCAGTCCCGATGCTTCCCGATGGTCCCGACATCAACGAGATCACCCGTCTCGTCTCGTCGGATCCGCAGATCAAGGGCATGTGGGCGGTTCCGAATTACTCGAACCCCACTGGGGCCGTGTACTCCGAGGAAGTGGTGCGAGCGTTGGCATCCATGCCGACTGCCGCTCCGGACTTCCGCCTGTTCTGGGACAACGCTTACGCCGTGCATCCGCTGGTGGAAGAGTTCGCGCCATCGCACGACATCCTCGGGTGGGCCGCCGAAGCCGGACATCCGAATCGTCCGTTCGTGCTGGCGTCGACGTCGAAGATCACGTTCGCCGGTGCGGGCGTCAGTTTCTTCGGCAGCTCGGACGAGAATCTCGCGTGGTACCAAAAGCATTTGGGTAAGAAGAGCATCGGTCCGGACAAGTTGAATCAGCTTCGGCACCTGCGGTTCTTCGGCGACGCCGACGGTGTCCGTGCCCACATGGCAAAGCACCGGGACATCCTTGCACCGAAGTTCGCACTCGTCGGTCAGATCCTCGAAGACCGGCTCGGGGCGTCGAAGGTCGCGTCGTGGACGGAGCCGAAGGGTGGATACTTCATCTCCCTCGACGTGCTCGAAGGTACCGCGGCCCGCTCGATCGCCTTGGCGAAGAACGCCGGTATCGCGTTGACGGGAGCGGGTTCGGCATTCCCGTACGGAAACGATCCGGAGGACCGAAACATCCGGCTCGCTCCGAGCTTCCCGTCCCTGGACGATCTGCAGAAGTCGATGGACGGGGTCGCGACGTGCGTTTTGCTCGCCGCGACCGAAAAGCTCCTCGACAGGTGAATGGAATACGCCCGAGCGGGCGTATTCCATTCAGGCTGCAATGCAGTCGCTCAGTGACCGATCACTACCGCGCCTTCTGGTGCTTCGGCGAGTAGGCCCGGTCGCAGTAGGAACCTCGTAATGACCGCGCCCAGCACGAAGATCCCACTCGCCCACCAGAACGTCGTTGTGTAGCTGGCGAGTTCGGCGTTGGCCTGCAGCGCTGCCGCACTCGATGCGCCAGCCACATTGTCTGTGACATACGTGGCTGCTGCGCTCGCTGCGATGGTACTGAGCAGTGCGGTACCGATGGAGCCGCCGATCTGCTGCATGGTGTTGACCGTGGCGGAGGCGACACCCGAGTCGTCGAGATTCACCCCGGAAATCGCACTCTGAAAGGCCGGAGCCATGGAGGCGCCGAGTCCGAGGCCCATGATGATCAAGCCGGGCAGAATGTGCATCGGGTAGGTGCTGTCCAACGACACCTGAGTCAAGAGACCCATTCCGACCCCGGCAACCAGCAGGCCTGTCGGAATCAGTACCCGGGGGCCGAATCGCGGCAGGATCACTCCCGTCGAGACGGTTGCAGTCAGGATCAACGCGCCGATCATCGGCATGAATGCGAATCCGGTGGTGATCGGTGTGTAGCCGAGTGTGCTCTGCATGTAATAGGTGAGGAAGAGGAACACCGCGAACATGCCTGCCCCGGTGACGAAGACTGCGAGGAACGATCCGGCGCGTGTCCGGTCGAGGATGATGCGTAGTGGCAGCAGAGGATGCGCGACGCGTCGCTGCAGGACGACGAACACTCCTAGCAATGCTGTCCCGATGACGAGGAACGCGAGGGTGACCGTGTTGCCCCAGCCGTCGGATTCTGCGTGTGCGAAACCGTAGACGATCGCGAACAGCGCGGCCGAGACTGTGACTGTTCCCGGAATGTCGAGCTTGGGCCGGGTGGTGACTGCATGCTTGGCCAGCAGGATGAATCCGGCGACGAACGCCACCCCGGCGAAGATCAGGTTGACGTAGAGGCTCCAACGCCAGGTCGCCCATTCGGTCAGTATGCCGCCGAGCAACAGGCCCAACGCGCCACCGCCACCGGCGATTGCACCGAAGATGCCGAATGCTTTCGCGCGTTCCTTCGGGTCCGTGAACGTGGTTGCCAGCAGCGACAGCGCCGCCGGTGCGAGAAGTGCACCGAATACGCCCTGGCCTGCGCGAGCTGCGACGAGCATTCCGAAGTTCACCGACGCGCCCCCGACCGCCGACATGAGGGCGAACCCGACAAGTCCGATGAGGAAGGTGTTGCGACGACCGAACAGATCGCTGAGTCGTCCGCCGAGGAGTAGGAGACTGCCGAAGGCCAGCGCGTATGCGGTGATGATCCAGGAGCGGTTGCTGTTGTCGAAGCCGAGATCGAGCTGGGCCGCCGGCAGGGCGATGTTCACGATGGTCGCGTCCAGAACGACCATGAGCTGAGCCAGGCCGAGGGTGGCGAGAACCAGCCAGCGAACGCGATGTGATTTTGCGTCAGCGGTTTCTACCGAGGGCGGTGACGTCGATGTCTCGACGCTATCCGGAGACAATGCGGTCATGTTCGTCCTTCTGTCGACTATGCGGAGGTGTACTCTCCGGTTATCGACCAAAGGTAGCAGCTAAGCGGAGGGGAGTCCTCCACTTATCGGGTGAAACGGACATTCAATGGGTGTGAGAGCCGACACAGGGGCGAAGAAGCCACTTCGGGCCGACGCGGAACGAAACCGTAAGCGCATCATCGAGGCGGCTCGCGAGCTGTTCGCGTTGCGTGGCATCGACATCACTCTCGACGATGTCGCCGATCATGCGAAGGTGGGTGTCGGGACCGTCTATCGGCGCTTCTCGTGCAAAGAAGAGCTCATCGATGGTGTCTTCGAGCAACGGCTCGAGGAAATGGTCGTGCTTGCCGAGGGGGCGTTGACCACCTCCGACCCATGGGAAGGCCTTGTCGCGTTCCTCGATCGATTGTGTGAAGGGATGACCGCCGACCGGGGTCTCGGTGAGGTCGTGCTCGGTACGGACGAGGGCTGTGAGGGAATCGCGCAGGTGCGCGAACGGCTCGAGCCCTTCGTCGAGAAGATCGTCCTCCGAGCGAAGGCATCGGGCCAGCTTCGCGCCGACGTCGAGGTCAACGACCTTTTTCCGCTGATCGGCATGGTCTCCACAGGTGCCGAGTTCACCTCCGCCGTGGACGCCGGCAATTGGCGACGCTATTTCACCGTGGTTCTCGACGGGCTCCGATCCGAACCCGGTGCGGCGACCGCTCTGCCGGGGCGTGCACTCACCGGAGCCGAGCTCGACTCGGCGAAAGCTGCAATGCATCACCGTCGCCGCTGAGCTGTTTTTTGTGATTGTTCACAGGGTTCGCGCCGGTGCGCGGTGGGTTGGACCATCAGTCTTTCGCCTGTGCTGTGCATCACGTATGGTCCCTCACAAGTGTTGCTACTGCCTAGTAATAACGGCGGCGACAGTGAACCTATGGGGGTAATGCATGCGAGCGTCACGGGTAGTCGGACCGGCCATCGGAGCCGTTCTGCTGGCAGCAACAGCGATGACGCCTTTGGCGTCGGCTCAGCCGCCTTCGGGTTCATCGACCGGATCGACGGTGGAGTCCGACTTCTACCTGCCTCCGAGCCCACTGCCCGACGGCGATGCAGGGGACGTAATCCGCTCCGAGCCCTCGCATTTGGCGATCTCGGTGCCCACCATCGGTGGTGCGCTCCCCGGCGAGGCAACTCGAATCATGTACCGCAGCAAGGATTCCAATGGTAATCCGATCGCAGTGACGGGCACCTACATCGATCCGGCGGCAGACTGGACCGGCCCAGGTCCGCGACCGCTCGTGAGTCTCGCACCTGGTACGCAGGGGCAGGGCGACCAGTGTGCGCCATCGAAGATGTTGAACAACCTCATCACCTACACGCCTCCGTTCGATGCCATGGTGGAGTACGAGGTGCTCTCCGCATACGCGTTGCTGTCTCAGGGGTATGGCGTCGTCATCACCGACTACCAGGGACTCGGCACCCCGGGTGCGCACACTTACGTCAACCGCGCAGCCGAAGGGCATGCTGTTCTCGATGCGGCTCGGGCAGCGCAGAGTCTTTCCGGAACAAAGATTTCCACTGATGGACCCGTCGGGCTGTACGGCTACTCGCAGGGTGGAGGCGCGGCAGCGTCCGGCGCAGAACTGGCATCGGAGTACGCGCCGGAACTGAACATCGTCGGTACGTACGCAGGGGCTCCGCCGGCTGATCTGAAGTCGACACTCGAACAGGTGGACGGCACCATCCTCACCGGCGTGATCGGTTACACGCTCAACGGCTTGCTCGAATCCGACCCGGATCTTCGGCCGATCATCGACGAGAACATCAACGGTGCAGGCAAGGCGATGTTGAGTGAGGTCGCCGATCAATGTGTCGGCGACACGATTCTGACGGTCGGGTTGCATCGCACGCAGGAGTACACCAACTCCGGCGAGCCGATGTCGGTTGTTCTCGGCAGGCTACCCAGGGCCCAGGAGATATTGGCGGCCAACAAGATCGGCGAGCGCACACCGAACGCGCCCGTGCTGATTCAATCCGGCACGTCCGACGATATCGTCCCGCACGGTCAAGCTGTGCAGCTGGCCGCCGACTGGTGCAGTCAGGGTACAACCGTTCAGCTCAGCAGTGCTCAGGTACCGATCATAGTGCCGGGATCGGGTGCAGGACACATTATTCCGGATCTACTCGGACTCGGCGAAGCGCAGAACTGGATGAAAGATCGCTTCTACGGAGTCCCAGCGCCGTCGAACTGCTGAGGTGATCATGTACGGTCCGGGCACAGTCAGCGCGGACCGTACATGACCACGGCGACGCCGAGAAGGCAGAGTGCTGCTCCTGTCACGTCCCACCTGTCCGGCTCGAAACCGTCGGCAATCATTCCCCAGGCGAGAGATCCCGCGACGAAAACACCGCCGTACGCGGCGAGGATGCGGCCGAAATTGGCGTCCGGCTGCAACGTCGCGACAAATCCGTAGGCACCGAGCGCAACGACACCTGCGCCGACCCAGATCCATCCGCGGTGCTCTCTGACTCCCTGCCACACCAGCCATGCCCCGCCGATCTCCAGCACTGCGGCGACGCCGAACAACAGGATGGATTTGAGTACCGTCACCTGTGCACGATTCCATATGTTCACCGAAGTGCCATAGGTTCCCTAAGTGTAGGAGGATCAACACTCGGGTAACCGAGTGAAGGTATGTACACAGCGAGGGGCGGCGGCAGATGATCGTGACCGATCGAGGTCAATCGAGTAAGCCCAACGGAGGTAGGTAGCTCATGCGTGAGCAGTACAACGTCACCTTGGATTCCCTCGCAGCCGATCTTGCATCGATGTGCGGACTTGCCGAAGCTGCGATGGAGTCGGCCACCAGGGCCTTGCTGACCGCGGATCTCGCCGTCGCGGAACACACCATCTCCGGCAGGGAAGCGATCGACAGAGCTGCAGCCGATTGGGAGCACCAAGCCTTCGGAGTCCTCGCGCTGCAGTCGCCTGTCGCACTGGACCTGCGAATCATGGTCAGTGGACTTCACATAGTTGCCGATCTCCAACGCATGGGTGGACTTGCCATCCATATCGCCGAGCTCGCTCGACGCAGACACCCGGCACACGTACTGCCGGTCGAGGTGGAGAGTGTGTTCGCCGAGATGGGGCGCGTCGCCGTCGAACAGGCAGATTCGACGCGCAAGGTTCTGCTCACCCGTGACGCCGAACTCGCCGCCGAGTTGCAGACCAAGGACGAAGCGATGGACGAACTCCACCGGAGCTTGTTCACTCTGACGTCGGCACCGGGCTGGCCGCACGGCATTCCTGCTGCCGTCGACATCACGTTGCTCGGCCGATTCTACGAACGGTTCTCCGATCACACTGTCGAGGTTGCCAAGCGGGTCATCTTCCTCGTCACCGGTGAATTTCGGTCCGACGAGACATAGTCGAGCCACACCGTTCGGCCACGACATCGCAGCTGAAACCCGATAACGGAATTTCCTCCCGCGTGGGAGGATCGGAGTCATGTCTCCTACTCTGCACCTGGTCGGCGACCCAGAAGCCGATGCACTGCTCGCCGAGGACCCTTTCGCGTTGCTGATCGGAATGCTTCTCGATCAGCAGGTTCCGATGGAATCGGCATTCGCCGGTCCAAAGAAACTCGTCGACCGTCTGGGCGATCTGAACGTCGAGACCATAGCGACAGTCGACCCGGAGGAGTTCGCGGCCGTGTGTGCCACAACGCCTGCGGTACATCGCTTTCCGGCTTCGATGGCCAAACGTATTCAAGGACTCGCGGAATACCTCGTCGAGAACTACGACGGTAAGCCGGATCAGATCTGGCGCCGTGACAGTCCTGACGGACCCGAAGTACTGAAGCGGCTGAAGGCGTTGCCGGGGTACGGAGATCAGAAGGCCCGCATCTTTCTCGCGTTGCTGGGCAAGCAGATGGGCGTGACGCCCGACGGGTGGCGCAAGGCCGCAGGCGCGTACGGGGACGAGGGATCGCGGCGGTCGATCGCCGATGTCGTCGACGAGAAGTCGCTCCTCGAAGTCCGCGAATTCAAGAAGGCCGCCAAAGCAGCAGCCAAGAACAAGTGACGTACGAGCACTGGCTCGAGAGTATCGACGAGGCGTCGCTGGCCCGCCTTCTCGCAAAGCGTCCCGACGTGGCGCTCGATCCGCCACCGCGCACGTATGCCGCACTTGCCCACCTTCTGCGGCGCGATCGATCGTTGGATGCGGCCATACGTGAACTCGACGTGGGTGCCCTGTCGCTGCTCGTGATTCTCGCTGGAAGCGAATCGATCTCGCGTTCGGAGCTCGGTATCGCGGTCGCGGAGGGGATCGAGTGCACGACGTCCGATGTAGATTGCGCCGTGGAATCGCTGCTCGAACTCGGACTCTGCTCGCCGGTCGGTGAGGGCTACACCTCCATTGTCGAGAACCTCGAACGTCTGAAACTGCACGCACCCCCCGACGTGTCGCGGCCCGTCATGGTCGAGCGAGGGGCAGCGAATGTGCAATCGCAGGAACTTGCCGTGGCCGGGTTCTGCGACCTCGTCGAAGCAGTGCTCGTGGAAGTCGATGCAGGCTCTGTGAAAGCGGTCAGGGCAGGGGGAGTAGGGAGTCGCCAGGTTCGGGCGCTTGCCACGCGCGTCGGCGCTGATGTCGACGAGGTCGAACTTGTTCTCGGTCTCGCAGGCGAGCTTCGTCTCGTCGAAGCTCGCGCTGCGCTACTGCTATGCACGACCGAGTACGGCGATTGGCAATCGATGGACCGGGCAACGAAATACACGAACATCGTGGAAGCGTGGTGGTGGTCGGAGGGCGCCGCGACGAATTCCTTGCAAGCGAACGGTAAGCGGGCGCAGATACTCGGTCCGATCGCCCCTAATCCGTCGACGGTCGTGCTTCGTCGACGGATGATCGACTCGATCCCGGACGGTGGTTTTCTCGACGTCGACTCGGCTGCGGACTACACAGTGTGGAAGCTGCCCCGGTTCGCGGCCGAGGCTAACCCCGGTGATGTCGCGGCCGTGTGGCGCGAGGCATCCGCACTCGGGATCATCGTCGACGGTGCTCCGACGGACTTGTCACGTCTGCTCGGCAGCATGGGAACTACCGCCGATGCGACGGTAGTTGCACCCGCTGTGCACCAACTCGTCCACCGAGCCGAATCAGTAGTGCGGTTGTTGCCCGATCTCACTGCCGTGGTGTCCGGACCTGTGAGCGAACGTGTTTCGCTGCTTCTCACGGGATCGGCGACCCGCGAATCGCGCGGCGCTGCGTCGGCCTGGCGGTTCAGTTATCGGTCCATCCGCGGTTGGCTCGATCGAGGTGGCTCCGGTGAAGAACTGCTCGAGTCCTTGGCTGCAACTGCGTCGACCGAAGTGCCACAGTCGCTCGACTACCTGATCCGTGATGTCGTGCGCAGGCACGGGGCAATCACCGTCGACCAGGTGTCCGGGCGCATCGAGTCTCGAGATGCCGCGCTCATCGCCGAGATTCACGCGCGCACACTTTTCGCGGCAGACAAGTGCGCGGACACAGCCCTGGCCCCGTCGATACCGGCGCACAGTGTGCTCGCCGCGTTGCGATCCGCGGGCTACGCCCCAGTGCTCACCGGCGACTTCGCACCGACAGAGGTGGCCAGGGTGGCACCTCGACCGCTACAGTCGCGCATCGTTCCGATCTCGCCGCAACGCACCGATGTCGGTGAGTTGGCGCGCGCTCTCGTGACAGGTGTTCCTGCCGAAGTCGATATAGCCCGATTGGCCGCGCGATTGAAGACCGTTCATCATCTCCCGGCCCGAGATGCCGATGCCCTCGCTGGGGCCATCGCGGTCGGCACTGTGGTGACGATCGATGTACTTACCGCGGGCATGGGCATCGTCAAGGACACGATCGGTGACATCCTTCTAGATTCCGGAACGTTGCATGCCTGGTCGGAACGGTTGCAGACCAGGCGGAGTATCGGGATCTCGAATGTCCGGATGATCGTCGCACCGCTGTTGTGAACTCGAGGCTGGGCCATCGACGCCGATGTCGGCGTTCGCCGGTACCCTTTCGGCGTGGCTCTCTACCGGAAGTACCGTCCTGCGACGTTCGCTGAAGTTGTCGGGCAGGAGCACGTCACCGAGCCCTTGAGTGTGGCGCTCGACTCCAACCGCATCAACCACGCCTACCTCTTCTCCGGCCCACGTGGCTGCGGCAAGACGTCGTCGGCGCGCATCCTCGCGCGGTCGCTGAACTGCGCCGAGGGCCCTACCTCTACACCCTGTGGGGTGTGTAATTCCTGTGTCGCGCTCGCGCCGGGCGGACCAGGCAACTTCGACGTCGTAGAGATGGACGCAGCGAGTCACGGCGGCGTCGACGATGCCCGTGATCTTCGGGACAAAGCGGTGTATGCACCCGCCGAGTCTCGTTACGTCATCTTCATCATCGATGAGGCTCACATGGTGACCACGGCGGGCTTCAACGCGCTGCTCAAGGTGGTTGAGGAACCGCCGGAGCATCTGGTCTTCATCTTCGCCACCACCGAGCCGGAGAAGGTGCTGCCGACCATTCGGTCACGCACGCACCACTATCCGTTCCGGTTGCTGCCCCCGTCGACCATGCGAGGACTGCTCGAGAAGATCTGTGCGCAGGAGAACGCGATCGTCGCGGATCCCGTGTTTCCGCTTGTCATCCGTGCAGGAGGTGGATCGCCGCGCGATTCGCTGAGTGTGTTGGATCAGCTCCTCGCGGGCGCGGGTCCGGAGGGCGTGACGTACCCCCGGGCGCTGTCCTTGCTCGGAGTCACCGATGTCGCACTGATCGACGAAGCAGTCGACGCTCTCGCTGCCGGCGACGGTGGCTCCCTGTTCGGCACCATCGACAAGGTCGTCGATGCCGGTCACGACCCCCGCAGGTTCGCCACCGACCTACTCGAGCGGCTGCGCGACCTCATCCTGATGCGCGCAGTGCCCGACGCCGGGGAACGTGGTCTGGTCGATGTGCCGGGCGACGTGCTCGAACGACTCCGCGAAGAGTCCACGCGCATCGGCTCGGCAACCTTGGCGCGCTACGCGGAAATCGTGCACTCCGGATTGGGGGAGATGCGTGGGGCCACTGCGCCGCGACTTCTCCTGGAGGTGATGTGTGCACGCATGCTTCTGCCCTCCGCTTCCGACGCCGAATCTGCCGTCCTTCAACGTCTCGAGCGCCTGGAACGGCGTCTCGATGTGACCCTTCCCGCCGGTGAACAGGCCGCGGCCGATCGGGTTGCGGTCGTCGAAGATGCAGCCCCGAGGCGGATCGAGGCGTCGTCACCAGTGGCACCGGTGGAGGACACACCGTCGAAGTTCGTCCGCCCCTCGCAACGGCCGGTGGCCGAGGCGCCTGCGCCAGCAGTGCCTACATCTACGCCCACTGCGGCACCTGCCACGCCCGCGCCCCAGCCTGCGGCGACCGTGCCTGCGCCGGAGCCACAGCCAGAACCACAGCCACAGCCAGAACCACAGCCACAGCCAGAACCACAGCCACAGCCAGAACGGCAGCCCGAGCCCGAGCCGGTCCACGTGCCGGAACCAGTACCTGATGCGGAACCCGAGCCGAGTGCTGTACCCGAGCCGAGTGCAGAGCCTGCGCTCGACACGAGTCAGGAGCCGCCTCCAGAGCCCGAATCGCAGCCCGAGCTTTCAGCTGTCAGTGAGTCCGTTGTCAGTGACCCCGTTGTCAGTGAGACCGTCGTCAGTGACCCGGTTGTCAGTGAGCCGGCTGTCGACGAGCCTGAGCCCGCGCTTGCTCCCGTCGCGGCGTCGAATCAACCCGACGCGGCGGCGGTACGTGCGGTGTGGTCCGAGGTCAGAACCAAGGTCCGCGAGCGCAGCCGTACGGTCGAGGTCATGCTGTCCGGGGCGTCGGTGCGCGCGGTCGATATCGATTCGATCACCCTCGGCCACGACTCGGCCCCGCTGGCCAAGAGGCTCGGGGAACCGCGAAACGCCGATGTCATTCGAGATGCACTGCGTGATGTTTTCGGAGTCGACTGGGCGGTGACCTGCGTTGTGGGCGCGACCGCACCGGCTGAAGAGGTCTCGGCATCGAAGGGTGGTCCCGAGGCTCCAAAGGCGCCGTCGACGAAATTCTCACGACCGAGCCAGAGCAGCAAGACGGCGCGAACGACCGATGACGCATTCGGGTCAGCGGGGGATGGATCTGGGTACGAGGACATTCCGCCACCTGAGGCACCGGACTACCCTGACGACCCCGAACCGGCAGGTCCTCCACCACCGGAAACCGCTGAGGACGAGGAAGAGCTCATGAAAGCGGCCGCAGAACCTGCGGATCCGTCGATCAGGCGCGACCCGGATACGGTGGCGCTGGAGTTGATCCAAACCCAGCTGGGCGGAACTCCTCTGAAGGAGTAGCGCTGCTCGTAGTGGAGAAACACGCTCAGGAGAAGTTGTTGTCCAGTGCTGTGTTGTGCACTCGACAACAAGCGGTTAGGCCGGCTCGATGTCTTCCGGATCCACGAAGACCAGGCGTCCGTCGTCGAGTGCGACCGCATACCGACGAGCGAGAGCCCAGCCACGGTCGGAGACCGACGCCTGTTGGTCGCCGAAGTCTTCCTTGACTACGCCGGACTCTTTTGGCCACTGCTCGCGCGAGAGCTCGGCGTCGGAGCTGTAACGGACCTTCACATGTGCGCCGACAGCAACGGGCTGCTGGGTGTCCATGGACATCAACTCCTGATCTTCCACAAATATCCCCCCGCTATGTCGATTGTAGGTCTACCCAGCACCTTCGAAACCCAAACTGCCCATTCGGTCACAGACAATGCTCGTTTAGGTCCTGTCGCTTCAGTGGTAACACGTTCTAGTCTGTACACAGCCGAGGTGTATTCCTCGTGTCCTGCAGCGCCCTGACCGGTGCTGCCACCGAAATCAGTACGTGGAAGGAACTGCACGCTGTGACTACAGAGGCGTTCATTTACGAAGCCATCAGAACCCCGCGCGGTAAAGGAAAGAACGGCTCGCTGCATTCCGTCAAGCCGCTCTCGCTGGTTACCGGGCTGATCGACGAACTTCGTCGTCGATTCCCAGATCTGGACGAGAACCGCATCTCGGACCTGATCCTGGGCGTCGTGTCGCCGGTAGGCGATCAGGGTATGGACATTGCCCGCACCGCCGTTCTCGCCGCGAAGATGCCGGACACCGTGGGCGGACTTCAGCTCAACCGGTTCTGCGCTTCCGGTCTCGAAGCCATCAACCTCGCCGCACAGAAGGTGCGCTCCGGCTGGGATGAGCTCGTGATCGCAGGCGGCGTCGAATCGATGTCCCGTGTTCCGATGGGTAGCGACGGTGGCGCGTGGGCAATGGATCCGGCCACCAACTACGACACCTTCTTCGCCCCGCAGGGGATCGGCGCCGACCTGATCGCGACGATCGAGGGCTTCACTCGCGAAGACGTCGACGCATACGCAGTGCAGTCGCAGGAGCGCGCGGCAGCAGCATGGTCGGGTGGATACTTCGCCAAGTCGGTCGTGCCCGTCACCGATCAGAATGGTCTGCTCATCCTCGATCAGGACGAGCACATGCGTCCGGGCAGCACCGTCGAATCGCTCGGCAAACTCAACCCGGCCTTCGCCGGAGTCGGCGCCATGGGCGGATTCGACGACGTCGCGCTCCAGAAGTACCACTGGATCGACAAGATCAATCACGTGCACACCGGTGGTAACAGCTCCGGCATCGTCGACGGTGCAGCCCTCGTCCTCGTCGGCAGCGAGCAGGCGGGCAAAGACCTGAATCTGGTTCCGCGAGCGCGTGTCGTAGCAACCGCGACGAGCGGCGCCGACACCACCATCATGCTCACCGGACCGACACCGGCAGCGAAGAAGGCTCTTGCGGCGGCAGGCTTGACCGTCGACGACATCGATCTCTTCGAGTTGAACGAGGCGTTCGCCTCGGTCGTGCTGAGGTTCCAGAAGGACCTGAACATCCCGAACGAGAAGCTCAACGTCAACGGCGGAGCTATCGCTATGGGTCACCCGCTGGGCGCCACCGGAGCCATGATCACCGGAACCGTGCTCGACGAGCTCGAGCGTCGCGGCGGCCGTTACGCACTCATCACCCTGTGCATCGGCGGCGGCATGGGCGTTGCCACCATCATCGAGCGAGTCTGAGGCGAAGACATGACAAACACTGAAGCAAGCAAAGACAACATGATCAAGTGGGAGCAGGACTCCGACGGCATCGTCGTGCTCACGATGGACGACCCCAACCAGGGCGCCAACACGATGAACCAGCTGTACAAGGACTCGATGGCCACCACCATCGACCGTCTCGAAGCCGAGAAGGACTCGATCACGGGCGTCGTCATCACCTCCGCGAAGAAGACCTTCTTCGCCGGTGGCGACCTGAAGAACATGATGAAGATCGGACCCGACGACGCACAGCAGGTGTTCGACGAGTCCCAGAACCTCAAAGCGCAGCTGCGACGCATAGAGAAGCTCGGCAAGCCCGTCGTCGCGGCCATCAACGGTGCGGCGCTCGGCGGCGGATTCGAAATCGCACTCGCAACGCATCACCGTATTGCGGCAAATGTGTCCGGAGTTCAGCTCGGCCTCCCCGAGGTTTCCCTCGGCCTGCTCCCCGGTGGCGGTGGCGTCACGCGCATCACTCGCCTCCTCGGCATTCAGACCGGCTTCATGACGGTCCTCGCCCAGGGCACCCGATTCCGTCCCGACAAGGCGCTCGAGATCGGTCTCGTCCACGAACTCGTCGACACCATCGACGCGCTCGTCCCGGCCGCCAAGGTATGGATCAAGGCCAACCCCGAGGGCGGCGTCGCTCCCTGGGACGTCAAGGGCTACAAGATTCCTGGTGGGACACCGTCGAGTCCGGCGATGGCCGCTGTTCTGCCTGCCTTCCCCTCGAACCTGCGTAAGCAGCTCAAGGGCGCACCGATGCCCGCGCCGCGTGCAATCCTCGCCGCTGCAGTCGAAGGGGCCCAGGTCGACTTCGACAACGCGTCGACGATCGAGTCGCGGTACTTCACCGAGTTGGTCACCGGGCAGATCTCGAAGAACATGATTCAGGCGTTCTTCTTCGACATTCAGGCGATCAACGCAGGCAAGTCGCGTCCGGACGGCATCGAGAAGACGAAGTTCACCAAGGTCGCTGTCCTCGGTGCAGGCATGATGGGCGCCGGAATCGCCTACGTGTGCGCGAAGGCCGGCATCGACGTCGTGCTCAAGGATGTGGCCATCGAGTCCGCGCAGAAGGGCAAGGCGTACTCCGAGGCCATCGAGGCCAAGGCACTCTCGCGTGGGAAGACCACGCAGGAGAAGTCCGACGCACTGCTCGCTCGGATCCACCCGACCGCCGATGCCAAGGATGTCGAAGGCGCCGATCTCGTCATCGAGGCTGTTTTCGAGTCCGAGGAGCTCAAGCAGAAGGTGTTTCAGGAGATCGAGGACCTCGTCGATCCGACGGCGTTGCTCGGCTCGAACACCTCGACGCTGCCGATCACGAGCCTGGCGAAGGGAATCAAGCGTCAGGAAGACTTCATCGGGATCCACTTCTTCAGCCCCGTCGACAAGATGCCGCTCGTGGAGATCATTCGCGGTGAGAAGACGTCGGATGCTGCGCTGGCAAAGGCATTCGACCTGGTCCAGCTCATCAAGAAGACCCCGATCGTCGTCAACGACAGCCGTGGATTCTTCACCTCGCGCGTCATCGGCACCTTCATCAACGAGGCAATCGCGATGCTCGGCGAGGGTGTCGAGCCGGCATCCATCGAGCAGGCCGGTCTGCAAGCGGGCTACCCCGCAGCGCCGCTGCAGCTCTCGGATGAGCTGACGCTGACGCTGATGCAGAAGATCCGCAAGGAAACCGCGGACTCGGTGATCGCCGCAGGTGGAACTCCTGCCGAGGATCCGGCTGGTGCGGTCATCAACAAGATGGTCGACGAGTTCGAGCGTCCCAGCAAGCTCAAGGGTGCGGGCTTCTACGAGTACGCCGACGGCAAGCGCACCGGCCTGTGGCCCGGACTGCGTGATGCGTTCAAGTCGGGTACCTCGGAAGCTCCGTTCGAGGATCTCGTCGAGCGCATGCTCTTCATCGAGGCACTCGAGACGCAGAAGTGCTTCGACGAAGGCGTGCTGACCTCAACGGCCGACGCCAACATCGGATCCATCTTCGGCATCGGGTACCCAGCCTGGACCGGCGGCGTGCACCAGTACGTCGTCGGCTACAAGGGTGGTCAGGCGGGCTTCGTCGCGCGCGCCGACGAGCTTGCAGCGAAGTACGGCGAGCGGTTCACCGCGCCGGACTCGCTCCGGGCCTAGTAATACAAGCATGTGAGTGGGGATACGTTTTACACGACGTATCCCCACTCACATGTCGCGGTACGCGACCAAACGCTCGGCGCCGTCGGTGAATTGCTTGCGCATCAAAGTGCAGGCCGCATCGACGTCGCCGGCGTTCAAGGCATCGATCAGCTGCTCATGGTTTCGCACGGCCGCGCGGCCCCATTCGGGGTCCGACGCGTATAGACGGGTGGGGGTGTATCGGGTCGCGTTGTTGAGAAACCATGCCAACTTGTTCGCCTCGGCCAGTCTGTTGATCACTCGATGGAACTCGAACTCGCTGACTTCGACTTCCTCGGCCCGGCCGTTCGCCACGGCAGCGGCCAAAGATGCATTGAACTTTTTCAGCTCGGCGATCTCTGGTTTGCCAATTTTCGGTGCCGCGCGCCGAACCAACTCGACGGCAATCCGACCCTGCAGCCAAAAGATGTCCGCGATATCGGCCGGGGTCAGTGCCGAGACCACGTACCCGCGATGCGGTACGAGTTCGACCATTCCCTCGCCCCGAAGTGTCAGTAACGCCTCTCGAACCGGCGTGACACTGACTCCGAGTTCGGCTGCGGTCTCGTCCAATCGGATGTAGTCACCGGGGCGAACTTCTCCGGACATGACGAGGTGCCGCACATGATTGGCAACGTCCTCGGACAGCTGTGGCCGCCGACGCAGCGCTGTTGCTGCGGGAGTCGTGCGCGCTCTGCCTGCCATGACGATCAGCCAATCACAGTGTGTAGGTCTGCACTCAACTCCGGGGTCGGATCAAAGACTTCGTAAGGGGCTCGACCACGCGTGCAGCGACCGGTCCGAGTACCGCCATCAACAGCACGTACGCGGTCGCGAGAGCAGCCAGTTCGCCGTCGACGGCGCCGGCGGCAACAGCGAGCCCCGCGATGACGATCGAGAACTCTCCGCGCGCGACCAGAGCTGCGCCCGCGCGCAGCTGTCCAGGCCTGCCGATGCCTTGTCGGCCAGCGGCCCAGGCGCCCGTCATGACCTTGGTGACCGTTGTTGCCACGGCCAGGACGACGGCCCAGCCGAGGACAGGCGGAATGGTCGAGGGGTCCGTATTCAGGCCGAATACGACGAAGAACATGGCGGCGAAGAGATCACGTAACGGTTCGAGGATGCGGGTTGCGTTGTCTGCGGTCGAACCGGAGATGGCGATGCCGAGCAGAAAGGCGCCGACTGCGGCCGATACCTGCAACTCGGAGGCGATGCCGGCTACCACCAACGCTGATCCGAGGACCGTGAGCAGAACTACCTCGCGGTCGGGGCTGTCGACGACGGCAGAGACGAATCGTCCGTATCTGAGCGCGACCACAAGGACCACGGTGATGACGAGTAGCGAGATTCCGACCGCGCCGAAGCCGCCCAGAATGCCCACTCCGGCCAGGACTGTCGTCAGTATCGGCAGGTAGATCGCCATCGCGAGGTCCTCGAATACGAGGATCGAGAGCACTACGGGTGTTTCGCGGTTGCCGAGGCGGCCCAGATCGGTGAGAACTTTGGCGATGATCCCCGAGGATGAGATGTAGGTGACGCCGCCGAGAACGAGGGCGCCGACGCCACCCCAGCCGAGCATGAGCGCGACGACTGCTCCCGGCGCGAAGTTGAGGACGATATCGACGACACCAGCCATCCACGACCTGCGTAGACCGGTGACGAGCTCGTTGGCGGTGTACTCCAGCCCGAGCAGTAGGAGCAGAAGTATGACGCCGATCTCGCTGGCCAGTTCACTGAACTCGTCGATACCGTCGAGGGTGATGAAGCCGCCGTTGCCGAAGCACAGTCCGCCGAGGAGATAGAAGGGGATCGGGGAGACACCGATGCGGCCGGCGAGCCTGGCGAGGAGGCCGAGTGCGAAGAACACTGCCCCGAGTTCGGTCAGCGCGAGTGCGCTTTCGGCCATGGAAAGTCAGCCCTGTTTCTTCTTAGACATTGCCGAGCAGCTTGGTCGCTGCATCCAGTCCCTCTGCCGTGCCGACAGCAACGAGCAGATCGCCGGAGACGATCAGGAAATCAGGATTGGGTGACGGTTGGACTTGCCCGGCGCGCATGACCGCGACGATCGATACACCGGTCTTGGTGCGCATCGTGGTGTCGCCGAGAGTTCGGCCGTCGAATCGCGAGCCCTCTTTGATTCGGAGCTGTCGCGTGTGGATGCCGGGGAGTTCACGGTGCTCTTCCCCGAGCTGAGCAATGAGTTGCGGCGTGCCGAGCAAATTGCCCAGCGCCGCCGCTTCCTCATTGCTCAGTGTGATGGACGCCTGTGTCGCGTCGGGGTCATCCATGCGCGAAACGATCAGCTCGTTCACGCCGTCCTTGCGGGTGATGACACCGATGCGACGCCCAGATGCGAGGGCGAAGTCCTTCCGCACCCCGATCCCGGGCAGCAGGGTCACTTCGACATTCATAGGGGAATGTTAACCCCAGTCGGTATGACCCGTACCGCCTAGAGCCTCTCGGTCAGGACGCGACAGCGGCCAGCAGTGCTTCACGCTGGTTGGCGCCGAGTCCGCCGATACGGCGGGTGTCTGCGATGGAAAGCTGCTCGAGCAGCTGTGCGGCGCGCACCGAACCGACACCCGGAAGTGCCTTGATCAGTGCGGAGACCTTGGTCTTCTTGACGATCTCGTCGCCCTCGGCCTTTGCGAGAACGTCAGCAACGCTCAGCTCGCCGGACTTGACGGCGGCCAGCAGCTTCGACCTGGCGGTACGTGCCTCGGCCGCCTTGGCCAACGCCGCGGTGCGCTGTTCCGGAGTCAATACTGGTAAAGCCATGGCCTTATCTCCTCGATAGTGGTGACCCGTCGCTCAATGACATGGTCGGAACCCTCTTGCATCGTGCCTGGTGGCTCGGACAAACTTTTCGAACGACACGCGTGTCATTCGGAGTGAGCCACCGATCCTTCACCGCCAGGCTACGTGCTTTCGCTTTCGGGGTATGCCCCGACCAGCAGTTCGGCGGTTCCGGATCTCGGCAACTGTGTCACTTCGGTCCAGCTGGCGCCAGTGGCGAGCGGTGTCGGTAGCGCGTAAAGCCGTTCAGGCTCATCGTCCGGTCAGTTCACATCGGCGGGTGAGTACGAGCTTCGGAGAGCGACTTTGACGACCTTGCCGCTGGCGTTGCGGGGGAGAGCATCGACGACCACGAGCTCCTTCGGGTGTTTGTACCGTGCGAGGTGCTCGCCCAGCCACTCCGCAAGTTCATCCAGGGTCAGATCCGGGGCCCCTGCCGCGTCGGTCAGGGCAACTACGGCAACGGGAACCTCGCCCCAGGTCCCGTCGGTCCGCCCGATGACTGCAGCTTCGCGGATCCGCGGATGTGAGAACAGGACGTTCTCCACTTCGGCACAGTAGATGTTCTCGCCGCCGGAGATGATCATGTCCTTCTTGCGGTCGACGACGAAGACGAACCCTTCGTCGTCCTGACGGACCAGGTCCCCGGAGTGGAACCAACCACCGCCGAACGCGTCGGCCGTGGCGTCGGGGTTCTGCCAGTACTCACGCATGAGAGTAGGGCCCCGGTAGACGATCTCACCGATCTCCCCGCGAGCGACGTCTTTCATGTCGTCGTCGACCACACGGGCCGAAACAGTGGCGATGACGTGTCCGACGGAACCGAGCTTGCGCAGCGCATCCGCTCCGTCGAGAACGCAGGTGATGGGTGACATCTCGGTCTGGCCGAAGACCGCGACGTTGAGTGCCTCGGGGAACGTTGCCGACATGGCCTTCAGGATGGTGTCCGACGCCGGGGCAGCGCCCCAGGATATGACGCGAAGCTTCACTGCGCGTGGCGCTCGCGTTTGCTCGGCACATATCGCTTGCCACTGCACGGGTACGAGGAACAGTGTGGTGACTTCCTCGGATTCCAGGACGTCCAGCAGTGCTGCAGGATCGAATGCGCCGACTGGGTAGATGACTGTCGGAACCCCCAGCAGCAGACTCGGGGCCAGGCTGCCCAGGGCCGCGATGTGAAACATCGGTGATGCGCAGAAGCCGATTTCGCCCACGCCGTGCATCTGCAGTGCGCGAATGCACGTCAGCGCTTGCGCCTGCATGTTGGCGTGGGTCAGCACAGCACCTTTCGGTCGGCCGGTGGTGCCGGAGGTGTACATGATCAGTGCCGGTGCATCATCGGGGACGTCGACGGGTGCAGCGTGATCGGCGTCGACGAGCAGTCTCTCGTACTCCTCACCGACCGTGATCGTTCCTGTCACGGAATCCGATTGTGCTGCAACTGTTTCGGCAAGTCGAGCCAGTGGCTCGTCGGTCACGAGTAGCGTCGCACCGCTGTTGTCGGCCAGGAACGCGACCTCAGGGGCGGTCATCCTGAAGTTCACGGGTACTGCCAACGCACCGACCGCATTGATTGCCAGCACCGATTCGAGATATTCGGGGCGGTTGAGCATGAGGATCAGGACGCGGTCTCCGGCGCCGACACCTCGCCGACTCAGGACGTCGGCGAAGCTCGCGACCCGGTCGGAAAGCTCGTGCCAGGTGGTGGATTCGCCGAGGAATCGCAGCGCGAGCCCGTCCGGATTCATCAGGGCGTGGCGACGAACCTGGTTGTTCCAGTTGTTTCGAACCGAACGTTGCGGCTCCTGGCTGTGGTCGGATGAGTCCATTGCTGGTTCCTCTTTCGCGCGGTGCCGGCTGTCGGGGGTTCGAACCGCACACGGCGGCTACTGGCGATCTTCATCGGTCAGAGTGTCGCGGGTTGCTCCGCTCGCGGACCGACACTGCGTTCGGGTGTGTACGGGCACGTCGGTGGATCGGCGAGCGCACCGAGTTGGCTCGGACGGTAGCCGCGCGGGTAGCCGGGGTACGTCTTGTTCTTCGAATCGTCGGTGGTTCTCGAATGCCTACGCTTGGGCATGAATCGTTCCCCGCGCGCTTTGGCGCGCAAACTCGCTACCGCGATGCGACGCAGAGTCGGTGAGCCGGCCGGGAAGCCGAACGCGTGCGCCATCTTGTCGTCCATCAGCGCGTAGACACCTTGCCGTACCGCTGGGTGCAGTGCCGTCGGAAACCATGAGCAGAACAAGTCGAGGGTGTATTTTCCGACGCGATTGTTGTCCTCGGTGTACCGGAACGTGCGTTCTTCGTAGTCGAGTTTGAATCGTGCGAATTCGGTGTAGGACTCTGGAATGTTCTTGATACCCATTCGGATTCCGACTTCGCGGTAGAAGTAGAACGTGGCCAGGCGTTCCTTCGGGTGCAGCCGACGCCAGCCGTATCGGTCGATCCAGTCGATCGGCTCGTAGATGAATGTGGTCAGGACATAGAGCAAATCGTCGTTGTCGATGTCGTACTTGCCGTGCATTCGGTTGATCGTCCGCAGTGACTCGCGTCCTCTCTCGGAGTCGTAGCCGTGCTCGAGCATCTCCGCCATCAGAAGCGAGGTGTCGTCGTAGCGCTTCTGCGGTCGATTCTCGAATTCGCCTGTCTTCTCCAGTAGTTCGGAGATGGTCGGGACGCAGTACGTGCGGAACAGGGCGAATTCCAGAGCGCGTTGGTAGTCCCACGGAAACTCGCAGCCTGCAGTGATGAGATGGATCTCGTGGTTGTCCACTTTTGGATCGAGTTCCTCTATTCGCCGCAACCACCCGTACCGGCCGCGCTTGGCAGTGACACCCATGTCAGCCTCTCCCGTGTCGCAGTTTGAGCATCAGTTTCGAGATCTTCATGTCGCGTGCTTTGCGGTTCATCGTGAGCAGCTTCAGTGGTATCGCGAATTGCTGTACGGCCAGTGATTTGACGGTGCTGAACTCGCGGAGTCCGTCGGCGCCGTGGATGCGACCGAAGCCGGAATCGCCGGTACCACCGAACGGCAAGGCGGGAATGCCGGCGAATCCGAGGACGGAATTGACCGTCACGACGCCGCAATCGAGTCTTTCTGCTGCTCGTCGTCCGGACTCGGTGTCCTTGGTGAATACCGAGGCGCCGAGTCCGTACACCGATGCGTTGGCGCGTTCGATTCCCTCGTCGAGATCACGAACCTTGTTCACGACTACCGTCGGGCCGAAGGTCTCTTCCGTTATCGCAGTGGAATCTTCGGGAACGTCGGTGAGAATGACGGGGTCGATGTACGGGCCGTGCAGCGACTCGAGGCCACCGACGACAGCGCGCGCACCTTTGGCCAGGGCATCCTCGATCTGGCCTCGGACGATGTCGCTCTGCTTTCCCAGGGTCATCGGACCGTACGAGGAAGACCCGGCACCGCCAGGCTTCAACGCAGATACTGCCGCGGCAAGTTTGTCGACGAATGCTTCGTACACCGGAGCGGCGACATAGATTCGCTCGACACCCGCGCACGTCTGACCCGCATTTCCCATCGCGCCGAATGCTGCAAACTCAACGGCTGCATCGAGATCGGCGTCCGCGTCGACGAGCATCGCATCCTTGCCACCACACTCGGCGACGAGCGGGGTCAGCGACTGTGCGCACGTGGCCATGACCTTCTTGGCGGTGGCCGTGGACCCGGTGAAGGCGATCTTGTCGACTCCCGCAGTGCACAGTGCTGCGCCGGTCGATCCGTCACCGGTGACGGTCTGGAACACCAGTTGTGCCGGCGCGAGGGACTCCCACTTCTTCGCCAGCCACACACCGACACCCGGGGTGAGCTCGCTCGGTTTGAACACCACGGCGTTTCCTGCCGCAAGTGAATACGCGATGGAACCCATCGGGGTGTACAACGGGTAGTTCCACGGCCCGATGACGCCGACGACACCGAACGGCCGGTAGCCCACATAGGCCTTCTGATTGGCGCTGATCAGTCCCGAGGACACCTTGCGCTGCTTCAGCGTCTTCTCGGCATTCCGTGCAGCCCAATCGATGTGTTCGACGGCCATCATGACCTCGAGAATCGCATCCTCATCGGGCTTGCCGCTCTCGGCGGCAATCACCGCTGCAAGGCTCTGCGCATCCTTGGCGATCGCGTTCTTGAACTCGAGTAACCAATTCTTTCGTCCGGTGAAACCCTGAAGATCCCACCACCGAGAAGCCGCCCGAGCGCGGTCGACGGCGGCCCGGACTGTAGCGTCCTCGGAGATCGGATAGGTGGCCAGCACCTCGCCTGTCCTCGGATCGAGACTGTCGAACGTTGGAACTTGCATCTGCGTGACCTGGTCCGTCATGGGCCGAAATCCTCCCGCTCTCACAATCGCATCACATATATGTGATGCGATTTACTGTTGTCTGGCTCACACTATGCGGCGTGTGCGGTGCCGACAACCAGCCGAGTTGCGGGTGGTTCGAAGCTCGCGTGCTCCTCTTCGGCGAGCGGATGCGTCGCCAGTTCGTGCACGGGGCCGAGCGGTTGACAGGGCACCTCGAGGGCGGGACCTAACTCAGATGATGCGGCTGCGGATGGGACTTGTGGGCCTCGTCGGACCCCAGGTCGTCCTGGCGACCGTGGCCTTCGGTGTCGGAAGCCCCGGCAGGAACGAGCTTTATCACCACCGATTTCGATGTCGGACAGTTGCTTCCCACCGCCGTCGAGTCCAGCGGGACCAATGGATTGGTCTCCGGGTAGTACGCCGCGGCGCACCCCCGAGGGGTGTCGTATTCGACGATCCGGAAGTTCGGCGCACTCCGCTCGATATCGTCGTCGTCCCATTTTGTGACGAGGTCGACGTACTCGCCATCGCGGTAGCCGAGTGCGGCAATGTCCTCGCGGTGGACGAACACGACGCGTCGGCCGCCTTCGATTCCTCGGTAGCGATCGCTGAGGCCGTAGATCGTCGTGTTGAACTGATCGTGACTCCGGAGCGTCTGGAGCAGCAGGTGGCCGTCCGGGACCTGTAGAACGTCGATCGGCAACGCAGTGAATTCGCCGCGCCCGGAGTCGGTTTCGAAGGTCCGTGAGTCCCGCGGTGGATGTGGGAGAACGAACCCGCCTGGCCTGCGTACGTTGACCTCGTAGCCTTCGCAGCCCGGTACGACGCGAGAGATGTGCTTGCGGATGTTTCGGTAGTCCTCGCGCATACCCTTCCAGTCGATGCCGTGGCGGTCACCCAAGGTGGCCTCGGCGATTCCGGTGAGGATGGCCACCTCGGACCGGAGGTGCGCACTGGCAGGCTTCAACGGACCGCGCGAAGAATGCACCGAGCAGGTGGAGTCTTCGACGGAAATCCACTGTGGGCCCGAGGCTTGCACGTCCTGCTCGGTGCGGCCGAGTGTCGGGAGGATGAGTCTGGTCTCGCCGCCGACGAGGTGGGAACGGTTGATCTTCGTCGAGATGTGCACCGTCATGCGCATGCCCCGCATGGCCTCGAAGGTGACGTCGCTGTCCGGCGTCGCCTGAACGAAGTTGCCGCCGAGTCCGAGGAAGAAGTGGGCTTTACCGTCACGCATCGCGCGGATCGAGTCGACTGTGTCGAGACCGTTCTCGCGCGGTGGATCGAAACCGAACTCGGCCTCGATGGAGTCGAGGAAGTGCTGCGGGACTCGCTCCCAGATCCCCATGGTGCGATCGCCCTGCACGTTGGAGTGGCCGCGGACGGGCAGCAGGCCGGCACCGGCCTTGCCAATATTGCCCTGCGCCAGAGCCAGATTGGTGAGTTCCTTGATGGTGGCGACGGCGTTGCGATGTTGGGTCAAACCCATGGCCCAGCAGAAGACGGTGGCCTTCGAATTGCGAAGCATACGCGCCGCTTCGGTGATGACTTCCCTTGTCAATCCGGTGGATTCGGTCACGATGTCCCAATCGAGGGCGCGCACGTTCTCGCGCCACGCCCCGAACCCTGCAGTGTGGGCCTCGACGAACTCGTGGTCGAGTGCATCCCATTCGACGAGCAACGACCCGAACGCCTGGAACAGCGCCAGATCCCCGTTGACTCTGATCGGCAAGTGCATGTCCGAGAGGTCCGTACCGGGACCTACCATTCCACGGACGGTCTGCGGGTTCTTGAAGTTCACCAGACCCGCTTCGCGCAGTGGGTTGATAGAAAGGATCTTCGCGCCGTTCTGCTTCGCCTTCTCGAGCGCCGACAACATGCGGGGATGGTTGGTGCCTGGATTCTGGCCGGCGAGGATGATCAGTTCAGCGTCGTAGACGTCGTCGAGCGTCACGCTGGCCTTACCGATGCCGATGGTCTCCTGCAATGCGATCGAGGTGGACTCGTGGCACATGTTGGAACAGTCGGGCAGATTGTTGGTACCGAATGCCCGCGCGAAGAGCTGATAGGTGAAAGCTGATTCGTTCGATGCTCGACCCGAGGTGTAGAAAATCGCCTCATTGGGGTCGGGGAGTGATCGAAGTTCCTCGCCGATGAGCGCGAACGCGTCGTCCCACTCGATCGATTCGTAATGCCGGCTACCTGGCCGCTTCACCATCGGATGGGTGATTCGCCCCTGCTGCCCGAGCCAGTGTTCGGAGTGACCGTCCAGGTCGGCGATGGTGTGAGCCGCAAAGAACTCGGGGGTCGCACGCGTCGTCGTCGCTTCCTCGGCCACCGCCTTGGCGCCGTTTTCACAGAACTCGGCGAGGTGCCGATGGCCGGGGTCGGGATCCGGCCATGCGCAACTCATGCAGTCGAAGCCCTCGGCTTGGTTGAGGTCGAGAAGCGTCTTCGCCGTCCGAACCGGACCCATGTGGCCGAGCGCGCGCTTCATCGACACTGCGACGGCGGTCAGGCCCGCCGCATGAGTCTTCGGTGTGCCGATGTCGAGCTCGGTTTCGTGACGCTCCATGCTGGGTCCTTTCGGGTCGGGCGAAGCTGCTACTTGCCGAGCATCCTGGTGACCAAGTCCATGTAGGACTGTTTTGCCGAATCCTGGCTCGTTCCTTCGAGCTTCGCCCATGCGTCGAACTTGGCGCGATTGATCATGTCCAGTCTTCCGGGACGCTTACCCTCGGCGTCGCCTTTCGAACCTTGCTTGAACAACGAATACAGGCTGAGGAGGTCGTCGTTGCTGGGCTTGGAGGTCAGCGTCTTCACGTCGATCTGGGCTTGCTGAAACGACTGCTCGAGATCGGACACTTTTCGGCTCCCTTGTTTTCGCGACGCGGTGCTCTTGCGAACTGCTCACACGATCATGGCACGCGAGCGGAGTGCTGACGGGCCGTTCGTCCGGCATCGGTGACGAGGCGGACACAATGAGCGAGAAACTTTTCCCGCGTCGCGGTGACGGTTCCGTCGAGGTATCCGACGAACAACGAGGTGAGTGCTCCTACGACACCGATGGCGACCAGGTGCTGGTCTTCGACATCGATGCCGGTCAGTTCTGCACGAACCAGTTCGACGAAAGTGGGGACGAGTGCGGTTCCGCTTCGGCTGATGGCAGGCTCGGACAGTGGTGCCAGCAGTAAGACTCGGCCCACGGCGGGGTTGTCGAGAACCAATTCGACGAAGGCGCGGACCGGTGCGCCGGCCCTGTCCTCTTCGACAGAGGTCGCGACGGCGGTTTCGATGGCAGCACGGGCCCGACGACCGACGTGGGCGTAGACGGTTCGGACGTACTCGTCGCGGTCGGTGAAGCTCTCGTAGAAGTATCGCTCGGTCAGGGAGGCACTGCGGCAGACCGCACGGACGCTGACTGCGGGTCCGCCCGGGGAGCCGAGAAGTGCAACACCGGCGTCGAGCAGCGTCGCGTACCGGTGTCTTCGGCGTTCGTCGATGTTCACCGGTCTCCTCGCCTCTATTGACTACGGGTGTTGTCGAATCCTAGTCTGACAACATGTGTAGTCAGTCTGGGGTCGGTAGGCCGATTCCGCTGGGGCCCGAGTCCTTGACGTGGGAGTACTTCGGCGATTGGCGCGGCATGCTGCAGGGGGTATGGGCCGGATCCATGCAGAACATGCATCCTGGGCTCGGTGCAGGCGTCGAGGAGCATTCGACCTTCTTCGACGAACGTTGGCAGCGCTTGTACCGATCGCTGTATCCGATCGGCGGCGTGGTCTTCGACGGCGACCGGGCCGAACGAACTGCGTTGGCCGTCCGTGGATATCACGACAACATCAAAGGTATCGACGCCAAAGGCAGGCGTTATCACGCGCTCGACCCGGATACCTTCTACTGGGCGCACGCAACGTTCTTCATGGGGACCGTTCTGACGGCCGACCACTTCATGGGTGGCCTCGGTGAAGAACAGAAACGCCAACTGTTCACCGAACATGTTCAGTGGTACCGGTTGTACGGGATGAGCATGCGCCCGGTTCCCGAGACATGGGAAGACTTCCAGGTGTACTGGAGGTACATGTGCCGCGAGGTATTGGAAGACAACAAGGCCACTCGCGATGTCCTCGATCTGTCGGGGCTGGGGCCCCCGCCGTACGCGTCGTGGATTCCAGCGCCGATCTGGGCCGTTCTCCGGCGACCGGTCGCGCGAGGTTTCGTGTGGCTTACCGTCGGCCTCTATGACCAATCGATACGAGATCTGTTGGGCTACAACTGGACCGAGCGTGACGAGCGAATCTTCTCCGCCGTGGGAAAGTTAATCGACAAGGCGTTTTCCGTGGTGCCTCGTCGATACCGTATGCATCCAAGAGGGCGAGCAGGTTGGGACCGCGCGACCGGGCGTGTTCCGGCCGACGCGGCACTACCCCAAACCCCGGCACGCAATCTTCCGCCGATAGGTGAGCGGAACGATCCGAAGCACTACAGTCCTCGGGTCTAGAGGTTCCACTCACCTGTCCACGGAGGCTGCCTAGGCATCCCACCAGGGTCGTAGTGGGAGGCCCGCTTCACCCTTGGGTCCGAGCTTGACGCCCAGAACCTGGTGCAACTGAACGACATTGCGTTCGAATCCCAGACGTGAGCCGGCCATGTAGAGGCCCCAGATGCGGGCCGTTCCTTCACCGGCCTCGGCGACGCACGCGTCCCAGTTGTCGACGAGATTGCGGCACCACGCGGCCAGCGTGAGGGCATAGTGCTCGCGGAGGCTTTCCTCGTGCCGCACCTCGAGGCCGACATCCTGCATCTCGCTGATGATGCGCCCGGAGCCGGTCAGCTCACCGTCCGGAAAGACGTACCTGTCGATGAACGATCCGGCTTTGGCGTGGCTTCGATTGTCGGGGCGGGTGATGCTGTGGTTGAGCACTCGGCCACCGTCGCGCAACTTCGACTGAATGAAGCTGAAATAGGCTGGATAGTTGCTCACCCCGATGTGCTCGGTGAGGCCGATCGAGGACACCGCATCGAAACCGGTCTCGGCGACGTCGCGGTAGTCGGAGAAGCGAACCTCGGCGAGTTCGGAGAGCCCTTCGTCGGCAATGGCCTGCTGCGCCCAGTCTGCTTGCTCTCGTGAAAGAGTCGCGCCGATGACCTTGACGCCACGTCGTGCGGCATAGCGGACCATCGAGCCCCAGCCGCAACCGATATCGAGCAGTCTGTCGCCTTCCTTCAATCCGAGCTTCTCGAACACCAGGCGGTACTTGTTCTCCTGTGCCTCCTCGAGGGACTGCTCCGGTGAGGTGTATGCGGCACAGGTGTAGGTCATCGATTCTCCGAGTACATACTCGTAGAACGTATTCGACACGTCGTAGTGGTGCGAGATCGACTCGGCGTCACGAGTCTTGGAGTGGCGCAAGCCCTCCGCGATTCGACGCCACCGCGGAATCGCCTCCTGTGGCGGCGGAGCAATGGGACGCAGCAGGTCCCAGCCGAGAGAGCGGGTGATCGTGGCGAGAGTGAGGGCGGACGGCCTGCGGAAGTGCAGCTCGTCTCCCATCACCCGCAACAACTCGTACGGATCTCCCGGATGTACGCCCTCGGCCTCGAGGTCGCCGGATACGTAGGCGCGGGCCATGCCGAGGTCACCCGGAGCGGTCGCCAAGTAGGTGGCGCCGCGCGGGCTCTTGAGCTTGAGTCCGAGCGTGGCATCCTCCGGACCGGCGGCGCTGCCGTCGTAAGCGCTGAAACGGAGGGGGATGTTTCCGTCGGAAAGCAGCTCGAGAATCTCCGAGATGGTGAGCTTGTGGGTGCGGCTCGCGTCGCTACTGGTGGATTCTTTCAACGTTGTCATTTTCCTTGCACCGCTTTCGAGTACATGTCCAACAGACGTGACTTCGGATCGTACTTTTTCTTCAGTTCTTCGAATTTCTCGCCGCCGTACAGCGCGGCAAACTCTGCCTCGGAGTAGTAAGCATCCGAGTAGAGCGACTTATGCCCATCGAAGTCGGTGACTTTCTGTTCGATGGCACGATTGGTGGCACCTTCCGGTTGGCCGGGGACAATGGGGACCGAAGACCAGAAGCCGATGTTGACGTAGGTCTTCTCGGGCTGGAGCGGATACAACGGCCATGGTCGCGTACCGTCGGCGCCGTCAGGTGCCGGATTACGAAGGCGCAACGGGCACAGCCACAATGGCTCGATGGGGATTTCGTCGAGGAACCAGCGCAGAAATGGGGCGGTGTTCTCGATGGGAACCTCGACGTCCTGAACGACGCGCTCGCGCGGTGGTCTTCCCTTGCGGGCCTCGAGGCGATCGGCGATATCGTATTTGCGGTCGAGGCCGATGAGCTTCCAGTAGAAGCTGGAGCGTCGATACTTCTTCGGCCAGAGACGTCGAATTCTCGGGTTCTGGGTGCCGAAAGCGCGTGAGCACCAGAACCAGTCGGTATCCCAACGCCACAGGTAGTCGTGAATTGTCAGTCGATCGGTCTTCGGTTCGGTGCCGTCGTGCTGGATCGAGCGGTAGAAGATGTCGGGCCCGGCGTGGTACTCGCTGACCGGGCCGGGCTCGGCCGTTTGGGTACCCAGTGTCAGGTAGCTTTCGTCGGCGGAGAACACGACGCCGTCTAGGTAGTGGACTTCGATGTCGTCGTACGCACGCTCGGAAACGATGGTGTCCATCGTCGACTGCATCGTGTCGAGGTCGTGGAAGCGCACGTGACGGAGAGCGACGAACGGTTTTACCGGTTCGAGTTGAATCTTCAGTCGGGTCGAGTATCCGAGGGTGCCGTACGAGTTGGGGAAACCTCGGAACAGTTCGGCGTTCTCGCCGTCCGGTGTGGCGGTGATGATCTCGCCGGTTCCGGTGAGGACGTCGATCTCGAGAACGGATTCGTGTGGAAGTCCGTTGCGGAAAGAGGTGCTCTCGATCCCGAGGCCGGTGACGGCACCGCCGAGCGTGATGGTTTTCAGTTGCGGGACGACGAGCGGGGCCAGGCCGTACGGCAGCGTTGCGTCGACCAAGTCCTCGTAGGTGCACATTCCGGCCACATCGGCTGTCCGATCCGTCGGGTTAACCGTGATGACTCCGGTCAGCCCCGATACATCGAGTCCGGGGGCGGTCGAGCCTGCTCGTGCTCGAAAGAGATTCGAGGTCTTCTTCGCCAGGCGCACCGTCGCGTCCTCGGGGATTGCTCGGTAGCTTGCAAGTAGTGCGCCGACTCCGGCGCGATACGCGGCGAATCCGATCTCTCGGGGTTCGGGTCGTCGTCTGGTCAGCACGTTCGCGAAAGCCACAGACTGACGCTATCTCTACTGCAGGTCGAGGGCCACCGAGAATGCGTCCTCTTACGTAAACTTTCACGCAAATGTTGTGCGAAAGTGGCGTTGGAACCGGACGAATCGGGCAAATAGATGCGTCTTGCATGTCTTTTGCACGGCTAAATAAAAGTTGGTGAACCCTGTCACATCCCCGTATATCGTTGGGTCGACGCTGCGCCAAGGGCCGGCAGGATGGTGCTTTGTCGAGCGGGGCGCGGCTAGGCTGAGATGTGTAACCGAACCGAGAGGACACCACAGTGCAACCCGGTGAGCAGCCCGACATCGCGTCGATCATGCAGCAGGCGCAGCAAATGCAGCAGCAACTGATGGCCGCACAAGCCCAGATCGCCGAGATCGAGGTGAGCGGGCAGGCGGGCGGAGGATTGGTCACGGCAACGGTGAAGGGCACAGGCGAACTCGTCGGCCTGACGATCGACCCGAAGGTTGTCGACCCGGACGACGTCGAAACACTGCAGGATCTGATCATCGGCGCGATCGCCGACGCGGCGAAATCCGCTCAGACCGTAGCGGCAGACAAGCTCGGTCCGCTCACTGGTGGGCTCGGTGGCGGTTCGCTCGGCCTTCCCGGCTTCTAGGACCGACACGTGTACGAAGGTCCTGTTCAGGATCTGATCGACGAACTCGGAAAACTTCCAGGTGTTGGACCCAAGAGCGCTCAGCGCATTGCGTTTCATCTGCTGAGCGTGGAACCACCCGACATCGACCGGCTCCTGAAAGCGCTGCAACGCGTCCGCGACGGTGTCCAGTTCTGCACGGTGTGTGGCACTGTCTCCGACAAAGAGCTGTGTCGAATCTGTGCCGACCCGCGACGCGATCGCAGCATCATCTGCGTCGTCGAAGAGCCCAAAGATGTTCAGGCGGTGGAAAGAACGCGGGAGTTCAAAGGTCGCTACCACGTGCTCGGTGGTGCCCTCGATCCCTTGAACGGCGTCGGCCCCGATCAACTTCGCATTCGAGAGTTGTTGGTGCGAATAGGAAACCAGGACGATGGCGTCGATGTGTCCGAGGTGATCATCGCCACGGACCCGAACACCGAGGGTGAGGCAACGTCGACGTATCTGGCCAGGACGATGCGTGACTTCCCAGGTCTGTCGATCACCCGGCTGGCCTCGGGGCTACCGATGGGTGGGGACCTGGAGTTCGCGGACGAGCTCACCCTGGGTCGGGCACTGACGGGGCGTCGGGTGCTCTGACCCGATCAGCGCGTTCGACGCCGCCGGCCTTTCACGTGACCAGCGGGACACTCTAGCGGCTGAGCCGCTCCTTCCGCAGTTGGGTGACCTCGGGGAGGTCGAGCGGCTCCAGCGGCGATCCGAGCGCACGTTCGAGGAGGTAGTCCGCCAACTCGGGATTGCGCGCGAGTACCGGTCCGTGCATGTACGTCCCGATCACCGAACCCTGTACGACGCCTTCGCGTCCGTCGCCGACACCGTTGCCGACACCGTGCGTGACTTTCCCGAGCGGAGACGCGTCGACACCGAGTGTCGTTCCACCACGGTGGTTTTCGAAGCCGGTCAAATGCGAAGTGAGCCCGGAGAGCAAAGGTTCGGTGACGACCTCACCGATCGACCGCGTCGCCTGCGGCTTGGTGGTGACGTCGAATAGTGACACGCCGTCGACGCGCTCGCCGGAGGACGTTTCGTACCAGTGTCCGAGGACCTGGATAGCTGCGCAGATCGCGAGGACGGGCACGCCGCGTGCGGCCGCATTCTGCAGTCCGGGATATCGGGCGAGGTGACGCGTCGCCAATCGTTGCGCCGAGTCCTCGGCCCCGCCCAGGGTGTAGACGTCGAGCGAATCGGGTACCGGGTCCTGCAGGGTGATGTGGACGACTTCGGCGTCGATATCTCGCATCCGAAGCCGTTGCCGGAGAATCAACGCATTGCCGTTGTCTCCGTAGGTTCCCATGACGTCGGGCAGGACGAGCCCGATCCGAACTGTGGACTCAGACATCGTGCACCTCACGGGCGAGTGCGCGGCCGAGGTCGCGAAACGCGGTGTAGTTGGCCAGCACTTCCACGCGTCCGGGTGGACAGGATGCGATGGCCTTCAGCGGGTCCGTCACGGTGGTGTGGGGGGAACCGGCATAGAGCAGGCGCACACCGAGGTCGGTCGCGCGTTCTCCGGAAGCGACGACGGCGACGTTCTCGAAGTGTTCGAAGCGTACGTCCCACAGCCAGGAGAGGTCTTCACCGTCGGGAACCTGACCGTTGACGGCGATGACCAGACCCTCCACCGTGGGGTCGATCATCGACATGGCTTCCTGCCATCCCGCGGGATTCTTGGCGAGAAGCAGACGTACGGAATGAGATCCGTACTGGACTGTCGAGTAACGGCCGGCGACCTCGTCCACCCCCGACGCCGCCGCAACGGCATCGACCGCGCTCGCACCGAGGGTCACGGCAGCGGCGACGGCTTGAGCTGCGTTACCGCGGTTGGCTCTGCCCGGCAGGGCCAGGGACATCGGAATCTTCAGACTGTTCGGCCCGTACAGATTTTCGTCGTCGAGCCACCAGTCCGGTGTCGGGCGCTCGAAGGCCACGCCGTTTCCGACGTCGCTGCCGGTGCTGTACCAGTGGTCGCCGTCCCAGACTATCGGTTCGCCGGTCCTCGGGCAGCTGACGGAGTCTCCCGCCCAGCCGCCTCCCGCGGCCACCCATACGACGTTGGGGGCGTCGAAGGCGGCAGACGTGACGAGGACGTCGTCACAGTTGGCGATGACGACGGTCTCGGGGTGCCGTGCGAGACCGGCGCGCAGCTTGCGCTCGATCATGTTGATCTCGCCGACGCGATCGAGCTGATCGCGGCTGAGGTTCAGTAGTACGACAGCGTCGGGGGATACCGCGTCGCACACGTGGGGGACGTGGAGTTCGTCTACTTCCAGCGCAGCTATCGGTGCATCGAGATGCGCGAACAAGGCCGCAACGATTCCGGCATCCATGTTGGCGCCGTCGGCCTGGGTGGCTACTTCTCCGAGGGGAGCGAGAGCCGCCGCCGTCATCCGCGTCGTCGTCGACTTTCCATTGGTACCCGTCACCACAACCGTGCGACGGCCGGAGCCGAGGCCGGTCAGGATGTCGGGGTCGATCTTGAGGGCGACGAGGCCTCCGATCATCGATCCCTTGCCCCGGCCTGCCTTGCGTGACGCCCACGTTGCAGCATCGGCTGCTCGTAGTGCCAGCCTTCCGCGTGCACCTATCGCCGCTCTGCGCTCACCCGCTCGAACCATGCGCCGAGTCTGGCACAGACTGGCCGACGAACTCTCCTCGGAAGTCACCCCGGACCGCTATCTTGGTTTCTGGAACATGTTCCAAAAACGATGAAGGGACTACTTTTCATGGCTCCAACTGCCGATGTCATCCGCAAGACGGTCAACGCATACGTTCAGGCCGTCGCACACGGCACAGTCGACGACGTCTTGGCTTTGTACGCCGAAGGCGCCACGGTGGAAGATCCGGTCGGCACCGAGGTCAAGACCACCGAGGCCTCGATCAGGGAGTTCTATGCCGTGGTCGAACCGATGGAGCAGACCGGAGAGGTGCTGACGGTGCGGATCGCGGCGAGCACCGCTGCGTTCCACTTCAAGCTGACAACCAAGTTCGGCGACAAGATGCTCGAGATGTCGCCGATCGACGTGATGGAGTTCGACGACGAGGGCAAAATCACTTCGATGCGTGCAATCTGGGGTCAGGAAGACATGGTGCAGATTCCCTGAACCGAGGTCGATCACGCCCCGGGCTCACGGCTCCAGTCGTTCCCCGAGTTCCGGTCATTCCGCCGAGACAGCCACCGATGACGACAGCTGCGCCGATCAGAGACAAGGCACTCGGGGACTCGTCGAGGAAGATCCACGCTCCGGCGATGCCGACGACTGGGACGAGCAGGGAGAACGGTGCGATGACACCCGCGGGGTGGCGACTGATCAGTACCGTCCAAAGACCCGATCCGGCGATCGTGCCCAGCAGCACGATGTAGGTGAGACCGGCGAGCGCCGGCCAACCCGACGAGCTGAACGAGTCACCGAGGGCACGCCACCCCGTGGATGGTCCTTCGACGGCAGCCGAGAGTGCAAGCATCGGAAGCGGCGGGACAACGCACATCCACAGCATCAGCCGCATTGGTTCGGTCGACCTGGCAAGCCTGTTGCCGAGGTTGCCGAATGCCCATCCGAGCCCGGCGAGCAATGTCAGTACGACGGGCAGCAACGACGCGGCCTGTGCTCGGTCCCAACCGATGAGGACCATACCCGCGACGGCGACGGTGATGCCCACTGTTCGGCGGGGACCGACGTGCTCACGAAGCAGCAACGCGCCGAGGACGATGGTGAACGGTGCAGAGGATTGCAGCACGAGGGAGGCGAGTCCGGTGGGCATCCCGGCTTTCATCGCAGCGAAGAGAAAGGCGAATTGAAGAAATCCGAAGCCGAACCCGTAGAGCAGAAGCCATGCGATCGGCACCTTCGGTGGACGAACGAACAGCAGTACCGGGATCGCGATGACGAGAAACCGAAGACCGGCGAAGAAGAACGGCGGGAAGTGATCGAGCCCTACCCGAATGGCAAGAAAGTTGAGCCCCCACAGCACCGCGACGGTGAGCCCGAGGAGTCGATCGCGGTTGTTCACGGTCACTATCCTGATCGGTAGCAAACATCAGCACAATCTAATAAATCCGCATGAATGATTAAGCTGTGCTTCATGAACGTCGAGCGCTTGCGGATCCTTCGGGAGCTGGCCGACCGCGGGACGGTCGCGGCAGCGGCTTCGGCGTTGTCCTTGACCCCGTCCGCGGTGTCCCAGCAGCTCAAACTACTGGCCAAAGAAGCCGGTGTGACGCTGTTGGAGCCCGACGGCCGAAGGCTGCGATTGACCGCTGCCGGGCACGCGCTCGTGCTGCGCGCCGACGAGGTCGTATCGGCTCTGGACAGAGCTGCAGCGGAGATGGCCTCGTACAGTAACTCCCCGCGTGGGCGGGTGCGTGTCGCACTGTTTCCGTCGGGCGCTGCGCTACTGCTTCCCGGTGTACTGGGCAGATTGAGCGAGAGCGGAACTCGCCTCGACGCCAGCGACGAGGATCTCCCCGCATCTTCCGCATCGGCGCTTCTTGCGGACTATGACGTCGTCTTGACTCATCGTGATGACGTTGCCCCGGCGACCGCGGCCATGCGTATCGAGGTCGTGCCGCTGATGCGTGAACCGATCGATCTGGTGCTACCGCCCGATCACGCACTGGCAGAGCAGGATTCGGTAGATGTGCGCGAGCTGGCGGATGAGCGCTGGATCAGCGTGCGTGGTGGCTTCCCGGTCGACGACGTTTTGCTCTCGGTCGCGGCAGCTACCGGAGTGCAACCTCGAGTTGTGCAGCGCATCAATGATTTTCGGGTGACCGAGGAGCTCGTGGCTCGCGGTCACGGTGTCGCACTGATGCCGCGTTATGCGGTGGTGCATCCGCTGCTGGTTCGACTGCCATTGAAGGGGGTGAAGGCCGGACGGATCTACGAACTCGTGACGCGACCGGGAGCGAACAGGCTTCCGGCCGTCGCCGCGGTTATCGAGGCTTTTCGTGCGGAGGCTTCGCAGGTGAGCGGAAATGCATGACCTGTCGTACATTTCCGCTCAGGTGCGAAGAAATCTTTTTACTGTAGTGCCTTGGCCTTCAGCTGCGCGAACTCGTCTTCGGTGATGGTTCCGCTGTCGAGAAGTGCCTTGGCATGTGCAATCTCCTCGGCGGAGGTGCGTCCAGCGACCTGCTTGATGTACTGCTCTTGCTCGTCCTTTACGTGCTGCATGGCCGATATCTGACGCTTGGTCATATCGCCGCCCTTGGCAATCAGGTAGATCAGGGCTGTGATGAACGGTGCCAGGATGAGGAAGAAGACCCAGATGGCCTTGACCCATCCAGAGCTCTTGTGATCCCTGAACAAGTCTCCGATGATCGAGAAGAGCACCATGAGATAGGCGATGAATGCGAAGCTGACGATGATAAGCCAGAGGAAATCCCAGAACGAATCCACGATTCGATACTCCATTTCGAGTAAGAGCAATTCCTGACGACAGAAATTGGTGCGGGTCTTGCGCCTCAGTGTCGCACTAATCTTCGAGCAAGATCATCATCCGAAACAGGTGAATTCACCCGTGTCGGATGATGCCGCCGTCGGTGAATGCAAGGAAATATCGTTTCGATGAGTGAGACGGTGTTCGACATTGGGCCGGTTGGTCTGTTGGTCATGACATTTCCCGGTGATCGGGCAAATCCCAAGGTGGTCGAGGCGCTGCAAAGCGTGATCGCCCAAGGCTCGGTATCGCTTCTCGATCTGGTGTTCATCGGACGAAGACCGGACGGAACTTATCGTCAAGTCGATGTCGACGAGAAACTCGAAGACGTGGGTCTCGAGATCCTCTCGCTCGAAGCCAAGGCATTGATCAGCGACGAGGACCTCGACGTCGTGCGTGAGTCCCTCGAACCGGGGACCTCCGCCGCAGTTCTCGTCTACGAGCAGACCTGGGCCCGAACCTTCGCGAACGCATCGCGCGCGGCAGGTGGCGAAGTCGCACTGCACGTTCAAATTCCACGGGAAACAGTCGAAATCGCGCTCGCCGCAGCGCTGGTATAGGAGAAGCACATGGTATTCGGACGAGGACGCGTCGGCAGGCCGGGACTACTCGGAACGGTAGCCCGCACCGCTGTTGTCGCGGGGACGGCGAACGCGACGTCCAACGCGATGAATCGCCGCAGACAATCGCGCGAGGAGCAACAACAGGCGCCACCGCCACCGCCACCAGTAGCTGCACCAGTAGCTGCACCTCCAGTCGAGGACGATCTCGTCGGCCAGATCCAGAAGCTGGCCGCGCTGCGAGATGCAGGGGTGCTCGACGAGAACGAGTTCGCGGCAGCGAAAGCAAAGCTCCTCGCCTGATCCCCCCGGGGGCGGTGGAACACACGGGCCCCTCTCCGCTTAGGCGGAGAAGGGCCCGAGTGATCGGCCGAAGTTACTTCAGGGCGCGATTGACCGCAGAAACGAGCGCTCGCAACGATGCGGTGGTAATCGACGTCGCGATACCAGCACCCCACACCGTCACCGCAGTACCGGAGGGACCGGTGACCGAGGCCTCGACGTAGGCAGCTGCCTGGGCGTCGTCGCCCGCAGACATCGCGTGCTCGGAGTAGTCCAGGACGCTGATGTCGTAACCGACCGTCGACAGCGCGTCGACGAAGGCGGCAAGGGGGCCGTTGCCGGATCCGGTGATGTCCTGCTCGACACCGTCGAGCAGGACCGTCGCGACGATGCTGTCGGTTCCGCCGTCCGTTTCGGCCGCGATGACGCGCTGCTTGATGCGCTCGAGCGGACGCACCGGACTCAGATACTCCTCGGCGAAGACATCCCACATTTCCTTAGGGGACACCTCGCCGCCCTCACCGTCGGTGATGCGCTGAACAGCCTGCGAAAACTCGATCTGCAGGCGTCTCGGCAGTGCGAGGCCGTGATCGGACTTCATGATGTAGGCGACGCCGCCCTTGCCGGACTGCGAGTTGACGCGAATGACGGCTTCGTAGGTGCGGCCTACATCTTTCGGATCGATCGGCAGGTATGGAACCTGCCAGGTGATCTCGCCGACATCCGAGTCCTGTTCGTCGGCGGACACTTTCATCGCGTCCAGGCCCTTGTTGATGGCGTCCTGGTGGCTTCCGGAAAATGCCGTGTACACCAGGTCTCCGCCGTAGGGGTGACGCTCGTGGACGGGGAGTTGGTTGCAGTACTCGACTGTCCGACGCACCTCGTCGATGTTCGAGAAGTCGATCTGCGGATCGACACCGCGGGTGAACAGGTTCAGACCCAAGGTGACCAGGCATACGTTGCCGGTGCGCTCACCGTTGCCGAAGAGGCATCCCTCGATACGGTCCGCGCCCGCCTGGTAGCCGAGCTCGGCAGCGGCGACGCCGGTTCCGCGATCGTTGTGCGGGTGCAGTGACAGGATCACGCTGTCACGACGATCGAGATTTCGGCTCATCCACTCGATCGAGTCCGCGTACACGTTCGGCGTGGCCATCTCGACCGTTGCAGGCAGATTCAGAATGATGGGCTTGGCTGGTGAAGGATCGATGACGTCGACTACGGCGTCACAGACCTCTTTGGCGTAGGCGAGCTCGGTACCGGTGTAGGACTCCGGCGAGTACTCGAATCGCCAGTCGGTGTCCGGGTACTTCTTGGATTCCTCCAGGCATTTACGTGCGCCGTCGGTCGCGATCTTCTTGATCGTGTCGCGTTCCGCACGAAACACCACACGACGTTGCAGAATCGACGTCGAATTGTAGAAATGCACGATGACGTTCTGTGCACCTTCGCACGCGAGAAATGTACGCTCGATGAGCTCGGGTCGGCACTGCGTCAGAACCTGAATCGTCACGTCGTCGGGAATGGCGCCGTCTTCGATTATCTCGCGAACGAAGTCGAAATCGGTCTGGCTCGCCGAGGGAAATCCTACCTCGATCTGCTTGTAGCCCATGCGGACCAGCAGGTCGAACATACGTCGCTTACGTGCCGGACTCATCGGATCGATGAGCGCTTGGTTACCGTCCCGAAGGTCGACCGCGCACCACTGCGGAGTCCGGTCCGTCACCTTGTCCGGCCAGGTGCGGTCGGGGAGGGTGATCGGCTCGACCTCCTCGGCGAACGGCAGGTACCGGTACGTCGGCATCGAAGAGTTCTTCTGGGTGTTCCACGCCGGCTGGTCGCTGGGAGCGGGCCGCGAGGGCGGAGTAATCGTTTTCGAGGTGAATGCGTCGGCTGGTGACATTGGCTCAATCTCCGAAGTTACTGGCTGAAATGGTTATCGACCGGCGCGAAAAACCCCGCGACGGGAAGCCAGTCTGATTCAGACCCCGTCGCGGCGATCGAGGAGGAGCGCACGCTGCATGAATAGAAGTGTACTACCGCGAGCCCAAACCTCGTGCCGGGGTCGGTAAGGAAAGTTCAATCGGGAAGTCTTCGCAACTCCACGACGGTCAGTCCCAACGCGTCGAAACGCGCAAGCATCCCGCGCAAGGCAGTCTCGTCGTCCACCGGACCGAACAACCGGGTGAACGGCATCGGGACTTCGGTGGTGGCAAGATCGGGGAAGGCAGCCTGCGCACGTTCGGACAGCTCACCCTCGACGAGGAATTCGTACCGAACTCTGCGCGTGTTGATATCGGCGGGCTGAGCCATGGTGCTGCTCCTTCGCGGTCCGCTGCTGGCGTTACTACCAGGTTCCGCGCCCCCGGCCGCCGCGGCATCACCCGCAGATGGTGAACCCGCGCCACGTCTCCGGTCGGCGCATCACAGCAGACCGAGTTCGTGCGCGGCGGAAATCGCGTCGCGTCGCGATCTGACCTCGAGCTTGCGGTAGATGCCACGCAAATGCGTCTTGACGGTATTGACGGACACGAAGTGATCGGACGCGATTTGCTCGGCCGTACGCCAGGACGGCAGTTCGCGGAGCAATTCCAGTTCGCGGGGTGTCAGTGCGTCCGACATCCTCGACTCGGCCGCAGCAGGATGCCTCGGTACTACTTCGCGGGCGCGATCTGCGAATGGTTCGAGCAGACCGAACCGTCCGCGATTGTGCGTGAGAATGTCCCGCAAAGCGGCACCGCCCTCGGCGAACGGCAGCAGTATCGCCTCGGGTTCGGCCTCGGCAAGAGCGCGGCACACGAGTTCGAACGCGCGTGCCGGATTGCGTCGTGCCAGCGCGACCTTTGCAGCAGTGATGGCAGCGCGGATGGGAGTTGTGAAGCCGGCGCATGGGAGCTGACCGCCCAGGATCGCCGTCAGTTCGGAGTCTGCGACGTCGAAGCGTCCGTGCACGCGGTGGATCTCGGCGGACAACAGGGCAACCTCGCCGACCGTGCCGAGCCGTCGCCTCGTGACATCTATCAGCTCGGTTGCCCAGAGAGTTTCGCCCGCCGTCAGATATCGACGCTGAACCATCGGCGCCAGCAGTGCCTCGTAGGCGGGGACCACCGGATGAACCGACTCGATCCACTCACGGCCTGCGGCGCTCACCTCCTCGATCGTCCCGTTCAGTACGAGAGCCGCGCGCTTTCCGTACTGCGCGACGGATGAATCAGCGGATCGACCGATGCTCGACCACACCTCCTCCGGTGCCACGGACGTCGGTGTCATACGGATATGGGCAACGAGAAGTTCGAGCGATTCGGCGACCGAGAAGAGCGGAGTATCGGTCAGTGAGTGTAGGCGTGCGTAGGTGACGGCGCGCTGGCCACGAGCAAGGGCCTCGGTCAATCTACCGGTGAGAAAGCAGATCCCGGCAGAGGTCACCAGGCAGGTCGTGACAACCGCCGGAAGATTTCCAGCCCGACCGTTTGCTACCGCGTCCTCGAGGTAGCGCTGCGCCTCGGTGGTTCGACCCAGATGCAACTCGGCGAGTCCGGCGATCAGCAGCGCGTAGGAATCGAGTTCGGGCGAACCGGATTCGCCGAACTCCAGCTCGCGTAAGCGACACAAAGCGTCCTCGATGTCGTTGCCGACGTGCACCCTCGCATGAACCTCGAGAGTTCGACGCAAAATCTCGAAATCGAAACTTGCAAGCTCGTCGACTGGCCTGCGCCGGAGCGCCGTCAGCGTCGAGGTCGCCGGCGCAACGCTTCCGATGGTCAATAGTGCTGCTGCGCTGATCAACTGAACAATATCGTGTCGACGTACCGAAGCCGGACTGTCATCGATAGCGGTCAGAACCTCCGAAGCGCTGCCGCGCAGTACGAGTCCGAGACCGGACTCGCTGACGATCTCGAGAATCGACTTCGAATCACCAGCGTGCACGCTGTGCTGCAGAGCCTGCAGAGCCTGCAGGGGCTGCCGGTAGTCGCTGAACCAGGAGGATGCGACGCGCTCGAGGCTTCTGATCTGCCCGGCGCCGAGGCGACAGATTTCGGCGCGAAGATAGCCACGCATCAGCGGATGATATCGATAGGTGGGTTCTGATCCGGGGATCTGATCGATGAGAAAGTTCTGCGCGAGCAGGTGATCGATGGTGGCCTGCGCACCCCCGACGCCGGTCAACTTCTCGGCGAGATCGGTTGTGAACCATTCGGGTACGGAGGTCTCGATCAGGAACGTACGAGCATCGTCGGGGAGTCCGGCCAAGATCTCGTTCACGAGATAGTCGGCGACCGAGTGCTGTGTTCCGGTGAAACCGTCGATGAGTTCGGGAGAATTCGCGCCACCGCTCAACGTCATCGCAGCCAGCCTCAGACCAGCTGCCCAGCCCTCGGTCCGGTTCATGACTTTCACCAGATCGGCTCGGGCAAGGGTGATTCCGGATCGCTGGAACATATCCGACGCCTCATCGGTGGTGAATGCCAAGTCAGCTGCGGAGATGTCACGGACGAGACCGTCGAGCCGCGGTTTCTGTAGTGCGAGTGCAGGTTCGAATCGTCCAGCGACGATGATCCGGAGATTGCATGGGGGCCAACGCAGAAACGTACCCAGAAGGGCCAGTACTTCACGGTTGTGCAAGAGATGGGCGTCGTCGAATATCAGGCAGATTTGTGCGTCGACGCTTTCGATGGCCTCGACCAACAGTGCGCTGAACTCCGAGTAGGACGGATCGCGCACGGATGGAAGGGATCCGACAGCAGAAGCGAGGTGGGGCGATCCACACTGGGCGAGCGCCGAGACGACGCACGCTCTGAGCACGGCCACGTCGTTGTCGGTTTCGTCGATGGTGAGCCATGCGAGAAGGGTGTCGTCTTCGGCGTCGATGGTATGGACCCAATCGACGAGCAGGGTCGTTTTGCCTGAACCGGCGGGCGCCGTGATCTAGGCGATGGGGCTGCGGTCACCTGTCGGTTCGAGCATGGTCAGGAGGCGCGGTCTCCGAATCGTGGCGCCGGATCTCTGTGGTTTTCGGCTTCGCACTCTCGGTGCGGCAGAATGCAGCGTATTCATATACGACCGTCTCCCGACGAAAAGGCCACACGGGTTTGCTGGACGCGTCGATAATATTTCACTCGAAGTGATCGTGGGTGACAAATAGCGGTATTCGATACTGATCAGTATGTTTATTTCGCCTTCATGCATACCCCTGCCCTTTACGGGGATGAATGCCGGATGCGTCGAATGGACAATGCGGAATATGCCGCCGTGCGGTCTCCTTGGTCGAAATGTGTGCGCGCCCCATTTGTCGCGAATGTCGCGACTTGTCCGGTGACCAGCCCGCCCGCACCGTGTCGCTGCAGGTGGAGGGCTCCGACGGGCCCTCCACGGAACACCCAAGGCTGCTGGCGACGACATACCTCGGTAAGGTGGCGGGGCCAGATGCACCACAAACACACATGAAATTGCACCGGAGGTACACACGCGTGGCTCTCATCGTCCAGAAGTACGGCGGATCGTCGGTGGGATCCGCCGAACGTATCCGACGCGTCGCTGAACGAATCGTCGAGACCAAGAAGGCCGGCAACGACGTCGTCGTCGTGGTCTCCGCCATGGGCGACACCACCGACGAACTGCTCGACCTTGCCAAGCAGGTGTGCCCAGCCCCACCCGCCCGTGAAATGGACATGCTGCTCACCTCGGGTGAACGAATTTCCAACGCACTCGTCGCGATGGCCATCCACTCCCTCGGCGCCGAGGCTCGTTCCTTCACCGGATCGCAGGCGGGCGTCGTGACCACCAGCGTGCACGGCAACGCCAAGATCATCGACGTGACACCGGGTCGTGTCCGCGACGCACTCGACGAAGGTGCGATCGTGCTCGTCGCCGGATTCCAAGGCGTCAGCCAGGACAGCAAGGACGTCACGACACTCGGCCGCGGTGGTTCCGATACCACTGCCGTCGCACTCGCCGCTGCGCTGAATGCCGACGTCTGCGAGATCTACACCGACGTCGACGGCATCTTCACCGCCGATCCGCGCATCGTTCCCAACGCCCGCCACCTGAGCGCAGTCTCTTTCGAAGAGATGCTCGAAATGGCGGCATGCGGCGCCAAGGTGCTCATGCTGCGATGCGTCGAATATGCCCGTCGATACAACGTTCCCGTACATGTTCGGTCGTCGTACACCACGAAACCCGGAACAATCGTCTCCGGATCTATGGAGGACATTCCAGTGGAAGAAGCCATTCTCACCGGCGTCGCACACGATCGCAGTGAAGCGAAGGTCACCGTCGTCGGCCTGTCCGATGCACCTGGCTACGCAGCCAAGGTCTTTCGCGCCGTCGCCGATGCCGAGATCAATATCGACATGGTGTTGCAGAACGTATCCAAGATCGACACCGGCAAGACCGACATCACCTTCACCTGCCCGAAGTCCGACGGCCCGAGAGCAGTGGAGATGTTGACCAAGCTGCAGGGTGAGATCGGCTTCGCCCAGGTGCTCTACGACGATCTCATCGGCAAGGTCTCGCTCGTCGGTGCAGGCATGAAGACCCACCCCGGTGTTACAGCGACGTTCTGTGAAGCACTCGCCGACGCCGGCATCAATATCGACTTGATCAGTACCTCGGAGATCCGCATCTCGGTACTGGTCAGTGACACCCAACTCGACGAGGCAGTGCGCGTACTGCACGCCGCCTTCGATCTCGGCGGCGACGAAGAAGCTGTCGTGCACGGCGGAACAGGAAGGTAGGGGAGATGACCACAGTCGCAGTAGTAGGCGCCACCGGTCAGGTCGGTGCTGTCATTCGAACCTTGTTGGAGGAACGCAACTTTCCAGCCGACACGGTGCGGTTCTTCGCCTCGGCGAGATCAGCGGGCAAGAAACTTCCGTTTCGCGGGGAAGAGATCGTCGTAGAGGACGCGTCGACGGCCGATCTTGCAGGCATCGACATTGCACTCTTCTCCGCTGGAGCCACGCTCTCACGTGCGCAGGCACCACGGTTCGCCGCGGCAGGCGCAGTCGTCATCGACAACTCTTCGGCATTCCGTAAGGACCCCGAGGTGCCGCTCGTCGTCAGCGAAGTCAATCCGCAGGAGGCGAAGAACCCACCTAAGGGCATCATCGCGAACCCGAACTGCACGACCATGGCCGCGATGCCGGTCCTGAAGGTGCTGCACGACGAAGCCGGCCTTCGCCGCCTCATCGTCAGCAGTTACCAGGCAGTTTCGGGCAGTGGGCTTGCAGGCGTCGAAGAACTCGCGACGCAGGCACGCGCCGTCATCGGTGACGTCGAGAAGCTGGTGCACGACGGATCTTCGGTGGATTTTCCGGCTCCGAACAATTACGTAGCGCCGATCGCGTTCAACGTTCTTCCGCTGGCCGGGGCGCTGGTGGACGACGGATCAGGCGAGACCGACGAGGATCAGAAGCTGCGTAACGAATCGCGGAAGATCCTCGGACTCCCGGACCTGCTGGTCAGTGGCACCTGTGTGCGCGTTCCGGTGTTCACCGGGCACTCGCTGTCGATCAACGCGGAGTTCGCGAACCCGCTCTCGGTGGAACGTGCTCGTGAGCTTCTCGCAGCGGCACCGGGCGTGACGTTGGTGGATGTGCCGACACCGTTGCAGGCTGCAGGCAAGGACGACTCCCTCGTCGGGCGTATCCGGCAGGACCCGGGCGCTCCCGAAGGCCGCGGACTCGCACTGTTCGTATCGAGTGACAATCTTCGTAAGGGTGCTGCGCTCAACACCATTCAGATTGCCGAACTGCTGGTCTAGATCTACCCGATCTGCTCCCCGGTTGTGCGCTCTAGCACAACCGGGGAGCAGATCGCGGTGGGCTCAGCCCAGCCGCTGCCCGTCACCCGATCCGTCGAACAGATGCGCATGGGCCTCGTCGAACCGTACGTGCACGACCTGACCCTTCTGCGGTGGATCGCGCCAGTCGGCGCGCGCGACGATCGTCTGCGTCCGGCCGTTGATATCAGCGCGACCGAACACGAAAGCTTCCGAGCCGAGTTCCTCGACGATGTCGATTTCGAGCTTCACTCCCGAGTCTGCGATCTGCACGTGCTCAGGCCTGACACCGAACACGACCTCCGCCCCGGACGACGCCGCAAGGGCCTCGCGCTGAACCGGAATGACTTGATCACCGATCTGCACCCCGCCGTAGGTAATCGGCAGCGTGAACAGATTCATCGACGGCGAACCCATGAAACCCGCGACGAATACGTTGACCGGGGTTCGGTACAGCTCGCGCGGTGAAGCGCACTGCTGCAGCACTCCACCCTTCAAGACTGCGACGCGGTCTCCCATCGTCATTGCTTCCACTTGATCGTGCGTCACGTAGACCGTGGTGGTGGCCAACCGCCGTTGCAGTTGGGCGATCTGGGTACGCGTCTGCACCCGCAACTTGGCGTCGAGGTTGGACAGTGGTTCGTCCATGAGAAATACCTGCGGCTGACGCACGATGGCGCGCCCCATGGCGACTCGCTGCCGTTGACCACCGGAGAGTGCCTTCGGCTTCCGGTCGAGGTAGTCCTCCAGGTCGAGCAGCCTCGCAGCCTCGAGCACTCGCGTGTTGATCTCTTCCTTGCTCGCCTTGGCCAGCTTGAGCGCGAAGCCCATGTTCTCGGCGACGCTCATGTGCGGATAGAGCGCATAGTTTTGGAACACCATCGCGATATCGCGATCCTTGGGCTCGGCGTCGGTGACGTCCTTGCCCCCGATGAGGATCCGTCCGCTGTTCACTTCTTCGAGACCGGCAAGCATGCGGAGCGAGGTGGACTTGCCGCAACCGGAGGGGCCGACGAGGACGAGGAACTCGCCGTCCTCTATCTCCAGGTCCAGTGCGTCCACTGCAGGCGCATCCGAGCCCGGGAAAAGCCTGCTCGCGCGATCGAAGGTAATCGATGCCATGTTCTGTGAAATCCCTCCACCGGCAGGAACGTGCCGGACGATCCGAGTGTGGGGTATCGACGGGTGCCGACGAAGGAACATAGTATGGGCGCGGTCACACTGGTTGGCGGGAGGGTAGCCCGCGGAGCGACCCAGGTGGGCGGGAGGGTAGCCCGCGGAGCGACCCAGGTGGGCGGGAGGGTAGCCCGCGGAGCGACCCAGGTTGGCGGGAGGGTAGCCCGCGGAACGACCCAGGTTGGCGGGAGGGTAGCCCGCGGAACGACCCAGGTTGGCGGGAGGGTAGCCCGCGGAGCGACACGAAGGGTGTGGATGTGGACGGTATTTCGCGCAGGTCGGTCTTTCGGAGCCTCGCTTTGGTTGCTGCCGTTGCCGGGGGTGCAGCGCTGCCGTCGAGTTCGGTAGCTCGGCGGGCTTTCGCCGACGATATCTTCGGCGGCCGTAGCCCTTTGCTGTTCCATTCGCCCACGCTTGCTCCGTTTCGTGACGAGTTGCCGAGGCTGCCGGTTGTCGGGGGTTCGCAGGTGTCGCTCGATGCGCGCAGCGCGATGCATTCGTTCCATGCCGATCTCCCGGCCGGTCCGACGTTCGGATACGGCGAAGTCGATTATCTGGGCCCGACCATCGAGTCCGTGCAGGGTCAGCCGTGGACGTTGAATTACACCAATCGCACCGAAGGCAATCCGCTCGCAGCCGATGTGGATACTTCGCTGCACGGGATGAGCGAGCAGGACCGGCAGATGACTCCGACGTCGTTGCATCTGCATGGGAGTATCACTCCGCCGGACAGTGACGGTAACTCCGAGATGCTCGTCCGCCCGGGTGAATCTCTCACTCATAGGTTTCCGGGGCTCAACGAGGCTGCAGGGCTCTGGTACCACGATCACGCGATGTCGATGACGCGCATCAATGTCTACGCGGGTTTGGTCGGAACGAATCTGGTTCGGGATCAATTCGATTCGGGCTTCGCCGACAATTCTCTGGGGTTACCGTCCGGTGAGTTCGAAGTACCGTTGGTGCTGCAGGAAAAGATCATGAATCCCGACGGCAGCATGAGCATCAGATCCAATATCACTGTTCCTCAGGGAAAATGGGAAGGCGGCGCGACCGGAGACGTCGGCGTCGTCAATGGGAAGATCTGGCCGACGATGGAAGTCGCGCGTGGGCTCTACCGCTTTCGTATCGTCAACGCCGGCTCCTACAGCGTGTGGAATCTGTTCTTCGGCAACAGAATGCGGTTCTGGGTGATCGGGAACGACGGCGGGCTTCTCGATGCGCCGGTGCAGACCGACAGTATTCGACTGGCGCCGGCCGAACGGGTCGATGTGCTGGTCGATTTCGGCTCGCTGGCACCCGGCGAACTGGTCGAGCTCCGCAACGACGAGCCGCCACCCGCCCAGGCTGCATCGTTGGGAGCGGTGCCGATGCCATTGTTCTGTCAGTTCAGGGTGGCGTCGGGCCGAGGATTTCTCGGTGACGTCATGACGATGTATCGCGGCGGCAAGGGCCAGCCACCACTGCTCCCGACGGTTCCTGCTGCTCAGGTGCAGCGGACGGTGACCGTCAATCAGCCTTCGGCAGGGTTGTCATTGGCGCCGCCGATGATGACGCTCAACAACCTTCGATACAGCGACCCGGATATCGAGATGCCGACGCAGGGCGTCGTCGAACAATGGAACATCGTCAACACCACCCTCGAACCCCACCCGATTCACCTGCATCTGGTGCACTTTCGCACGCTCGGTCGAGCGCCTGTGGATCTGACGGCGTACATGCGTGACAGCCCGCGCCCGGACGTCGGCGTCAAGTGGGCTCCCGACGTCGAGCGGTATGTGACCGGGCCGCTGTCTCCGCCGGCCGCATGGGAGTCGGGTGCGAAGGACACCGTCAACACGTACCCGGGGACCGTCACGCGAATTCTGGTGCGATTCCCCACCGCTGATGAGCTCGAATTCGACCCTGACGCGACTTTCGCAGGCCCTGCACCTGTGCACGATGGCGGCCACGGTGCTCACGAGGCTGCTGGTGGGCAGGGTGGTTCTACCGAGCTGCAGGGTTACATGTGGCACTGTCACATGCTCGATCACGAGGATCACGAGATGATGCTGCGTTACCGACTCCGCGCCTAGATCCCCTCCCGGCGGGGTTGAAAAGAAACTTACAGTCAGTCTGGACTGTTTGTTGATTTCGGGTTACAGTCGCTCGTGTGACCCAGAGCACCAAGCCGCAAGAGCGGCGCACGCAGGCACAACGCACTGCCGGAACGCAGACGAAACTGCTCGACGCGGCAATCGACTGCCTGGTCGAAAAGGGGTTCGCAAGGACCAGCACGCAGGAGATCGCACGGCGTGCCGGCGTGTCCCGCGGAGCGCAACTACACCACTTCCCGACCAAAGAATCGCTTGTCACTGCCGCCGTCGAACATCTGGTGGACAAGCGGCTGGCCGAAATTCTCGAGGCGAACACCGATGGCACCCGGGGCGTCGAACTCCTCAGCGAAGCGTTCTCCGGACCGCTGTTCTACGCCGCCCTCGAACTATGGGTGGCCGCGCGAACCGATCCGATATTGCACGAGGCCATGGTCCCGTTGGAACGGAAGGTCGCCGACGCCATTGCCGGCGGTGCCGCCGAGATCATGGGTAAGACGATGTCGCCCGAATCCATCGAGCTGAGCGTAGAACTCGCTCGCGGACTGGCGGTGTCGTCGATATTCCGCACTTCCGACGCCGACGCCCAGCTGCGGGCCCGACTTCTCCCGGTATGGGAGGCAAAGGTGATCCAGTCATGACGAGTACCGAATCAGTCCTTGCCGAGGAATCCACTTTCCCTGAAAAATCTATGTTGCCGAAATCGGTGCACGTACTTGTCGTGGGGGCTGGATTTGCCGGTATCGCCGCGGTCTCCCGGATCCTGCAGGACGACCCCGACGCCGATGTTCTCGTCATCGAACGAGCACACGATATCGGCGGAACGTGGCGTGACAACACGTATCCGGGATGCGCCTGCGACGTCCCGACCTCGCTGTACTCCTTTTCCTTCGCACCGAGCCCCGAGTGGTCGCACACCTTCGCGCGTCAACCGGAGATCTACCGCTACCTGCGCGGAGTCGTCGACAAGTCGGGTCTGGGCAGCAGGATCATCACCGACTGTTCGCTCGACGCGGCGCGATGGGATGCGGCGCAGAACATCTGGATCGTAGAGACGAGCAAGGGCATCGTGCACGCCGATATCCTCGTTGCCGCCACCGGTGCGTTATCGACCCCGAAGTTTCCTGACGTACCCGGTCTGAAGAAGTTCACTGGCACGGTATTCCACTCGGCGACGTGGGATCACGAGCAGGACCTGACCGGCCGCCGCGTGGCGGTCATCGGTACCGGCGCGTCCGCTGTCCAGTTCGTTCCCGAGATCGTCGACCGTGTCGAACGGCTGACGGTATTTCAGCGAACGCCCGCTTGGGTAGTTCCCAGGCTGGACCGCACCCTCGGCAAGATCGAACGCATGTTGTACCGGAAGTTCCCGGCTGTCCAAAAAACAGTACGCGGAACGATATACAGCTACCGCGAGCTCTACGTCACCGCGCTGGCGCACAACCCCTGGGTGCTACCGGCGGTGTCGGTGGTCGCCAAGGCTCATCTGCGCAGACAGGTGAAGAACCCTCTGACCCGAGCTGCGCTGACGCCGGACTTCACGATCGGCTGCAAGAGGATGCTTCTTTCCAACGATTGGCTCTCTACCCTCGATCGGAACGATGTCGATCTCGTCACGAGCGCGCTTACTTCGGTCACCGAAGATTCGGTGACCGATGCGGCAGGCAACTCGTATCCGGTAGACACGATCATCTTTGCCACCGGATTCACCCCGACAGAGCCTCCGGTATCGCACGCGCTGACCGGCCTCGACGGGCGCACCCTTGCCGAGCATTGGGACGGCAGTCCGAATGCGTTCCGCGGCACCACGGTGCATGGTTTCCCCAACCTGTTCCTCATGTACGGGCCCAACACCAACCTCGGTCACAGTTCGATCGTGTACATGCTCGAGTCGCAGGCGAACTATCTCGCCTCCGCACTCGAACAGATGCGAGAGGGCGGGATCGTCAGCGTGGAGGTCACCGAAGCGGCTCAGCGGCAATATAATTCGTGGATTCACGATTCGTTGGCAGGAACGGTATGGAATTCGGGCGGGTGCTCGAGTTGGTATCTGGATGCGGAAGGCCGCAACCCGGTCATGTGGCCGACGTACACCTTCACCTTCCGGAACTCGACTCGCACCTTCGACATTGTGGACTATGCGAGTACGACAGCACGGAAAGGCGTTCGGGTATGAGCGATTACGACGTCCTCGTCATCGGATCAGGGTTCGGCGGTAGTGTGGCGGCCCTGCGCGCAGTGGAGAAGGGATACCGCGTCGGAGTGCTCGAATCCGGCCGACGCTTCACCGACGAAGAATTACCGAAGACCAGTTGGCGGCTCCGAAAGTACTTGTGGGCGCCCGCTATCGGATGCTATGGCGTCCAAAGAATCCATCTTCTCCCCGATGTTCTGGTGATGGCAGGCGCGGGCGTCGGCGGTGGTTCGCTCAACTATGCCAACACGCTGTACCAACCTCCGCGCCGATTCTTCGAGGATCCGCAATGGGGGCACATCACCGACTGGCATCGGGAACTCGCGCCGTACTACGACCAGGCCAAACGGATGTTGGGCGTGGAGACGAACCCGACCATCACGCCCTCGGACAAAGTCATGAAAGAAGTGGCCGAGGACATGGGAGTGGGGGACACCTTCACCAGTACGCCGGTCGGCGTCTTCTTCGGAACGCCAGGGCAGGAGTCACCGGATCCGTTCTTCGGTGGAGTCGGACCAGCGCGGACCGGGTGTACCGAGTGCGGATCGTGCATGACGGGATGCCGGGTCGGGGCCAAGAACACTCTTGTCAAGAACTATCTGTACCTGGCAGAAAAAGCTGGCGCACAGGTACTTCCACTGACAACTGTGACGGCTGTTCGGCCCGTGCCAGGCGGCGGATACGAGATTTCCACACGCAGGACCGGTGGCAAGCTTCGCCGAAGTGTCACCGTGCTGACGGCAGACCAAGTGGTCTTCGCAGCAGGTACGTACGGAACCCAAAAGCTGATGTTGGCGATGAAGGACACTGCTGGACTCCCTAATCTGTCGAACAGGATCGGCTCACTGGTCCGGACCAATTCGGAGGCTGTGCTTGCCGCGACCGCACGGGGCCGCGAGGTCGACTACACCGAAGGCGTCGCGATCACCTCATCGTTCCATCCCGATGACCACACGCATATCGAACCAGTTCGCTATGGCAAGGGCAGCAACGCGATCGGGCTGCTACAGACCGTGCTGAGCGACGGCGGAGGTAGAACGCCTCGCATGCTGAAAACGCTCGGCGTGGCGCTACGCCATCCGGGAGCGGCGTTCCGCAGCCTGTCGGTCCGCCATTGGTCGGAGCGGACGGTGATTGCGCTGGTGATGCAGACCGACGACAACTCGCTCGAGCTGGGATCGACGAAGGGTTTCTTCGGCAGACGGCTCACCAGCAGGCCCGGCGCCGGCGATCCGCCACCGCAGTGGATCCCGCAGGGCCACGAAGCAATCAGGCTGCTCGCGGACAAGATCGGCGGCGACCCGGGAGGGTCCATGGCCGAGATCGTCAACATCCCGATGACTGCCCACTTTCTCGGCGGATGCGCTATCGGAGACTCGGCCGACACGGGCGTCGTCGACGCCTATCACCGTGTCTACGGACACGTTGGTCTCCATGTGGTGGACGGTTCGGCCGTCAGCGCCAACCTCGGTGTCAACCCATCGCTCACCATTACCGCCCAGGCCGAGCGCGCTATGGCGTTGTGGCCGAACAAGGGTGAGCCGGACCGACGCCCAGAACTGGGAGACGGGTACCGCGAGATCCTCCCGACGTCGCCGAGAAGCCCGGTTGTACCTGCCGCTGCTCCAGGCGCACTGCGACTGCCGTTGACCGTCGTTTCGGTCGACGCTCCTGGAGGTACGACATGTGGAGCGTGACCGAATCCGAATCGGCGAGAACCGAGTGGCCGGAGAGTCCGCCGCCGCCGTGGCCTGCCGAAGTGAAAGCCACCATCTGGTGGCACCGGGCTCGGCCCGCCGGGCGTGCGCTACAGAGGGGTCGGACGATTCCGATCACGTTGGTGATGGTCATCGATTACCTGAACTCACCGGTCGGGCCGTACCGTGAGATTCTCGCCAGTCCGGTCTTGCAGCGTCCGGGTCGTGGAATGGGACCGATGCCACGAATATCGGTTCCGTTCATCGCTGTCGACTCCGAGACTTCGGTGCACGGTGGCCGCACACACTGGCATCTACCCAAAGTTCTTGCGGAGTTCGGCGGCGAGGTACTTGCCGACGCCTCGGTATCAGGTGAAGGGGCGACGGGAGACGGATGGTCGGTAAGCACGCAGGCGAAAGGTATCGGCCCGAGCTTCCCCATCAAGGGTGCGCTCGGGTTCGCACAGCCTTCGGACGAGGGTTCGCTTCTGGCGACTGCTCGGTTGACGGGTAAGGCTCGGCTGGCGCGGGTCCAGGTCGCGGCGTCGGGTCCGAGCTTGGGCGAGTGGATTGCCCCGGGCACCCATTTCGGGCTGCAGATTGTTTCCGGCCGGATGGCCACTGGGCCGTCGTCCCTGCTCAGCGGTGGTCATGTGTAGTTAGCCTTCCTTTTCTTGACTAATTCCAGAAAAGGGGCATACTCGAATACATGCCACTGAACGACGCAACTCTCGAACCCACCGCGCAATTGCGCTCGGTGGGTCTGAGAGTGACGGCGCCACGGGTGGCGGTTCTGACTGCGGTTGCAGCCCAACCGCATTCGGATGCAGATGAGGTCGCAGCAGTGGTGCGATCCCGCATCGGCTCGGTGTCCACACAGGCGGTGTACGACGTTCTTCGTGCCTGCGTCGGTGCCGGACTCCTCCGGCGGATCGAGCCTGCAGGTTCGTCTGCGCTGTACGAAAGCAGAACCGGCGACAATCACCACCACCTGGTCTGCCGAGTATGCACAACAGTGGTCGACGTCGATTGCGTCGTCGGCCGATCACCATGCCTCGAGCCGTCGGAGTCTCATGGATTCGTCGTAGAGGAAGCCGAGATCGTGTTCTGGGGGCTCTGCTCCGACTGTGCGCCGTCAGTGGATGCGCAGGATTCGGGCATCGCACATTCGGCTACATCTGCTCCAAGCGCCATTCCAAGCCATACGGCGTCCAACGATGCCCGCCGGGTCAGTCCCTCGGTCGGCAACCACTCATCAACTTAGGAGGCTGTGCATATGACGAAGCCAACCACCACCAATGGCGGAATCCCAGTGGCCAGCGATGAGCATTCGCTCACTGCAGGCACGCAGGGTCCGATCCTGCTACATGATCATTACCTCATCGAGAAGATGGCGCAGTTCAACCGTGAGCGTGTCCCGGAGCGTGTCGTCCACGCCAAGGGCGCAGGTGCATTCGGTGAACTCGAAATCACCGGTGACATAAGCAAATTCACGAAGGCCAAGGTTCTCCAGCCCGGTGCGAAGACCGAGATGTTGGCGCGTTTCTCCACGGTGGCGGGCGAGCAGGGTAGCCCTGACACCTGGCGCGATCCGCGCGGATTCTCGCTCAAGTTCTATACCGAGGAAGGCAACTGGGACCTCGTGGGCAACAACACCCCGGTTTTCTTCATGAGGGATCCGATGAAGTTCCAGGACTTCATTCGGAGCCAGAAGCGCATGCCGGACTCCGGATTGCGCGACAACAATATGCAGTGGGACTTCTGGACGCTCTCTCCCGAGACCGCGCATCAGGTTACGTGGCTCATGGGGGACCGCGGCATCCCGAAGTCGTTCCGCCACATGGACGGATTCGGTTCGCACACCTACCAGCTGATCAACGAGGCCGGTGAACGCAACTGGGTGAAGTTCCACTTCAAGACCGACCAGGGCATCGAATTCTTGACGCAGGCCAAGGCCGACGAACTCGCCGGAACCTCGCCCGATCATCACCGTCAGGATCTGTTCGGCTCCATCAAGAAGGGTGACTTCCCCAGCTGGACGCTCAAGGTGCAGATCATGCCGTACAACGAGGCAGAAGACTACAAGTTCAACCCGTTCGACCTCACCAAGACCTGGTCGCAGAGGGATTACCCGCTGATCGAGGTCGGTAAGATGACCCTCGATCGCAACCCCGAGAACTTCCACGCCCAGATCGAGCAGAGCTCCTTCGAGCCGTCGAACATCGTTCCCGGCATCGGGTTCAGCCCGGACAAGATGCTGCTCGGCCGGGTCTTCTCCTACGCCGATGCACACCGTTACCGGATCGGCGCCAACTACGCGCAGCTGCCCGTCAATGCACCGAAGGTTCCGGTCAATTCGTACTCCAAGGACGGGTCGATGCGGTACTCGTTCAATTCCGCCGACACCCCTGTGTACGCACCGAATTCGTACGGCGGACCGAAGGCCGACACGAATACGTACGGCGACGACGGATCCTGGGACTTCGAGCCACGGTTCGTGCGCACCGGTTACATCGAGCATCCCGAGGACGGTGACTTCGTTCAGCCAGGGACGCTGTACCGCGAGGTCATGGATGATGCGGCGCGGGAGCGCTTGGTAGGCAACATCGTCGGACATGCGCTCAACGGCGTGACCGAGGAAGTGCTGGTTCGAGTCTTCCAGTACTGGTCGAACGTGGACCCAGAACTCGGCAAGAAGGTCGAAGAAGGTGTCCGTGCAGGTCAGTCAGACGCCGAGCCGACGACGAGTCAGTCACCGACCGCTCCTGGCGACGAGGCCGCAAAGGTCTAGTCGCTCACGGCTCCTTCTCTCCGACTCTCATTAGGAGGCACATCATGAACAACCCCATTACCAGTTCACTCGACGCCGGACAGCAGAAGATCGCAGGCGACGCGCTACAGGGCACCGTCGTGGACCTGATCGACTTGTCCTTGATCGCCAAGCAGGCCCACTGGAACGTCATCGGAAAGAACTTCCGTTCGGTCCACCTCGCTCTGGACGAGCTCGTAGCCGCAGCTCGCGAGTTCACCGATTCGTCGGCCGAGCGCGCCACCGCGATCGGGGTCAGCCCGGACGGCCGCTCCGCCACGGTTTCGGCGACGGCGGGAACCAAGGGAATCGGTGACGGTTGGACCAAGGACGAGCAGGTCATCGCCGCAGTGGTCGACAACCTCACCGCTGTGATCGATCGCCTGCGCGGTCGCATCGCCGATACCGAGGCGGCCGACCCGGTCACCCAGGATCTGCTGATCGCGATCACCGCGCGACTCGAGCAGCTGCACTGGATGTGGCAGGCACAGGTCGGCTGAACGACCCAACGCCACGAAAGAGGGCCCCTCGCATGCCGAGGGGCCCTCTTTCGTGTTTCGTGGCCGTACGCGTCGGGTACGACGGTGGAATGAGCGAACCCTCGCGTGGTCAAGGTTCAACTGCGGTGCTGTTCGACATCGACGGCACACTCGTCGACTCGAACTACATTCATGTCGATGCCTGGTCCCGGGCATTCTTCGAGGCAGGGCTGACCGCGCCATGAGTCGTGAGCACGGATACACCGCAATCGAGAACTATGCCGCCATCGGAGACGGGCGAACGGTGGCCCTGATCGCAACGGACGGCCGGATCGATTGGCTTCCCATCCCCAATCTCGACTCGCCACCGACGTTTGCGGCACTTCTCGATGCCGAGCATGGCGGAAGATTCGAACTGTCACCGGTGGGTCCGTTCACGGTCGAACGTGAATTCGTCGAAGGGACCAACGTTTTGGCCTCTACCTACCGAACCCCAACCGGATCGGTACGAGTCACCGATTCACTCAACACCGGAGTGGCGGGTCGCTTGCCGTGGCTCGAATTGGCCCGTCGAACAGACGGTCTCGAAGGTGTGGTCGACATGGAGTGGAGGGTTGCGCCGGGAACGATGCTGGGCAAGGCATCCCCATGGGCCTACGACACTTCCCATGGGACCGTTCTGCGTGTCGACGGCGTGACGTTGGCCGTGCGAACCCTCGAGGCCGACGACGTGACCGTCGAAGAACAGAACATCCACGGCGTCTTCACCACGAGTGCTGGATCGCGGCATCTGGTAGGCCTGACCGGCACCGAAAATGAACCACTGAATATCCCCGACCCTCGGGAGCTCGACGAAGGTGTCGACCGAACCATCGCGAACTGGCGGGCGTGGACCGAGAAATTCCAGTACGACGGCCCATGGGCGGCACACGTTGCTCGGAGTGCACTCGCGCTGAAGTTGTTGATTCACAGCCCCTCCGGGGCCATTGCTGCCGCAGCGACGACCTCGTTGCCGGAGAATCCTGCGGGAGGGAAGAACTGGGACTACCGTTACGCGTGGGTCCGTGACACCGCATACACACTCAGAGCTTTGATTCGGTTCGGGCTGCGCGAAGAAGTACACGCCGCCGTTGCGTGGTTACTGAAAGTTATCCGGGCCAACGATCCTCTGGTCAATGTCTTTTACACCCTCGGTGGTGAATTGCCTGGCGGGACCGAACAACCCGACGTGCCGGGTTGGCGTGGCATCGGGCCCGTCGTGAACGGTAATCGGGCTGCAGATCAACTGCAGCTGAGCATCTTCGGAGATCTATTCTCGATCGTTCGGTTGTACGTCGATGCGGGCAATGTGCTCGACGCTTCCACTGGTCGACTCCTCGCGACGATCGCAGACCAGACGTGCGATTCCTGGCAGCAGCGAGATGCAGGCATCTGGGAACTCGAGGACGAGCAGCATTTCACGAGTTCGAAGCTAGGTTGCTGGCAGGCACTCGACTGCGCTGTCTACCTCGCCGAGGACGGCCAGATCCCCGGCATCCCCGACAGGTGGAGAGCCGAGCGAGAGCGAATCAGGGCGTACATCGAAGAGAAATGCTGGTCGGAGGAGCGGCAGTCCTACATGGCTTATCCAGGCGCGGAAGGGCTGGACGCGTCGGTACTGCTGGCGGCGGAGATGGATTTCGATCGCGGCGAGCGCATGTCCTCGACCATCGATGCGCTCGGCGCCGAACTCGGCGCCGGACCACTGCTCTACCGCTACACCGGTGTCGATGCAGAAGAAGCGACCTTCGTCGCCTGTGCTTTCTGGCGGGTCTCCGCACTCTCCCACGTCGGTCGCGACGACGAAGCGATGAACTTGATGGACGAGCTGGTTTCCATGTCCAACGACGTCGGCCTGTACAGCGAAATGATCGACGCATCGGATGGCTCCTTCCTGGGTAACTTCCCGCAGGGATTGAGCCATCTGGCGCTCGTGAACGCGGCGCTGACCATCGCGCGCTCGCACGATGCCACCACGAACCGATAGGGGAGTGATGAAAAGTGCTGAGCGATAAAGTCATTCCGGGTCAGTCTTCCGGAGCCACGGCTGCGCAAACATCCAGGAGAAACCGATGACGAACTTCGGCTACACATTGATGACCGAGCAGAGCGGTCCCAAAGAACTCGTGAAGTATGCGGTCGGTGCCGAGAAAGTCGGTTTCGACTTCGAGGTCGCCAGCGACCACTATTCGCCCTGGCTGTCCTCGATGGGACACGCGCCTTATGTCTGGACCACACTCGGAGCCGTCGCGCAGGCGACCGAGCGTGTCGAGCTCATGACCTACGTGACGTGTCCGATCATTCGTTACCACCCTGCCGTCGTCGCACAGAAAGCCGCGACCATGCAGATACTCGCCGACGGCAGGTTCACGCTCGGACTCGGCAGCGGGGAGAATCTCAACGAGCACGTCGTCGGTGAGGGGTGGCCGTCGATCGACAAGCGACAGGACATGTTCGTCGAAGCTTTGGAGATCATCGAGCAGCTTCACACAGGCGAGCTGATCACTTACGAGGGTAAGCGCTTTCGCGTCGACTCCGCCAAGATCTGGGATATGCCCGACGCTGGCGTCCCGATCGGAATCGCCGTTTCGGGAGAAAAATCCGTCGAGAGATTCGCCCCGTACGGGAACCATCTGATCGCCGTAGAACCCAATGGCGACCTGGTGAAGCAATGGACCGAGAAGCACTCCGGACGCTCGCGCACCATCGGTCAGATCCCGATCTCCTGGGACCCGGACAAGGATGCAGCAATCGACCGCGCGCACGACCGCTTTCGCTGGTTCGCCGGCGGCTGGGCCGTCAACGCGGACCTCCCGACGACGGCCGGGTTCGCTGGAGCGACGCAATTCGTCCGCAAAGAAGATGTAGCGGAAACAATTCCTTGTGGGCCGGACCTCGATGAGATCGTCGAGTCCGTCAAGCCGTACTGGGAGGCGGGTTTCACCGACATCGCACTTGTGCAGGTCGGCGACGAAACCCAGGAGCGATTCCTCGCCGAGGCCGCAGGTCCGCTGTTGGAGAAGCTGCGCGCAGCCGCACATTGAGTCGACAACGCAAAAGTCCTGGCCTTGTGGAAAGGCCAGGACTTTTGTATTACACCGATACTTTGTCGGGGTGGCGGGATTCGAACCCACGACCTCTTCGTCCCGAACGAAGCGCGCTACCAAGCTGCGCCACACCCCGTGTACCGCCTCGGAGAGTCTAGCTCACGACTGCCTCAGAACGCGAAACGCCCTCGTTCGAACCTTCGCGCGGACCCTGACGCGGAGCGGGGGTCAGCGTCAACAGTGTTGCTTCGGGCCGGCAGCAGAACCGGGCCGGCGCATATGGAGATGTGCCGACGCCTGCCGAGACATGCAGCTGGGTATGTGCGCCCCACTTCGACGGACCCTTCACCCGAGACCGATCGAGCTCGCAGTTGGTGACGAGGGCACCGTAGAACGGTAGGCACACCTGACCGCCGTGCGTGTGTCCGGCAAGAACCAAGTCGTATCCGTCTTCGGCGAAACGATCGAGCACGCGTGGCTCGGGGGAGTGCGTGATTCCCAGCCGAAGGTCTGCGAGGGGATTCGGCTGGCCTGCGATGGTGTCGTACCTGTCGCGCTCGAGATGAGGATCGTCGACACCGGCCGAGGCGATACGCACGCCCGCAACCTCGAGTTCTCTGCGCACGTGCGTCACGTCGTGCCAACCGCGTTCGGAGAAGGCGGCCCGCAGATCACGCCACGGCAGTGCTTCGCCGAGGATCTTCTTGCGATCCTTCTTGAAGTACAGGAGTGGATTCTTCGGCTTGGGCGCAAAGTAGTCGTTGCTGCCGAAGACGAACAGCCCCGGCCGGGACAGCAAGGGACCGAGAGCTTGAACGACGGCAGGAACCGAGCGTAGGTGCGACAGGTTGTCACCTGTGTTGACCACCAGATCCGGTTCCAGGCTGTCGAGCTCGCGGAGCCAATTCTGTTTCGAACGCTGACCGGGCATCATGTGCAGATCGCTGATGTGCAGCACCCGAAGCGAAGACGAGCCAGGTTCGAGCACAGCCATCGACGTCTCCCGCAAGGTGAAGGCATTACGTTCGATGAGGGTCGCATATCCGATACCCAGTGCCGCCGCGCCCGCCGTCGCAATCGCCGCGCTTCTGATGGGGGCCTCCGAGGCAGCGGCGCGAGTACGTTCTGCTGCTGCGAGGAGTCGGGCCGATGTAGTGATTTTCACGGACACGTCTTCCACGATACGTCAGGTGGTGCAATCGACGTGCGGGCCAGGGCACTGCCCGCGTAGCGTTCTGATACATGTCCGAACTGAAGTCCCAGCTGCGAACCGACCTGACCACCTCCATGAAGGCCAGAGACAAACTTCGAACCGCGACCATCCGCATGCTCCTCGCCGCGATCCAAACAGAGGAAGTATCCGGCAAACAAGCCCACGATCTCACCGACGACCAGGTGATCAAGATTCTTGCCAAGGAATCGAAGAAGCGCGGTGAGTCCGCAGAGATCTACACCCAGAACGGCCGAGGTGAGTTAGCGGCTACCGAACATGCCGAGGCACAGATCATCGACGAATACCTGCCGACGCCATTGACCGACGCCGAACTGGCCGATATCGCGGACACCGCACTTGCTCAGGTCGCCGAGCAATTGGGCGAGCGTCCCGGGGTCCGGCAGATGGGTCAGGTAATGAAAGTTGCGACCGAACTCGCCAAGGGCAAGGCCGACGGCACTCGGATCTCCAAGGCAGTCAAGGACCGCTTGTAATTTCGAACGCTGGGAATCCGCACGAGATACGTCCACGACGCGGGTGTATCTCGTGCGATGGATTCCGCCCTAGCGGGGCGCCGTGAGCCCGGGGATGGCCGGGATCGGAAGGTTGGGCGGTATTGCCGGAATCTGGATGTTGGGAAGCTCCGGTAGCGCTGGAAGCGACGGAGCCGGTGGCGCCTGTCGAACGGATCCATCGCTCACGTAGATCGTGATCATCGCACCGGGAATAGCCGATCCCGAGGGGGACATTCCGGTAACCGTTCCTCGTGCTGCAGCGTCGGAGGTGCTCACCACGGTGACCTGAAAACCTGCCGCCTGCAGGGTCGCGGTCGCGGACGACTGGGTCGAGCCGGTCACGTCAGGAACCTGACCATTGGCGGATCCACGAACATATTTCTGATCGACGGCAGGCAGCGAGACCGGACCGAAGTTGTTGGCGACTGGATTGATGGCGTCGTACCAGGTACGAGCCGGCTCGTTGCCGCCGTACAGGTTTCCGTCGCCACACGGGCGCAACGGGAACGAGCAGATTTCGCCGGGGCTCGGGGAGTCTCCGTAGGTGTAAACCGCGGCGGCGTAATTGTTGGTGTAACCGAGGAACCCCGAGGACATGTGCGACTCGGTAGTGCCCGTCTTGCCGGACATCGGCAAGTTCCAACCCACCGATCCTGCCGCGGATGCCGACGTGCCACCCGGCTGGTCGTCCTTGCTCATCGCATTGGCCAGAGTGTTGGCCAAGCCTGGCTCGACGACCTGCTCGCATGCCTGCTGCGTCACGGGTACTTGCTTGCCCTTGCGGTCGAACACCGAATCGATCGGTGTCGGTGGGCACCACTTGCCCGAAGACGCGAGGGTTGCCGCCACATTCGACAACTCGAGTGGATTGACCCAGGTGGGTCCGAGGGTGAAAGAACCGAGATTCTGGTCCTTCTGGAAGTCGGCCATACTTCGCTCGTCGAAGCCGGATGTGCTCGGTGCGGCGTAGGACCGTAGGCCGAGGCGCACCGCCATGTCCACCGTCGGCGTCACTCCGACGGACTCGATCAACTTGACGAACGCCGTGTTCGGAGACTTCGCGAGTGCATCGGTGACCGAGAGTGACGCAGGGTAGTCGCCGACGTTCTCCACGCAATACGTGTTGGCGGGGCAACCCTTTGCGCCACCGTCGCCCATGCCTCGGACCTCGGCGCGTCTGGGGACCTGCAAGGTTGCGCTGGTACCGAGGCCGCGCTCCATCGCGGCGGCCGTGGTGAACACTTTGAAAATGGATCCTGCGCCGTGTCCTACCAGCGAGTACGGCTGCGGCTGCACCGTCTCGTCTGCGCCGGAATCGAGACCGTACGTTCGGCTGCTGCCCATCGCCAGGACACGGTGGTCATCTTGGCCGGGTGCGATGACGTTCATGACGGTCGCGACGCCGTCGAGTGTCGGTCTGGTGTTGGCGACCAGCGAGGCTTTGGTCGAGTTCTGGACGGCGGGATCGAGGGTGGTCTTGATCAAATATCCACCCTGGTCGATCTGTTCTCGGCTGATACCTGCATTGGCAAGGTATTGCAGCGCGTAGTCGCAGAAGAACCCACGATCGCCGGCCGAAATGCACCCGCGGGGCAGGATTTGCGGTTCGGGGAGTACACCGAGCGGCTCGGCCCTCGCGGCCTGGAATTCCGCAGCGCGTTCCGGGATGTTCTGGATCATCGTGTCCAGGACGGTGTTGCGCCGTTCGAGGACGCCTTGCTCGTTGGTATACGGATTGAGTGCCGAACTCGACTGCACCATGCCCGCGAGCATTGCCGACTGTTTCGCGTCGAGCTTGCTGGCGTCGATGCCGAAATAGGTCTGTGCGGCGTCCTGAATCCCGAACGACGAGTTACCGAACGGGACGAGGTTCAGGTAGCGGGTAAGGATCTCGTCCTTGGTCAGCTCTTTGTCGAGGGTGAGCGCCATCCGGATCTCGCGGATCTTGCGGGCAGGCGTCGTCTCGATAGCTGCCCGACGCTCGGCGTCGGTCTTGGCCACGACGAGCAGGTGATAGTTCTTGACGTACTGCTGATCCAGTGTCGACGCACCCTGCTCGACCTGACCGCTGGTGGTGTTGGTCAGAAACGCGCGCAGTGTGCCCTGCCAGTCGACGCCCTTGTGTTCGGCGAACCGCTTGTCCTCGATCGAGACGATGGCGAGCTTCATCTCGTTCGAGATCTTCTCGCTCGGCACTTCGAATCTGCGTTGCTCGTACAACCATGCAATGGGGTTGCCTGCACTGTCGACCATCGTCGAGACCGCAGGGACGGATCCCTCGACTAATTCGGCCGAAACATTGTCGACGGTATCGGCGGCTCGGTTGGATGCGTATCCGAACCCGCCTGCCAGCGGAAACATGACGCCGGCCAACAACGCACCCGCAAGGGCTGAACATCCGGCGAGCTTCGCCACGGTTTTTCCAACTGACACAGGCACAGCGTACGTGGACGACGCCGTCTCTCCCAGTGGCCATGGATCTGCGGCCCCGATTTGCGCTCCTCCGCACGCCTCGAACCCCGGCGCAGACCCTCGAACATTTGCTCAGCCGCAGGTAGAGACGGCCGTACCAGAAAGTTGCCCAGCTCGCCTTGCGTTCGCGACGGATTTTACCTAAATTGTGAGCACGGTGTGATTCACATAACACTTGTATATGAATGTGGGGCAGCTCTTAGATCCATGTGCTTCGAGGTGAAGTTCGAGGTCGAAAGAGCTTGTGGAACGTCCAGCAAGGATGTTCGAACTGCAAAGGGGATCCGCACATGAACATGACAGCAGCGCCGACGCGGCTCGATGTGGAAGAAGCCGAAGCGCGTATTGCGTGGGTGGCGCAGGCTAGGTGCTCGGGCATGGACCCGGACCAGCTATTCGTGAGGGGTGCAGCGCAGCGCAAGGCTGCAACGATCTGCAGGCACTGCCCGGTATTGATGCAGTGCGGCGCGGATGCGCTGGACAACCGCGTCGAGTTCGGGGTGTGGGGTGGAATGACGGAGCGACAGCGCCGCGCGCTGCTCAAGCAGCATCCCGAGGTCGACTCGTGGTCCGAGTTCTTCGAAAGTCAACGACAAACACAAGCAGCCATCTGAAGCGGCTTCTTACGTCATGTGCTGCGCTATGCGGTGCCGGTGAGTTGGTCGGCCACGGCACGTAGGGCATGTAGGTCCGAGACTTCGAAGGGCAGCGACGGGACCCCGACGATCGGGACCCGGGGGTGAGCCGCTGTGAAGCGGCGCAGGAGTCGAAGCTCGCGCGTGGCGGTGACCGCGCGAGCAGCGTGTATCCGCAGCACTGCAGCGGTCAGAACGGCCGAGGCATCGTCGTTGTCGTCGAGCTGATCAGCGGCCGTGGCGGCATGGTCGGCGGGCAACGCCGACAGGGTCGGATGGGTTCGGTTGAGGATAAGCCCCGCCAATGGCATGCCCTCGCTACTGAGGCGATCCACGAAGAACGCAGCCTCCCGCAACGCGTCGGGCTCTGCCACGGCGACGACCACGAAGCTCGTTCCGCTCTCACGCAGCAGTTGGTAAGTAAGTGTCGCGCGTTCCCTGAACCCGCCGAACATCGAATCCAGTGATTGAACGAACGCCGACGCGTCGTTGAGCATCTGGCTTCCGATGACGGTCGAGACCCCTCTCAACGCCAAGCCCATCGCGCTGGTGACAATCCTCGTCAAACCTCGACCGGGTGCCATCAGTAGGCGGATGAATCGACCGTCCAAGAATGATCCGAGGCGCTGTGGGGCGTCGAGGAAGTCGAGAGCGTTACGTGACGGAGGAGTGTCGACGACGATGAGATCCCACGTCGAATCGGCCGCGAGCTGCCCCAGTTTCTCCATCGCCATGTATTCCTGCGTGCCGGAGAACGAGGATGCGACAGTTTGGTAGAAGGGGTTGGCCAACACTTGTTCCGCTTTCTCCGGAGTCGAGTGCTCGATGACCATCTCGTCGAATGTTCGACGCATGTTCAGCATCATCGCGTGCAGTTCGCCCGTTGCGCCCGCCGCGAGTTTCACCGGCTGCGGGGTGTTGTCGAGTTCACCGACGCCGAGAGCCTGCGCGAGTCGTTTGGCTGGATCGATGGTGAGTACCACGACCTTCCTGCCCTGCTCGGCCGCGCGGAGGGCCATTGCCGCTGCCGTTGTCGTCTTGCCGACACCGCCGGCGCCACACACCACCACGATGCGTGAGGAGTCCTGGAGGAGAATTCTGGAGACGTCGAGGACATCCGTTGCGGGAGAACTCATTTGACACCCTGTTCTGTGAGCTTGGCTGCTAGTTCGTACAGTCCGCCGAGGTCGATTCCCCCGCCGAGCATCGGCAGATGCATTCGTGCCGTGTCCAGCTCGTCGAGTTGGGTTCCGCTCTCCACCTGCGCAGCAAGCGTCGAAGCATGTTCGATCGTTTCCGTGAGAAGGCCGGCAAAGTCACTGTCGGACAATGCTATTCCAGCCCGTTTCAGTCCCTGGTGGATCAGCTCGGCGTCGATTACACCCTCGGCTGCGTCCGCGAGTGCGTCCGGAGGAAGGAAGGTCGGCTCCGTACGGTTGACGATGACGGTTCCCAGCCTCAGATCTGCGGCCTCGAGTTCCCGGACGGCGTCGGCAGTTTCCTGCACCGGAAGAGCCTCGAGCAGTGTCACCAGATGGACGACGGTCTCTGCCGAATGCAGCAGGCGGACAACACCTTCACTCTGCGCTCGAACAGGGCCGCCCTTGGCCAAATCTGCCATCGCCTTGGTCACATCGAGAAAATTGCCGATGCGCCCCGTCGGCGGTGAGTCGACAACAACCTCGTCGTACGCGCGGTTTCCCGCCCTGTCGGTTCTGACGACGCACTCCTTCACCTTGCCGGTAAGGAGAACGTCACGTAGCCCGGGTGCAATGGTCGTAGCGAACTCTATGGCACCGATCTTGCGCATCGCTCGGCCGGCGAAGCCGAGGTTGTAGAACATGTCGAGGTACTCGAGAAATGCAGTCTCGATGTCGACAGCGAGCGCGAAGACCTCACCGCCACCCTCTGCCGAAGCAACGCGGGTCTCGACAGGCGGCAGCGGCGGCACGTCGAAGAGTTGCGCGATGCCCTGCCTGCCCTCTACCTCCACAAGCAAAACGCGTCGACCGCCCGCGGCGAGTGAAAGTGCGAGAGCGGCGGCCACCGTCGACTTGCCGGTGCCGCCTTTGCCGGAAACGAAATGCAAGCGAGCGGCTGCGGCCTTGTCCGGCCAGACTGACAAACTAGAGGTACCCACATCACGACCATATAGACGAATCGCCCATTGTCTCCCGGGAACACGACACGAGCTCATCATCTCCGGTCATGACGTGGTCCGTGATGCAGGACGGATGGGACGCCGGTGCATCCTCGAGGCCGACTAGGCTTGTCGGTATGAGCGAAAAGATTATCTGGGAGTACTTCACCGCACCGGTTCTGATTCACGCCACGAAGCAGATTCTGGACAACTACGGTTCCGAGGGCTGGGAGCTCGTGACCATCATGTCGGGCCCCAATGGCGGGGACTCGCTCGTGGCCTACTTCAAGCGTCCGAAGGCCTGACCGGTATGGCCGACTGGTCCGCGCGACTGGCCGAACTGGGCATCGAACTACCCGCCGTCGTCCCTCCGTTGGCGGCATACACGCCTGCGGTCCAGACGGGAATGTACGTCTATACCTCCGGTCAGCTGCCGATGGTCGACGGCAAGTTGACCTGCACCGGCAAGGTCGGTGCGGAGGTCTCGCCGGAGGAAGCCACAGCAGCAGCGCGGACGTGCGCACTCAATGCGCTGGCGGCGATCCACTCGCTCGTCGGGATCGATCGCATCGAGCGCATAGTCAAAGTTGTCGGCTTCGTTGCGTCGGCGACCGGCTTCACCGGCCAACCTCCGGTGATGAACGGGGCGTCGAACCTGCTCGGTGAAATATTCGGAGATGCAGGCGTGCATGCGCGCTCCGCGGTCGGTGTAGCCGAATTGCCTTTGGGCGCAGCAGTCGAGGTCGAGCTCATCGTGGAGCTCACACCCGAGGCCTGAGCGCCGCGAGATAAAGATTCTCGTGCCACTTCTCTCTTCGTCCTAAGGTACGTCTATGACCCTTGCTCACCCTGCCTACGGAAAGCTACGACAGGTGACCGACACAGCTGCTGTGTTGCTCGCCGACAATCCAGGACAGATGACGCTCGATGGCACCAATACCTGGATCCTCCGGGCCCCTGGCAGCCAGGATTGCGTCGTCGTCGACCCTGGTCCGAAGGATTCCGAGCATCTCGACGCGGTTGCGGGGGTGGGCAACGTGGTTCTCACGCTTGTCACGCATCGGCATCGGGACCACACGGCAGGGCTGAAGAGGTTTCACCGCAAGAGCGGCGCGCCGATCCGAGCATTCGAGTCCAAGTATGTCCATGGCGACACCTCACCGTTGACCGACGGAGAGGTGATCGTCGCGGCAGGCCTGTCCATCTCGGTACTGGCGACGCCGGGGCATACAGCCGATTCGTTGTGCTTCGTCCTCGACGACGCCGTCCTGACCGGTGACACCATTTTGGGTCGAGGAACTACGGTGCTCGACCCGAAGGACGGCTCTCTCGCCGACTACCTGTCCTCGCTGGACCGTCTCGAAGAAATGAGTGAGGGCAAGGTCGCGCTGCCAGGGCATGGAGCCGAGATCGCAGACTTTCCCGAGGTAGTGAGGTTCTACCGAAAGCACCGACTCGAACGGCTGGCCCAAGTTCGTGCCGCACTGCACGAACTTGGTGCCGATGCGAAGCCGATGCAGGTGGTCAAACATGTCTACTCGGACGTGGACAAAAAGCTGTGGCCTGCCGCCCGCATGTCGGTCAAAACACAGCTGGCGTACCTACGCGAGAACTAGCAGCATTTCCGGATAGCTCGACGTTTCCAGCGAGCTATGTGGTTCTAGCGTGCCCGGCGAGCGAGGCGCTCGGAGTCCGAGATCAGTACGCTCTTGCCTTCGAGGCGCAGCCATCCGCGGTGCGCGAAATCGGCCAATGCCTTGTTGACGGTCTCACGTGATGCGCCGACGAGCTGGGCGATCTCTTCCTGCGTCAGGTCGTGGGTGACGCGAAGTGACCCGGCTTCCTGGGTTCCGAAGCGCTGAGCGAGTTGGAGTAGTGCTTTGGCGACGCGTCCGGGCACATCGGTGAAGATGAGGTCCGCGAGGTTGTTGTTGGTGCGGCGGAGTCGACGGGCCAGCACGCGAAGAAGCTGCTCGGCAATCTCCGGACGCTGATCGATCCACGCTTTCAGTGCGTCGCGATCCATGCTGACGGCACGAACTTCGGTGACCGTGGTCGCCGTGGACGTACGTGGGCCCGGGTCGAAGATCGAGAGCTCACCGAACATGTCCGACGGACCCATGATGGTCAGCAGGTTTTCACGACCGTCGGGGGAGCGGCGGCCGAGCTTGATCTTGCCGGAAACGATGATGTACAGCCGATCACCCGGCTCACCCTCGTTGAAGACCACATGTCCTCGGGGGAAATCGACCGGCTGCAGCTGCTTGGTCAGCGCTGCTACCGCAGAGGGCTCGACTCCTTGGAAGATGCCGGCCCGTGCCAGGACGTCGTCCACTTGCGCTCCTTTTGGGATGTCGTCGATTCAGTTTTCCGGATCGACAAGCGTTTCAAACGGCGCGGGCCACTTACCCGAAGGCCAGCAACGCCACACCAATAATCGAACATGACAAGAATCTCGGTGAAGTCTACTTCGCCGAACCTGATATCGAGTGATCGGCGCCACGGAACCCGCGAAGAGAATGAACGGACCAGGGGTAGTTCACCGGATCTTCATCTCGAAACGGGCATGCCGGACGTTACGGACCGGTCAACTGGCGCGCTGGTCCAGCAGTGCCTCGGAATCCTTCACCACGTGCGGGCGCTTCTTGCGATTGTTGAGCTTGGCGAGGGCGTGCGGGAACCCGTCGTTGGCGAGCGTCGCCACCTCGGAGCTACTGGCCTGATCGAGAAACTCCTCCACGTCGTGCTCCCGAACCGTCAGCTTGCTCAGTTTGCCTTCGACACGCTCCATAGCGAGCGAGAAGAGCATCAGGAGTACTGGAAAAAGCACCACGGCGAGTCCTTGCATACGGGAAAGTTAACACCGAAAAAGTCTCGATAAGAACACAGAGCGAATTAGATGCCGATTCTTGTCCGTACAGTTGTGGAGTGGATTCGACAGCCTCGAAGGCCTTCGACGTGCGTAAACGCGAAGAGACAAGACTTGGGCTCGTCAGGCGCGCCCGCCGGATGAATCGGGAGCTGGGGAGGGCGTTCCCGCATGTCTACTGCGAACTCGACTTCACGACCCCCCTCGAACTTGCCGTCGCAACGATCCTGTCGGCCCAGTGCACCGACAAGCGCGTCAATCTCGTCACGCCGGCTTTATTCGTGAGATATCGCACTGCGCGCGACTACGCCGAAGCGGACAGAACGGAACTGGAGGAGTACATCCGCACAACCGGTTTCTTCCGCAACAAGACGAACTCACTGATCGGCCTCGGAGCTGCTCTTATCGAGCGGTTCGACGGAGAAGTTCCAGCCAATCTGAAGGACCTGGTGACGCTGCCCGGCATCGGCCGGAAGACGGCCAATGTGGTCCTCGGAAATGCATTCGACGTTCCCGGCATCACCGTCGATACCCACTTCGCTCGACTCGTTCGACGCTGGCAATGGACGGACCTGGAAGACCCGGTCAAGATCGAACACGCCGCCGGCGAGCTCATCGAGCGCAAAGAATGGACACTGCTCTCGCACCGCGTGATCTTTCATGGACGCCGCATATGCCACGCCCGCAAGCCTGCCTGCGGGGTGTGCATTCTGGCCAAGGACTGCCCGTCCTACGGAATCGGTCCGGTGGACAAGGCCCAGGCCGCCGCCCTGGTCAAGGGTCCGGAGACCGAAGATCTTCTCGCGCTCGCCGGAATCACACCGTGAACAAATCCGCACTGCGCTGGTCGCTGGTAGCACTGATCGTCGTTGTCGGGATGATCTACGCCCTGTGGCCGCGCGATACGAACCCCGGTCTGCAGGCGCCGGTCGGCGGCCTCGCTACCGGTCAAGCGCCCACTGCGGGCTCCCCCGGCGGTTCTGTCGCTTCCGACGAGGGGCTCGCCGCGTTGCGGGAGCGGGCGCAGCTTGCGCCGTGCCCGACTCCCGATCCAGGATCGCCCGTACCGGCCGGCCCGTTGACGGGGATCGTGCTCGAGTGTGTCGCCGACGGCAGCAGTATCGACGTAGGCCAGGCGCTGGCAGGTAAGCCCGCATTGATCAATCTGTGGGCGTACTGGTGTGGACCGTGCGCGGAGGAACTCCCTTATCTTCAGCAGTACGCCGACACTGTGGCCGACCGACTGACCGTCCTCACCGTTCACCAGGATCGCAACGAAGGCAACGGCCTCGCCAAGCTCGCCGACTACGGCGTAACGCTTCCCGGGGTCCAGGACGAAGCCGGTCGCATAGCAGCAGCCGTCGGCGCGCCGCCCGTCCTCCCGGTATCGATTCTGATCGATGCGGATGGCAATGTCGCCAAAGTGTTGCCGCAACCGTTTCGAAGTGTCGAAGAGATAGCAGATGCAGTCGAGAACGATCTCGGACTCGTGAGATGAGCGCCCCGGAGTGGCTTCGCGGTGTCGTCGAGGCGGTCGGCGGTGAACGCGGCTTGCTGGATACGACAGGCATCAACCCGGTACTGCAGCGCACGGCCGCCGCCGGTGAGTCGACCCGTCCGGCATCGGTCCTCGTACTGTTCGGTGGCTCGCCCGAGCCGGACCACACCGCGCGGGGCGGACTTCCCGCCGACGCAGATGTGCTGCTGACGCAGCGGGCGTCGACGCTGCGCCAGCACAGCGGACAGATCGCTTTCCCTGGTGGCGCCACGGATCCAGGCGACGTATCTCCGGTCGCAACAGCTCTGCGTGAAGCCGAGGAAGAGACCGGTTTGGATCCTGCCGGTGTGCAACCGCTCGCGACGATGCCGGGCATCTATGTGCCGCCGTCGCGATTCGACGTAATCCCAGTGCTTGCGTACTGGCGAAGGCCGAGCGACGTCCGCGTCGTCGACACCGGCGAGTCCGCCCGAGTCGTCAGGGTGCCGATCCAAACACTACTGGATCCCGACAACCGTTTCCAGGTCCGCCACCCGGCGGGCTATCAAGGTCCGGCCTTCGCCGTCGACGGAATGCTGGTGTGGGGTTTCACAGGCGGTATTCTGGCGGGCCTGCTCGCAGTGTCCGGCTGGGAGACCGAGTGGGACACCGGCGACATTCGTGATCTGGAGGCCAGCTTGGCAGCTGTAGGAGCGGGGCTCGATCAGTGAGCGGGTCCGGTTGGGTAGATCTCGTCGTCCTCGCGGTGGCATTGCTGGCAGCGATGTCGGGATGGCGACAGGGTGCAGTGGCGTCGGCGTTGGCATTTCTCGGTGTCGTACTCGGTGCCGTCGCGGGAATTCTGATCGCGCCGCATGTTCTGTTGCACGTCGACGGCGCTCGAATGCGAGTATTCGTCGGAATTGCGCTGATCGTGGTGTTGGTGATCGTCGGCGAAGTGTCGGGCATGGTGCTCGGCCGTGCGCTACGCAGTGGAATCCATTCACGTGGCGCTCGGTCGGTCGACAGCGTCGTCGGCGCCGGCCTGCAAGCCATGGCCGTCCTCGCTGCTGCGTGGTTGCTCGCTATTCCGTTGACGTCGTCTTCGCAGCCCGAGGTTGCCGGCGCGGTTCGTGGGTCGAAGGTGCTGGGCAAGGTCGACGAAGTGGCCCCACAGTGGCTTCGTGAAGTACCCAAGGAATTCTCGGCACTGCTCGACACCTCCGGGCTTCCCGACGTCATCGGACCGTTCGGCAAAACCCCGGTAGCGGAAGTTGCCGACCCGGACCCAACGCTGCAGGCGAACCCCCTGGTGGATCAGCTGCACGCCAGCGTCCTCAAGGTCAGCGGCCTGGCTCCGAGCTGCCAGAAGGCGTTGGAGGGCTCGGGATTCGTCGTGGCCCCCGAACTTGTGATGACCAACGCGCATGTCGTCGCCGGCACCGAAGGCGTCACCGTCGACTCGCTAGGCACGGTGTTCGACGCCCAGGTCGTGCTCTTCGACCCCCAGGAAGATGTGGCGATCCTGCGGGTGCCGGGTCTTCGCGCTCCGGTGTTGAACTTTGCGCCCGACCCGGGCGTCACCGGAGACAGTGCACTTGTCCTGGGATACCCGGGCGGTGGACCGTACACGGCGAGCCCAGCCCGCATTCGAGAAACTTTGAACTTGAAGGGCCCGGACATCTACCGAACCGGAACGGTTCAACGTCAGGTCTACACCGTGCGAGGCAGCGTGCGGCAGGGCAATTCGGGTGGCCCACTCGTCGCGGAAGACGGGCAGGTCCTCGGGCTGGTCTTCGGTGCCGCCGTCGACGATCCCGATACCGGATTCGTGCTCACCGCACCCGAAGTATCCGACGAGCTCGAGCTGAGCCGCGAGAGCCCGGTCGCAGTCGGAACAGGCAACTGCATTCTCTAGATTCGGGTGCGGGAGACGCGTCGAACCTAGAGCGTCAACAAGGCCAGCAACTGTGCGGTGACCTCGGCAGGAGCTTCCTGGTGCGCGTAATGACCGGCCCCGAGCACAGTGTGTAAGCGCTGATCAGGGGCCCAGTGAGCCTCGGTGGCCACCGATCGAGGTAGCACGTACGGATCGAGTTCGCCTCTGATCTGGAGTACCGGAATGCGCAACCGGGTGTCCATAGCCTGCATGAACTTTCGCCCGTCGGAACGAAACTGACTTCGAAATGCCCATCGTTGGTACTCCAACGCGCAATGTGCCGCGCCTGGAATGCGCATCGCCGAGCGCATCTGCTTCGCTGTGTCGACGAACTCGTCCGAATCCAACCAGCCGGCCCCCGACCGCGCTCGGAGGAGTTGCTCGACGGCGGCGCCATTGTGCTTGGTCAGAGTGCGTTCGGGCACCAGCGGCATCTGGTATCGCAAGAACTGCGGGAGCAGTGCAGCTCGTTGGGCCTTGTTGCGCAGGACTGCCCTGCGCAACGCAATGGGATGCGGGGACCCGACCAAACCGATCGACCGGACCATCCGTGGATGCAGCGCGGCAGTAGCCCAACACACCAGACCGCCATCGGCGTGCCCGACGAGAGTCGCTTCGCCATATCCCAGTGCCCGGATCAGGCCGACCACATCGCCGGCCAGCGTCCACCCGTCGTACCCACGCGGTGGCTTGTCGGTGTCTCCGTATCCACGGAGGTCGACAGCCACAGCGCGGAACCCCGCCTCGGTCAGCGAGGTCAGTTGGTGACGCCACGACCACCAGAAATCTGCGAAGCCGTGCAGTAGAACTACCAGCGGGGCATCGGCTGGCGCGTCGTCGGTCTCGACGACGTGGAACCGAATGCCGTTGGCATGAATGTCGCGGTGCGTCCACGGACCGGCGAAACGGACAGTGGACGGATCAGGCCGACTCATTCTTTCTTGCCCCGCTACCGACCTCGCTATTGCTTGTACCCGGGAATTGCCGGTGTCGACCCGTGCTGGTTCGGCAAGACAGTCGAGGCCTGCTTGAGCGACTCGATCGTCTTCTCCGGCTTACGAAGCTTCTTGACGCGCCGATAGCCGAGGAACCCGAGCAGGGCAGCCACGAGCAGCATGAAAACGAACACGATGAGGAAGGCAGCCCAGCGCGGCAACCAGATATCGAGCGTCTCGGCCAAGAAGAAGAAGAAGAAAAATGCGCTGAAGACGACGACGGCGAGAGCCAGGATGAAAAAGAGGCTGCCCTGCAGCCCCTTCTTGATCTCGCCCGTGACCTCGGCCTTGGCCAGTTCGACCTCGGCGCGGACCAGCGTCGACACCTGCGTCGTCGCATCCTTGACAAGGTTCCCGATGCTGCCGGTTCCTGGTGCGCGGTGGTCTACGTCCGTAAGTGGAATGGACGAAATCGTGTTCGGCACCCCGTCCGGATAAGCACTGCCATTACCGCGATTGGTCACGCTCAACTTCTCGACCCCTCCACTTGCTGGTGATGATTGGTTCCGAGACGTCGTCCTGCGACGCCGTCTCGACTGCATTCTTCGGTTAACACTAGTGCCGACCCGACGCACTTCGCCTCACAGTCACAGCTCGCCTTGCGATGGCGCTCTCAGATCAACGGTGAATACGTCGGCGGTGCATTCAGGCGTCCACTGTAATTCTCAGGTTTTCATCAGGTAATTTGCGTTCTACATACCCCTCTCTTCAGGAGTCCTAACCGTGAGCACTACCTCGGCCGTCCCAAGTGACGGCATCGCTGCTGCCCCGGAGGTACCACGGTCTCGCATCGTCGTCGCATCCATGGTCGGCACGTCGATCGAATTCTTCGACTTCTACATCTACGCGACTGCCGCAGTACTGGTCTTCCCCAAGCTGTTCTTCCCCGCGGGCAACGAGACGACCGCGCTGCTGGCGTCGTTCGCGACGTTCGGACTCGCTTTCGTTGCACGCCCCATCGGATCGGTTCTGTTCGGCCATTTCGGCGACCGCATCGGGCGCAAAGCGACGCTCGTCGGTTCACTGCTGACGATGGGGGCGGCGACCTTCGCGATCGGATTGCTGCCGACCTATGCGGCGGCAGGCCTGTGGGCTCCCGCACTGCTCGCGATCATGCGGTTCACGCAGGGCGTCGGACTCGGTGGTGAGTGGAGCGGCGCAGCGCTGCTCGCGACCGAAACCGCCAAGCCCGGCAAACGCGCCTGGGCCGCAATGTATCCACAGTTGGGTGCACCTATCGGCTTCTTCTTCGCCAACGGGATCTTCCTGCTGTTGGTCGTCATCACCGGCTACGACTCCGCAAACTCCGCAACGGACCACGCATTCCTCACCTGGGGATGGCGCGTGCCGTTCCTGCTGAGCGCCGTCATCGTCATCATCGGCCTCTATGTGCGCCTCAAACTGGAAGAGACGCCGGTGTTCAAGCTGGCCGTCGCGCGTGGGCAGAAGGTTAAGACTCCGCTCGCCCAGGTCTTCCGTACGAGCTGGCGCCAGCTGATCCTCGGTACGTTCATCATGCTCGCCACCTACACGCTCTTCTACATCATGACGACCTGGGTAGTCAGTTACGGAACCGGCAAAGTCTCCGACGCAGGTGGCCCGAAGATCACCATCGCGTACACCGATTTCCTCGAGCTTCAGCTGATCGCAGTGCTCTTCTTCGCCGCGCTGATTCCGGTGGCAGGCTTGCTCGCCGACAAATACGGACGGCGACCGACCCTCATCGTCATCACGATCGCGATCATTGCGTTCGGTCTGTCGTTCCACTGGTTCGCCGCACCGGAAAGCGCGACGGCCGGTCGGATGCTTGTCTTCATGTGCATCGGACTCGGATTGATGGGTCTTACCTTCGGTCCGATGAGTGCCGTGCTGCCCGAACTTTTCCCGACCAACGTGCGATACACGGGATCGGGGATCTCGTACAACACGGCGTCGATCCTCGGCGCGGCTGTGGCGCCGTTCATCGCGACCTGGCTGGTGAGCAGCTACGGCGTCGGATGGGTCGGGGTCTACCTTGCCGTCGCCGCGGTGCTGACGTTGATCGCGTTGATCCTCATGAAGGAAACCCGCGATCAGTCACTGACGGACTAGGCGTGAACGGGCATACGTCCCGTAAAGGATGTATGCCCGTTCACCGGTCGCTAGCGACCCTTCTTGATCGAATCGAAGACCTTCGGATCGACGAGAGTCGAGACGTCACCGAGTTCGCGGCCTTCGGCGACATCACGCAGCAGGCGTCGCATGATCTTGCCGGAGCGAGTCTTCGGGAGTTCGGGAACGATCGAGATCTCGCGAGGGCGAGCGATCGGTGAAATCTCTTTCGATACTTGAGCTTTGAGCTCCTTGATCAGATCGTCACCGGTATTCTCGATGCCTGCGCGCAGGATCACGAACGCGACGATGCCCTGACCGGTGGTCTCGTCGGCGGCACCGACGACTGCCGCCTCGGCGACACCGTGATGGCTCACGAGCGCTGATTCCACCTCGGAGGTGGAGATCCGGTGTCCGGAGACGTTCATGACGTCGTCGACGCGTCCGAGGACCCAGAGAGCGCCGTCCTCGTCGTACTTGGCGCCGTCGCCGGCGAAGTACCAGCCTTCTTCGGCGTAGCGGGACCAGTACGTGTCCTTGTAGCGCTCCATGTCGCCCCAGATCCCGCGGAGCATCGCCGGCCACGGCTCGTCGAGGATCAGATATCCGTTGCCGCCGTTGCCCAGTGGCTTCGCGTCGTCGTCGACGATCTTCGCGGAGATCCCGGGTAGCGGCGCCATCGCGGAGCCGGGCTTGGTGGATGTCACGCCGGGCAGCGGTGAAATCATGATCGCACCGGTCTCGGTCTGCCACCAGGTGTCGACGATGGGCGCGGTACCGCCGCCTACGACGTCGCGGAACCAACGCCACGCCTCCGGGTTGATCGGCTCACCGACGGAGCCGAGCAGCCGGATCGATGTCAGGTCGTGTGCCTCGGGAATCTCCTTGCCCCACTTCATGAAGGTACGCACGAGAGTGGGGGAGGTGTAGTAGATCGAGACCTTGTACTTCTCGATGATGTTCCAGTGCCGGTGCTCGTCAGGGGAATTCGGGGTGCCCTCGTAGACGACTTGCGTCGCGCGGTTCGAGAGCGGTCCGTAGACGATGTACGAGTGGCCGGTGACCCAACCGACGTCGGCGGTGCACCAGAAGACATCCTGGCCCGCCTTGTGATCGAAGACGTTGTGGTGGGTGTACGAGGTCTGAGTCAGGTAGCCACCGGAGGTGTGCACGATGCCTTTCGGCTTACCCGTCGTGCCGGAGGTGTACAGGATGAACAGGGGGTGCTCGGCCGGGAATGGCTGCGCCTCATGCTCTTTCGAAGCCCGGGCGACGCTCTCGTGCCACCAGATGTCGCGGCCTTCGGTCCAGGCGACCTCGGAGTCGGTCCGCTTGACGACCAATACGTGTTGGATCGAGGCGGCTCCGTCCACGGCCTCGTCGACGGTGTCCTTGATCGGCGCGGGCTTACCGCGACGCCACTGCCCGTCGGTGGTGATGACCAGTTTGGCCTCGGCGTCGTCGATGCGTGAACGCAGTGCCGTGGCGGAGAAGCCGGCGAAGACGACCGAATGCGTCAGGCCCAGGCGGGCGCAGGCGAGGATCGAGATGATGGCCTCGGGGATCATCGGCATGTAGATGGCGACGCGGTCGCCGGAGACCAGTCCGAGGTCGGTCAGGGTGTTGGCCGCTTGACTGACCTCTGCGAGCAGGTCGGCGTAGGTGAGGTCGCGACTGTCACCGGGTTCGCCTTCCCAGTGAATGGCAACCTGCTCGCCATGGCCGTCGAGAACATGTCGATCCACGCAGTTGTAGGCGACGTTGAGCTTTCCGTCGGCGAACCATTTGGCGACGGGAGCGTCGGACCAATCGAGCACCTCGGTGAACGGGGTATGCCAGTGCAGTCGTCGTGCCTGCTCGGCCCAGAACGCGAGGCGGTCCTTCGCGGCGACGTCGTAGAGATCTGCTGTGGCGTTCGCCTGCGCGGCGAATTCCGCCGACGGCGGGTAGGTCTCCTCGGCGGCAGTGTCGTGGTCACCGGAGGTACTGGTCGTCATCTCGAATGGCTCTCTTTCGTCGTGGTTCTCTTCGCGCTCGGGCAGCTACCTATGCCATCACGAACGAGCTGAACAGTCGCTCTGCAGCCTCCGCGCGAGCCCTTGTGAGGGTAGTCACATGTGAGGGCTGTCGCACCGTTGCATTCGCCTGCAACCCTCTGATCTGCGGTGATCGGTAGGTTTCGAGCGATGGACGGTCCAGGGTGCGGTTCAGTCGGAGAGGTTGTCGGGAGATCGCTCTCACCACGTGGGAAATCGGTTGCCGAATCGTTTCGAACATGTAGCGAGCCTGTGTGAGGGTCTCCTGTTTCTGGGGGAGTTCACAGGTTCGTTTCAGGGTGTGTCTAAAGTTTCAACCATTGGATCGTTGCTTCGGCTCATCGAGCTGTGGCCGGCGGTCGCCCCACATATCCCCGTGGGCGTGACGCCCCGGGGTCGATCACGGTTGACACCGTGGTCAAACCAAAGATGGAGGATTTGTCTTGCGCAGAACACGCATCGCGACGGCTGCAGTTGCAGTGGTCGTGGGAGCGGCGCTGGTGACGGCGTGCTCATCGAGTGATTCGACCAGCGGCGGTGGGTCCGGTGACGGCGCTGCAATTATCAACGCGTGGAGTGGTGAGCCGCAGAATCCGCTGGTTCCCACCAACACGAGTGAGAACACCGGTGGGCGAGTCGTGGACTCGGTCTTCGCCGGACTGGTTTCGTACACCTCCGAGGGCGGTATCGAGAACGAGGTCGCCGACTCGATCGATTCCGCCGACGGCCAGAACTACACCGTGACGTTGAAGGACGGTTGGAAGTTCACCGACGGCACGCCGGTGACAGCGAAATCCTTCGTCGACGCCTGGAACTACGGCGCGCTGTCCACCAATGCGCAGCTGCAGGGGTCGTTCTTCGATCCGATTCTCGGTTACGACGAGGTCGCAGGCGAGAACCCGACGGTCCAGACGATGTCCGGGCTGAAGGTCGTCGACGACAAGACGTTCACCATCGAACTCAAGCAGCCCGAGGCAGCGTTCCCCGATCGACTCGGCTTCGCCGCGTACTATCCACTGCCCGAGGTCGCATACGCCGACATGGCAGCGTTCGGGGAGAACCCGATCGGTAACGGACCGTACAAGTTTGCGCAGGAAGGTGCGTGGCAGCACAACGTCCGCATCGATCTGGTGACCAACCCGGACTACGACGGCAATCGCAAGCCTGTCAACGGCGGCATCAACTTCATCCTCTACAGCAACCTCGACACCGCGTACACGGATCTTTTGTCGAACAACGTCGACGTCCTCGACCAGGTCCCGTCCAGTGCAGTGACGACGTTCGAGTCGGATCTGCCCGGCCGTACGGTCAATCAGCCGTCCGCGAGCATCGAAACCTTCACCATCCCGGGCCGTCTGCCGCACTTCGGTGGCGAAGAGGGTGTGCTGCGTCGTCAGGCGATCTCCAAGGCGATCGATCGCGATCAGATCACCAAGCAGATCTTCAACAACACCCGCACGCCTGCACAGGATTTCACCAGCCCCGCAATCGCAGGCTGGACCGGGGATCTCAGTGACGTCGACAACGTCGACTACGACAAAGACGGAGCCAAGGCACTGTGGGCGCAGGCCGACGCAATTGCGCCGTGGTCAGGTAGCTTCGCGATCGCCTACAACTCCGATGGCGGACACCAGGAATGGGTCGACGCGGTCAGCAACAGCATCCGCAACACCCTCGGTATCGAGGCACAGGGTGCTCCCTACCCGACGTTTGCGCAGCTGCGGACCGAGGCCACGAACCGCACCATCCCGACGGCGTTCCGTTCGGGCTGGCAGGGTGACTACCCGCAGCAGTACGGCTTCCTTGCCCAGAACTACCAGACCGGTGGCAGCTCCAACGACGGCGAGTACTCCAACCCCGAGTTCGATCGTCTGCTGCGTGAGTCGGCAAGCGAGACCGACAAGGGCAAGGCGCAGGACCTGATCAACCAGGCACAGGAAATCCTCCTGAACGATCTGCCTGCAGTACCGACCTGGTACCGCAACGCGGCCAGTGGCTGGTCGGAGAATGTCACCAACGTCAAGATCGGTTGGGACGGAGTCCCGATCTACAGCCAGATCGAGAAGAACTGATCTTTTCTCACGGCTCTTGATTCAGCCGAGCAGGGCAGTAGGCCTGTTGCCTACTGCCCTGCTCGGCTGCTTGCCTCGCTCGCCTCGTACGACGCCCACGCTGAATACCGCTGTGACGTCCTCCTTCCTCCTAAGGAGGTGATCCGGTGCTCTGGTACATCGGACGCCGAATACTTCAGATGGTCCCTGTTTTCATCGGGGCCACATTCCTGATCTACGCAATGGTCTTCCTGCTCCCAGGGGACCCGATTGCTGCGCTCGCCGGAGACAAGGCGATCAGCCCCGCGGTGGCCGACCAGCTGCGCGCACGCTACAACCTCGACGAGCCGTTCATCGTGCAGTATCTGCTGTATCTCAAGGGCATCTTCACCTTCGATTTCGGTATGTCGTTCTCGGGCCGCCCGGTCAGTGAGGTTCTGCTGCAAGCGTTCCCGATCACCGCGAAACTTGCTGCGATGGCACTCGTGATCGAAGGCGTCTTCGGTATCGGCTTCGGTCTCATCGCCGGTCTACGTAAGGGCAAGCTGTTCGACAGCTCGGTCCTCCTCGTCAGCCTCGTCATCATCGCCGTCCCGATTTTCGTCATCGGCTTCCTCGCGCAGTTCTTCATCGGGATCAAATGGGGCATAGTGCCTCCCACAGTCGGTGGCAACACAAGTTTCAAGAACCTGCTGCTGCCGGCGTTCGTGCTCGGTTCGGTGTCGTTCGCCTACGTGGTCCGGCTGACCCGTACCTCGGTGGCAGAAAACCTGAGTGCCGACTTCGTCAGAACAGCGACAGCCAAAGGCCTTTCACGCAGGCGAGTCGTCAACGTTCACGTGCTACGCAACTCGTTGATCCCCGTCGTCACGTTCCTCGGTGCCGATCTTGCTGCACTCATGGGTGGCGCGATCATCACCGAGGGCATCTTCAACATCAATGGCGTCGGTGGCACCATCTACCAGGCGGTCATCAGGGGCGAGGCGCCCACGGTCGTCTCGTTCGTGACGGTCCTGATCGTGGTCTACCTCATCGCGAATCTCGTCGTCGACCTCCTGTACGCCGCGCTCGACCCAAGGATCCGCTATGCCTAACACGACTCCCGAAGGCGGACGTGAGGTCCGTCAAGCACGCTTCGTGGAATCCGACGAAGTTGTCGACGTCAGCCAGACCGACGTCGTGAACATCGACGAGGCTCCCACGAGTATCTGGAAGGATGCTTGGCACAGTCTGCGCAAGCGCCCGCTCTTCATCATCTCGGCCATCATCATCTTCGTGGTCATCTTGGTCGCAGCGTTTCCGAGTCTGTTCACGAATACCGATCCGCGGTACTGCGACCTGGCGTTCAGCATGCAGGGCCCCGGATCCGGTCACATCTTCGGGTTCGACCGTCAAGGTTGCGACATCTACTCCCGTGTCATCTTCGGCGCGCGGGCTTCGGTGGTCACCGGCGTAGGCGTTACGTTCCTGGTGGTCGTGGTCGGAGTGCTCTTCGGTGCCTTCGCGGGCTTCTACGGCGGCTGGGCCGACTCTCTGCTGTCACGGTTGACGGACATCTTCTTCGGTGTCCCGCTCATCCTCGCCGCGATCGTCCTCATGCAGTTGTTCACCGACCGGACGATTTTCACCGTCATCGTGGTGTTGGCGTTGTTCGGCTGGCCGCAGATGGCCCGTATCACTCGTGGAGCGGTGTTGTCGGCCAAGAGCAACGACTACGTCATGGCATCTCGCGCTCTCGGAGTATCGAAGGTGCGCACCTTGATTCGGCATGTCCTACCGAACTCGATGGCGCCGATCATCGTCATCACGACGATTTCGCTCGGCACCTTCATCGTCGCCGAGGCCACCCTGTCGTTCCTCGGAATCGGTCTGCCGCCCACCGAAGTGTCCTGGGGTGGCGATATCAGCGCAGCCCAGGTCACCCTTCGTCAGGGATCGACAATTCTGTTCTATCCCGCTGCCGCACTGGCGATCACAGTGTTGGGCTTCATCATGATGGGCGATGCACTACGCGACGCCCTCGATCCCAAGGCCCGGAAACGATGAGCGAACACGAAGGAGAAGTTGCGATGAGTGAGCAACCCTTGCTCGACATCAAGGACCTCGAGGTGTCGTTTCAGTCCAATTCCGGTGCAGTGCCAGCTGTTCGAGGTGTCAGCCTGACGGTCTATCCCGGCCAGACGGTAGCAATCGTGGGCGAGTCCGGCAGCGGCAAATCCACGACTGCGCACGCGATCATCAATCTCCTCCCGGGTACCGGCAAGGTGACAGCGGGCGAGATCTGGTTCGACGGAAATAACCTGACGAACGCGAGGGAGAAGGACTTCGTCGCGGTCCGCGGAAGCCAGATCGGGTTGGTCCCGCAGGACCCTATGTCGAACCTGAACCCGGTGTGGAAGATCGGCTACCAGATCGAAGAAGCGTTGGCAGCCAATGGAATCGCCAAAGGGAAGGCGGCACGCGCCCGTGCCGTCGAACTCCTCGACGAGGCTGGGTTGACGGACTCGGAGAATCGTGTCAATCAGTACCCGCACGAATTTTCCGGTGGTATGCGCCAGCGGGCGCTGATTGCAATCGGGTTGTCCGCGCGGCCCAAACTGTTGATCGCCGACGAACCCACCTCCGCTCTCGACGTCACGGTCCAGCGTCAGATTCTCGACCACCTCGAGGGGCTGACGAAGGAACTGGGCACAGCGGTTCTACTGATCACGCACGACCTCGGTCTCGCCGCTGAGCGAGCTTCGCATCTGGTCGTCATGAGCAAGGGGCGAATCGTGGAATCCGGTCCGGCGCTGGAAATTCTGCAGAATCCGCAGCATCCGTACACCCAGAAGTTGGTCGCCGCGGCGCCGTCGCTTGCGTCGCAACGGCTGAAGTCCTCCGTGGTGCGTGGGGACATCGTCGCACATGCAAAGCAGGCTGCCGAGGAGGTCGTCGCCGAGAAGACCGTCCACGGTGAAGGCGATTTCGAACCGGCAAAAGATACTGTGCTCGTGGTCGACAAGCTGACCAAGGAGTTCAAGCTTCGTGGTGGCAGTCCCTTCAGGTCGTCGGTGTTCACTGCCGTCAAGGACGTCTCGTTCACCGTTGCCCGCGGCACGACCACCGCCATCGTCGGTGAGTCGGGATCCGGTAAATCGACTGTGGCACAAATGGTTCTGGGGCTACTGGAACCGACGTCCGGATCCGTTCAGTTCGACGGACGTGATGTCGCGGGTTTGAACAACAAGGAGGCGTTCGCGTTCCGGCGTCGTGTACAGCCGATCTTCCAGAACCCCTATGGGTCGCTGGATCCGATGTACTCGATCTACCGCACTATCGAGGAGCCGCTGCGGACCCACAAGGTCGGCAGCAAGAAGGAACGCGAGGCTCGGGTCCGTGATCTGCTGGACAAGGTGGCGTTGCCGACTTCGGTCATGCGCCGATTCCCGAACGAGCTTTCCGGTGGCCAGCGCCAACGAGTAGCTATTGCGCGCGCTCTGGCTCTCTCGCCGGAGATGGTGATCTGCGACGAGGCAGTGTCGGCTCTCGACGTGCTCGTTCAGGCGCAGATTCTGTCCTTGCTGAACGATCTGCAGGCAGAGCTCGGTCTGACATACCTCTTCATCACGCACGATCTTGCCGTGGTGCGGCAGATCGCCGATGATGTGCTCGTCATGCGATCGGGAGAGATCGTCGAGGCCGCCACGACCGACGAGGTGTTCGACAACCCGCAGCAGGAGTACACACAGCGACTGCTCGCCGCCATCCCCGGCGGTTCGGTTCAGCTCGGCGTATAGGGATCGGCGGGGGCAGTCCGGCGAGTCTGCTCCTGCCTGCGAGGGGGTACCGTCGGCTATCGTGACGGACCCTCTCGCCCCGCTGCTCGAACTCCCCGGTGTCATCGACGCCGCCGAACGAGCCCGCGACGCACTCGGAGCAGTACATCGGCACAAGACCAACCGTCGGGGCTGGCCTGCCACGGCGGCCGAAGCCGCAGTACGTGCAGCTCGATCGTCGTCCGCCCTCGAAGGTGGATCGATGGAATTCCCGCGCGAAGGTGAAGACGGCGACCCGATTCTGGCCGGTGCTTTGCGGGTGGGTGCGGCGCTCGACGGGGATGCGCTGTCCATCATGCTCTCGACGTGGAAGAGCGCGCCGCTTCAGGCGCTCGCTCGACTTCACCTACTGGCCGCAGCAGACCTGGTCGAGGACCAGTCCGCACTCGGACGGCCACGTTCGGACGACGGAATCGGTGAGCGCCTGGACTTCCTGGCCCAACTGGTCACCGGCGGATCCTCCGCGCCGGCCCCGGTCATCGCGGCGATCGTGCACGGTGAGCTGTTGACGTTGAAGCCGTTCGAGTCGGCCGATGGTGTTGTCGCCCGGGCAGCTTCTCGGCTCGTGGCGGCGTCTTCGGGTTTGGACCCACACAATCTCGGCGTACCCGAAGTGAGTTGGCTGCGCCGATCGCAGGCCTACCGAGACGGAGCGGCAGGGTTCGCTTCCGGTACTGCCACCGGTGTCGGCAGCTGGGTCATTCTCTGCTGCGGTGCACTCGAGGCCGGGGCGATGGAAGCGACGTCGATCGCTGAGGCTGCAGGCTCCGACAAGTAACCACCTGCCTGTGCCGACGCATTAAAAGGGCGGCGCCGCCGACCTGAGTCGACTTCGCCGCCCGTTAGCACGGACTGCCGGGTAACCAAGCGTGCATTGGTGGGCTGTCACGATCGCTAGGATCGCATGGCCTCGGCGATGGCCCGGTGAGGTAGGAGGTCATCCCTGCAACCGGTGCAGGGTTCTTGCTGCTACTTCCCGAATCTCGCAGACCCACAGCGCTTTTGCCATGTCAGCGGCGAGCTCAGCGTGGGTGCCTGGTGTCCGTGCTGGGAATCGCGGTTGGGAGAGGGAACCTTCTCTTCCGGTTCGATCTTGGCCTTCCGTTCTTCCGTAAGTCCTTTGTACCCCGTGACGGCGCTCACAGCAAGGGGTGCGTCACCGTTTTCTTTTCAACAATCCGTAAGTAACCGTCCCGGCCAGCAGTGCACTGAAAAAGACTGCGGCACTTGCTGCCACGGTTGTGCCCGATGGTGCTTGGATGCGTGATCGAAGTGAGACCGGATTGGAAAAAGTCAGAATCGGCCAGCCGAGCGACGCGGCCTCCTTGCGGAGCGCCCGGTCGGGATTGACGGCAGTCGGATTGCCGACGGCATGAAGCATGGGAAGGTCCGTGATCGAGTCCGAATACGCGAAACACCTTGACAGGTCGTAATTTCGGGACTCGGCGAGTTCGTTCATCGCTTCGACCTTGCCCTCACCGTAGCAGTAGAAGGCGACGGTTCCGTTGTATCGGCCGTTCTCGACCTCCATCTGCGTGGCGGTACTGATGTCTGCACCGAGTGCTTCGGCGATTGGGCCGACGATCTCTTCACCGGATGCGGAGACGATCACGATGTCGTGTCCGCGGAGTTTGTGGTCTGCGATCAAGTCCGCTGCTTCGGCGAATACCAGCGGATCCACTATGTCGTGCAATGTTTCTGCAACGATCGACCGAATTTGTTCGACGTCCCATCCGGCGGACATTGCGGCGATATGGGCGCGCATTCGCTCCATTTGGTCGTGATCGGCACCGGATAACAGGAACAAGAATTGCGCATAGCTGCTTTTGAGTACGGCTCGCCTGTTTATCAGTCCCTGATCGAAAAACGGTTTACTGAAGGCGAGCGTGCTCGACTTGGCGATGATCGTCTTGTCCAGGTCGAAGAATGCTGCGATTTTTCCAACTGGGCGGTGGGTTTCGGCGTTGTCGATGCCGGCGCTGGTGGTCACGGACTCAAGACTAGAGCGTTCATTTTTTCGGCGATTTCCCGGTTTGTCTCACTGAGTAAGAACGAATGTTGAACTTGCAAACACCGTCTTCGCCAGGTGTAGTATCGACCTGTCCGGATTCGTCCGGGCAAGTTCAGCCCGACCCCCCGGGGCTGAACTCGACGGCCCTCGCCTCCTCCCCCCTGGCGAGGGTCGTCCTCGTTGTAGGGGAAAGTCGCGAATTGGTACGGGTGTGCAGAATTGCATCCACACCTTGCGAGTTGTCCACATTCGGTATGAACACTGTGTTCTTCGAGCGCAATTCGCTGCAGGCTCGCACTCATGGAATTCCAGGACAAGTCGCCGGCTCGGCGCCCGATTGTGTTGTCCACCGGCGACCCCGTGCTGCGCGACGAAGTACTCAGGATCGCTGCGGCAGCCGAATGCGCTGTGCTGGAAAGGAACTTACCAGTCGGTAACGCCGGGTTAGGGACTCCGCCGAGCAGGATCGAGTGGGATGAAGCCGACGCGATACTCCTCGATGTCGACCACGCACGCGAGGCATCGTCCCGAAGACTGCCCCGCCGCGACGCGATTTTCGTGTTGGGCCGAAGAGAACCGGGCGTCGAGCAATGGCGTGCTGCCACTGCCGTCGGAGCATCACACGTCCTGGGACTTCCGCAAGACGAAGCAACGTTGATCGGGCTCCTCGGACGAGAACACGATCGGACCGAGGGCGACGGCGGAGTTATCACTGTCGTCGGTGGCAGAGGTGGTGCTGGAACGTCGACGCTCGCCGTGGCGTTGGCACTGTCGGCGTCCGCGTCAGGATCTCGAACGCTGTTGGTCGACGGTGACAGCTACGGCCCAGGACTCGACCTCCTGCTCGGCTGGGAAGATCGGCCGGGCCTGCGATGGTCCGGGCTCGTCGTCGAGGCAGGCCGGATCTCCGGTGACGCCCTACATGGTGCGTTGCCGTCGAGCGCCTCGTTGGCGGTCCTGTCGGCCGGCCGAGCAGACTCGGGATCTTCGGGCCTGGACGCAACGGCATGTGCCGCGGTGGTCGATGCCGGACGCCGATCCGGAGATCTGGTCGTGTGCGACGTTCCACGGCACCCCGGTCCGCACACGGACGTCTTCCACGACGCCGCGGACCTGGTGGTATTGGTCGTCCCCGCCGAGATCGCAGCCGTCGCGGGCGCAGAGAACCTTCTCGGTTACCTCCGTGGCCGTAATTCGAACGTTGGACTGGTCGTGCGAGGGCCCGCGCCCGGGGGATTGCGCGGCGCCGACATCGCCGACGCCCTCCGGTTGCCCCTGCTGGCCACGATGCGACCCGAGCCAGGCTTGGCGCAGCGCATCGAACGTGGAGGCCTCGGGCTCGGACGTCGATCGCCTCTCACCGATGCCACCGAGTCGATTCTCGCGACTTTCGCGCGCAAGCCGGCACCGAGGCGGTGGGCGGCATGAGCGCTGTCGTCACGCCGGAGTTGTTGGACCGCGTTCGCGACAGGCTCGTCCACACGACGGGTGAACCGACGCCCGCGTTGGTCGCTGCAGCCATCAGAATCGAAGCGGGCGGGGTACTGAGCGATACCGATCTCTTGGCGGCGCTCCGTGTCCTGCAGACCGAGTTGACCGGTGCCGGGCCGCTGGAGACTCTGCTACTCGATGCCAGTGTCGCCGACGTTCTGGTCACGGCACCGGACGAAGTATGGGTCGACCGCGGCGCGGGACTCGAGCGCGCCGACATACGTTTCGCCGACGAGGCTGCGGTACGACGCCTCGCGCAGCGACTGGCACTGTCCGCGGGCCGACGGCTCGACGACGCTCAACCGTGGGTCGACGGGCAGCTACCCGGAGTGGGCGACGGCACTTTCGGTGTCCGACTGCATGCGGTGCTGTCGCCCGTCGCGCGAGGCGGTACCTGTCTGTCGCTGCGCGTGTTGCGCCCGACCACCCAGGGGCTCGCAGCCTTGGCCGACCGTGGAGCACTCGAGCCGAGTGCTCTCGCTCTGGTGAAGCGGATCATCGAGGCGCGCTTGGCATTTCTGGTCATCGGCGGCACCGGCGCCGGAAAGACCACGTTGCTGGCTGCCATGTTGGGCGAGGTCGCGCGCAGCGAGCGCATCGTGTGCGTCGAGGATGCTGCCGAGTTGGCGCCGTCGCATCCGCACGTCGTTCGAATGGTTGCTCGGGCGCCCAACGTCGAGGGCGTCGGCGAGGTCACCGTTCGGCAGCTTGTTCGTCAAGCGCTGCGGATGCGGCCGGACCGGCTCGTTGTCGGAGAGGTTCGCGGTGCAGAGGTCGTCGACCTGCTCACCGCGCTGAACACCGGTCATGACGGCGGAGCGGGCACGATTCACGCCAACTCTCCCGCCGAGGTGCCCGCACGCCTGGAAGCTCTTGCCGCACTGGGTGGGTTGGATCGTGCGGCTCTGCACAGTCAACTCGCGGCCGCGGTACAGGTGGTCCTGCATGTGCATCGCTCATTCGATGGTCGGCGTCGGTTGCGGGAAATTGCCGTGGTCGTTCCCGATGATTCCGGTCGTGTGCAGATGGTGTCCGCGTGGAGTGTGGACGGCGGTGTGCACCGCGGCCGAGAAAGGCTGGACGCACTCCTCGAACAACGGTTGACACGGTTATGACTGCATTGGGTGTTCTCTCCTGTGCGGCAGCACTTCTGGTGCTACCGCGCCCACGAGTGCGAGTGCCTTCGTTGCTGATGGGCAAAGCCGCCGGTGTAGATCGAACACGCTCTCGGGCAGTGGGTCTCGCGTCGACGCTGGCGATGGGGCTCGTCCTCGCCGTGGTGGCGGGTGGCCTGCATGCGCTCTGCGCAGCCATTGTCGTCGGCGCAACGGTGGCCCGCCGGAGGAAGAAGGCTCAGCGGCGCAGGGCGCATCGCAGAGAGCTCGACTCGCTCATTGCTGGACTCGACGTCGTCATCGGTGAGCTTCGAGTCGGCTCACATCCGGCGCTGGCCTGTGCGAGTGCTGCTGCCGATTGCAGTGGAAGCGTGGCTCTCGCGTTCGAAACCGCAGCTGGGCGTGCGCGTCTGGGTGGTGATGCGAGTGCGGGCTTGTTCGTCCAGGATTCGCCGGTCCGAGTGGAACTTTCACGATTGTCCGCAGCCTGGAGCATCGCGGACACCCGCGGATTGGGACTTGCCGATCTGCTCGGCGCAGCGCGGCAGGACCTGTTGGGTAGGAGTCGATTTCGCGATCGAACCGAGGCGAGCCTGGCGGGTGCCCGTGCGACGGGAACGGTGTTGTCGGGTCTGCCGGTCCTCGGGGTCATCCTTGGTCAATTCATGGGGGCATCCCCGATCGGTGTGTTGTTCGGCGGCGGCCTGGGTGGAGTCCTTCTGGTGCTCGGCTCGATGTTGGCGTGCGCCGGGCTGATGTGGACCGATGCGATCACCGAAAAGGTGTGTCGGTGATGTGGGTGGCGGCGGTGTGCGCGGCGGCATCTCTCGCCGTGATCCCAACAACTCCCTCGTACGTCTCTCGTATCGCGTCCAAGGAACCACTCGTCGAGAAGGGCGTAGACGACACCGACAGCGCCGATCCGCATTCGGTTGCGACCACGTTCGATCTGTTGGCTGCATGTTTGCGCGGCGGGCTTCCAGTGGGCATCGCAGCCGCTGCGGTTTCCGAGTCGACGAACGAGCCCTTCGCCCGGGCATTGCGGACCACCGCAGACCTACTCGCGCTGGGCGCGGACCCCGCTGCCGCGTGGGAGCCAGTAGCCGCCAGGCCCGACATCGAGTCGCTCGCGCGAATGGCGCGGCGATCGGCGAGATCGGGAGCGTCGTTGGCGCAGGGGATTTCCGAGCTTGCCGAGGCACAGCGTGCACAGACCGAGGACTCGTCGGCAGCCGCGGCCGAACGTGCAGGGGTATTGATCAGTGGGCCGCTCGGCCTGTGCTTTCTACCGGCGTTCGTGTGCCTCGGGATCGTTCCCGTCGTCATCGGACTCGCCGGGAACGTACTGGGTGGGGGACTGCTGTGAGCACCCAAGTATCGCTGTGACGAGACACAGAGGATTCCGAGGCGGAACCGCCGTCTCGGAGGTCGAGGGAGGGAATGGGTATGGTGCACAGGATGATTCGAGAGTTTCAGACGAGATTGATCTTGGCCGCGGCAGAGGACGATGGAATGTCGACGGCAGAGTACGCAATCGGCACGATCGCCGCTGCGGCGTTCGGAGCGATTCTCTACACAGTGGTGACGGGCGATTCGATCGTGAGTTCGTTGACCGGAATCATCGACCGAGCACTCAAGACAGCTGTCTAGCCGACGATGGCGCCGTGACGGTGGAGGCGGCTATCGCCATCGCGTCCATCGTCACGGTCGTCGTGACCTGTATCGGAGCGATACTTGCTGTGTCGATGCATATCCGCTGTGTGGACGCGGCGCGGGAGGCGGCGCGATTGGCGGCCAGGGGTGATGCGGTATCGGTTGCCCAGTCGGTGGCGCCGAGCGGGGCGCGGATCACCGTCACCGAACACGACGGGTTCGTGACAGCCCGCGTGCAGTCCGATACTCCGCTGCCGGGTCTGACGGTCGGTGCCGAAGCGGTCGCCGCGATCGAACCGGACGCTGTGGAATGACGGTGTCCAGCGAGGAAGGCGGGGTGACGGTTCTTGCTGCAGCTGCACTGGCCGCATTGCTGGTGCTCGTGGTGGCGATCGTTCACGTCGGTTCGGCGGTCGGTGCCCGGCATCAGGCACAGTCGGCTGCGGACCTGTCTGCTCTCGCGGCAGCAGGGGAGTTGAGCCGAGGCATCGGGGATGCGTGTGCGGCGGCGCAGGAGATCGTAGGGCGCTCGAAGGGCGAGATGACGGACTGCGCCGTGGACGGCTGGGACGTCGTGGTCACCGTGACGATCACCCTCCCGCTCGGGCGATTCGGGATCGCCGACGCGGTCGCGTCGGCACGGGCAGGGCCGGCGTGAAGGTGTCGATGGGGGGCGCAATCACGTAGAAGGCGTGCCCGGTGACCACGCCTGGCTTGACTCGGTTCCCTTCGTGACCTAACCGATCGTGGGCAGTCCCGCCCAGTGAGACTGAATGTGAGAGAAGTATGTGAGCAGTCATAATGAGACGCACGGCACAGCGAAAGCTGTCGTTTTCATCTCGGCCCTGTACCAACGCGGTGCCGGCAAATACCCGCCCAAGTCTTCGTTGCCGCAAGCGCGGCCAGCGGAGCAATCGTATTGAAGTGAGGATGAACGGATGAACAGAGAAAGGAGGCAACGCCAGCAATGACCAAGGTTGTGTTCAAAAAAATTGGCGAGCTGATTGTTGTGCTGTTCGTCGTCAGTCTCGGCACGTTCGGACTTGTGTCGCTGATTCCCGGTGACCCCTCGGTGGCGGCACTGGGCGAGGGGCGTACCCCTGAGGAGTACGCCCAGGCACGCTTCGAAATGGGCTTGGACAATTCGTTCCTCAGCCGCTACTGGGATTGGCTCTCGTCCGCTTTGCAGGGCGATCTGGGCCGTTCTCTGGTGCCGCCGCAGTCGGACGTGACGGAGCGCATCGTCGCAGCGCTGCCGGTAAGTGTGCAGTTGGCGGCCATGGGGCTGTTCATTGCACTGGCAGTGTCTATCCCGTTGGCGATGTGGTCCGCGCGTCATAGCGGTGGTCTGATCGACCGCGTCATCAGTGCCACTACGTTCGGCGTCCTGTCGATCCCGACCTTCCTGTCCGGCTTGCTGCTGATCATGTTGTTCGTCAACAACCTCGGCTGGTTTCCGCGCTCGCAGTGGGTTCGTGTGTCCGAGGGGGGACTTGCCGACAACCTGTACCACGCGATCCTGCCGGCCGTTACGATCAGCCTGCTGGAGATGGCGATGTTCCTGCGCATCTTGCGCAGTGACCTGATCACGACCCTGCAGGAGAACTTCATCCTGGTATCGAAGGCGAAGGGCACCTCGAACCTGAGGCTGCTGATCTCCGATGCGTTCCGTCCATCCTCGTTTTCCCTGATCACGATGCTCGGTCTGGTGCTGGGTTCCATGATCGGCTCCACCGTCATCATCGAGACGTTGTTCTCGCTGCCGGGAATGGGTTCGCTGATCGTGCGGGCCGCGCAGCAGGGCGATATGCCGATGGTGCAGGGAGCTGTACTGGTGATCGCGCTCATCTACGTGGTGGCTAACGGCATCATCGATATCTCCTATGGATATCTCGACCCGAGGAGCCGACGAGCCCATGTCTAATATCTCCCACCCCGACCTCAACGACCCCGAACAGGTCATGCCTGCGATGGCGCAGGGCGCTGCGGTGGTCGTCGCCGATCCGGTCGTGAAGGACTCCGCAGTCACGGCTGCCGGCGAGCCCGGACGCCGAAAGCTGTACGTCCGTGGCGGCATTCTGCTGGCAATCGGCGTGATCGCGCTCGGCTTCGCGCTCGGCGCAGGCCCAGTCGTGATGGCCGTGCGTCTCGTCGTCGGTCTCATCGGGCTTGCCGGCATCTACATGGGCGCGCGACGGATCGGACTCGCCCGATTCGGCCCGGACTTCGATCTGACGTTCGTGATCTCGTGTGTGTGGCTAGCGTTGATCATCGGCGTAGCGATCATCGCGCCGCTGTTGCCGTTTGCTGAGTACCAGGACACCTCCAAGACTCTCGGATCAAAGGGCTACGTCCCGCCGGATCTATTCTCCAGCCACCCGCTGGGGACGAACAACTTCGGCCTGGACCTCCTTGCTAGGTCCGTCTACGGTGCACGGTCCTCCCTCGTCGTCGCGGTCGGCGCTGTGCTGATCGGCGTGATTGTCGGAGGCGCGATCGGCATCCTCGCCGGCTACTTCGGCGGGAAAGTCGACTCGATCGTCGGGATCTTCACGAACTCGCTGCTCGCAGTACCCGCGTTGATCCTGCTGATCGCGTTGGCGTCGGTGCTCAAGCCGAACCTGCGCAACATCGCGTTCGCACTGGCGGTGCTTGCGGTGCCGTCGATGATTCGAATAGCGCGGGCGAACACTTTGACATTCGCCCAACGTGAATTCGTCCTCGCAGCCCGCGCGATGGGCGCGAGCCGCTGGCGGGTGATGGTGCGCGAGCTGGCGCCGAACGTGGCGCTGCCGCTGGCCTCGCTCGGCATGGTGATGATCTCGGTGATGATTGTCGCCGAGGCATCGCTGAGCTTCTTGGGCCTCGGCATCCAGCCGCCGATCCCGACGTGGGGAAACATGATCGCCGAGGGCCAGGGCGGGGTGTTCGAGAAGCACGCGTTCGTCGTACTGGTCCCGGGCATGTTCCTGTTCTTGACAGTGTTCTCGTTCAACATTGTCGGCGAAAAGGCGCAGAAGGTCACCGGCGGCTCACGCCGGGCAAAGCTGTGATGGCGAGAGCGGACAGTGTCCGTATCGCCTCAGTCCTGGCCCTACATGGCAAAGCGGGAGTTCACCGATGAATAAGCACGAAAAGCCTGGCATGGGCGCTACGACGGCAGGCGCCGGAACGCCAGACCATGCGGCGGCGGGACCGCTGCTGACAGTGGAGAATGTGTCCACGCACTTTCGCACCAAGCGGGGCCAGTTGCGCGCCGTCGACCGTGTGAGCTTGACCCTCGCCGCGGGCGAGACCCTGGGCCTGGTCGGCGAGTCCGGGTCCGGTAAATCGGTGCTCGGGCAGACCATCATGGGCCTGGTCTCCAACGGTGGCGCGACCACTGTCGCCGGCGAGATTCGGTTCCAGGGCCGCGATATGCAGGCGCTTACCCGCAAGGAACAGCAGGGTCTGTGGGGCAAGGACATCGCGATGGTGTTCCAGGACCCGATGACGGCGCTCAACCCGTTCAAGCACATCGGCACGCACCTTACCGAGTCGATCCGAGCCCATCTGGGCCTGGACAAGAAGCAGGCCCGAGAGCGGGCGATCGAGTTGCTGCGTAAGGTGCGGATTCCTGAGCCGACCCGACGGGTGGACCAATACCCACATGAGCTCTCGGGAGGTATGCGCCAGCGTGTAGTTATTGCGATGGCGTTGGCATGCGACCCCATCCTGACCATCGCAGACGAGCCGACGACGGCGCTCGATGTGACGGTGCAAAAGCAAATTCTCGCGTTGCTCGACTCGCTCCGTAAGGAGACGGGGATGGCGGGGATCTTGATCAGCCACGACCTGGGCGTCGTCGCCGGCCAGACGGACCGCGTCGCCGTGATGTATGCGGGCCGAATTGTGGAGACCGCGCCAACACAGCAGTTGTTCGCGCAGCCGCGTCATCCGTACACCGAGGCGCTGTTGTCGGCGATCCCGCGAATCGAGGATGCGCCGCACACGGTCCTCGAGGCCATCGAAGGTGGGTTGCCGGATATGACGAAGCCAGCTGAGGGTTGTTCATTCGCGACTCGGTGCCGGTACGCACAGGAGAAGTGTCTTACGGTGCCGCCGGAACTGGTCGCCACTGCAGACTCTGCCGCGGCGGTGCATCCACACGAGGCCGCATGTCACTTCCCCGTCGGCACAGCCGAGGGTGCAGCGGCGTTGGCCGCCAACGAGAAGGCCGGGCGCACCGCGGCCGGACGCAAGCTGGACTTGGAGACTGTGTAATGGCTGGCAGCGGTACCGCACACATGCGCGAAAACGAGAAGCGGGTCTTGACCGTCGAGAACCTGATGGTGGAATTCCCCGCAGGCAAACAGACCGTGCACGCGGTCTCCGGCATCAGCTTCGACCTCGTCCCAGGGGAGACACTGGGCATAGTCGGGGAGTCGGGCTGTGGGAAGTCCACCGCCGGGCGCGCGGTCCTGCAGTTGCCCAAGCCCACGTCCGGCAAGGTGACGCTCGATGACATGATCCTCGGAGACATGTCCGCGTCGAGTCTGCGGATCACCCGCAACCAGATGCAGATGATCATGCAGGACCCGATTTCATCGCTGAACCCGCGGCGCAAGGTCAAACATCTTGTCACCGAGGGACCTCGCATCTGGGGGACGAAGAACAAGGCCAAGCTCGAGGCCATGACCCGTGATTTGTTGACCGCAGTGGGCTTGGATCCAGATGCGGTGATGGAGAAGACGGCGGGCGAACTGTCGGGCGGCCAATGCCAGCGTGTGTGCATCGCACGCGCATTGATGCTCCGGCCGAAGCTGCTGATCTGTGACGAGCCGGTTTCGAGCCTCGATGTGTCTGTGCAGGCACAGATCTTGAACCTTCTGGAGAAAACCAAGAAGGAATTCGAGTTCTCGATGATCTTCATCGCCCACAACATGGCCGTGGTGAAGAACATCAGCGACCGGATAATGGTGATGTACCTGGGCAAGGTGTGTGAGGTCGCGCCCACCGGAAATGTCCAAGACACCGCCAAACATCCGTACACCCGCTTGCTGCTCGACTCGATTCCGGATCCGAACCGATCGCGGGATGGGGAGGACGAGATCGAGATCATCGAGGGCGACCTGCCCTCTCCCCTGAACCCACCGTCGGGTTGCCGTTTTCGGACCCGCTGTCCACTCGCGACTGAGCAGTGCGCAGCCGAAGAGCCACTGTTGCGGGAGATTGGCAAAGATCACTTCGTGGCCTGCCACAACGTGTAAACCCAGCTTTCACCTGCACCCTCGCGGCGAACTGTCCCAGAGGGTCGTTGTCTGGCGTTCTCAACCGTCGTACCGCCCGCACATATAAGGAACCCATATGATCTCAGTGAATTATCTACAGCGGGCCATCAGACGACCCGGCCGCTTCGCGGTCGCTCTGGTCGGAGCCAGCGTTGTACTCGCAGCTTGCTCGGGCGGGGCCGACGGTGAGGGCGGCGGTTCCGGTAGTGGCACGTACGAGACCGGCCTGGTGAACGTCCAATCCGAAGCAGGCGATCCGGTGGACGGCGGCACCCTCACCTACGGTGTACAACTTCTCACCACGACGCTGGACCCGGTCCGAGCCACGGCCCGCGGCGGCCAGGGCGGCGAGGCACTCGCAGCCGTTTACGACGTGCTCATGAAGTACGACACCGAGTCCGGGGAGTTCTCACCCCAGCTCGCCGAATCATTGGAAAGCACAGACAACACGACATGGACTCTGCGTCTACGTGAGGGAGTGCGCTTCAGCGACGGCACGCCGTTGGATGCTGCAGCGGTAGTCGCGAGTATCGAGCGCTACAACTCCGGCGGCGGCAATGGTGCAGATCTATGGATGCAGTCGGTGAAATCGATGGAGGCGCAGGACAACTCCACGGTAGTCTTCCGTCTCGCAAATTCATGGCCTAGGTTTCCGTCGATGCTGGCGTTTGGCCACGGGATGATCGTCGCCCCAGGTTCACAGCAAGGTGAGAAGTTCACTGCTGTTGGGGCCGGCCCCTTCGTCGAGGCAGGATTTCTCCCCGGGGAGGAGCGCACGTTCGCGGCGAACCCTGAATATTACGGCGGGCGCCCTCATCTGGACACTTTGCGCATGGTGGCGTTGAACGGCCCGCAAGCAAACTTCGAGTCGCTGGAAGCCGGTCAACTCGACGTTGCCTACATCCGTGGTCTGGGATCAGCAATAAACTCGGCGAAAGAAGCCGGCTACCCCGGATTCGTCGATGTCCTCAACGCCGGCGGAGCCGAGCTGATCAACAACCGCGAGGGTTATCCAGGCGCAGATGTGCGGGTGCGACAAGCGATTGCGCAGGCCATCGACCCTGACCTCATCGACCAGCGCGCCGAAGAGGGTCAGGGCCTTCCCGGATCCGAGCTGTTCGGAGAGACGTCGCAATGGCATACCGATGTTGCCGGCCCTGTCTACGATCCGGCCAAGGCCACCGAGTTGCTGAACGAGGCAAAGGCCGACGGCTATGACGGGCGTCTGAGGTACACCGTTCTCAACGAACCCAAGGATCAAGCGATCGGCCTAGCCGTTCAGTCGTTGTTGCAGGCCGTCGGTTTCACTGTGGACATTGCCTTCGCCAACAATGCTGGGGATCTACTGAACAGCGTCTATGTCAAACATGAGTTCGATCTGGCCCATGCCGGGATCGGTCTGTACGAGTCGATTCCAGACGCGGGTTTGCAGTCCGTCCTCTCCAGCACATCGTTGAGGAACACAGCCGGGTATGCGAATCCGGAGATGGATAGCTTGCTGAAGGAGCTGCAAGCGGCTCCCGATGACGACGCTGCGCGCGATGTGATCGCACAGGTTCAGACCCTCTGGAACGACACTGTGCCATCGGTGCCCATCAGCGGGCTTGCCGCGTTCTGGGCGTGGCAGACGGACGTGCACGAAGTCGTGCCCACTGCCACTGGCATCATGCTGTTCGACAAGGCATGGGTCGAGTCCTGAACGCGCACACGAAGTTTGGAAATCCAGGGGAAGGCAAGCGCGCCAACGAGGTGTAGTTCCCGAGATAGTAGTGGATGATGTGACGAAAGGCGAGGGCCTCTCGGTGTCGGTGTGCGTACCACGCACCCCGATAGCCGAGAGGCCCTCGCTGTTTGTCGCTGATGCCCTACCCGTGGCGAAGAGATGGGCCGACCGCAACAGGACCAGCGGCCCGCAACGTATCTCCTACCACCTGCCACTGCCGCGCCACCCCGACTGCGATGGAAACTGCGGACGCCGACAAGGGCGAAGGAATCGTTTCGACTGAGTTGCATCCAAGCACCATGCCGCAGGCGACCACTCGCGGCCGGCGTACTCGGAGATTCGTTCCGGCGAACCAAATACCAGATTATGTTGTTGCTCTGAGTGATTCGACGAGACATTCAGTCCGTGACGTGAAGCAGGAAGGCTGGCCCGCCGACGCCGTCGAACAGTGGGGACAGCAGACTGCCCGGTACGTCAACTAGCGTTGACGTACCGGGCAGGCGGCCTTCTATATACAGTTTTCCAGCTCATGTCACCTCGCCGTTGAGGTGACACGGGTGAGCGGTTACTACTCGATCCAGGCCTTGTCCAGCAGCACCATCGCGTCCAGGCTTGGCACTGCGCCGTGCACGCTGTCGGTCCACGCCAAGAAGTTGGCACCGGAGGCAAGTGCCAGGAACGGCACGTTCTCGTTGACCTCTACCTGTAGGTTGCTCAACGCCTCGAGTTTCGCCTCGTCGTTAGTTGCGGTTTGGACACTGGCGACGATCTCGTCCATCTTCGGGTCGTTGACGCCGCCGATATTGTTCGTCGATGTGGAGTTCAACGCCCCGTACAGGCGCTGGAAAGGCGCCGTGTCCTGGATGCTGAGTGCGCCGGTGGCGATGTCGAAGTCCTTGTCGATGTACAGGCGCTTGACGATGTCCGTGACCGATGCCGCGTAGTCGATTTCGACGTTGATACCGATCGGTGCCAGCATCGCCTGGATTGTCAGTGCGGTGGCCTGGGCCGCCTGCGTCTGGGCGGTGAAGTAGGTCATGTTGCCGCTGAAGCCGTCTGCCTTCGCGGCGTCGACGAGAGCCTTGGCCTCCTCAGTGTTCATCTCCACGGGTGCAATGTCGTTGTGCCACTTGGACCATGGCTGGAAAATCTCGGTGCCGGGCATGCCCTTGCCGCCCCGTGCGCGCTGATCGATTGCGACGGGATCGACGGCCAGCTGCATCGCCTTGCGTACCCGTAAGTCGGCGGCGGGACGGCCTTCACGCTGGTTGATACTGACCACCGCGGAGAGACTGCTCGTCTCGTAGTAACCCGGAAGGTTAGCCGACGCCTCGTCGACGACTGCAGCGTCGCGTAGGTATGCCATATCGAGGCCGCCCGCGTTGAGGGCGTCGACCTTGGGCTGTTCGTCACTGATCGTGACGAACTTCAGTGTGTCCAGGGGCGGCTTGCCGTTGAAGTAGTCCGGCCGGGCCTTCATTACCACGTCCGCGCCGGGGGTCAGGCTTTCCAATGTGAAAGCACCTGCTCCGATCGGCTTGAACGTGCCGTCGGGCTGATCCGAGCTGGGTGCGACGACCATGCCGTGGCCGTAGACGAGAAGCGCGGGGAACTCGGACCACGACTGGTTCATGGTGTAGACCACGGTGGAGTCGTTGGTGGCCTCCACGGACTTCACGCCGGCGGTGAATGCCTGACTGCCGCCGCCCTTGCGTTCGTTGAAGCGATTGGTACTGGCGACTACGGCCTTGGCGTCGAGTGGTGTGCCGTCACTGAAGGTGACGCCGTCGCGCAACTCCAGGGTCCACGTCTTGAAGTCGTCGCTCGAGGTGAGCGCTTTGGCCAGTTGCGGCTCGTAAGAATCGGAGGCGGAATCGTAGCGAACGAGGAGATCGTAGACCGCTGCCATTTCGGTGCCACCGGTCGAGCCAGTGGCCTGGGTCTTGGTCGGGTCGAGGCTGGCCACCGGTGCATAACCGGCAAAGCTCAACGTGCCACCCTGCACGGGGGTGCCGCCCTCGGTCTGATCGCCGATCACGCCGACAGCGCCGGGGTCGGTCTGTGGGCCGGAACTGCTACCTCCACCGCTCGCACAGCCCGCCAACAACAGGCCGCTGGTCAAGACGGCAAAGGCCACCGTGCCGCGCCGGCGTTGCCTTGAAAGTGTCACCTGAGAACCTCCTGGATTGTGTCGAGACGAACGGTCTCGGTGGAAAGTGTCGCGCTCGCCATAGGCGAACCACCCTATGACCTGAATCACGATAATCAGAACACAGTCTCTGTCACCGGGACGAAGTCGTTCGGAAGTCGTTGGCACCGCTCCCGGGATCGTGGACACCGACCCGGCGGGGCAGTTGTAGAGGCTGGAGGAAGATGCCTCCAGCCTGGATCCTTCGTACTGCGGATGGGTCCGCCGGAGTGGTTCGCAATTGAACCAGACGTCTTCTGACCCGCGGTAGGAGTTACCTCAGCGTGGCCCGGCCCGGAGGGCACCGAGGACCGTTTCCAACACCACGACGGCGCCAGGCTTGTCCAGCGGATCGTTACCGTTGCCGCATTTCGGCGACTGAATGCAGGAGGGACAGCCGGTCTGGCACTCACATGATTCGATGGCATCTTTCGTCGCGGCCAGCCATTCGCGGAGCGCGCTGTGCCCCCGGTCCGCGAATCCTGCACCGCCGTCGTAACCGTCGTAGACAAAGATCGTGGGCAGTCCGGTGTCCGGGTGCAGGGCCGTCGATACGCCGCCGATGTCCCAGCGATCGCAGGTTGCAATGAGCGGAAGTAGGCCGATGGCAGCGTGTTCCGCGGCGTGAAGTGATCCCGGGAATCGTTCCGCCGGTATCCCTCTGGCCTCGAGCAGCTCCGGTGTGATCGTGTACATCACCGCGCGTGTATCCAATGTCTGTTCGGGCATGTCGAGATCGATGGAATCGAGGACCTCGCCGGAGTGCAGACGTCGAAGATAGCCGACTACCTGATGAGTGACGTTCACCTGGGCGAGCGCGGTGGTCACCTCGCCGAAATCCTGTTGGGAGTGCACGGCCGTGACTACGATGTCGGTTCTCTCGCGGGCAGAGGTACTCCAGTCGGGCTGTTCCGGATGGACGAGTGCTATTCCGTCCTCGAGATCGAGCTCGTCGACGACGAACGATTCACCCTGGTGAATGTGGACGGCGCCGGGATGCGCTGTGGCAGGGGCACGGCCACCATCGACGGTCCCGAGCATGCGACCCGAGCCGCCGTCGACGATGGCGACCTGAACGCCGATGCCGCCGCGGATGTTCACGGCGGCATGCGGAGTCCTCTTCTGTCCCTCGGGTGTGATGAACCATCCGTGCGGGCGTTTGCGAACCAGCCCTTCGGCAGCCAGAGCGGTGAGCACCGACTCGGCCTGCAGCTCCACCGCCTCTTCGGCAGTTATCGGTAATTCGGCTGCAGCGCAGAGTATTTGCGGGCGGAGAATGTACGGGTTGGTCGGATCGGTGACCGTCGCCTCGATGGGCTTGTCCAACAATGCTGCGGGATGGTGAACCAGGTACGTGTCGAGTGGATCGTCGCGGCCGACGAGGACGACGAGAGATCCCTCTCCTCGCCTTCCCGAGCGGCCTGCCTGCTGCCAGAACGAGGCGACGGTCCCGGGAAATCCTGCGACGATGACAGCGTCGAGACCGGCGATGTCGACGCCCAATTCGAGAGCGTTGGTAGTGGCGACGCCGAGTAAAGTACCGTCGGAAAGATCCGACTCCAATTTCCGTCGATCGTCCGCGAGATATCCCGCACGATACGCGGCAACGCGAGTTGGTAGGTCTCGATCGACGTCGGCGAGCACGCGTTGAGTGCCGAGTGCGGTGACCTCGGCTCCTCGCCTGGATCGGACGAATGTCAGTGTGCGAGCGCCTTCTATAATGAGGTCGGCCATGATCCGCGACGCTTCAGCGCCTGCCGACCGGCGAACCGGCGCCCCGTTCTCGCCCGTGATCGCTTTCAGTAGCGGCGGTTCCCACAATGCCACTGTGCGGGGGCCGTGCGGAGATCCGTCCTCGGTGACCTGTGCACAGGGAGCGCCGACGAGGCGGGTGGCCGCTGCTCCCGGATCGGCCGTCGTTGCACTCGCCAGAACGAAGGTGGGTGTGGCGCCGTAACGCGCGCAGATGCGTCGAAGGCGCCGAAGGATCAGTGCCACATTGGAACCGAACACACCACGGTAGTAGTGGCATTCGTCGACGACCACGAATTTCAAGTTCCGCAAGAATCTTGCCCACCGCTCGTGCGCGCCGAGAATTCCGATGTGCACCATGTCTGGGTTCGTGAAGATCCAGCGTGCGTTGGCGCGGGCCCACTGTCGGGTTTCGATGGGGGTGTCGCCGTCGTACGAGCTCGGGAAGACCTCACTCGATTCCGGCGCTTCGGTGCGTAACTCGTCGGTGATGGAGATGGTGCTGCGGAGTTGGTCTGCGCCCAGTGCCTTCGTCGGTGCCAGATACAGCGCCGTCGCGCGAGGTTCGTCGAGAAGGGTCGACAAGATCGGCATCTGGTATGCCAGTGACTTTCCCGAAGCCGTACCGGTGGACAAGACGACGTGCTGACCACCGATGGCAAGTGTCGCGGCGTGAGCCTGATGGCTCCACGGTCGGGTGATTCCTCGGGAAATCAGCGTGCGGCTTACTTCGGGCTTCAGCCACGACGGCCAGTCGACGAATTGCGAAGCCCGGCCCGGTAACTCCGCGATGTGGGTCAACGGATCCTCATCGGAGGGGGTGCCGGCGAGCACTCGGTCCAGTAGTGCGCGACCGTAGCTCTGCTGTGGAACCGGTTGGGTCACGTGCTCTCCATACTTGAAAATCGAACGAACAGCATACATTTGCGAGGGCCACGACCTGCGGTTTTCATGCTATCGGTCAGTCGGTTGGTCACCTGCAGTGGGACGGTATCGCTGCTGGTGAAGGCATGCGAGGGTGTCGTCGGGCGGCTCCGCGGTCGTCAAGATCGACAAAATGTTCGGAAAGTGCGCATTCTGACTGTTGCGATTGCAGGGAACATGGTTCACTTGCCTTGGTCGCAGCTTCTGTGTTCGTTTCACGTTCGCAGAAACTAATGTTGCGAACGGTGTGCTTTTCAGAGCATTTCCTGGAGGGATCTCTGTTTTGCAGGGGTTCTCACGAGGGGGATTCAGGAAGTACAACGGTCGGAACCGGCCCGGTGGGCTGTATGCGCCGTCCACCGCATCCGGTGTTAGAAAGAGAAGGAACAGCATGGCACAGGGAACTGTGAAGTGGTTCAACGCCGAAAAAGGCTTTGGATTCATCGCACCAGAAGACGGGTCCGCTGACGTCTTCGTTCACTACTCCGAGATTCAGGGCAACGGATTCCGTACCCTCGAGGAGAATCAGCGCGTCGAGTTCGAGGTCGGCCAGGGCACCAAGGGGCCTCAGGCAACCGGAGTTCACGCGGTCTGATCGACAATCGCCCGCAATACGGGTCGAGTCGACAATCATCATCCCCCTCTAACGTTCGCATTTTCTGCGAACGACAAGAGGGGGATGAGTTGTTTTCGGGTCGACGCGTCATCTGCTCGGGCGAAACGCGCACATGAGGCGTCGGTTCGACCGGCAATGTCCTACTGTCCACACTGTGAACCAGCTGTCGTTCTTCTCCGCCGAGTCGTTGCCCCCATCGGTGACCGACTTGAGCGGACTGCTGGCGTCGACGGGACAGGTCGTCGTGTCAGCTGCGGGCGCGCGTATATCTGTCGTCGTCGACAGTGAATGGCGCGCCGCGGCGATCGCAGATCTGATCGCCGAATGTGGGTTGGTCTCGGAATTGAGCCGGTCGGAAGAAAATCGTCCACTGGTTCGTACGGCATCGGTCGCGGACCTGGCACCGCTGGCCTCGCTATGGACCAAAGGCGCGGTGAAGGCGATGCCACCCGGCTGGGTTCCCGGATCCCGTGAGTTACGGGCCTGGGTTCTGGCCTCCGGCAAGCCGGAGGCGGAGGGCGAACGTTACGTCCTCGGCCTCGATCCGCATGCCCCGGAAACACATGCCCCACTCGCGCAGGCCCTGATGCGTGCCGGAATAGCGCCGACCCAGATAGGCACTCGCGGTCCGACGCCGGGCCTGAGAATTTCCGGGCGAAGGCGCATGATGAGGCTGGTCGAGAACGTGGGCCCCCCTCCGGAAAACGCGGACGCTCGTGCCAGCTGGCCGCACGCCGACTAGGTCGTTCAGAAGCCGATCTGCGAGAATTTCGACGGCGTATGTCACTCTGTTACCAGGCGGACCGAAAGAAAATGTCGGATTCGACCGGTAAAAATGCACACGGAGTGCTTCGAGTCAATGCAATAGGAAAGGTTCGGCAACAAGGTGGCAACACGGAATAACGGCACGGGGGACGGGTCCACCGGCAGCTCTGTTGAGCCGCGCCGTCTTGTCATCGTCGAGTCCCCGACCAAGGCGAAGAAGATTGCCCCGTACCTCGGTCCGAACTACGTGGTCGAGGCATCCGTCGGGCACATCAGAGACCTCCCTCGTGGAGCGGCCGATGTGCCTGCCAAATACAAGGGTGAACCCTGGGCCAGGCTCGGCGTGGATGTCGATCACGACTTCGAAGCTCTGTACGTGGTGTCGCCGGAGAAGCGAAGCAAGGTCGCCGAGCTCAAGAGTCTGCTCAAGGACGCCGACGAACTTTACCTGGCCACTGACCCTGACCGCGAGGGTGAAGCCATTGCTTGGCACCTCCTCGAGACCCTGAACCCGAAGATCCCAGTTCGACGCATGGTGTTCAACGAGATCACCAAACCGGCCATTCTGGCAGCGGCCGCCGACACCCGTGAACTCGACCAGGACCTTGTCGACGCGCAGGAAACCCGCCGAATCCTCGATCGCCTGTACGGCTACGAGGTCAGTCCGGTCCTGTGGAAGAAGGTCATGCCGAAGCTCTCGGCGGGCCGTGTCCAGTCCGTCGCGACTCGCATCATCGTGCAGCGTGAGCGTGACCGGATGGCGTTCCGCACAGCCGAGTACTGGGACATCTCGGCGACACTCGACGCCGGAGCCGATGCGGCACCGCGCAGTTTCGGTGCCCGTCTGGTCAACGTCGATGGCAATCGTGTCGCGTCGGGTCGAGACTTCGGAGCCGACGGCAAGCTCAAGACCGACGCCGTGACCGTTCTCGACGAACCACGTGCACGCAGGCTCGCCGACGCACTTCAAGGCGTCGACCTGACCGTCGCGTCTGCCGAGGACAAGCCGTACACCCGCAAACCGTACCCACCGTTCATGACGTCGACGCTGCAGCAGGAAGCCGGCCGCAAACTGCGTTTCAGCTCGGAACGAACCATGCGCGTTGCGCAGCGGTTGTACGAAAACGGCTACATCACCTACATGCGTACCGACTCCACGAACCTGTCGGAGTCCGCGATTGCAGCAGCGCGGGCGCAGGCAACCGATCTGTACGGTGCAGAGTACGTCCATCCGTCGCCGAGGCAGTACACACGCAAGGTCAAGAACGCGCAGGAGGCACACGAGGCCATCAGGCCTGCGGGTGACGTATTCCAAACGCCAGGCCAGCTCCATTCTGCGCTGCAGACCGACGAGTTCCGTCTGTACGAGCTGATCTGGCAGCGCACGGTCGCATCACAGATGGCGGACCTTCGCGGCACGACTCTTACGTTGCGCATCACCGGAACAGCAGGCACCGGCGAAGAGTGCACGTTCTCCGCGGCTGGTCGCACCATCACTTTCGCAGGCTTCTTGAAGGCCTATGTCGAGAGTGTCGACGACGAGGCCGGCGGCCAGTCCGACGACGCAGAATCCAGACTTCCTGCGTTGAAAGCCGGGCATGCGGTGACCGCTACCGCGCTCGATCCGGATGGGCATACGACCAACCCGCCGGCACGGTACACCGAGGCCTCGCTGATCAAGACCCTCGAAGAGTTGGGGATCGGTCGACCGTCGACGTACGCCTCGATCATCAAGACCATTCTCGACCGCGGATACGTCTACAAACGTGGCAGCGCGTTGGTGCCGGCGTGGGTGGCGTTCTCGGTCGTCGCACTCCTCGAGACACACTTCGGTCGACTCGTGGACTTCGACTTCACTGCCGGGATGGAAGACGATCTCGACGCCATCGCCGGTGGTCGCGAACGTCGCGGTGATTGGCTCAACAGCTTCTACTTCGGTGGCGACACCGGTGCCGAAGGTTCTGTTGCGCGTTCGGGCGGACTGAAGAAGATGGTCGGCACCAACCTCGAGTCCATCGACGCACGCGAGATCAACTCGATCAGGCTGTTCGACGACAGCGAGGGACGCGAAGTCCACGTACGCGTCGGCCGCTACGGTCCGTATCTCGAGCGGATGGTCCGCAACGACGACGATCCCGACGGGGATCCGATCTCGCAGCGCGCCAACCTGCCCGACGACCTTCCCCCTGACGATCTGACGCTCGAGTTCGCGGAAAAGCTGTTCGCGACCCCGCAGGAGGGCCGCAAGCTCGGCGCCGACCCGCTCACAGGCAACGACATCGTCGCGAAAGAAGGCCGTTTCGGTCCTTACGTGACGGAGATACTGCCCGAGCCGCCAGCCGAACCGACACCTCCCGAGCCGGACATCGTTCCCATCCCGCAGGGTGAAGACGGTGGCGGCGGCACCAAAACTGCAGTCAAGAAGGCTGCTGCGAAAAAGGCACCTGCCAAGAAGGCTGCGAAGAAGGCCACCGGCCCGAAACCGCGTACAGGCTCACTACTCAAGTCGATGGACCTCGCGACCATCACGCTCGACGACGCGCTCAAGTTGCTGTCGCTGCCGCGAGTGGTCGGCGTGGACCCCGAGTCGAAAGAGGAGATCACCGCTCAGAACGGCCGCTACGGCCCATATCTGAAGAAGGGCACCGACTCCCGCTCGCTCACCGACGAGGAACAACTGTTCACCGTCACGTTGGAAGATGCGCTTAAGATCTACGCCGAACCGAAGCGTCGCGGACGCCAGGGTGAAGCGAAGCCACCGCTCCGCGAGCTCGGGATCGACCCGGTCAGCGAAGCGCCGATGGTCATCAAGGACGGCCGATTCGGACCGTACGTGACCGACGGGGAAACCAACGCCAGCCTGCGCAAGGACGACGACGTCGCCGACATCACCGACGATCGTGCGTCGGAGTTGCTGGCGGACAGGCGTGCTCGTGGCCCGGTGAAGAAGAAGGCCACCAAGAAGGCGACGACCAAGAAGGCCACCGCCACCAAGACCGCAACGAAGACTGCGGCCAAGAAGGCACCGGCCAAGAAGGCTGCAGCCAAGAAGGCGCCCGCGAAGAAGGCCGCGGTGAAGAAGGTTGCCGCCAAGAAAACCGTCGCGAAGAAGACGCCGCCGGCTGAGGGTTAGCCGCTCGTCCCTTTTTTGCTTGAATGGTCCATTCATGTTCTCTGCCAACGTGAATGGACCATTCAAGCTATCTGTCATCTTGAATGAACCATTGAGGCGACGGGTCCGAAAGTTGTAGACATCCGCCATGTGCGTAACCGCCCCGGCTGCTCAATCGGCGGTGACTACGCCCGCCAGAAAGATGTCGATACCCGCGAGAAATTGTTCACGGTCGTCGTGTTCGCGTAGCTGCGGTGATACCTGATGCAGGAACGGAAACTTCGCGGGATCGAGCTGTGTCCACCGATCGGCGATACTGCCGAGGAATGTCGATCGGTCGGTTTCCCTGGTGAGAAGCTTTGCGACCGCTGCATGTTGGGCCGCAAGTCCGATGATGTAGTTCAGTACCGCGGAGACCGCGTCGAACTGTGCGTCTTGTGGAACTTTCAGTGCCCGAAGCTGTCGGCCGATCCCGTCGATGATCTGGGTGACAGCCGGTTGCCAGGGTTCGCCGGCCAGTTGGGTGCCCGCCCATGGGTGGGCGTCGATGGCGTCGAACAGTCCCGAGGCCATCGCGCGGATTGCCTCTCTGGGGTCTTCCTCGCCGACCGTCACTGTCACTGCGTGGGTGATGACGTCTTCGGTGGCTGCGGTAAGTAGGTCGCGTTTGTTGTCGATGTGCCAGTAGATCGCGCCGCTTCCGGTGCTCAGGCGGAGGGCGAGCGCGCGGAAGGTGAGCGCTGCCTCGCCGTCGGCGTCGAGGATGTCGATCGCGGCCTCGACGATGCGTTCCTTGGAGAGCTTCGGTTTGGTGGCCATGCCCTATCTTGACATGTTTGGAACGTTGTTCCATCATTGTGGAACAACGTTCCATAGAAGGGGTAGGACTTGAAATTCCAAGTAACCATCGTCGGCGCGGGGCTAGGCGGGCTCGTCCTCGCTCGCGTGCTCCACACGAACGGGATCTCCGCGGTCGTCTATGAGTCCGACGCCTCCCCTCAGGCCCGCACCCAGGGCGGGCAGCTCGATATTCACGTCGCCGACGGGCAAGCGGCGCTTGCCGAGGCCGGTCTCACGGACCAGTTCCAGGCGATCATTCACGAGGGTGGCGAAGCGACGCGTGCGGTCGACGCACAGGGCGTGGTGCTGTACGAAGACAAGGACGTCGGCAACGGAACCCGCCCCGAGGTTCTTCGCGGCGATCTCCGACGAATCCTCATCGAATCCTTGCCCGACGGCACTGTTCAGTGGGGAAGGAAGCTCGCGGGCGTCACGTCCCGCGGTGACGGCACGCATGAACTGGCATTCACAGACGGGTCGACGGTTGTCACTCCATTTCTCGTGGGCGCAGACGGTGCCTGGTCACGGGTGCGGCCTCTACTCTCGGATTCAATACCGGAATACTCCGGCGTTACTTTCGTCGAGACCTATTTGACCGACGTCGACGAAAGGCACTCTGCCGCAGCCGCGGCCGTCGGCAGTGGTGCGATGTTCGCGCTCACCCCCGGTAAAGGGATTTCGGTGCACCGCGAGGCAGGGGGCATTCTGCACACCTACGTTCAGCTGAAGCGATCCGAGGATTGGTACGCCCAAATCGACTTCTCCGACGACACCGCACCGCGCCGGATCGCAGCCGAATTCGAAGGCTGGGCACCCGAACTCACTTCACTGATCACCGATGGTGAGGCCCCGCCGGTTGCGCGGATGATCTACACGCTCCCGAACGAGCACCGATGGAATCGCGTTCCTGGTGTGACGCTCCTCGGTGACGCGGCGCATCTCATGCCGCCATCCGGCGACGGCGCGAACCTGGCGATGTTCGACGGTTCCGAGCTGGGGAAGTCGATCGCCGCACATCCGGGTGATATCGAGGCAGCGCTGACGGCCTACGAGGGGGAGCTGTTCCCGCGCAGCGCAGCAGTCGCCGCCGAGGCACACGAGACGTTGGATCTGGTTATCGGCGACAGCGCACCCTTCGGGCTGATCGAGCTCATTTCGGGTGCACACTAGCACTAGCACTGGCGCGGGCCCAATGCCGGCAGTGATGGGAGCTCTTGGGTGTTCAGTACTGTTGTCTGCCAACGTGAATGGACCATTCAAGCTATCTGTCATCTTGAATGAACCATTGAAGCGGATGGGTGCCGACCGAACGCGACTGGGTAACGCTGGAACCAGCGGGGCATTCGCTACGTCCAAGTGGTTGTGAGGAAGAAACTAGCCGTAGCTGCATGCTGTCTACTTGTGTTGTCGGGGTGCGCTCGATCGGTCGAGGGCAAAGCTGTCGTCGAGGACCCGTGGCATGGGCAAGGCCAATCGAGTTCGGCGACGCCATCGACGACCGAGGCGGTAACTCCTGCGGAGTTCGACCCATGCGATTTCGACGAAATCACGCTGACGGTAGCGGTAGGTGTGGATCCGGAGACGGTCGTGCCGATGTCGGGCGGGTGCGTCTGGACGGGTGAGGATGTTGCGTTCACTGCCACGATCAAGGCAGGTCTCCCGCTGGATTCGATCGAGGGGACGTCCGGTGTCACCGACCTGACCTACTTCGACGTAGGTACGCGAAGGGTTCAAATCTTCGCGTACAAGGGTGATTCTTGTGTGGCGGTGGTCGATATCGACGGCCGAGCGCTTCAGTTCGTCATGATGGAGAAGGACTTCAACTCGTTCTGTATCAGATTGAGCGTCGCGGCGAGAATGCTCGTCGAGGACATCTAGGTCGGGGGATCCGTCCATCCGGCAGTACCGCAACCGTCTACGGCGTCCTACTCGACGACTAGGATCACCACCCATGGCAGGAGTATTCGATCGGCTGATCGGCCAAGAGGACGTCGAGTTGCAGCTGACCACTGCAGCCGTCGGTGCACGCAATGGCGATACCGGGTCCGCCATGACTCACGCCTGGCTTTTCACCGGGCCTCCCGGCTCAGGACGTTCGGTGGCCGCACTGTGTTTCGCCGCCGCCCTCCAATGCACGTCGGAAGGCTCACCGGGCTGCGGCGAGTGCCATGCCTGTTCGACGACGATGGCAGGAACCCACGGCGATGTTCGACGCATCATCCCGCAAGGGTTGAGCATCAGCGTCAAGGAAATGCGTGACATCGTCTCGATAGCGTCGAGACGTCCGAGCACCGGCCGGTGGCAGATCGTCGTGATCGAGGACGCGGACCGTCTCAGCGAGGCCGCCGCCAACGCGCTGCTCAAGGTCGTCGAGGAACCACCGACGCGGACCGTCATGCTGCTGTGTGCGCCGTCGACCGATCCGGAGGACATGTCGGTGACCCTGCGGTCGCGCTGCCGCCACATCCCCTTGGTGACGCCTACCGCGTCGGCCATCGCAGGAGTGCTGCAGACCCGCGACAAGCTGGACCAGAAAACAGCGGAGTGGGCCGCGTCGATCAGTGGCGGTCATGTCGGGCGCGCTCGACGCCTCGCCAAAGACGAGGATGCCCGTGCTCGACGAACGCGTGCGCTGGGGCTCGCATCGGCCGCTGCTCGCCCCACGCAGGCTTATCTCGCAGCCGAGGAGATGGTGAAGGCCGCCGAAACGGAAGCAGCGGAGATCAGCGCTGCGCTCGACGGCGTCGAGATGGAAGAGCTTCGCACCGCACTGGGCGCCGGCGGTACCGGCAAGGGCGCAGCGGGGGCGCTACGCGGGTCTGCAGGGGTCATCAAAGAACTCGAAGCGCGGCAGAAGTCGCGTCGCACCCGCAACGTGCGCGACTCCTACGACCGAGCACTGATCGACCTCGCCGGCCTGTACCGCGATGCGTTGGCCCGCTCGTACGGGTCGACGGCCGTGCTCAATCACCCCGACATGGCCGAACAGATCGAACGGATGGCCAAAGGTGCCTCACCGGAGGCACTGCTGAAGAGCATCGAGGCCATCCTTCGCTGCCGCGAGTCTCTGGCCCTCAACGCCAAACCGAAGTTCGCGGTGTACGCCATGGTGGCGTCGTTGGGTTCGGCGCTGAGCTGACCCCATCGCTTGGGTGCTTCATCGAGGCCGGCCCCATCGCTTCGATGGTTCATTCAGGCTGACAAATAGCTTGAAGCGGCCATTCAAGCAGCCGATTTTCATTTGGGCGGGATGCTCCGTTAGACTCACGATCGCCGAAAGGCACGCCGCCTTAGCTCAGTCGGTAGAGCATTTCACTCGTAATGAAAAGGTCAAGAGTTCGATTCTCTTAGGCGGCTCGCAAGAGGGCAGGTCAGAGGTGATTTTTACACCTCGGTCCTGCCCTTTTTCGTATCCAGGGCACGTTTATGGCACGGATTGAATCGGTGCCAGCTTGTCGAGCACGCTGCTGACGTCTGGCACCATCCTGCTCGCTCGATGTAGTGCTTCTCGATCACCGCGCTACCCGAGTGACCGAGCTGTGCCGACGCGGCACTCAATCCGGTAGACGCTCGACCATTGTTCCGACCGTCTACCGGAAGCTATGGGGCTCTATCCACTTGTAGTCATCGCCGCGGACCTTACGCCTTGGCGTTAGCGCGTTTGCCGGCCACCAGGGCGTGCCCAAGCTCGACGGGAACACAAACAGTCGAACCCGAAGAGATCGGCGGGCCGCCCGCGACCAGGCAGCATCGAAGGTCGAGCGTGCCAAGCAGCGAGCAAGGACCTTGAAGCCAAGAAGGACGCAGCCGCTCGGGGCCTCGACGCCCCACCGGCACCGCAGGCACCCGACCTAACGACTAACTACACCGACGACCAGTTCTCGCAGCTCGTTGCAGAAGCAGCAGTGGCGGACGCGAATTGCGAACGAAACGAGGTCTACGCATTGATCGACTCCACTCCTGAAGACCGGTCCGACGCTGCCTGGCCCTCGAGTGATCGAAGAACGGCTTCACGGATAGGTCATCGTCTGGATTCAGTTCAGGCACCGGTGCGTTCACGGTGAGAGGTATTCCCAGTTCTTCGGAAACCGCCGGCGACATCGTCTCGGATTCACTCGGCGACATCCTCGGGTACGACGGCGCCGGCCAGATGAGGCCGTTCGCGAAAGCTGGTCGGCGCGGTCGTCACGGGTGTCGCTGATACCCAGTAACAGCAACTGGAGGAGAACGCGAAGATCGTCAACTCCGCACCACCATCAACCCCTGACGAGATCTGTGGCCAATTACCTGCAACCCCAGGAACACCGGCATGGCTCGAATTGATAACCAAAGGCCTCCTCGCCCAGACTCCGAAATTCTTCGATACCGGTGGCGAGTGGGAGTCGGAGACGTTGGTTTACAACGCTTCTGGCTACAAGAAACTCGTCCTCAATCACGATCGGCGTGAGCAGGTTGGGCGGTGATCTCACGCAGCCAGTGTCTGACGAGACTGCCGTGACCGCACCCCGGGTGGGGTGGGAGCCCCCTGGGTGGGCCCGCCCGGCACCCCGGGTAAGACAGTCTCCCACTGCTGCGGGTGAGAGCCTTTCGATCAGGGCGGTCGGGATTGAGGAAAGCGGTCAGAGCAACCCTGAGTCGTCTACGTCGCCAGGGAGGGCTGCGTGTCCGCGCAGCATTTGGTAGTACCGTGGTCCGCTCGCTGCGTTTGCCTCGATGTCCCGGACGACATGCTCGAGCATTCCGAAGAGGTACGAGCATTCGCCGTACAAGGCCAATCTGCCTTTTGCAGTTACCCGAGGAATGCCAAGCCAGTGAAGGCCGGCTATGCAGCAGGCTCGACGTTCAGCCGGTCGCTCGGCGAGTTGCTTGATGTCGTTCGTGACGAAGACTTCGCCGCCCACTCTTGCTACCTCGGCGAAGAGCGGGATGTCCAGCATGCCAGAAGGGGTGTCGACCCCGCCCACGATGAAGCGGTGTCGTGGGTAGAGCGATTGGAGTGAACGAAGCATCTTCTTGTTCATGTTCTCGTCGAGGAAGATGTTCACGCTGACATCTCCCTGACTTCCTGCTGAAAGGAAATTGCGTCCTCGACGGCACCGGGGCCGACGGTCGGATAGAACTCCGTCACCTCGTCCGCAGAGACGTCTCCGTCTGCGAAGAGGTTCGCAACGGCATCGAACGGGACGCGTGTGCCTAGAATAGTTGGCCAACCACCGAGTCTGTCCTGGTGAACCTCCAGGTGCTTGCGAGGATGACGAAAGTCGACGACTCGCCGCTTGCCTCGCTGGAACGAGCGGTAGATGTCGTTCATGGTTACCAGGTTGAACTGACCTGGATTGTTGACGAGATCAATGAAGCCGTCCTCAGTCCACACAACGACTGTTTTGCCGTCCGTGGCGAATCGATGCTCGGATGGGTGATCGAGTAGATCCTGCTCCGGGAGGTTGGCGAATGCAGTCTTGATCTTCTGCAGGGAGACCTCCGATCGGAGGTAGCAGACGCTGCGCAGGGCGTGGAGATCGCGAAATGAGTACAACATTGGGCGGCGAACCCGAATTTCCGGCACAACGAGTTCCTCGCGACTCCAGCGGCGGAGTGTGTTCACGCTCGCACCAGTGAGAACAGCGGTCAGATCGACTGGAAATGCCATGGCAATTCACCCCCTTCTCGGCTTCGTTCCAGCGCGCTGCTCATAGATCGAGTGTGGCAGGTTCTTTCGCGGCTGGCGTGCAACTTGCACGCGTGCGGTCATTCTTATCACTCCGAACTGAAGTAGACGGCATCTGTCATTTGAGTAGTGACCCTCTGTTCTCGTCGAGGTCTGCGATTGGGATGCAGATCTTCGGTCGAGCTCGCCCGATGCCGAGATAGTGAATCGCGGGGTCCGAGATGAGGTTACGAAGATTGTCAGCTGAGCAATCGCGGCGCTTGGCCGCGTGCGCAACTGACAGAGTCTTCGAGATGTCGACCATCCTGTCGGACACTAGCGGCGTTGCCAATCTCAGCGGCTCATTTTCCGTCCTCGGCGACGATCTTTCCACCCATCGGAACCTTCATTGCAATGCATGTTGCTTCGGAGCCGCAGTTCACAGTCCAGTTCGCGCCGACGAGAAGCCCGTATTCGATTCCGGCTGGGCCGAGCAGTGAGGACTGGACGTTGACGGAGTCGTCCCTGTCGGTGGTGGAGGTGTACACCGACAACACAGTTTCGGTTCCCCCGATACTGCACCGGCCTGCGTTGGCTGCCATCCGCGAGGTGGAGTCAATCTCGAAGGGGGTCTCGCAGGGGAATCCGCCGGCGGCGAGGTCATCGGTGATCGCTTGGGCACTGTCGTAGGACTGAGTGCCTGGGCGGGGCTCGAACGTTGACTCGGGCGCACTGTCGGAGGTGTCGCTGCTGCAGCTGACGAGAGTGAATGCAAGGGCGGAGCCGAAAACGGCAAACGCGAGAAGTCGTGTCATGGGGTGTTTGTAGCACCCTTGTCCGCGAAATAGTTAGTCGTTCATTCGTCCGAATGAACCACATCTTGAATCACCCCGGCGTGTCCGTAGGCTTGATATGCAACGAGTTTCGTAGAGTCGTGAAATTTGACTCCACGCGACGGGTTGACGTGTGAAATGTACGTTCTTCGAACTCGATCGATGCCAGCATCCGAGGTAACTGTGCCGGCGTTTGGCGGTTGTGGAAGGTCTTAAGGTACTCAAACACAGCATTGGCCAATTCGATCCACGTTATCCATCGTTGCCAGTTCAGAAGCTCAGTTTGATTTCGGCCCCAGAAAGATTCGATTACGGCGTTGACACCTCAATCGCCGATCGATCCCATCGACGAGACCAGTCCTGAGTCCTGTGCCCGGCGTATGAACGCCCACGATGTGGATTGCACTCCGTGTTCGGGAAGAATAAAAGTGCCGGGGTCGGGCCCGATCCGAACTGCCCTTTCCGAAGCGTTCGTCACCAACGTCGCCGTCTGAGAACGGTCGATAGACCACCGACGGCCCGTGTCGGAAACGTATGCAAGGCAACGGCACAATAAACCCCTTTCTTCGCGCGTGGGATGTTCCTTAATATAATTGACCCACAGCTTATTTTGCTCGTAGCGGGTGAACTGACGGTCCACGAGATCGCTCGCGGTCGGGGTCATATACGTGGAACGCGCAGAGCGTTTTTCCCGAAGTCTTTTCACACCAGCAGCTTTCAAAAATGTTTTTACACAGCCGTGCCCCACGGCAATTTGGTGCCCAAGGGTGAGTTCGGTCTGGCCGCGGCGGGTGCCGCAGGTATCCGTTCGATATCGAGTGCGCTTCTGTGATCAGCTGCGTTATCGAGGGCCATCGCAGTGAGCGTTCCGAGGTTGACCGGTTCGCCACTCATAGAAACCGGACGACGATAGCTCCAGAACGCGGTACGTCGTCTGGGCGGGTAGTCCCTCCCGGCCACACCCCAATCGCTTCGAACCGCCTTTGGGAGCACCGCCGACTTAAGCAGCTCGGTGGAACGTTTGGCACGAGCAATCTCGGTCTCCAGTTCGGCGATACGACGATGAGCTGCAGTGAGTTCAGCACCCACAATTGAGCTCAGCGCAAACTTATGCCTGGTATCGAGGAGCTCCTGGTTACGGCAGAATCAGCGCATGACTACTCCGGCCGGATGGCACCCCGACCCTGAAGGCTCCGGACTACTTCGTTGGTGGGATGGACGGCAATGGACGTCAGCCACAGAGCTGTCACCTCAGCGACAGACGCCATCGCCTGCAGGGGAACACACCCCGCAAACACCCATGGACAGGCGACGGAAATATATCCTCGGCGGACTAGCGGTGGTGGTAGTCGCCGCAACCATCGGGACAACCGCTTGGCAAAAAGCAGACGACATCCGTCCGGACACCCGCGCTGCTTCTGCTGAGAAATTGACCGTTACCGAGACGACTAGGACGGCACCAACCACCACGACTCAATCTACGACCAGTGCCAAACCCGAGACGATGTCGACCGCGGCAGTTGAACTGGATATCGCCGAGTACTGGCAACGCGTCGACCGTGACGGTTATATAACACTCAACGTTTGGGGAAGCTATACCGCAGCGCAACTCGAAGCGGCGTTCAGGGACGTGCGCGATCGGTATACCAGCATAAAAGAATCGGGAGGGTGGTTCGTCTCCATTGATTGCGGCAAGGGAATGAACGCCGAAGGTGGCGGACGCCTCGCCAACGGTAAGTTCGCTTTGGATTCGCTAGGTGCTGCACAAACGGGGCTCCAGCGCGGCGGATCTGAATTCGAAATGGTCGACACGCCCGCGGCGTGCCCAACTGCTGAAGCGCCAGCGGGCGCGGTAAGCGCTCGGGCTGTCGTCGATGCCGTCACCGCTGCCGGGCTCCCCGCACGAGACCCCCGCGTCAATACCTCGTTCTGCGTCGATTCAGGTTGCGTGCAACTCGTAACGACCGACGATTTCTCCGTCTACCAATACGTCGATGAGACTGCCGCCACCCGCCAGGCGACTGTTTACCCACTGACCCACCAGGTGGGCGTGCTGTTTATGCGCTTCACCGAGGACGGAAGCAATCCGACCGATCCGACGTTGATCCCGCTGTACTCGGCAATCCTCGATGAGATTGCCGGGTAGTTCTGGATGAGCCCGGTGCCCTTTGACTAATCTCGAGGTTGCGTACTGCTGGCAGTGGTCTAGATTCGGTGTCCGACTTGCGCGGTTAATTTTGCGAGCAGCAGGCGCTGTTGGCGGATCTCTGTCGCAGCGGGCCTCGTGAGTGTCATTCCTGCGGAGTTGGTGAGCATCGCGCCGTGTGAGTCGAGATCGCGGTGCAACTCGGCAACAAGATCGAGCGTGCTCGCGGCCTGCTCGATAAGTGCCTCGTCTTCGGTCTCAAGGGTGACGCCGGCCTCGTGTGCTTTTGTGTCGTAGAACGTGCGGGGAGCCCGCCGGTGTGCGGTTCGTGCGATATGACCGCTGAAACGGTATTGGTCATCCGAGCACCCCGGTAGTCAGGAGCGCTTGTTCACTCCCGATGCTGGTCACGACACTGCTGTGGGAATCAATCCAATACGTGGCCAAAAGTCGCTTAGCGGCAATGCCCCTCGCGTGAGGTTCTCGGATCGACACTCCATGAACCGCTGTCGGGTGTCAGCGAGACTTTGAGGCTCCCCCCGGATGGTGGACACCGAGATAGCGGGATCGATGGTTCCGCTGGAAGGATGTCCTCATGTCCCGCAAACGCAGGTCTTTCACGACCGAGTACAAGGTCGAGGCCGCCCGCAGGGTGATCGATTCCGGCCGCACCATCGCCGAGGTCGCCCGCGAACTGGGCATCAACGAAGCCCTACTCGGTCGGTGGGTCGCCGATGAGCGCCGCCGGATCGAAGCCGCGGCAGCATCCGGCGATCAACCGCTCACGGCCGCGGAACGCACCGAGCTGGCACGGTTACGCCGGCAGGTCTCCGAGCAGGAGAAAGACATCGCGTTCCTGAAAAAAGCGTCCGCGTACTTCGCCGCCAATCAACAAAAGTAGAGCTCTACTCGTTGATGGCCGCGGAGTACGCGAACTCCGCCGTTGCCCGGATGGCACGACTACTCGAAGTGTCGGCCTCCGGTTTCTACAAGCACCAAGGACGCAGGGTGACAACCAGATTGGCAGAACGGCAGCAACGTAGAGCTGATCTGGAGATCAAGATCCTCGCGGTCCATCAGGAGTCGAAGGGCGTGTACGGGGCACCGCGCATCACCGCCGAACTTCACGACCGAGGCGAGGTGATCACCGAGAAAACCGTCGCCAAGATCATGCGGTCGCTCGGTGTCGTCGGTATCAGTCCGCGCATGTTCAAGGTCCGCACCACCGTGGTCGATCCGTTCGCCTCGTTCCCTGATGATCTGGTTCAGCGCCGCTTCGATCAGGGCGAACTCGACGCGGTGTGGACTTCGGACATCACGTATCTGACCTGCGGGGAGGGTGATATGTATCTGTGTGCGATCAAGGACGAGCACTCGAAGAAGGTGCTCGGGTGGGCCGTGGCCGATCACATGCGCACCGAGCTGGTTGTCGAGGCGTTGGATATGGCGGTCGCCGAACGTGGCGGCGATGTCGCGGGAACAATCATGCACTTGGACAGGGGATCTCAGTACACTGCTGACATCATGAAGCAGGCGTGTGAACGGTACGGGTTGCGGCGTTCGATGGGGGCAACCGGTATTTGCTGGGACAACGCCGGCGCGGAGAGTCTGTGGTCGACGTTCAAGCACGAGTACTACTACCGGCACACCTTCGTTCAAGCCACTGAATTGGTTGCTGCAGTTGACAACTGGATGAACTTCTACAACACTCGCCGTAGGCACTCCACGATCGGGATGCTCAGCCCCACCACGTACGAACAGTCACTGATCGCGCCCATCATGGCCGCGTGACCACTGTCCACTTTTCGGGGGGAACCTCACTTTTTGTCATAAACTCTCTGGTCCGGCGCTCGTAGCCGCTAATTGGCATCTGGCACGGGTTCCGTTCTAACGCTTCACGTCCGCATCGGCAGTACTCGATTGCGTGTCTCGCGGACACCGTGGATGGAGGGGTAAGAGGCGCATTTCGGTGACCAGCAGAGAGCGAAGTTGGAGTGGGTCACTGCTACGCCCCGCCGGTCGAAAGGTGCTCGATTCCGTTTCGCACGCACCTTGCTGCCCCGCAGGAATTTGTAAGAACCAAGGTCGCCTCGCCCTGATCGGGGCGCTATCCGATCAATGCCGTCGATATTGTCGGCTATCCCGTCAATATTTCGACAGGAAACGATTCGACGCCGATGGTCCGTGCGAGTCTCGAGCGATGAGACATTCAGTGATGCTCGGGCACCGTGGGGCCGTATCGGCAACACCACGGCCGGCGCGAAACACCGAAAAGCACAAGCTTTCCGTCGCAACAGGATTGGCGGGGTTGTCGCTCGACGCGATGGCCTCGGTGTCGTATGGCCCCGAGGCCATCGTGCTCGTTCTCGCCCTCGCCGGTGGTGCCGGTATCGGGTTCACTTTGCCGGTGACCATCGCGATCGCGGTGTTGCTTGCGGTTCTGGTGGCGTCGTACCGTCAGGTGATCGCTGCGTTTCCCCAAGGTGGTGGTGCCTACGCCGTCGCGAAGAAGCATCTGAGTCCTCGTGCAAGCTTGGCGGCCGCCGCGTCGTTGATCGTGGATTACACCCTCAACGTCGCGGTGTCGATCGCCGCTGGTGTGGCGGCTTTGACCTCGGCTTTCCCCGCACTGCTTCCTTATACGGTCTGGATTGCGCTGGCGATACTCGGTGGGATCACTGCGTTGAACCTACGTGGAATCGCGGAGTCGGCGCGGGTGTTCATGCTCCCGACTGCGATCTTCGTCGTGAGTATCTTCACCGTCATCATTGCGGGACTGTTTCGTGATCAGCCCGCCGCGGTCGAGGCTCCGTTTCTCGCCGACAATGCACATTCGATCGGTATTCTTCTTCTCCTCAAGGCATTTTCGAGTGGCTGTGCTGCACTGACAGGTGTCGAAGCGATCGCGAATGCGGTACCGAGCTTCAAGACGCCTCGGGTGCGCAATGCTCAGCGCGCCGAGGTCGTCCTTGGAATTCTGTTGGGCACCATGCTGATCGGGCTCGCGGTGCTGATCGAGAAGTTCTCCTTGACGCCGGTGCACGGTACGACGGTCCTATCGCAGCTCACCTCCGCATCACTCGGAAATGGTGTGGGCTACTACGTCGTGCAATTCTCCACGGTGATACTTCTTGCACTGGCAGCGAACACCTCGTACGGCGGACTTCCCAACCTGATGCGACTGCTCGCCGAGGACAATGTCCTTCCTCATCGTTTCAGCCGGAAGTCGCGACGCGAAGTCTTCACCTACGGTGTTCTGTCCCTTGGTGGCGTCGCGGCTCTGCTGCTCCTCGCCTCCGGCGGACACATGAACACGTTGGTCCCGCTGTTCGCTATCGGAGTCTTCATCGGATTTACTCTCGCTCAGTTCGGCATGGTGCGGCATTGGCTGGCGGAGCGCACTCCCGGTTGGAAATGGCGTTTGGCGCTCAACGGTTTCGGCGCGTTGTTGACGGCCGTGGCTGCTGTGGTGACTACCGCAATGAAGTTCACCGAGGGAGCGTGGCTGATCGCGCTTGCCCTGCCGGCACTGATCCTCGGGATGGAACGCATTCGAGGTGCGTACACGCACATCGGCACGCGACTCACTACCGTCGACGGTAGTGAGACCTACCGCGGCGTCCGAGTCGAACCTGCTGTGCTGGTTCCGGTAGCGGAACTCACGGCACTGTCCGTGCGGGCGATGGCTGCAGCGACTGCCATGTCATCGGAGCCGATCGCGATCCACGTCTGCATGGGCGACGAGTCGACGGCAGACTTCAGGCATCGCTGGGAAACCCGCTATCCCGATTCGCATCTGATCGTCATCGAAGACACCGAAAACTCGGTTGGGCTGTCCCTTGCCCGGTATATCCGGACCCACTTCCCACACCAGGAAACATTCGCGGTGGTCGCCACCATCGACCCGGCCACCGGGTGGCACAAGTTCCTGCCTAGTCAACGCACCGACGAAATCGCCGGTGCACTACGCAAACACACCGAAGCGGTGGTGTGCCAGATACCGGTCCGCATCGATCCTGCAGACCGATACCGCTCCTTGCGCGCCTGACGACCAAGTCGCCGCCGAGAACCTCTGCGAATCGGCGCGCTACCGCCACCCTAGTGCTGGAGCAACTTCGGTGAGTAGCGCGTCGAGGACATGGGCGCAGTAGTCGACGCCCAGTTGATTGGGGATGGTCAGCAGCAGGGTATCGGCGGCAGCGATGGCCTCGTCCTCAGCCAGGTCCGCGATGAGGCGATCAGGCTCTCCGGCATATGTTTTGCCGAAGCGCGCTTTGCCGCCGTCGAGGTAACCCACCTGGTCCTGGCCGGTGCCTTCGCGGCCGAAGTAGGCGCGGTCGAGATCGCTGACGATGGGAAAGATGCTGCGGCTGACCGAGACCCGGGGCTCGTGCGCGTGGCCTGCGTCGGACCAGGCTTTGCGGAATCGAACGATCTGCTCGGCCTGGAGTTGATGGAACGGGACTCCGGTGTCTTCGCTGAGGAGTGTCGAACTCATCAGGTTCATACCCTGCTCGGCAGCCCATTCGGCGGTCTGCCGGGTGCCGGCTCCCCACCAGATTCGATTGCGAAGGCCCTCGGAGTGCGGCTCCAGGCGCAACAATCCGGGAGGATTGGGGAACATCGGCGACGGATTCGGTTCGGCGAATCCCTTGCCTTCCAGTAGCTCGAGGAACTGTCGGGTGTGCGCGCGAGCCATCGCCGCGTGGTCGGACCCCTCCGGCGGCGTGTGCCCGAAGTGGCGGTATCCCTCGATGACCTGCTCGGGCGATCCCCGGCTGATCCCTAGCTGAAGCCGGCCGCCCGAGATGAGATCCGCGGAACCGGCGTCCTCCGTCATGTAGAACGGGTTCTCGTAGCGCATGTCGATGACGCCGGTGCCGATCTCGATCTTGCTCGTTTTGGCACCGACTGCAGCGAGTAGCGGGAACGGTGAAGAAAGTTGGTTGGCGAAATGGTGGACGCGGAAGTAGGCACCATCGGCACCCAGTTCCTCGGCAGCAACGGCGAGATCGATGGATTGCAGTAGGACGTCGGAGGCCGATCGAGTCTGCGACCGGGGGTTTGGCGTCCAATGGCCGAAGGACAAGAACCCGATGTTCTTCATATGCGTCTACTTCCTCGGAGTCCGACAAAAGATGGCTGCAAACCCCAACATACACAGGTTAGGTTCTAGCTTCAACCAAAAGTTACTCACAGCCGTGTAATTCAGTTTTACCTAGTCCTACCTGCGGAAAGAGTGATGGGCGTCAGATCTATCCACAAGCCATCCACAGCCTGAAGGCCTTGGTCCTCGAGTTATCCACAGTTTCATCCACACCCTGTTAGTGCATATGTTCGAAACCGAAATACCGGCAGGTATCGAGTGCGGTTTTCGCGCTAAGTGGCACGACGCACCTGCCGCAATCGCGCCACAAGACCCCCGGCGACGACGGCTTGGCCGATGAACAGTGCGAGAGGCAGCATCAACAACTCCCAGCCTGTCGTGGCGAAGTAGCCAGCCCAGAGAACGATCGCGAAAGCGATTGTGCAAGTGATGATCTGACCTGTGGCCATAACTGCGGTTGCGTACTGGCCGCCGCGCACCACGCGCGGAAGAGCGATCGCCCCCGCGACTGCTCCGATCAGGGAAGCAGCTACGCCGACAATCGTCGGAAACACCACCATCAGCTCGAACAGCGGCCCAGGTTCGATCACACCGGAGACGACCAGTTGAGGTACGCAGTACAGCAAGACCAACACCGTGCACAGCACCGTGAGGGCCGAAAGGTACGTCAGTGTCACCTTCACGATCAGGTCACTTTTCGCAAAGTCTGCTGCCACGCACTCGTCATGCCCCACGATCTCATGCTTCCAGTGGGTCGCGCGGACACCCGGTCGGATTCAGAAATGTCTCCGCAGCCGCATCCCGAAAGGTCGACCGTCGGGGTCGACGAACAACCTGTATGCCAGCGATGCGAGCCGTTGCTGCCATTCCGGTGGCACGTCGATATTGTGTGCGCGCAACCTTCCTGCTGGCCGTGGCGTCGCCCCCGGTGCGCGATGCCAGGCATCGAGACGATCGGCACTCGCACGGGCAACGTCGAAGAACGAGCCGGGATCGAGAAGATCCGAGTCGTCCCCCGGCGCGCGATCGAGGTGCTCACGCATCAACTCGAGGCGTAGTGAACGAGCGAATACCCGGGCACGGTCGCCATGACCACCCGGGTCGACCGGCTCACGGCGGTCGACATCTTCGTCGATGATTGCGGCCGTCAACTCCGAATCATGCGTCCACGAGCGGCGATTGAAGTTGTCCGAGCCCACAGCCGCCCACACGTCGTCGATGATGCAGACCTTCGAATGCACGTACACCGGTATGCCGCGGTCGTTTTCGATATCCAGCACCAACACTCGGTCGCCACCGGACTCTCGAATGACATCCAGCGCCGCCGAGTGACCGAGCAGCGCCGACGGGATGGTGATCGCGCTGTCGTCGTCGAGATGCTTCGGTACGACGATGACGAGTCGAAGGTCGGGTGAACGACGTAGGGCGGCGGCGAAGACGCGCGCTACGTCCACGGACCACAGGTACTGATCCTCCACGTACACCAGCTGGCGAGCGCGACGCAGGGCTTTCGCATACGCACGAGCTGCACTGCGCTCGCCTTTGGTGGCGAACGGATATGCCGGTCGACGACGAGGGTACGTCCGGAGTAGCTGCACCGAGCACGTGCCCAGCGGCTCGGGGCCGGCCGGTGACTCCGGGAGCTCCGAAGGCTCGCGCGTCACTCCCCGGAGAATGTCCGGAACAGCATGCCACGGCAGCCGTGACAGTGCGGCTGGGTCCTCCCAGCGTTCTCGAAACACATCCTCGACGTCGCGGACCGCGGGGCCCTCGAGCTGCACCTGCATGTCGTGCCACGCGGGAGTCTCGCCGTACTCCGGGGGGAACGGCCGACTGACGGGGTCGCCGAAGTGATCGGCGTCGTCCCGGCGGGCGCGTGCGAGATCGATACCCCCGACGAACGCGACGTCCTCGAGGTCTTTGCCGACGTAGCGAATGACGACGAACTTTTGATGGTGGCTTCCCAGCATCAGAACTCGCTGGTCGAGGATTACCTCGCCACCCGACTCTTCCAGTCGCTCGGCGAGCTTGCGGTTCTTACGTCCCGTGAACCCGAGAGTCTCGATGTGCGAGCGCCACACCATGCCCTTGACGATCCCGCCGCGCTCGGCGACGCCGGACAATGCATCGTCGACTGTCTCGCCGTCGTCGGTGAGGAGCTGCTCCGGATCGCCGCGCCAATCGGTGAAGAAGACCAGGTCGTCACGCCCCGCTTTGGACAAGGCCTCGGCTAGATGCGCGAAGTAAGTCTTCCCGTGCACCAGCGGCGTGACGCGATTGCCCTCGGTCCACGCCGCGATCCGGGTATCTGGATTGTCGCGTTCCTCGGCGCTCAGGAACCACGGATGGGCCGAATCGAAACCGCGAACCTCGTCGTCGAGAGCGGTGATGCTGCGTCCGAGTCGCTTCGCCACCACGTCGATCATGCGGCGTGCCCGCTGCGTCATCACGCACGAGATTCTGTCAGAGCCCGCCGCGAGATGCCGCATCCGGTGTGCGCGGTCATTCCCGCGGCAGGCGCTGTCGAAGTCTGCGCGGCGCTATCGCCCGGGCCTGAAATCAGTTCAGCGCGGTGATGTGCTCGCGTGCGAACGGGATGCGGTCGTCGAGACGTCCCTGCTGAACCTTGTTGACCCATTCGGGGTCGGACAGTAATGCCCGGCCGACGGCGACGATGTCGAACTCTCCACGCTCGAACTGCGCGAGCAGTGGGTCGAGACTGGTTGTTGCTGCGGTGGAATCTTTGCCCCACGCACCGGTGAATACCTGGTCGAGGCCGACCGAACCGACTGTGATGGTCGGCAATCCGGTGATGGACTTCGTCCAACCGGCAAGTCCGCGTTCACCTTCCACCCCGGACAGCTCAGGGAAGGCGGGCTCCCAGTGACGTCGCGTCGAGGGGTGCAGGACATCGACACCCGCGTGAACCAGCGGAGCGAGGATGCGTTCGAGTTGCTGCGGAGTCTGGGCCAGGCGGGCGTCGTAGTGACCCGACTTCCACTGCGAGAATCGGTAGACGATCGCAAACTCCGGTCCGACGGCAGCGCGAATGGCTGCGACCACCTCGGCAGGGAAACGGGTGCGGGCCTCCAGCGAACCGCCGTATCCGTCTTCGCGAGTGTTGGTCTGCTCCCACAGGAACTCGTCGAGAAGGTACCCGTGCGCACCGTGCAGTTCGACGCCGTCGAATCCGGTCTTCTTGGCATTCACCGCGGCATCGACCCAGAACTGCTTCTGCTCTTCCAGATCGGCGGCGGTGAACTCTCGGCCGACCGGCGAGCCGTCGAGAGCAATTCCGGACGGGCTGACGGTGACGACTTCGGGGTTGAACCTCGGGCTCGCGCCTCGTTCGACACCGAGATGCCAGAGCTGAGGGATGATCGCGCTGCCCTCGGCGTGGACTGCGTCGACGACGCCCTTCCAGCCTTCGAGGCTTTCGTCGCCGTGGAGGTGGGGGACTCGGGAGTCCGGGCCCGCGGCCGGGTCGGGGATCAGGGTGCCCTCGGTGATGATCAGCGAGGTTCCACCTGCGGCCCGCTTGCGGTAGTACTCGGCGACATTTTCGCGGGGCACTCCGCCTGGAGAGAACGCGCGTGTCATCGGTGCCATCGCGAAACGATTGCTCAACTTCAACGACTTCACCTCGATGGGGGTGAAGAGTCCGGATGCGTCGAGGTCGAGGTTGCTCACTGCGGGTTGGGTCACGTAGCGGTCCAACTGATAGGGCGTGACCGCTATTCCTTCGAGGCAATGTGCGAGAGGGGGCGTGCTATACCTGGGTGATGAAGGTTACAGACAAGGTCGCGATCGTCACCGGTGGCGGCGGAGGAATCGGCGGAGCGCTCGCCGAGCGACTGGTCGCCGAAGGTGCCCGCGTCGTCGTATCCGATCTGAACGCAACGGCTGCTTCGGAGGTTGTCTCCCGTATCGAGCAGACAAGTCCGGGCGCGGCGGTATCCCTCGGCGGGGATGCATCCGTCGTCGAGGACATCACTGCACTCATTGCGCTCGCCGAGGATACTTTCGGCCCGGTAGACCTTTATTTTGCGAACGCCGGGATCGGCGGCGCCCCGGGATTGGACGCCAGCGAGGCCGACTGGGATCTGTCCATCGACGTCAATCTTCGTGCGCACATCAGAGCCGCGCAGCTGCTGATGCCCACGTGGATCGAACGCGGTGAGGGATACTTCGTCAGTACTGCTTCTGCTGCAGGGCTGCTCACTCAAATAGGTTCTGCCACATACTCGGTCACCAAACATGCGGCCGTGGGATTCTCGGAGTGGCTCAATGTTACCTACGGTGATCGTGGCATCAGAGTCAGCTGCCTGTGCCCCATGGGCGTCAACACCAAGTTGCTCTACGAGGGGCAAGAGTCCGGAAGCGCCTTGGGTGCCGCTGCGACCAAGGCAGTGTTGGCCGCCGGTGACGTCCTCGAGCCGGCCGATGTCGCCGAGATCGTGCTCGCCGCGATGGACGCAGAACAGTTCCTTATCCTCCCGCACGCCAACGTGTTGGACATGTACCGCAACAAAGGATCCGATTACGACCGGTGGCTTCGCGGAATGCGCCGCTACCAAACCGCCCTCATGGGCGAAAACAACTGAGGGGAAACACGTGTCGTTCTTCGAAACTACCGACCGAGCCAAGAAGTACGAAACCGACCTGCTCGAGTTCATGGACTCGCACATCTACCCGGCCGAGACCGTGTACAGCGAACAAATGCGAGAACTCGGCGATCCACACGGTCAACCTCAGATCATCGAGGACCTCAAGAAGGAAGCCCGGTCACGGGGACTCTGGAATCTCTTCCACCCGCACCCCGAATGGGGGCCAGGGCTCACCAACCTCGAATATGCCCCGCTCGCCGAGATCATGGGTCGAAGCCTGCTCGCGCCCGAGGCGTGCAATTGCAACGCCCCCGACACCGGCAACATGGAGGTCTTGACGCTTTTCGGGACCGAAGAGCACAAAGAGAAGTACCTGAAGCCCCTGCTGGACGGCACAATTCGATCCGCATTCGCCATGACCGAACCTGCAGTTGCCAGTTCCGATGCCACCAACATCGAGATGAGCATGGTGGAAGACGGTGACGACTACATCCTCAACGGCCGCAAGTGGTGGACGTCCAACGCGTTGCACAAGAATTGCAAGGTGCTCATCGTCATGGGCAAGACCGATCCGGATGCGGCCACCCACCGTCAGCAGTCGATGTTGGTCGTCCCGATCGATGCTCCCGGCGTCACGGTCGTCCGCAATCTCCCGGTCTTCGGCTACATCGACCGAGAAGGTCATGCCGAGGTGCTCTTCGAGAATGTTCGAGTGCCCTCGAAGGACGTGTTGAAAGGCCCGGGTGAAGGTTTCGCCATCAGCCAGGCACGTCTCGGACCCGGTCGCATCCACCACGCGATGCGCACCATCGGCGTGGCCGAGCGTGCACTCGAATTGCTCTGTCGCCGTGCGGTATCGCGAGTCACGTTCGGAAAGCCGATTGCGACACGCGCCAACATTCAGGACTGGATAGCCGAGGCGCGCATCGATATCGAGATGACGCGACTACTGACATTGAAGGCCGCATACCTGATGGACACGGTCGGCAACAAACAAGCGCGTACCGAGATCGCAGCCATCAAGGTTGCTGCGCCCGAGATGGCACTGAAGATCATCGACCGCGCCATCCAGGTCCACGGCGGCGGCGGCGTCAGCGACGACTTTCCACTGGCCATGATGTACGCCCACATTCGGGCCCTGCGACTCGCCGACGGTCCCGACGAGGTGCACAAGATGTCCATCGCGAAGATGGAGTTACGCAAATACATGTGAACCGCATCCGAGTGATGACGCACGAGAGCGGAAATACTTCCTGGGGGAAGTATTTCCGCTCACCTGCTCCGGGTGCCTAGAAGTGGATGACACCTCGCATGTTCTTGCCGTCGCGTAGGTCCTGGTATCCCTCGTTGACCTGCTCGAGGCTGTACGTCGTGGTGATCAACTCGTCCAATTTCAGCTGCCCGGCGTCGTAGAGGCGCAGAAGTCGAACGATGTCGTACTGCGGGTTCGCCGACCCGAACAGAGTGCCCTTGATCGTCTTCTGATTGAGCGTGAGATCGGTGCCCGAGACGTGGACGGTCAGGGCCGCAGGATCGGCAAGACCGGTGATGACGACGGTTCCGCCTTTGCCGATCGCGGCGGTCGCAGCCTGGACGACCTCTTCGTCGACGGTCCCGACGAGGATCAGCGCTTGATCGGCACCCTGTCCCCAGGTGAGCTCGGTGAGCTTCTCCTGCGCTGATGCGTAGTCCGCGAAAGCATGTGTGGCACCGAATTTCAGTGCTTGGTTGCGCTTGAATTCGAGCGGGTCGACGACGATGACGTGCTTGGCGCCGGAGTGAACAGCGCCTTGCACGGCGTTGATGCCTAGGCCACCGATGCCGTAGATGATGACCGAATCACCCGCTCGAACCCCGCCTGCGTAGACAGCGGTTCCCCAACCGGAGGGGACGCCGCAGCCGACGAGCACGGCGACTTCCAACGGCAGCCAGTCGTCGACCTTGACGACCGAGTGTTGGGAAATGGTGGCGCGATCGGCGAAGGTGCCGAGCATGCACATGGCGCCGAACTCGGTACCCTTGCTGTCACGACGGCGGAAGCTGCCGTCGGTCATGCTGCCTTCGAGAATGGTTGCGCCCATGTCGCACAGGCTTTGTCGGCCGGTCGAACAGTAGCGGCAGGTGCCGCAGTTCGGGATGAACGAGCATACGACGTGATCGCCGGGCTTGACCTTGGTGACGCCTGGCCCGACTTCTTCGATGATGCCGGAGCCTTCGTGGCCGCCGACGATCGGGAAACGTGGGGGTAGGTCCCCGTCGAGGAGGTGTAGATCCGAATGGCACAGCCCGGCGGCAACGTACTTGATGAGTACCTCGCCGGGTCCGGGACCATCCATGTCGAGTTCGATGATCTCGAACGGCTTGTGAGGCTCGAACAGAACAGCTGCTTTGATTTTCACAAAAGTCTCCTACCGGTAGATGGCGCTCGTACACCATCGTGACCTGGATCACGCCCGGCGAGTGTTCAGATATTGGACAACCTTTTTCAGCCCACGATGCCGAGGCCTTTCATTCGCTTGTACAGCGTGGTCCGGCTGATACCAAGCTGCTCTGCGGTGGTGCGCTTGTTGCCCCCGTGGCGTTCGAGTTCGCGAACGATCGCCTCGCGCATCGCGGCATCGAGGGCCCCCAGGCAAGCGGTAGGCGCTCGCGACGTCGGCCTGATCAGATCCCGCGCCGTGATGTCACCGACCGAACGGGTGGCGGCAACCTCGGCCACCTCGCTCCGCAATTCGGTCAGATTGCCAGGCCAGTCGTAACCCATCAGCGCGGTCATCGCGGCCGCCGTGATGCGACGGTCGCTTCCGCCCGGTACCTGTGCCAGGAAGGTGCGCACGAAGCCGGGGATCTCGTGCTTACGCGTTCGAAGTGGGGACAGTTCGATCGTCGAACTACATGCGGTGAGGAGTTGACGGTGCTCAGCGGACGCTGAAGGCGTGGGACTCGAAGACACGGCAAACCACGCAGCTGCGCTTTGAAGCTGTACATAGAGACTTCGCGCAATCATCGGCGTGAGCAGATGGACATGCTCGATCACCACCGCGCCGGCAGAGTCGGCGAGTGCGGCACCCACGAGCGTCATCCACTCGTGCGGATCACTGGTCACGAGATCGACGGCGTCGAAGAACTTCGCGTCACCGGCAAGCTCGGACAGCACCGTAGTGCGCCCGGAGCCGGGTTCGCCGCTGACACTGGCGGTGGCTCCACGCTTCTTCTCGGCGCGGATCAACGGTGCAGCCGGTCTGCTGCACGACCCTTCGCGCAGCGGATCGATCTCGATCACGATGCCCGCACCGGAAGCCGGACGTTCCCATCGCACCGCGGCACGCACCCCCGAACTCAACGTCATCGATCGGACGACGCCTTGGCGGTGCACCGGATCGTCGGTCAGTGCCCGCAAGGCGGCGTGATCGACAGCATCGAGAAGTGTTCCTGCGCTGGTGTTCTCCAAGAATATTTCGTCGGCTATCGCGATGGCCGGTGCGCCGCGTCTGCGTGCCGAGGCGCGCTGGAACGCTCCGAAGAGGAGCTGTTCGCTCCACCGGGTTTCCTCGAACAGTCGGTCCTGAATATCCGAGACAGCATTTCCGAGCATCGGCTCGAGCAACGGATTGTCGTCCGGCTCGAGGAAGGTGATGTCGAGTACGCCCTCGATCCGGCGGGTGACGGGGTGGACGATCGGATATCCATAGCAGCTGAACATCTTCATCGATTCCATGTAATGCTCGTCGCCACGCACCGATACCGGCTTTCTGAGCTCGTGCACCGTCGCGATCGAATTGGTGCCCGAGGTGTTCTCGGTGAAAGTCCGACCCACCACCGTGCCCGTCGACTCCACCAGAGTGCGGACAGCGTCGGTACCGAATCTGATGTCGACGAGCTTTGCGTCGCGGTCGGCGAGGATGACGCAGTATCGACTGCCGCGCAGGACGCTGTCCATACGGTCGAGGACGGGGTCGGCAGCGGACAGCAAGCGTGAGCGCCGGTCCACTTCGGAGACGCTGAAATCCTCCAATGTGTCCGACGGGTCGAGGCCGCTGAGCCTGGCTCGACTCCACGACTGTGCGATCTGTTCACGAACCAGTTCCACGGTGTTCTCCACTCGGTGCACCCTCACCTGACGGTATCGAAGGCATACGAGCTCCGGGGGCTTCTGCGCAAACTCGGTTCTTCCTGTAACCAACCGGGTTCGCGGGTAGCGTTTTTCTCATGGCATACAGATTTCTGGGCAACAGCGGATTCAAAGTTTCCGAGATCACCTATGGAAACTGGCTGACACACGGTTCGCAAGTGGAGAACGACGTCGCCACCAAGTGCGTGCACGCGGCTCTCGACGCGGGCATCACCACCTTCGACACCGCCGACGTCTACGCTAACGGCGCTGCAGAATCGGTCCTCGGGGAGGCTCTGAAAGGGGTACGTCGGGAATCGCTCGAGATCTTCACCAAGGTCTACTTCCCGGTCGGACCGAAAGGCCCCAACGACACCGGATTGTCACGCAAGCATATCTTCGAAGGCATCGACGCATCGTTGCGCAGGCTGGGCACCGACTACGTCGACCTCTATCAAGCACATCGATACGACGTCGAGACCCCGCTCGAGGAGACAATCGCCGCGTTCGGCGACATCGTCCGTCAGGGCAAAGCGCTGTACATCGGTGTCTCCGAGTGGGACGCCGACCAGTTGCGGCGAGGCCAGTCGCTGGCCAAGGAAAATGGATTCTCCATCGTCTCCAATCAGCCGCAGTACTCGGCACTGTGGCGGGTCATCGAAAAAGACGTGGTCCCGACGTCGAAGAAGCTCGGTATCTCGCAGATCGTCTGGTCACCCATCGCGCAGGGCGTGCTCACCGGCAAATACCTGCCCGGGCAGCCGCTGCCGGAGGGCTCGCGAGCGACCGACGACAAGGGCGGAGACAAGATGATCTCCCGCTACCTCGAAGACAAGACGCTCACCCGGGTGCAAAAACTCGCGCCGATCGCCGCAGACCTCGGCATCACCATGGCTCAGCTCGCCGTCGCCTGGGTCTTGGCGAACGACAACGTGGCCGCGGCACTGGTCGGCGCCTCGCGGCCGGAACAGATCGCGGAGAACGTCAAAGCCTCCGAAGTCGTCCTGGACGCGGAGGTGTTGGGGAAGATCGACGACGCCCTTGCCGGATCCATCGTCACCGATCCGAAACTGACGCGGTCTCCCGACGCCCGCCTCTGACCCGCAGTAAGGTGACGTTCATGCGCACATTCGGTCGTGGCTCCCGAACGAAAACGCCGCTGCCCCTGGCTCCCGCGAGGATTGTCGTCGTCGGAGGCGGGTTCGGTGGATTTCACGCATTGAGGCGTTTACAGAAACTTCTCGAACCCGAACGAGTGAGCCTGACGCTCGTCGCACCGACCGACTATCTCCTGTACAGCCCACTCCTGCCGGAGGTCGCGACGGGCGTACTGGACCCGCGTGACATCGCCGTCTCCATCAGGCAGACGTTGCGACGCACTCGCACCGTGCTCGGTCATGTCTCCTCGATCGACTTCGGCGAACGCACGCTGAGAGTCGAGGGCAGGGACGGGATCACCGAAATCGAGTGGGACAAGCTGATTCTCGCGCCAGGATCGGTCACCAGACAATTCGACATACCAGGTGTCGCCGAGAACGCGCACGGGCTCAAGACCTTGAGCGAGGCAACGTTCATCCGCAACCATGTCCTCGCGCAGCTCGATGCCGCCGACTCGTTGCCCGATACTCCGGCCGGTCGCGCAGAGCGGATCGAGCGGCTCACCGTCGTCGCTGTCGGCGCGGGGTACACGGGCACGGAATTTGTTGCGCAGATGCAGAACTGGGTCAAAGGAATAGCGACCCGCTGGGCGAGCATCGACCCGAGTGATGTTCGATGGCTTCTCGTCGACCTGGCGCCTGCAGTTCTACCGGAGCTGGGGGACAAGCTCGGCAAGGAAGCGATGGACGTATTGACCGCACGTGGGGTCGAGATCCGGCTCGAGGTGTCGGTAGCGTCGGCCACCGCAACCTCGGTGACGCTGACCGACGGAACCGTCGTGCCGTCGAGGACTCTCGTGTGGGGCGCGGGAGTGGCGCCGAGTCCGCTGATCGCCAAGCTGGACCTGCCGACCGAGAAGGGTCGTCTCGTCGTGGAACCCGACATGACAGTGGCGGGAGTGCCGAACGTCTGGGCCATCGGCGACGCGGCTGCGGTGCCCGATCTCGCATTGGATGCGTCGAAACCCACACCGCCGACCGCTCAACATGCGCAGCGGCAAGGGGTGCAGGTTGCGAAGAATGTGGCGGCAAGCCTCGGCGTCGGAGAATCGAAGCCGTATTTCCACAAGGATCTCGGACTCGTTGCGGATTTGGGCGGATTCGACGGTGTTGCAAAGCCTTTGGGGATACCGCTGAAGGGGCCGGTCGCGAAGTTCGTTGCCCGCAGCTATCACCTCTATGCGTTGCCGACCGCCGCGGCGAGAGTTCGAGTTGCCACTGACTGGCTGTACTCGACGATCCTGCCGACTCGGGTGGTCAATCTGGACCAGGTACGCGCCGAGGACGCGCTGATCGCGAAAGCGCAGGGGCAGTAGCTCGCGAAAGCGAAGGGACAGTAACTCGAACGGTCTTGTGCGCACCCGAGGGTGCGCACAAGACCGCTGAAAGGTTACTTCAGGTGATGCACTTCCTGCAGGCCGAAGGTCGGGGTGTCGATGCCCTCGTAGCGTGCCTTGATCTGCAGTGCCAGGTACAGCGAATAGTGTCGTGATTGGTGGAGATTGCCGCCATGGAACCACAGGTTCTTCTGCTGCGTCGGCTTCCACATGTTGCGCTGCTCTCCCTCCCACGGGCCAGGGTCCTTGGTGGTGTCCGAGCCGAGGCCCCAGCACTTGCCGACCTTGTCCGCGGTCTCCTGATCGATCAGGTCGGTGACCCAGCCGTTCATCGACCCGTAACCGGTCGCGTAGACGATGAGGTCCGCGGGCAGTTCTTTGCCGTCGGCCAGCACGACACCGGTCTTACTGATCCGATCGACCTGTCCAGCAACAAGTTTGATCTTTCCGTCGGCGACGAGTTCCGAGGCGCCGACATCGATGTAATATCCCGAACCCCGGCGCAGGTACTTCATGAACAACCCTGAACCGTCGTCGCCGAAATCATGCTGAAAGCCGGCCTTCTCCAGTCGATCGTAGAAGTCCTTGTCCTTCTCCGCGATCTGCTGGTACACCGGGATCTGGAACTCGTGCATTATCCGGTACGGCAGCGAGGCGAACGTCAAGTCGGCCTTCTGCGTCGTCATTCCGGATTCGACGGCACGCTCGGAATACAGGTCACCGAGGGCGATCTCGCACAACGAATCGGACTTGACGATGTGTGTGGACGATCGCTGCAGCATCGTCACGTCGACGCCTGTTTCGTACAGTGCCTTGCAGATGTCGTGCGCTGAATTGTTCGATCCGACGACGACGACCTTCTTGCCGACGTACGCGTCGGGACCGGGGTGTTCGCTCGAATGGTGCTGCTCGCCTTCGAATTCGTCCATTCCTGGGAAGTTCGGAACGTTCTTCTTACCGGACATTCCGGTGGCCATCACCAACTGCTTGGGTCGCAGGATCACTTCCTCGCCGTCGCGGTCGAGGATGACGGTCCATTCTTCGGTGGCCTCGTCGTATGTTGCGGACTTCGCGGTGGTCCGGCTCCAGTACGGAACCTCCATGACCTTGGTGTACATCTCGAGCCAATCGCCGATCTTGTCCTTCGGGGCGAAGACCGGCCAGTTGGCTGGGAACGGCAAGTACGGCAGGTGGTCGTACCAGACCGGATCGTGCAGGCACAGGGACTTGTAGCGTCCGCGCCACTGATCCCCGGGCCGGTTCGCGCGATCGACGACGATCGCGGGCACACCCATTTGGCGGAATCGTGCGCCGAGAGCAATTCCGCCCTGGCCACCGCCGACGATCAATGCGTACGGCTGGACCGTGTAGCCGAGTTCCTTTTCCTCGATCTCCTTCTTCTCCGCCCAGTTCTGGGTGTCGGCGTTGGAGCCGTGCACCGCGCCCTTGATGCGGGTGTGGCCCTGGCGCTCCTCGTAGCCTTTGAGTTCCTGCATCGTGGTGAGCAGCGTCCAGGCCGTGTCCTCCCCGGTTTCCGGGTCGTTCTTCAAACGCAGATGCCCCTTGCCGCGGCTGGTCGCGGTCTCGAACTCGATCCACGCCGAAGTGACACCGTCGGCCTCGTCGGGGGCTTCGATCGTCCGAAAATTCGACGGGTCGGTGTCGTCGAGACGGTCCTCCAACATGGCCGCGATTCCCTCACGGCCCTCGACGGTCTTCAGGTTCCACGTGAACGTGACCAGATCTCGCCAGAAACTGCTCACGGTGAACTTGGCAGTGACCCGCTCTATATCCCGGGCCGTCAGTGCGGCCTCGAAGTCGGCCAACCATGCGTCGACGCGTTCCTGGGGGCTCTGAAACCGTGTTGCTTCTACAGGCTCGATGGTCTGGGTCATGCCAACTCCCTTGTTGCTCGTGTGCGTGTTCTGTGATCCAGCACACACCGCAGGCGCGCGTTGGTCGAGAGTTGCAATGGGTTGCATGCGGCGGTGTTTGCGAGCCGAAGTTTCTTCAGGATGTGCGGGGCGGCGAAAGGGTACTTGCGCTGACGATCGTTAGAAATGCAACGCGCTGCAACCCTGTCGCCTGCGCCTCAGGTCACATAGACATACGTGCATCGACCCTCGTCAACTCAGGAGTACCCGATGCGCGCAGCTGTGTACTACGGCCCGAACAAAGTGGAGATCGCCGACGTACCCGAACCCTCACCCGGTGAGGGGCAGGTCAAACTGAAGGTCGGATACAACGGTATCTGCGGTACCGATCTGCACGAGTACTACGCAGGACCGATTTTCATCCCGACCGAACCGCATCCCCTCACCGGTCAGAAGCTCCCGCTCGTCCTCGGCCATGAATTCTCGGGAACGGTCACCGAGGTGGGCAAAGGCGTCACCGGGACGAAGATCGGTGATCGCGTCGCCATCGAACCCCTCTATCGATGCGGCCACTGCGGTCCATGCCGGGCGGGCAACTACAATATCTGCCAGCAGATCGGCTTCCACGGATTGATGTCCGACGGCGGAATGGCCGAGTACACGGTAGTGCCCACGAACATGATTCACGCACTCCCCGCGAACGTCTCGATGGAGTTGGGGGCGCTCGTCGAACCGATGTCCGTCGCCTATCACGCTGCAACTCTCGGTGAACCGAAACCCGACGATACCGCCATGGTTTTCGGCGCCGGACCGATCGGAATCGGTCTCTGGTTCGCTCTCCGTGGCAAGGGACTCGAAGACGTCTACGTGGTGGAGCCCTCGCCCACCCGTCGCGCATCGATCGAGGCTCTGGGCGCCAAAACGCTCGACCCTTTGGCCGTCGACGTGCCGGCCTTCATCGCCGACAACACCGACGGCCGCGGCGCCGACGCGATCTACGATGCGGCAGGCGTGCAACCCGCCGTCGAGACGGCCCTGGGGTGCATCGGTGCCCGCAAACCGCTGATCAGTGTCGCGATCTACGAAAAGCCTTTGATGACACCACTTCAGAAGATCGTGATGAACGAGTCTCGCATTCAAGGCTCGCTGTGCTACACCTCGGCGGACTACGACGCGGTCATCGATCTCATGTCGCAGGGCAAATACGACACGACCGGTTGGGTGGACAAGATCGCACTCGAATCCGTCATCGACGACGGATTCGAAGCGTTGCACGCGGGTACGAAGATGAAGGTGCTCGTCGATCCGAACGAAGGTGCGGCATGAGCGTTGCACTGATCACCGGCGCGGGCCAAGGCATCGGTCGCGGAATCGCACTTCGACTCGCCCATGACGGGCACGACATCGCGCTGGTCGACCTGGACGAGGCCAAGATTCTCGGTGTCGCCGACGAGGTCCGCGAGATCGGCAGGAAGGCAACCATATTCGTCGCCGATGTCAGCGATCGGGACCAGGTGTTCGCGGCGGTGGATCATGCGCACGAGGCGCTCGGTGGGTTCGACGTGATGATCAACAATGCCGGAATTGCGCAGGTTGCTCCTCTCGATGACGTTCGTCCGGAGGATACGAGGAAAATCTGGGCGGTCAACGTCGACGGTGTGCTGTGGGGAATCCAAGCTGCTGCAGCGAAATTCAGGTCGTTGCAGCAGAAGGGCAAGATCGTCAACGCGTCGTCCATCGCAGGTCATGACGGCTTCGCGATGCTCGGGGTCTACAGCGCCACCAAGTTTGCGGTCCGCGCGCTTACCCAGACCGCCGCGAAGGAGTACGCGGCGCACGGCATCACCGTCAACGCGTATTGCCCGGGAGTTGTCGGGACCGACATGTGGGTGACCATCGACAAACGGTTCGCCGAACTCACCGGTGCGGCCGAAGGGGAAACCTACGATAAATTCGTCGGCGGAATCGCGCTCGGACGCGCGCAGACACCCGAAGACGTCGCAGCATTCGTGTCCTACCTGTCCGGTCCCGATTCGGACTACATGACAGGGCAAGCCGCCCTCATCGACGGTGGTCTCGTTTTCCGCTGATCCCCTCGGCGTGCGTCGACGGTGTTGCAAAGCCTTTGGCTCGCGTGCAAGCGCACGCGGCAACAGCGCGCCACCTTGTGCGCACCCGAGGGTGCGCACAAGGTGGCGAAGCTACTTCAGGTGATGTACTTCCTGCAGACTCTCGCGTGCTGCGGAATCCGAGTGACCCATGTCTTCGACGAGCACCACCACGATGTTCGTCTCACCTTCGGGCCGCTGCCCAGTGTCGAGTCACACGCTGGGGGCTAGAACGGGACATCACCGGTGATCGTCACGCGCTGCATCGTGCGGGGATCAGGGTAGTAGTCACCGCACGCATAGTGCTGTGTCGCACGGTTGTCCCAGAATGCGACGGAACCGGGCTCCCAGTGAAAGCGGCACTGGTACTCGGGGTGGGTCGCCTCGCGCATCAAGATCTCCAGCAACTCGTCGCTTTCGTCACGGTCCATCCCCAGGATGTGTGAAGTGAACACCTTGTTGACGTAGATCAGCTTCTGTCCGGTCTCTGGATGTGTGCGAACAACAGGGTGCTCCTGAGGCGGGTTCTCCCGATCCTTCTTCGCCTTTTCCTCCGGTGCCAGACCTCGTCCGAACTGATGTCTGTGGACGGCCATCTTGCCCTCGACTCGCTCCTTCACAGCATCAGACAGCCCGTCGTAAGCCACCGCCATGTCGGCCCAGAGGGTATCGCCGCCGGTTTGTGGTACCTGGACGGCTTTGAGAATGGATCCCATCGCAGGTGCCTTCATGAAAGAGACGTCGCTGTGCCACACATTTTCTACCGGGATATCGTGCTCGCCACGTTGGAGCAGGACCACCTCGGGGTGATCGGCCTTGGGAAGGAAGGGGTGGACCTCTGGTTTCCCCCACAGCGAGGCCATATCGCGGTGGGCGCGCGAGTCGAGCCTCTGGTCACGGAAGAAAATGACCTTCCACTCGAGTAGGCATCGGTGCAGTTCGGCCTGCAGTTGCGGATCGATCTTCGCAGACAGATCCACTCCGCGGATTTCTGCGCCGATCGTCCGGGAGTACGGGACTACATCGAAGAGGGTGTAGGGAGCCTGCGCGCTGTCGTCGGCGGTCCGGTGCAGAGGTCGCACATACACCGCGGACAAGGGGCTCCGCCTGGCTGGGGCTGCCGGTGCCGCCGTAGCAACTGTGTCGTTATTACTCACTGGTACAAGCTCCTTTTGAATGCTGGGGAACGTGGGGGCAAAGCGTGTGGTCTGGATTATTGGATCCACGCCTGATCGAGCAAGATGATGCTGTCCAGGCTCGGGACCGCGCCGTGCACGTTGTCGGTCCACGGCACGAAGTTCGCACCCGCAGAAAGCGCCAGGTACGGGGCAGTTTCGTTGACCTCGGTCTGCAAGCTGGCCATAGCCGCACGCTTGGTGTCGTCGTCCTTCGCAGTCTGGACGTCGCTGAGAAGCTGGTCCATCTTCGGGTCGTCGACGCCGAGGATGTTGTTGGTGGACGTGCTGTGCAGCGAATTGAACAAACGCAGGAACGGCGCGGCGTCCGAGATGCTGTAGGCGCCGGTGGCTATGTCGAAGTCCTTGTCGACATAGATGCGTTTGACGATGTCGGTGATCGAGGCACCGTACTCGATGTTCACATCGATGCCGACCGGCGCGAGCATCGCCTGGATGGCCAGGGCTGCGGCCTGCCCGGCCTGCGTCTGCGAAGTGAAGTACGTGATCGTGCCGTCGAAGCCGTCTGTCTTGGCGGCGTCGACGAGCTCGGTGGCCTCGCCGGTATTCAGCGCCACGGGAGGGACGTCGTTGTGCCATTTGGACCAGGATTGGAAGATTTCCGTGCCGGGCATGCCCTTGCCGTCTTTGGCGCGCATGTCGATGACCTCGGGGTCGATCGCCAGCTGCATGGCTTTGCGTACCCGCAGGTCGGCGCCGGGGCGGCCGTCACGTTGATTGATTTGCACGACGGGGTTGGACAGGCCCAGAGTCTCGTAAAACCCCGGCAGGGTGGCCTTGGCCTCGTCGATGGATGCGGCGTTGAGCAGGAAACCCATCTGAATGCCGCCGGTGTCGAGGGCTTCGATCTTGGGCCGATCATCCTTGATGTCGACGAACTTCAGGGTGTCCAGATGTGGCTTGCCGTTCCAGTAGTCCTCGCGGGCGGTGAGCACGAGTTCACTGCCCGGGGCCATGGACTCGAAGGCGAACGGACCGGCGCCGACCGGCGTGAACGTGCCATCCGGCTGGTCCGAGCCGGCCGCGACGATCATGCCGTGGCCGAAGACGAGTATCGACGGAAACTCGCTCCACGGCTGGTTCATCGTGTAGACGACCGTGGATGCATCGGTGGCCTCGACAGACTTGACGCCGGCCTGGAATGCCTGGGTGTTGGCGCCACGTTTTTCGTTGAAGCGGTTGGTGCTGGCGACCACGGCGGCGGCGTCCAGGGGGGTGCCGTCGCTGAAGGTGACGCCGTCGCGCAACGTGATGGTCCAGGTTGTGTAGTCCTCGCTCGAAGTGAGCGATTCCGCAAGCTGTGGCTTGTAGGACTGGGATTCGGCGTCGTAGCGCACGAGGAGGTCGTATACAGCGGCCATCTCGGTGCCGCCGGTGGAACCGGCCGGCTGGGTTTTGGTCGGGTCCAGGCTGGCGACCGGGGAATAGCCGGCGAAGCTGAGGGTGCCGCCGTCCACCGGGGTGCCGCCGTCGGCCTGGTCGCCGATGATGCCGACAGCGCCAGGTTCGGTCTCCGGTCCCGACCCGCCACCGTTGTTGCTCGCGCAGCCGACCAGGAGCAGGCCGCTCGCCATGGCGGCGATCGCCATAGTGCCCAGTCGCCGTTGCCTGAAAACAGTCATTGAGTTCCTTCGAATTGTGGAGACCGAACCGCGATCGATTACCGCGGGATGGGTCGATGGGCTGGGTGGAGCGTGGCCGCTAGTGTGTCGCCATCTCGATCTGGGCACGCTCCGCCGCAGAGATGTCCTCCGCCGCAGGCAGATCCACCTCGAGGTAGGTGAGCGTGCCGGTAAACGCGAAGGGGCCCTTGCGTTGGTAATCCGGCGAGACCGCGCTGCCACGGTTACGGCCGATGTCGAACTGCTCGTTCATGCTGAAGATGCCGCGCGCGGTGGCCTCGACCCGGCCCTGAGCCACTACCGCGCCGTCGACCGAAATCGTCACGTCGCCGCCCATACCGAAGCCCTTGCCGTCGTAATCGAAGTCGACGGCGAGGACCTTCGCGTCCGCGGCGATCGTCTGCTCGGCGCGGACGTGGGTGACTCCGCCGCCGCTGTAGTTGTAGCAGTACACCGGCTTGCCCTCGAGCACGTAGAAGGACAGACCGCCGAAGCGGCCGCCGATGCTCGCCAGCACGCCGCTGGCCGCGCTGCAATCGCCGTCGATCCGTGCGGTCATCGAGAAGGAGCGGTTGAAGAAGTTCGGCGCGGCCTTCTCGTTGAGGCCGTCC